>JBAZSJ010000011.1:0-113491 GCA_041662485.1 Opitutaceae bacterium | reverse complement strand
CCGCTTCGTCAGGCATCCCAGCGATAGAAAGGTGGTTTGGTGGCTCATTTATATCATTACACCTTGCTGTAAAATATGTTCCGATTTTGCTCTGAGTTTTTCAGAGGTTCCCTAATAAAGAATGCTCGGCGTGACCGATTTGGCGACTTACGAGACCTGAGTGAAAACTCAGGCGGGTAGTGCTTTTTTTGCTAGCCAGTTGTCCACCGCTTTCACCAACGAATATCCATTGACCACAGTTGGGCTGACGATTGTCGAAACATGGACTCCATTGATTTTCAACGGTGAGCCGGATGTGAGTGAGCTAAACTCTGCGAGCAGCGGAATATTTGCTACCTCCGTTAGAAACATGGCATCTGCGATGCCTGACTTATGAACCAGCACGTTTCTTAAAACAGAGAGGGCATCAACTGATGAATCGGTAGTCGCGGCCACTATTGCCTGATCGCTTGCGAAAGCTCTGTCGTATGAGTCCCGGATGGCGCTTCGCTTCCTAAAATAAAATTTTTTCGCGATTTTTTGTGGGTCGAAGCAGTTTGAGTGAGTTTCAATTACACCTGTAAGAAGATCCTCCGCAAGCACCTCAAATGCGCCCCAAGCCTGAACTAAAATGCTCTTGAGGAGATTCTCCAAGATACCGTGAGCGTATGGACCGGCATCCATAACAAACTTAGAGAACATTGTCGTTGTTTCGACGAGATGCTCAACCTGCACGCTGCGATCAACCTGCATCGCTTTAGCCATATACCACTCCGCGAGTGGGCCTATAGTATTTGCCGCTGCTTGAATTTGTGCAGGGCTTGCTTGCTCTCCCACAGTCTCATTTTTGGCACGCATACTGGCGGCCATCCATTCCATCGCTGTCCAAAATGTGAATCCGGGAAGTGTTGTTAAACCGCATGCCATTCCAATGTTCGCTTTGAATCTGATGAGGGACTCTCTGCATACCGCATTGTGAATCGAGCCATCGGCATCGCGAACAGCTGGTATTTGTGTGGCCTCCAGAAATTTCAGCGGGTGCATATCGAAGGCTTATCAAAAATATGATGGTCGACCACTGGTAATTCAACGAGGCGTGGAACGCAGTTCAGCGTCGGGCAATAAAAATCCCGAGCGTTTTGGGCCCGGGATGAGGAGCGCGAGCGAGCTCGCGGTCTACTGAGAAACGCGGCGGGACGCCGAGTCTACTTTATTTACCGCACCACGCGGGCGCCGCCGCCTTTCATGAGTTTTTCGACTTCCTTCTGCGTCGCCATCGAGGTGTCGCCCGGGGTCGTGCTCGCGAACGCGCCGTGGGCCGCGCCGTAATCGACGGCGGCCTGCGGGTCGTTCTTCGAGAGGAACCCGAACTGGAGGCCGCTGGCGAACGAGTCGCCGCCGCCCACGCGGTCGAGGATTTCGAGGCCGGGATACTTGCGGCTCTCGTAGAACTTGCCGTCGTGCCAGAGGATCGCGCTCCAGTCGTTGATCGTCGCGGTGATGACGTGGCGCAGCGTGGTCGCGGCGACCTTGAAGTTGGGGAACTCCTTCACGGCCGTCTCGATCATGGCCTTGAAGGCGTCCGTCTCGATGTGCGCGAGGTTTTCCGCACCTTTCACGGCGAAGCCGAGCGAGGCGGTGAAGTCTTCCTCGTTGCCGATCATGACGTCGACATACTTGGCGATCTCGCGGTTGACCTCCTGGGCCTTCTTGAGTCCGCCGATGGTCTTCCAGAGGGACGGGCGGTAGTTGAGATCGTAGGAAACGATGGTGCCGTATTTGTTGGCGGCCTTGACCGCCTCGATGGTGAGGGCGGCGGTGGACTCGGAGAGGGCGGCGAAGATGCCGCCGGTGTGGAACCAGCGCACGCCGAGCTTGCCGAAAATGTGATCCCAGTCGAAGTCGCCGGGCTTGAGCTGCGAGGCGGCGGTGTTGCCGCGGTCGGGCACGCCCACAGCGCCGCGGATGCCGAAGCCGCGCTCGGTGAAGTTCAGGCCGTTGCGCACGGTGCGGCCGATGCCGTCGTCCTCGCGCCATTTGATGAAGTCGGTGGCGACGCCGCCCTGCATGATGAAGTCCTCGACGAGGTGGCCGACTTCGTTGTCCACGAAGGCGGTGCAGACGCCGGTCTTCAGGTTGAAACACTTCCGCAGGCCGCGGGAGGTGTTGTATTCGCCGCCGCCTTCCCAGGCGGTGAAGGCGCGGGCGGTGCGCACGCGGCCCTCGCCCGGGTCGAGGCGGAGCATGACTTCGCCCAGCGAAAGCTGGTCGTAGAAACAGTCGGAGGCAGGTTTGATCTTGAGGCTCATGGTTGGGTTGAAAACAGGGGAAAACGCTTACAGGCCAAGGGCAGCAGAGAGCAAGGGCGGCGCTTTGCCGAACTTGTTTTTATAGTCCTCGATGGTGGGAAGGAGACGGACCTTCACCTTGGCCTCGTGGTTGAGGGCGATGCTGGAGAGCTGGTGGTTGAGGAAGGGATTGCGGAAGCGGTCCAGCGTGTCGCGGGCAAAGGCCTCGGCCGCAGGCGCGCGATCGGCGATGACCGGAACGATTTCATCGGACAACACGCGCTGGAGCCACGGGCCGACCTCGGCGTGCTCCAAACATTCACCCACGGTCTTCAACCCGAGAGGCATCGCATGGGCAACGAGCGCGGTGTGCGCGCCGTTGAGGATGCGGACCTTTCGCAGGTAATACGGCGTGAGGTCGGGCGTGAGCGTGACGGCCGGATGATTGAGAAAAGGTCCGTCGCCCTGCACGCCCCAGAAAGCAAACGGTTCGGCGCCGAGGAGGAGCGGATCGGCGGCTTTCAACGGATGCTCGGCGGGCGCGCCGGGAACGATGCGATCGACGAGGTTGTCCAGCCAGCACACGGCGTCGGTGAGCCAGGCGAGCGCGGCCGGCGAGACCTGCCAGCGGGCGGCTTGCGCGAGGACGAGCGCACGAAGTTTTTGTCCGTTTTGCTCGATGAGTTCGCAAGGGACGATGGTCGGCGCGGGCAGACCGGCGGCGTGGCGCGCAAGCAGGACGTCGAGCAGCTTGGCGGGAAAACTGTGCGGCGCGATAGCGGCGGCCGATCGGGCGGCGTCGCGGTCGTCGAGAGCGAAGCCGGCCTCGGTAGTGTTGGAGAAGATGTAACGCAGGTCTGGCGATTGGGCGAAGGTGCGGACCTCGGCCCACTGCGTGCCGGCGTAGAGGGCGCGGGAGATGGAATCGACCGATTCGACTTCGTTGATCACGCGCCCGTCGGCGAAGCCCTGAATGGCGACGTGGTAGCGTCCGTGCGCGGCGTTGAGCGCGTCGGCGCGGTGGCGGTCGGTGGACTGGACCACGACGATCTTGCCCACGGCGGTGGCAGCGGAGCGGTTGACCTGGGCGACAAAGAGATCGGCGAACGCCCGGAGGAAATTGCCGGCACCGAATTGGAGGATGGTTTCGGTCATGGGGTGCTAGTGGCTAGGTTCTAGTCGCTAGGAGCTAGTTCAGAGTGTCACGCCGTCTTTCCAGATGGCGATTTCGCGGTGGCCGCGGGTTTCGTTGCGGGTGCGTTCGGCGCCCGAGGCGATGGCGAGGATGTGTTTCCATAGATCGTCGGTAAGCGCTTCGAATGTATTCGTGCCGTCGGCGATGGGGCCGGCGTTGAAGTCGATCCACTGCGGCTTGCGCGTGGCGAGATCGGTGTTGCTGGAAATCTTTACCGTGGGCACGGGAAAACCCATCGGGTTGCCTCGGCCGGTCGTGAAGAGCAGCAGGTGCGCGCCAGCGACGGTCATCGCCGTGGATGAGACGCCGTCGTTGCCGGGAGCTTGGATGAGCGCGAGGCCGCCGAGACCGGCTTTCGCGGCAACACCGTAGGGCAACACCTGGGCGACGGGGGCCTGGCCGCCTTTTTGGACGCAGCCAAGGGATTTGTCGGCAAGGGTGGTGATGCCGCCGTCCTTGTTGCCGGGGGAAGGATTCTCGTCGATGGGCTCGTTGTGCTTTTGGAAGTAGGCACGGAAGTCGTTCACGAGATCGATGACGCCGTTGAAGACAGTCTCGTTGATGGCGCGCTCGAGGAGCATGCGTTCGGCGCCGAACATCTCGGGAACCTCGGTGAGCAAAACAGTGCCGCCGGCGGCGCTGTGGCGGTCGGCGATGCGACCGACGAGCGGATTGGCCGTGATTCCCGAGAACCCATCGGAGCCGCCGCACTTCATGCCGAGGATGAGCTCGGAGGCCGGGATAGGTTCGCGTTTGAATTGGCGAACGTAAGCGGCGAGTTCGCGCACGGCCTCGACACCGGACTCGATCTCGTCGGAGACCTGCTGGGCGTTGAACCAGCGAATGCGCTCGGCGGCCTGCGGTCCGAGAAATTCGAGGAAGGCCTTCATCTGGTTGTTCTCGCAGCCGAGGCCGAGCACGAGGACGGCGGCGGCATTCGGGTGGCGGGCTAGACCGGCGAGCACCTTCTTGGTGTAGCCGAGGTCGTCGCCGAGCTGCGAGCAACCGAACGGATGCGGGAAAGCGTGGACGCCATCGATTCCGGAGCCGGGCGTGGCGAGTTCGGCATTGGCGGCGGCGGCGATTTTTTCGGAGGCGACGTTCACGCAGCCGACCGTGTTGACGATCCAGATTTCGTTGCGCGTGGCGGCGCGTCCGTCGGGGCGGCGGTAGCCTAGAAAGGTGTCGGTCGTTCGCGGGGCCGAGGCGGCGCGGGGTTTGACGACATCGGCGAAGCGAAGGGAGGCGAGTTTCTCGGGGAGATTACCACGGACGTTGTGACTGTGAACGTGCGAACCGGCAGGAATGGCGACCGAGGCGACGCCGATGGGGTAGCCGTATTTGACGACGGGTTCTCCGACCGCGATGGCGGAGAGTGAAAGCTTGTGGCCGGCAGGAATCGGCTCGGCGGCGGTCACGCCGTCGAAGACGACGCCGGCCTCGGCGGCGCGCAGGGCGACAGCGACGTTATCGGCGGGATGAATGCGAAGAAAAAGCGGGGCGGTCATAATCGACGACGGCAAATCTACTCCAGCGTGCGATGCGTTGCGAAGCAGATTGGGATAGCAGGAGCGGCCGTCATGACACAAACTGCTTTTATGTCAGATCACCCTCACAGGATCATAAAACCGCCTCAAGGCCGCCCTTGCTGGGTCAGCCACGGCGATTTGCCGCTGATCTATCTGGGCTGGGGAACCCGGGATTTCAAACGGGTGCCTCTCCCCCGCCACAACGATCCCGGGATCAATTTCTATCTGGTGACGAAGGGCGACATAACGTTCACCGCAGCGGGCGCGGAGCATCGGATTGTCGCTCCGTGCGCCTGCATTATTGACAAAGAATGCTTGTTTAGCGTCGCCAGCGGACGTTCCGCCAGTGTCGAGATTTTGGTGTGGGTATGGCGCGATCCGCCACAGGGAGAGGAATTAAAGCCGGTGGCAGGCGGCGTGCGACTGCTCCCTTTGCGGCCGGATGCGCTGCCTCGCATCGTGGAGCTGCACCGGCACTGCCGCGACGAGGTCGCCCGCACCGACGCCGCGCTCGTCCGGACCTTGTCCGCTTTGCGCACGCTGGTGGAAGTCGAGCTCGGTCGAGCGAGCCGGGCGCCACAGGCCGAGGACGAACTCCTTTGGGAACGGGTGCGGACATGGATCGGCTCCAATCTCGCCATCCACGCTCCGATCCCGGCGTTGTGCGATTACCTGCGCATGTCGCCCAGCACGCTGAATCGATTTTTTATGAAACAGGCGGGAGTGGCGCCGGGCGTTTACTTCCGGACGGCGAAAAAGCAGGAGGCCCTGCGCCTGATTCAAAACGAAGGGTGGACGGTGAAGACCACGGCCTTTCACCTGGGTTATCGTCATGCGACCGACTTGAGCCGCGCCCTGGCCCAGTAAACATCCTCGGAGCAAGCCCCGAGCATTTGACCAAGCCGACTTTCCTGCAGCGTAGCGGCGAGCGCCAGCGAGCCGACCCATCACTCGCTGGCGCTCGCGGCCACAACTCCAAGCCGAAGCAAGCTTCGGAGTATTGGACCCAGTACGAATAAAAAAGCCCGCCGAAGTCGGCGGGCTTGAAAAGCCGGTCGGAAGACGCTCAGGGCGTCGCCTTGAAGTTGATCGCGGGAGCGGAGACCTTGGCATCGACCGCGGGTGCCGTCGGGGCCGGGATGCGCGACTGAAGCATCATGGCGCGCTGCGTCCATTGTCCGGCCGGATCGATGGATGCAATCTGGGCGATGAGCTTGGTCGCTTCATCGGTCCGGCCTGCATCAACGGCAAGGGAGGCGAGCTGGTAGGCGGCTTCGGCGCGAATGCCTTTTGCAACGGCCAGATCGGCGAGAAGCGGCTTCAGGGCGGCTTCGGCATCGGCGGGTTTGCCGGCTTGAATCAGCGCGGACGCCTCGCCGAGACGGGCGCGTTGTCCGAAGGTCGTGTTGCCGAGTATGGCGGCGGCTTTGACGTAGCCGGACTGGGCATCCTTGTAGTTGCCGGCGGCATAGGCCTCATCGGCGAGGCGAAGCTCGGCGATGCCCGCCAGCGGATGCGCGACGTTGGCGGCGATGAAGGACTTGAGCTTGGCGTCGGTCGTGGCGGCGGCGTAGTCGGCGGCGATGGACTTTTCGCGCTGGGTGGCGTAGATGTCGTAACCGCCCTTCGCGAGGACCGCGAGAACCACGAGGACAAACACCGCGATCACGGTCTTGGAGTTTTTGGCCCAGAAGATGGCCAGACGGTCCTCCAAGTTCGGGGCGACATAGGTTTCGTCAACCGGCACGAGATTGCGGTCGTCGCCGGCGGGGGAAGGAGCGGAGGCTTTGGTCGGGGTCGTGGACATGGCTGGAAATTGTGTAAGGCGTGAACGAAACAGATCGGCCCGATGGCGTAAAGGCGGGATTCTCCTTGGTGATGCGGGGGGCAGCAGGCCTCAGTCGAAGACAACGGTCTTGTTGCCGTAGACGAGCACGCGGTTTTCGAGGTGCCAGCGCACGGCCTGGGCGAGCACGATCTTTTCGAGGTCGCGACCCTTGCGGACAAGGTCCTCGACGCCGTGGCGGTGGGTGACGCGCGTCACGTCCTGCTGGATAATGGGACCGTCGTCGAGCACGGCGGTCGCGTAGTGCGCGGTCGCGCCGATGAGCTTCACGCCACGCGCGGCCGCCTGGTGGTAGGGCTTGCCGCCGGCGAACGCGGGGAGGAACGAGTGATGGATGTTGATCACCGGCCGGGCGAATTTTTTGAGAAAATCGTCGGACAGCACCTGCATGTAGCGGGCGAGGACCACGAGTTCGACGTCGAGCGAACGGAGCAGCGCAAGCTGGCTCGCCTCGCCCCCGGCCTTCGTGGCGGCGGTGACCGGGATCACATGATACGGCAGACCGTAGCCGCGTGCGGCCGACTCGAGATCGGTGTGGTTGGAAACGACGGCGACGAGGTCGCAGGCGTATTCGCCAGATTTCCAGCGAAGGGCCAGGTCGTGAAAGCAATGGTCGAACTTCGAGACGAAGACGGCCATGCGCGGACGATGCGCGGACGATGTGACGCGCGACTTCATGCCGAGCGAGGCGGCGAAATCATGAAATGCCTGCGTGTCGGCCGAAGCGCCGCCGTTGGATGGCTGCCACTCGATGCGTTGGAAAAACACGCCGGCCTCCATGTCGCGATGCTGGTCGGCGTGAAGGATATTGCCGCCGCGCTCGAAAATCCATCCCGCCACACGCGCCACGATCCCGGGCTGATCAGGGCCGTGCAGGAGCGCGACGAGCGTGGCGGCGGACGACATGACTTAGACGACGGCGACGTTGCCGACGTATTTCTGGATGGGGCGCACGCCGACTCGCTTGTGCTTGAGCGCAAGAATGCCCTGCAACGCGGCCTGAGCGCCGGTGATCGTCGTCATGATGCACACGCTGTGGGCGTAGGCGGCTTGACGGATCTTGTTCTCATCCTTGCGCGGGATCATGCCGGCGGGCGTGTTGATGATAAGCTGGATCTGGCCGTTCTTGATCATGTCGACGGCGGTGGGGCGACCCTCGTCGATCTTGCAGAGGCGGTTCACCTTAACGCCGTTGGTGGCGAGGTGGTCGGCCGTGCCGCTGGTCGAGTAGATGGAGAAGCCGAGCAATTCGAGCTGGCGGGCGATGTCCACCACGCGGGCCTTGTCGCCATCTTTGACGGAAAGGAACACGTTGCCTTTGACCGGCAGGCCGGGCTTGGCGGCGGCCTGGGCTTTCGCGAACGCGATGCCGAGATCGTCGTCGAGGCCCATGACCTCGCCGGTGGAGCGCATCTCGGGCGAGAGCACGATGGCGGCGCCGGGGAAACGGACGAACGGGAACACGGCTTCCTTCACGCACCAGTGCTTGGGCGTCTGCTCGCGGGTGAAACCGAGGTCCTTGAGCTTCTTGCCGGTCATGACCTTGGCGGCGAGTTTCGCGAGGGGCACGCCGATGGCTTTCGCCACGAACGGCACGGTGCGGGAGGCGCGCGGGTTGACTTCGAGGATGTAGAGTTGGTTGTCCTTGATCGCGAACTGGACGTTCATGAGGCCGACGACCTTGAGCTCCTTGGCGAGCGCGTAGGTGGCCTGGCGGACGGTGTTGAGCATGTCCTTCGACAGGGTGTGCGGAGGCATGACCATCGAGGCGTCGCCGGAGTGGACGCCGGCGAACTCGATGTGCTCGAGCATGCCGCCGACGACGGAGGTTTCGCCGTCGCTGATGCAGTCCACGTCGAGCTCGATGGCGTCTTCGAGGAACTTGTCGATGAGGACGGGCTTGCCGGGCATGACGTCGAAGGCCTGGCGGACGACGTCGCGGAACTCCTGCTCGCTGTAGACGATGAACATGCCGCGACCGCCGAGCACGAAGGACGGACGGAGCAGCACGGGGAAACCGATCTCGTGGGCGGACGCGAGGGCGTCGGCCTCGTTGAGCGCGGTGCGATGCTCGGGAGACTTGAGGCCGGTCTTCGTGAGGATCGAGGAGAACAACTTGCGGTCCTCGGCGGCCTCGATCGATTCGGGCGAAGTGCCGATGATGTTGACGCCATTGGCCTTGAGCTGAGTGGCGAGGTTGAGCGGGGTTTGTCCGCCAAACTGCACGATCACGCCGTCGCACTTTTCCTGTTGGTAGATTTCGAGAACGTCTTCGAGCGTGAGCGGCTCGAAGTAGAGACGGTCGGAGGTGTCGTAGTCGGTCGAGACGGTCTCGGGGTTGGAGTTGACCATCACGGTCTCGTAACCGATCTCGCGAAGGGCGAAGGAGGCGTGGACGCAGCAGTAGTCGAACTCGATGCCCTGGCCGATGCGGTTGGGACCGCCGCCGAGGATCATGATCTTCTTTTTGCCGGAGGGAGGCATGACCTCGTTCTCGTCGCCGTAGGAGGAATAGTAGTAGGGCGTGAACGCCTCGAACTCGGCCGCGCAGGTGTCAACGAGACGGTAGGTGGTGTTGATGGCGCGCTTCTTCCGTTCGGCGCGGACGGTGGCGAGATCGCTCTTGAACAAGTGGGCGAGCTGCACGTCGGAGAAGCCGAATTGCTTGGCGCGGCGGAATGCCTCGACGCTGACGGAGGCGAGCGTCTCTTTCTTGAGCGCCTGCTCCATCTCGAAGATCTCGTGGAGCTGGGTGAGGAACCAAGGGTCGATCTTGGTGAGGTCGAAAATCTGCGAGACGCTGTAGCCGGCGAGGAAGGCGTAGCGGATGTAGTAAACGCGCTCGGCGTTGGGCGTGGCGAGTTTGCTGCGGATGGTCTTGTCGTCGGGCAACTCGTCGCCGCCCCACTTGCCGCCTCCGCCACCGAAGCCGCGGGCGCCGGTTTCGAGGGAGCGCAGGCACTTCTGGAAGGATTCCTTGAAGGTGCGGCCGATGGCCATGGCCTCGCCCACGGACTTCATCGCGGACGTCAGCGTGGAGTCGGCGTCGGGGAATTTTTCGAAGGTGAAGCGTGGCATCTTCGTGACCACGTAGTCGATGGTCGGCTCGAAGCTGGCGGGCGTGAGGCGCGTGATGTCGTTGCGCAGCTCGTCGAGCGTGTAGCCGACGGCGAGCTTGGCGGCGATTTTGGCGATGGGGAAACCGGTGGCCTTGGAGGCAAGCGCGGAGGAGCGCGACACACGGGGATTCATCTCGATGACGACCTGGCGGCCGGTCTGCGGATCGAGGGAGAACTGGATGTTGGAGCCGCCGGTCTCGACGCCGATCTCGCGGATGACGGCGAAGGAGGCGTCGCGCATGACCTGGTATTCCTTGTCGGTCAGCGTCATCGCGGGAGCGACCGTGATCGAGTCGCCGGTATGGACGCCCATCGGGTCGAAGTTCTCGATGGCGCAGATGACCACGCACTGGTCCTTGTGGTCACGCATGACCTCCATCTCGTATTCCTTCCAGCCGAGGAGACATTCCTCGACGAGAACCTCGTGAACAGGCGAGAGATCGAGGCCGTTGGCGGTGATGCGCTCGAACTCTTCCTTGTTGTAGGCGATGCCGCCGCCTTGACCGCCGAGGGTGAAGGACGGGCGGATGATGAGCGGGAAATTACCAATGATCTCGGCGGCGGCGCGCGCCTCGTCCATGGTCTTGACGGTCTTGGAACGGGCGACATCGAGGCCGATCTTCACCATGGCCTGCTTGAAGAGTTCGCGGTCCTCGCCCTTGTTGATCGCGTCGGGCTTGGCGCCGATCATCTCGACGCCGTGCTTCGCAAGGACGCCGGCCTTGAAGAGCTCCATCGAGAGATTGAGGGCGGTCTGGCCGCCGAGCGTGGGCAGGAGCGCGGAGGGCTTCTCGGCCTCGATGATTTTCTCCAGACTTTCGAGGTTGAGCGGCTCGATGTAGGTCACATCGGCAAACTCCGGATCCGTCATGATCGTGGCCGGGTTGGAGTTGACCAGAATAACGCGGTAACCCTCCTCCTTCAGGGCTTTGCAGGCTTGCGTGCCGGAATAATCAAACTCGCAGGCTTGGCCGATCACAATGGGGCCGGCGCCGATGATGAGAATGGATTTGAGATCGGTGCGTTTGGGCATGGACGTGAGTGTCCGAGACGGTTGCGGCGCACCTGCGGCGGGGCAAGCGGAAAGGCGGGACAAAAACCCGGGATTTGCCGGTGCGAGAAACGGCCCGGACGCGGCCTTACTTCAAAACTTTGGCCATGTCCACGCCGAGGACCTTGGCGGCGGCGATCTTGTCTCCGCGGCAGGCATTGAGGACCATCTCGATATACTGGCGCTCCTGACCGGCCAGATAGTCGGCCAACTTGGGCCAGTCCTTGACCTCTTTCAGACGCAGGGGCAGCTGGGCGGAAGTGACCACGCGGGTTTCCGAGGTGGCGGCGATCTTGGTAACGACCTGGCCGAGTTCGGACAGGTTGCCCGGCCAATGATGGGCCCGCATCGTATCCATCGCATCCGCCGTGAACTCGATCAGATTGGCGTCGAAATTGGGATTGGTCGCCTTCGACAGGAAATGTTTCACCAACGCGGGAATGTCATCGGTGCGGTCGCGCAGGGCCGACAGGGCCACCGGCAACGAGGCAACGCGGTAGAACAGTTCGTCGTTGAAACGCCCCTCGTCGGTAAGCTTCTCCAGATCCTCGGTCGTCGTGCAAATCAGGCGGAAGCCATGCGCGGTGTTTCGCAGCACGCCCACCAACTCCTGCTGGGTGGGGAGCGCCAAGGCGTGCAAATTCTGGAGCAGAAGGGTGCCTCCGCGGGCCTGCTGTATCCAGGCGCCGCCAACCCCGTTGTGGCCAAGAAGCCCCTCGTGGAAATCGTCGGCGGAGCCCTGGACGCAATCGATGCGGACCAGCGGAGCGTCGGCCGGCGCGCTGCCGGCATGAAGGATCTCGGCGACGGTGGTCTTGCCGGTGCCGCTCTCGCCCTGCAGGAGGACGGGCGTGCGCACGGTGGCGAGCTTCTTCACCTGCTGCACGAGCTTCTTGTTGTGCGCGCTTTCACCCACGAGACGTCCGTCGACATCGGCGGCCTTGACCGCCGGCGCGGACGTGGAGTTGGCCCGCTCGGTGTTGAAATGTTTGAACTCCATTCCCCGCTTGAGCGTGGCGATCAGCTCATCGACACGGAACGGCTTTTGGAGGTAGTCGAACGCGCCAAACTTGAGCGCCTGCACCGCGCTCTCCGTGCTGGCGTAGGCGGTCATGATCACGACGATGGCGCCCGGGTCATACACCTTGAGCTGTTTCAACAGGGTGATGCCGTCCATCGGCTTCATGTCGATGTCGGCCAGCACCAGGTCGAACTTGTCGGCCTTGTAGCGCACGAGCGCCTTTTCCCCGTCCGTGGCAAACGCCGTGGTGAAACCGGTGGGCTGAATGACCGCATCCAACATCTCGTGGATGGAAAGCAGGTCGTCGACGATGAGAACGGAAGGCATGTATCTAAGGGTGACCGCCCACTAAGCGGGAAGCTCGGATGAAACGCAAGGGCCTGAATTACTTCAAGCCGCCTGCAACCGCGCCGAGTTGGAAGATGGGAAGGAACATCGCCATGACGATGCCGCCGACGATCACGCCAAGGAAAACGATGAGCAACGGTTCGATCAGCGAGGTGAGCGAAGCGACCGTCGCCTCGCTCTCGGTGTCGTAGAAATCGGCGATCTTGTTCATCATGCCGTCGACGTTGCCCGTGGACTCGCCCGCCTTGACCATGTGCTTCATCATCGGCGGGAAAAAAGGATTGGTCGCGAGGACATCCGAGACCTGGCCGCCCTGACTCACGTGCTTGGCGATCTCGACGCACGCGTCCTCGACCTGCACCTTGTTGCTCGCCGAGGCGACGATCTCAAGCGTCCGCAAAATCGGCACGCCCGAGCGCATCAGCGTGGCATACGTGCGGCAAAACCGGGACAGCGCGATCTTGTGGATGAGATTCCCGAAAATCGGCGCCTTCACGAGACTGAGGTCCTTCAGCCGCCGGCCACGCGGCGTGGCCACGAATTTGCTCCCGAAATAATAGATTCCATAGCACGCGAGGCCGATCGCCCACCACCAGGCCTTCATAAAATCACTCAGATCAATGAGCATCTGGGTGGGCACGGGCAGCTTGGCGCCGAAGTCCTTGAACATCGCCGCAAACACCGGAATGACGAAAATCAGCAGCACGTTCACCAGCGCAATCGACAAGCCGATGACCGCGATCGGGTAGGTCATGGCGGACTTCACCTTCTTGGAGAGCTTCACACTGGATTCAAAATAAGACGCCACCTTCGAGAGAATTTCCGCCAAGGCGCCCGACGCCTCGCCGGCCTCGATCATGGAGATGAACAGCGAGTTGAAGGAGCGCGGGAATTTTTTGACGGCCGACGAGAAGGAATTGCCGGACGAAATATCAATGCGCACGTCCCTGATGATGATCCGAAACACCGGATCCTCGGTCTGATCCTGCAAAGCCTCGAGACATTGGACCAGAGGCAGACCGGCATTCAGTAAAGACGCCAGTTGCTGCGTGAAGATGGCGAGTTCACCAAGAGGGAGCTTGTATTTGCCGGCCTTTTTTTCGAGCGACTTTTGTTTCGCGAGTGCTTGAGCCGCCTGAAAATTGGGGCGTTTTTGGGACGAACTCGACGGCCTGAGCGTCCCGGCCTGTCCGGAAGGTGCCGATGTGATGAAAGCCATGCGGCCCCAGCAAAAGCACGTCCTCGCCAGTCGCAATCCCATTTCCCCCGCCCTCGCGTAAAAAACCCTTTAGAATCCCGTCCCGTTGACCGTCCAGCAGAAGCTTGACCCGACACAAGGGCTGATGAAGCTCTCCCATGCAGCGTCTGCGGTCGTAGTTTAGAGGTAAAACTCCTTCCTTCCAAGTAGGTGTCCCGGGTTCGATTCCCGGCGACCGCACCACTGTTTTTCCGACGCATCGCCTTCTGTAACAACGTGCTGCGCAAGGTGTATAAGCTCGTTCAATACGTCCCGAAAATGCCTGTTTTGTGCCTGTTTTTCGGGTTTTTGTGCGTCTATCGCTACATCACTTTTTGGGACGGCCGCAGGATTTTCCGACCCCAGCCAAGGCAGCTTTGCCACCTCATCGTGTAATTCTAAGGCGGCAGTGTCCGTATAAACGTTAGCCGTAAGAGAAGGGTCAGAATGCCCAAGCAGAGCTTGCGCGCTCCGTTGGTTAACCCCCGACCGGACACCCAACGTCTGGAATGTTTTCCGGAACGCGATGAAATGCACAACCCTCCCCTGCCCATCCTTGCGCGGGATGCCCGCGCGGCGGAAATCCAAACGGAGGGTTGCGCCCTTGGGAAAAGACCGGACGAAAAGAAGCCGGTCCGGAGATGCACCGGCAGGGATTGCCGCACGCAACTCATCCACGAGCCCAGAATGAAGGGGAATCGCCAGCTTTTCGGCATCCTTCATCGTGGAGGCACGCGTAAGCAGGAACGGACGCGGAGCATCCAAATGCAGATCGGATAGCGCCAGTTGCCGAGCAGAGCCCCGACGCAGGCCCGTATAAAGAAGAAGCAGGTAGGCCAGACGACGAGGACCGGCCACGGCCAACAAACGCCGGATTTCATCATCCGTAAAGGAACGCACCGGACGCACCTGTTTGCCCTTGATGCTGATTTGGTCGACGCGATCCAGAGGGTTGCGCTGGACACGGTCCAAACGAACCAACCAGTTCATAAAAGCCATGATGGAGGTCTGATAATCACGGCGGGTTTTAGCGGACTGCACCAACGATGCCCGGAATCCAACCCACGTTGCAGGCGTCACATCACCCAGGTAGCGCCAGCCGGTCACCGTGAAAATCTTTTCGATACGTGCGGTTGATTCGTCCGCGTTACGTTCCGACGTGCGGGACAGCAAGTCGGCACGGTATTCCGCCAGCAAGGCCACCAATGGCTCGTGCGCCGTCTCAACTTGCTCACGAGGGAGCACCATGCCCTCACGCTCCATTTGCGCCTTTACGATGATTCCACGCAGCATCTTTTGTGCGACGGACTTACTTGGCGTTTGCAGACCAACACGCCTAGCGCGTTGACCAGCAGCCAGAGAATACGCGCCGGAGTAAAGACGGGATACGATCCGCTTCCCCTTCACCAACCGCGACGGCTTGAAGACGTATTCGATCATGACTTAGGCAGCCACAGCAGAGATCAACGCACCGTGTCCGAACAGCTTCACGTAAGAGGGAGGAATCAAATCCAACCCGAAAATCATCTGATGCGGCGCAGCGACGATATCCGCATCCGTCTTCATTTCCGCAGACGCCCAGACGATGCGGCCAGAAGAGACACGGCCTTTAGGCCCGTAAGTATTACGGAGAATGAGAGCAGACGAACCGCTTTCCTGCGTCGCCTGCGCCATGGCGAGAGTGAGGTTTAAACTCTCGTTATCTGCCGATTCACCGTAGATGCGACCGTTTCTAACTTGAATGAGACGATAGGTAATTTTGCGGGTTTTCATCGTGTGCGTTGGTTTGTGCGTGTTCTACGTGGAACAATTGAAAGCATATGCTGCTAAACTTAGCAAGTGCTTTCTCGCACTTTTTAGCATCAATTTTCGCATGGCTGAAAAACGTAGATTTACGCTTTCACTACCGGAGCACATCGCCGAAGAGCTAGAACGCCGAAGCGAAGCACTCGGCAGCAACCCGACCGAATACGCCGCCGATATCATCCGTTGGTGGTATGGTCAAAGTTCCCCGTCCCTCACCGACGAAGAGAAACGCCTTTTGACTGAAAAGCCCGCCGCCCGGCGTGCATCGTAAGTTTCCCAGACGGAATTCTAATATCGCAATGACGCCGCAAGAACGTGCCAACGCCGCGAAAATTCAAGCGAGTATTGAAAATGCCGTGCGAGAAAGAAGGGCCGGTAAAGCACCCCAACAGACAGAACTACCCTCCGCGTCAATCCCAGGTATCACACCGCCACCCCCGGCCACCACCAGCACCGCCCTCCGCTACGCCGTGGTTTTCGCCGTAGCCCTAGCACTCCACCTTGCCGGGTTTCTCGCCTACCGCCACCATACCGAAAAGAGGGAACGAGAGACCGCCGCCCGCATCGCCGAAACACAGGCGCTTGCCCTTGCCGAGTTGCAAGCCGCAGCAGAGGCATCGAATGCAGAGGCGGAAAGGCTCAGGCAGACCATAGCACAGAAACCGACTCCGAAAATCGAATACAACGTTGTAAAGACCCAGCCACAGACGAGGCCACAAGTTGTAAGACAACAAACAGTCAGACCGTCCACACCCACACAAGCAGCCCCAGACCGGACATTAGAACACCAGATGACCGCACAAGCCTACCTTGAGAAAAAAAAAGGCATCATCGCCGAAGCCATATCGACAAAGCAGGTGCAAGGATGGGACGGACGTTACCGGACACAATTCGAAATCACCCGCAACCCCTATGAAAAAACATCATCGCCCCGCCCTCGACGCTACGAAGTCCTAACCCAAGAGCGTGACGGCGAAATCACCGGCATAGACGTTGCGATAAAATGGTGATAAACTCCAAATTGATCCCTCGATCAACCGAGGCCTAGCCACGAGCGCACCGCGCCCTCAACTTCCGTCAAGGTATGCGTATCTAACACCCCAATACGCCTCATCAACTTGGCATGCGGCACACTGCCCAACCCTTGAGCGTCAAACGCACCGTCATCAAATCCACGGCCTTTGTGCGGCACCTCATATTGAGTCCCACGCAAACTCGTAGTGCGTGGAACGTAGGTCACCAACGCCCGCTCAGTATCACCGGCAGGCACGCTAAGAATCAACGCGGGACGAGGCTTTGCGACCATCCCAAGATCAATCTGCCATATCTCACCGCGAACGACTCGCATCACCGGCTTTCCTCTTCGTCGTAAGCCAAAAAAACGGAATCCGAGGAGTTCAGGGTTGAACGATATTCCTCAAACCACGCGGCAAGCTCTTCCACCTTTTGCGCGGGCAGCTTCTCAATCGCGGACTCAATTTCCATCACCGTTGACATAAAAACAAAATGCCAGGGACTCGATAGAAGTCAAGAAACCCATCCTTGACCGATTTCCAAGCTCCAAAGCTGTATCCAAAACAAAGAAGGTGTCAGCGATCGAGGACTGCAGCTGACCAGGACTCGCCGGCGAAGCCCGTCAGAGGTAAAAAAAGACCATTTTTGGGTAATTCTTGGAACGATAACCAAAAAACGTCTTTTTTTCGTGTATCCAAAATCACTTTCCCAAGACAGGCGGAGTCACCAGCCGTGAAACCCCGTCAGAATGCGTCACCCATGCCGGAGCCGGCGGTGACGGAGGCGGCGGCAAAGAGTCCCCAGCCTGGTCGGGAGAAACCGTCTCAATCGGCTGGACCGGTTCTTTCGGGGCTTCCCGGGGCTTATAGCTCAGGAAATACAGCCTCTGGCCTCCGCGTAATATCACGGCGTTCCTTTCAACCGTCAGCAGCTCGGGCGAATGCTCCGTCAAAATACGGCCGTCACTCAGCTGGACATTCACATGCTTTCCCCGAACGACATAGCCGGTCGCATACAGCGGCTTTTCCGGCTTCGTATCCTCGTAGATCGACTCGAGCGGATAGTCGGCCTCGGTCGCAGGCTTTGCGCCTTGTGGCGCGGCCCCTGGAACCGATTGGGACACAACCGCAGGAACACCAGGAGCCCCAACGGGTGAACCGCTCCCAGGCTTGAGGGTCCCATGCTTCACTGCGGACGTCAGATACTTGTTCGTGAGCTTGGGCATCTCATAGTTAAAAAACCAGTAAACTCCGCCGATGCAGAATCCGATCACGGCCCAGACCATCCAAAGGGGTATCCCTTTTGTCCTGGCACCAGCATCGGCCGCGCCGCCACCTGGCATCCCCACTCCGGCCGAGGTGTCGTAACAGCACGCTACTTCGAGATCCAATTTGAATTCTTCGACGTTGAGCGTCGGTTCCTTGCCGGTGGACGCAGGGCCGTCATGGATGTGCACCGTGAACTTGTTCGCCCCTTTGAACCGGCCGTGCTTCATCAGACGGTGATTGCGGCAGTAGTGAAACTCCTGGGCGAGACGGTAGAAATTGGGGTCCACCAGCTTCGTATTCTGCGTAATGAACACGCATTCGTCGTTCAGCTTCGCATGCTGCGAATTGTAGAAATCCGCGTGCCGGGGCGTTCCCTGCCAGCCTCGGGCTGGAAACAGGGTGTGGATTTCATCGATGACATAGAGCGTCCCGCGCATGACGGGCGTATGTCCTTCTTTAGCAGGGAGCCAGAACCGCTGATCGTTAACCAGCGGCGCGTAATCCACGTCACCGCCGGTTTTCTCGTTGTAGTCCGGAGGCGTGACCAGGACCACGCCGAATTCCCGATACAGCCAGAAATGCTTCATCTGCTCCTTCGACGTCAGGATCAGGATGCGCTGGTGTGCGTTGGTCTTTACCCCGCGTTTGTCCAGGTAGTCCTGTATCCGGTCCAGATCCAGGACCATGTTCGTGACGACGTAGCGCTGCGTTTCAACGAGTGTTTTCAGTATCCGCATCATCGCCCGCAAGCTCTTCCCGTTGCGGGGTTTTCCGACGAAGATGTCGATCATGTGTCAAAAGGCCCCGAGGAACCGGATTTTTTGAAGAGGTAGATCATCAACGCAACCGATGCGATGACCGAGGCGTAACCAAAGCCATAGACGAACCAGGCGACTTGACCGGCGAACGTCGCCGCGTCTTGAGTTGGAATCGGGATGCTCATGATGGCAAAAACTTGATGAACATCATCCAGAATATCTGCGACGGGAAGAGCACGGCCTCTACGACGAAATACCACACCGGCGCGGCCAGCAGCACCGCCCAAGGTATCACCTGGTCAGCAATGCCCATCGCGTCATGCAGCATGCCGGACGTAGGCGCATGAGGTCCCGCCACAAATAAACCAACGAGCTGCGCAAATGGCAGTTTCGCCGTCACTGCTGCCATCACGCCCAGGGGCATCGTCAAAACAATCGCGAAAATCACGGCATAGGTGACCAGCTTAACCGCGTAGCCCAAACCTCCCCCCGTTCCGACGACCTTGATAGAATTGAGCGAATCAGGAATCGAAGTCCCAAAGGGTGTCGTTTGAAACGGTGCGGCCGTCATCTGGCGGAGCCTGGACAACACCCAGATGAAGAAAGCGACCACGATACCCCACGCGATCAATCCCCGAACGAATGTCGCCGTAGTGCCAAGAACCCCAGAAAACGGCCCCGAGTTAGAAAAGGGATTGTCAGGAATCCTGACGACACGCCCGCTGCCAATATCCAAATCAGTGTATCCAGTGGACACGGCTGGCGCGTAATCCATCGAAGCGTCCGCAGCTTGACCAAACTGATCAACCACGTCCTGCGCTTTAGATTTCCCTTGGGTAGCCCTATCCTGGGCGACATCAGCCACATGGTTGGCCTGGTCTTTCAGGCCAGCCACATCAGCCGCCGCCTGCGTTTTGTCCTGCGCATCAATCTTCGATTTGTCGGACAGCAACTTGGCGATAGCCAAGGACGGAGCCATCAACTTCTCCACGCCTTGGCGGAAAACGGAGTTGGTCAGCAAGTCGGTTTGCGACCCGCTATTTTGTGTCCATACGGTTCCGGTATTGGCGGGGTCAGTCGGATTATTAGCGTTCGCGGTCGGTGGCGTAGTAACAGGAGCCGGTGTGGGATCATCACTAGACGACGGCATGACGCTATCTGTGATACCCGTATCAACCGAATCATTAGGGTCACCCGTGTAAATATAATGATTGTCCTGCCAGATAACGCCCACAGTCCGACTAGTCACAACGACAGGATCAGGTGTCGGAACCGTAAAAGAGACAATACGAGCCCCGGCACCCGGAAGTTGAGTTGTAGTGCCAATCACGGCACCGTTTTGACTAATCGTATAAATGATAGTGTATTGACCGGGATTGGCCGGAATCGTGAGCTTTACTTTGTAGCCATTCCCAACAGTGCCAGACCCAGAAGCATCATTCGAACGATTATAACCATTTCCTGCCGAAATCCACACTTTGTAAGACGCAGGACCAACACCATTAGCAATAATCTGATACGCGCCGGTGCTGGAATTAATCGACGCTGAAATGCTACCAGAGATCACCGATATGTTGTAAGCGTTACCACCTTGCGCCCCTGTAGCGGTGCCAGTAATCGAATGGCCGACAATGTCAGGCACGACCGGATTTGTGAGGCTCACGGTTTGAATGCTACCAGCCAAGGGGATTTTAATCTCTTGCGTTGGGGTCCCAGAAGCATACCAACCGACGCGAAAAAGAAGGCCGTCGATCGGAGGATATTGAATTTGAAAAGTGCCATTCCAAGTAGCGCCATTAGGGTTACCATAATTTTGAGCAATGCCGCCTTGTAGGGGCGCACCACTATCTAAATACGCCCCAAAAAGAAAAGTCGGCCAAGGCGGAGCAACGCCGGTAGAAGGGTCAATGACGACAACAAGCTCACCAAGACCAGTAGTAGTCTCGTAACTCCAGCTAGCCTGAGCATGGAACGCGCCTTGTCCGAACTGGGCGGAGGTTTGATTGAAATCAATACTTCGCGTGCCAGTAAAAACATACGCGTGCACAGGCAACGCGGCGACTAAAAGCATGAGGAAGAAAAATCGTTTCATAACGTCAAAAAAACAGCCTCCACGCGAGACACGCGCAGATAAATCCCAGGGCGAAAAGCTGCATTTCCATCGAGTTGAAAAGGATTAGCCCGCGCCGCAGTCACCCACAGCGCGGGCTGGTTTGATCAACGGGTCTTGCGGAAGAACTTCACGCCGACGGTCACAAGCGCGACCGCGATCATGATCGTGGCGACCTTGCCCCACAACGTGTCGATCACCGTGAAGTTGGTGTTCAAGGTGGCACCGTAGTCGGGTGCGGTTTGCGCATGGGCGAGAGCGGTCATGCCGATGGCGACACCCGCGAGGACGAGTTTACGAGCTTTGTTCATAATAAACGGGCATTGAGCCCGAGGAACTACGGAGCCGGACGGCCCACGGTGGCGGATTATTTTCTCAACACGTGCCACCCGCATCGAGTTTCAGGCCTTTGCCAGAAAGTGGTTTGTTTGGCCTATACGGCCGAAAGTGAGAGCTGGACGGGCATTGCCTCTAATTCGGCAATCAAGGCCTCAATTTCGGCCAAAGATGCGCAGTTGCGGTCGATATGGACGCCCATCTCTCGACGGTATGAGTCCGGACCGTCCGAACAGTCCGCCGCATAGAATTCAACCTTGAGCTGCATCGCCCCAATCTCGCGGGCAAGATGCGCGGCCTGGGACTTCAGGTCGCGGAGGCTGTTCGCTTTTCGTGTTTCTTCAGGACTCATCGGATTGACACTTAATATACCTTTGAACGAGGACAGGCGGACCAGCGCCCCGGCGGGCTGACGCCCGCTCGGGGCGCTGGTCCGCTCGGTCATTTCTTCACCTCCTGCTTGTCCGCGACGAAGGGACGGCGCAGTTCGACGAAAAGGGAAATGACCTCGCGGCCCTTTTCGAAGGAATCGACGCCGACGATATCGGCTTCGAACTTGTCACCCGTGCCGAAGAGCAACGGAGCTTCCCCGGGATTGAGGAATTGCGTCACCTTGACGAATTTGGAACCGGCGACACCGCGACCGACTACCTTTTGGTAGGGTTTTCCGGAATCTTTACCGACACCGGCGACGAGTTCGAAGGCACCAACGGAAACGGCACTCAGATGGATGCCGGCAGGTATGCTGATAGGTAGTTGAGACATGATGTTTGTATGCAGTTTTCTCTTACGGTTAGATCCAAGCACGAGATACGGCTTGAAATTTTGATTCGTCCGATGCGGACGAGAAGTTGGCCCCACGAGTCACAGAGCATCTCAAACATCTGATGCGTGACGTGTCCCTCGGGGGAAGTTGACCGGCTGACGACGTAGCGGGACCAGCGTTTTAATCTCTCCCCTATGGTCTCAAAATGCCGATCATAGTTTTGTGTTTCAGGGACCGGTCCGTCTTCCCCGTCGCGGGGGGACGCGATTTCATTGTTTTGTTTCTCTACGTCATCAGCCGGAATTGGTGCAGGGGGAAAGAACCCCTTAGAGGTCTGGAAAAGGCGGACGTTCGTCCGGCTCAGTATCCAATCTGGAATACTCTCGATGGCCTTAGTTGCGTATTTAAACAGGTAATCGAAATCCTGTTTATCAACCCGCTTGATATTCGTGCGGCCCTTGCCCCAAAGCTCCGAGATACGGTCCTTATCAATCTTCGTCTTGTGCTCAATCAGGAGGTGCCAGTGGGGATAAATCCGCCCCAATTCGTCCGCCTCGTGAAATTCCAATTTCCAACACCAGCGGGTGAACTTGTATTCCTTTTTGAGGCGGTAAATGAATTCGCGCAAGTGACGCTTGCCGAGGAGCCACGCTATGCAGGGGTCTTCATAGTCTTTGGGATCAAGAGTCAGGGTGATAAAACGCCAGTCCCGCAGATCGGTAGGAAACCCCTTCCGTTCAAGCTGACGACGTTTCGCCCACGCGCCTTGAGGCGTCCAGAACGTCGGCGGAGCGTATGGCCGCAGCTCCATCAGGAAGCCCCTCCCCGCACCATGAAAGGGCGATTGTCCGGTTCATCAGGCAAACAGCCGTAGACAGCAGCCATCAGACGCACCGCATCCCGTTTGTTTTGGCGAGCGACGGCAGCAAGGGTTGCCATCCGGTCCACCACATAGGCAGGCGCACCGGCATCCCGAAGGCAGTCAGAACCCCGCAGGAGGACGAAATGCGTGCGGATTGAAGCGCTCACGACACGAGAGGGAAATTCATAACCCTCATATTCTTCGGGGCATTCGTTATAGCTCATGACGCCACCTCCCGCCCACAATGCTCGCAAACAGGTGAATCCGGCTCAGAACGACCGCCACAGGCACGGCAAGAAATCCACTTGAGAGAATCGAATTGCGCCAGCCCACCCCCACGACTGCCAGACCCGTCAAGGCACGCCCCTTGCGGGGAGGAGCAAGACGGGAAGCCGCAGTCGGGCTTGTCCTGCTTTTGTCTGTCCAAGATTTCCGCACGGGCCAAAACCCCTACCGCATGACAAGCCGCAAGGTTTTGTGCGTCTATGACTACACCACCGGTCCTGACCTGCCACACCCGAGCTTGATCAATAAAGGCTTCACAGTCCGCGTCCGTCAGGTTCGATTCCCGGCGACCGCACCAATCTTTTTCGGCATTATCAGGCTGTATGACAATTTCTTGAGAAAGCCGTATGAACTCTCACAATACAGCTCGAAATCCGTTTTTTCCCACGGGGGGCGCCCCGTTTTGTGCGCCTCCTGCTACATCGTTTTTCACCTCTGAAGACCCCGGCCAAGGCAGTTTTGAGACCTCATCGTGCAATTCCAAGGCTGCTTGGCCGGGACGTTGGCCGACATGCTTGGATCGGAAATAATCGCGAGCAGCCCACGGTCGAGGGGCGCGGTTCAGAAGAAGCCTCCCCGACAAATCGAAAAAACAGGAATCGGGGTGGGTTACTGGGCCGCGTCAAACGCAAGAGCCTTCACGCGCCCGCGGGCGGCGTCGGCCGGGCTCCAAAACCAGCCCTTCGTATCCCAGCATTTGGAGTAGGCGAGTTTCTCGACCAAGGTCTTGTAGGCCTTGATCGCATCGGACGCCTGATTCGCTTTTTCCAAGGCTTGGCCGAGGATAAAATAGCAGGTGCCGACATCGTTGAGCGCCCAGTTGGCGTGAACAACCGCCGGATCGGCGGTGGGAGGCGGCGCGGTCAACGCACGCTGCTGGGTCAGTGCGGTAGCTTCGTAGAGTTGGATGCAGCGGGCGGTGTATGCCTTGACAGCGGCGAGATCGCCGGACTCGGCGGCCTTCCAAGCCTTCGCGGTCAGGGTCGATGACGTCTGGTCGCCCAAATCATATTGGGGCCGGGCCGGAGTCGCTTCCGCTCGGATATTCGGAGTAAACGAAGCCGCCACAGCCGCGCAAAACACACAGAGGATCAACGGAAGTTTTTTCATGGAGAAAACGGGCGGTGTTAACGTTGATGACTTCTCGGCAAGGGGGCGGCCTGATTCAAGGCCCGTTTTTAAAAAGGCGCCAGCTCCATGGGCAAACATGGGGTGACGCTTCAATGTCTTTACAAAAATAGCCCTCCCGCTGAACAAATAGCCGATAATGCGCCCCCTCCCCTTTCGACTGTGCGGCCTCCTGACCGCCCTTGCCACCGCCGCGTCCCTGCTCGCCGCCCCGCCCTCCGTCGTGCGCGTCGTCAATGATGGCGGCGGCCACTACAGCCTCACCAAAAACGGCATCCCCTACGAGATCCGCGGAGTCGGCGGCGACACCCATCTCGAGCTGGCCTGTAAACTCGGAGCGACCACCATCCGCACCTGGGGCGCCGAGCAGCTCGACAAACGGGAAAATGGGAAAACCCTCCTCGACCGCTGCCAGGCCCTTGATCTCGGTGTCATGGCCGGCATCTGGATCCAGCACAAGCGCCACGGTTTCGATTACGGCGATCCCGCGCAAATCAAGGCCCAGCGCGACACCGTCCGCGCCGTCGTTCGCAAATACAGGAACCACCCCGCCCTCCTGATCTGGGGTCTCGGCAACGAAATGGAGGCCTTCACCGGCAACGATCAGGACGTCCGCATCTGGAAAGAACTCAACGAACTCGCCAGGATCGTGCACGAGGAAGACCCCAACCACCCCGTCGCCACTGTCATCGCCGGTGCCGCCACCGACAAGGTCCGCTCGCTCATGGCCCACTACACGGGCCTCGATATCCTCGGCGTCAACGCCTACGCCTCCGCCCCCGATATAGGCAAGACCCTCAACGAGGCCGGCTGGAAAAAGCCCTTCCTCCTCACCGAGTTCGGCCCCGTCGGCCATTGGGAGGTCGCAAACACTTCCTGGGGGGCGCCGATCGAACCCGCCAGCCGTGACAAAGCCGCCCATTATTACACCACGCACACCACCGTGATGGAGGACAACCCGGGGCGCTGCCTCGGCACCTTCGCTTTCTTCTGGGGGCAGAAGCAGGAAACCACCTCGACATGGTATGGCATGTTCCTCCCCACCGGAGAAAAACTCCCCTCGGTTGACGCGATCACCTATGCATGGACCAACCGCTGGCCGGAAAACCGCAGCCCACGCATCGAGATGCTGGACGCCTCCTTCAAGCAAAAGGAAATCGCCGCCAACACCCCGGTCACCGTCACCGCCAAGACCCGCGACTCCGAAAACGATCCCCTCGTCTACGACTGGCAGGTCGTCGCCGAAAGCACCGACCGCAAAACAGGCGGCGACAAGGAATCCGCCCCTACCTCCCTGCCTGAGTGCATCGTGAAGGCCGACGGTCCCGTCCTGCAAATGCGCACGCCTTCCAGGGGCGGCGCCTACCGCGTGTTCTGCATCGTCCGCGACGGCCGCGGCGGAGCCAGCGCCGACAACTTCCCCTTCTTCGTCAAATAACCGCCGCCAACGTGGCCTGGGCGTGCGACCACGTCCGCTTTCCAGGGGAGTCTGCATGCCTGGGTGCTCACCGTGCGGAACGGGCCCGCCGCCAACTCCGCCCTTGATGAAGCAGGGCTTGCAGTCACAGGCGAGTTCCCGGTTGCCAACCGAGCCGCCCAATGGTGCATTCGAGCCACGTCGAGATTCCGGTCCATTCCTCATACGAAAATTGTCCGGACGTGCTTTTTATTGCACGGACGCCAAAAGTGGGCGCGATTTTCCCGGACCTCACCCCATTCATTTACGCACACGTCTTTTGAATCGTTTCCCCTCGATTAATGTTTGGATAAATTTTTCTCTTCTCGGAAAGCGCGCCATTTTCATCCGGATTGTCCCGTCATTTTTACACGTTGTCCGTCGTTTTAACCCATGTATTCCCCCTCCCCCGCACGTTACAACACCCCTGGCATCTACCGCCGCTGCGGTCGCTCCGGTATCCAGCTCCCTCTGATTTCCCTGGGGCTCTGGCACAACTTCGGAGGTGTCGACGTCTACGAAAACGGGCGCGCCATCGTGCGCCGCGCCTTCGACCTCGGGATCACCCACTTCGATCTCGCCAACAACTACGGCCCGCCTCCCGGCTCCGCCGAGGAAAACTTCGGCAAGCTGCTCGCCTCCGACCTCGCCGCCCACCGCGACGAACTCATCGTCTCCACCAAAGCCGGCTACCACATGTGGGCCGGCCCCTACGGCGAGTGGGGCTCTCGCAAATACCTCCTCTCGTCCCTCGACCAGTCGCTCAAGCGCCTGAACCTCGATTACGTCGACATCTTCTACCATCACCGCCCCGATCCCAACACCACGCTCGAAGAATCGATGGGGGCCCTCGCCCACGCCGTGCGCAGCGGCAAGGCGCTTTACGTCGGCCTCTCCAACTACAAGCCCGAGGAAACCGCCCGCGCCGCCAAGATCCTCCGCGATCTCGGCACCCCCGCGCTCATCCATCAGCCGGTTTACAACATGTTTAACCGCTGGATCGAGCCGGAGCTCCTCGGCGTTCTCGAATCCGAGGGCATGGGCTGCATCCCCTTCTCGCCGCTCGCGCAAGGATTGCTGACCAACCGCTACCTCGCCGGCATCCCCGACGACTCCCGCGCCTCGAAGGCCCACGGCTTTCTCAAGGCTGATCGCATCACGCCCGAAACCCTCGCCAAGGTCCAAAAACTCAACGCCGTCGCCCAGGCCCGCGGCCAGTCGCTCGCCCAGATGGCGCTTGCGTGGACCATCCGCGACAAACGCGTGACCACCGCCCTCATCGGCGCCAGCAAAGTCTCCCAGCTCGAGGACAACCTCGCCGCCCTCAAGACGCTCGACTTCACCAGCGAGGAACTGGCCTCCATCGACGCGATCCTCGCCACCTAGTCGCTAGACCCTAGCTCCTAGCCGCTAGCTGCTAGCATGAATCTCGTCCTTTTCGAGCCCGCCGAACTGACCGCTCCGCTCCCGCGCACCGATCCGCGCGCCCGGCATATTCTCGACGTCCTTCGCCGGCGCGAAGGCGACGCTTTCGACGCGGGCCTTGTCAACGGCCCGCTTGGCAAAGGCACCTTGGCGTCCATCACTCCCGACGCGCTCACGCTCACCTTCGTCTGGGGCGCGCCGCCCGCCCCGCTGCCGCCGACCACGCTGTTGATCGGCCTGCCCCGCCCTCAAACCGCCCGCGACATCCTCCGCGACGCAACCACGATGGGCGCAAGCTGCATCCATTTTGTCGCCACGGAGCGCGCCGATCCCAACTACGCGACCAGCACGCTCTGGACGACCGGCGAATGGCGCCGCCATTGCCTGACCGGTGCCGCCCAAGCCTTCGACACACGCATCCCCGAGGTCACCTGGACGCACACCCTCGCCTCCGCCCTCGCCACATTGCCCGCCTCCTCCAACCGCCTCGCCCTCGACAACTACGAAGCCTCCACCCCCCTGAAAGTTTGTCACTTAATAAGTGACAAACTTTCCGATCAAGCTGGAGGTCTTCTGATTGCGATCGGGCCCGAGAGGGGGTTTGGGCCAGCTGATCGCACCGCGCTGCGCGCCGCGGGCTTCACGCTTGCCCATCTTGGCTCCCGCGTGCTCCGCGTCGAAACCGCCGTGATCGCCGCGTTAGCCCTTACCCGTCTCGGATAAGTTTTGGCTGCGGCGAAAAAACGCCACCGTCGGCTGGCGCGCTCCCTTGCCAAGACGTTTCACGCACGTCCATCCCGGCGGCTCCAAAGTCAGTTCCCCCGGCATCTCGAACACCACCACCGGATCCGCTCCGGCCGGCCACCAGGCCGACATTCGCTCGAAAAGCCCCGGCCCCACCTCCGCGATGATTTCGTAGGGCGGATCGATGAACACCAAGTCCGGCTCCTCGCCCGCCATCGGTGTCCAAGTCAGCGCATCGACCGGCAAAAGTCTCAACGCCTGCTCCGGCCTCCCCGCGCTTTTGCACACGGCCGCGATGTTCTGCCGGATACACGCGGCGGCCTTCGCGCTTTTTTCAACAAACACCCCTCCCTCCGCGCCCCGGCTGAACGCCTCCAGTCCGTAGCCTCCGCTGCCCGCAAAAAGATCGGCAAAGCGCGCTCCGGGCAGCCGCGAAGCCAGACTGGAAAACACGGCCTGCCGCATCCCGTCTGTCGCCGGCCGCACCGCATCGCCCTTGGGCACTTGAAGCGGGACGCCCCGCGCTGTTCCGCCGCTGATTCGCATGGACCGACACAAAATCCCGCGCGCCAGTTGGCAAACGAGAAACCTTCGCCGCCGCCTCGGCGGCGCGCTTCACCTCTTCACGGCCGCGTCCCGATACTGGACGTAGGCGCTGCGCACGGCTACATAGGGGTCGAGGGCCGCCTTTTTCTGCTCGTCATAGAGCTTGAGCCGTCCCGGCAGCGAATTCACCGCGTCGGTCGTCTGCACCGTCGTATCCCACCACCATTGGTATCCATTCACATTCTGGAGTTGGTTCCAATGCATGGGATTCAGGAAGTAGTCGCCCACCAGACCGACCGTGTCGCGCGCCGTGCCGGGTCCCAGCACGGGAAGGACCAGATACGGTCCCTTGTGGATTCCCCAAACGCCGAAAGTCTGCCCGAGGTCTTCGCCGGGAATGTTGGCGATGGAAGGCACGCCGTCGGAAATCCGGATGAAGCCGCCGAGACCGGCGACCGTGTTGACATAGAATTTTTTCGTCTCAAGCCCCGCGCGCTTGAATTTGCCCTGCAGGACGTCGCTCACAAACCGGATGGGGAAAACCAGGTTTGAGAAAAAATTCCCGAGCCCGTCGCGCACCTTGACCGGCGTCACCTTGACGTAGCCCGTCGAGACCGGACGGAAAACATAGTCGTAGAGGCCGTTGTTGAACTTGAACATCGCCCGGTTGAACGGCTCAAGCGGATCGTAAACTTTCACGACCGCGTATTCGTCGTCATCCACCGCCTCCCTGGTCGCCGGGTCGGGCGGGGGATTTTGCTGGGCGCGCGCCAAGGGCGCCGCCATCAAGGCCAGCCCGAGCCATAAGCAGAGTTGAAACGGACGGATTCTCATTTGGCGGGGGCGGGCACGGGGGTGGCGGCGACTTGCACGAGTTTCTCCTCGAGGATGCGGATGATCTCGGCGGCACCGCCGCGCTGGAACATCGGGTCGAACTGGTCGCGGTAATTCTTGATCATGCTCACGCCCTCGATGATGACGTCGGAGACGCGCCATTGGTCGGCGGCCAGCTCCATGCGGTAGGAAACGGAATATTTTTTGCCGGCGTAGTCTATGGTGGTCGGCAGTTCGCGCTTGTTCGGGGCGAGTTCCACGGGGGTCGCGTAGGTGATGCCGGGCTGCGCGCCGGCCTCGAAGCGATCAGCATAGGTGCGGATCACGAGCTCGGTGAAAAGCGCCGTCGTCTTCTTCTGCTGCTCCGGGGTGAACTGGCGCCAGCCGGGCCCGACCGCCCGGCGCGTGATCAAGTCGAAGCTGAAGTTCTTCTCCAGGATCGGGCGAACCAGGACGGAAAAAGGCTGGGTCTGCGCCTTGCCGCTGTAAACGATGCCGAGCACCTCGTCCACCGCGCCGCGAAGGACCGGCAGCGGATCGGACGGCTGGGTGGCCGCGATCGCGGCAAAAGCCGTGAGACTGGCGATGAATGACAGGAAAAGACGAACGGAGCGCATGGTGACAGGGTTACTTGCTGTCCTTTTTCTCCACGTTGCCAAACGCAAAACGACTTATAAGCGATTCGATATCAAGCGCCGCCTCGGTGTCGGTGATGGTGGCTCCGGGCGCGAGGAACTCCGCGTCCGATCCCGGGGAGAGCCCCACGTATTTGTCTCCGATGAGTCCGGAGGTCTTGATGGAGGCGATGGTGTCCGTGGGCAGCTTGACCGCCTTTTCGAGCTTCAGTTCGACCAGCGCGCTGAAATCGGCGGGGTTGAGCTTGATGGCGCCCACCCGGCCGATCGGCACGCCGGCGACAAGGACGTTGCTGCCGGTGGTGAGCCCGCCGCTGTTGGTGAAACGCGCGCGCACCGAGTAGGTTTCGGCGCCTAGAAGGGAACCGGCGCCGATCTTCAGCGCGAGGTAGGCCACCGCGATCAGGCCGGCGAGGACAAATACGCCGACCACCAGTTCAAGTTTGGACTGTTTCATAAATCGTTTCGGTTTTGGATGGTTTCGCCCCGGCGCAGCGCGGCGACCGTATCGCGCAGCTCGCCGGCACTGTCACGGAAGGAACGCACCGTCGGATCATCCGATGTGCCGAACTCGGCGGGCGTCCCCTGAAAATGCATGCGGCCGCCGCCAAGCAGCGCCACCTGGTCGCAGGCGACGAGCGCCTCGGGCAAATCGTGCGTCACCAGCACGGCGGTGAACCCGAACTGGCGCTGGTATTTCACGATCATCTCGAACACGGCGTTGCGGCGCAAAGGATCGAGACCGGCGGTCGGTTCGTCGAACAGCACGAGCTCGGGCCGCGTGACAATGGCCCGGGCCAGGGCGAGGCGCTTCTGCATGCCGCCGGACAACTGGCCGGGATAGCGGTCGCGGTGTTTTTCGAGATCGAGCTGGCCCAGCGCCTCCAGACAGCGGTCGCGAATCTCGCGGTTGGGGATCTGCGTGGTGACTTCCAGCGGAAGCGCGACATTTTCCAGCACGGTAAGCGAGTCGAGCAGCGCGTTGCTTTGGAATAGGTAGCTGCAGCGGCTCCGGAACTCGGCGCGGCACACGGCGTCGCCCGCATTGAGCGGCTTGCCGTCGAATCGGATCTCGCCCGCATCGGGCGTCACGATGCCGGCGAGACATTTGAGAAAGACCGATTTGCCCGTGCCGCTCTTGCCCAGCACCGCGACCACGCTGCCGCGCGGCACGGCGAGATCGACGCTCGCAAGCACCACGTTTTCGCCGAAGCGCTTGGCCACGCCTCGCACGTCGAGAAAAAGATCGGATGGAGTCGCGGTGCTCATGGATCAGACGAGGAAAGAGGTGATGACGTAGTCGGCCGCGAGCACCACGATGCTCGAGATGACCACCGCACGGGTGGTGGAGGCGCCCACCGCACGCGCACCGGAGGAGGATTTGCGGCGGTGCGCGTTGAAACCGTTGTAGGCGCAGATCGCGATGGTAAGGAGACCGAAGACAATCGCCTTGATCATGCACTCGCGCACATCCACCGGATGCACGGCGTGGAAAACCGCCGACCAGTATACTCCGGGCTGAAGCGCCAGCACCACGGAACCGGAAAGGTAGCCGCCCAAAAGACCTATCAGGCAGAAAAACGCGGACTGGATGGGAAACACCAGCACGGCGGCGATCAGTCGCGGCGAAATCAAATAGGCGTGAACATCGGCGCCCATGGTCTCCAACGCGTCAATCTGCTCGCTGTTGCGCTGAATGCCGAGCTCGGCCGCGAGGGCCGATCCCGCCTGTCCGACGAGCATGAGGGCGGCTAGCACCGGCGCGAGTTCACGCACCAAGGTCAGCGACACCAGCGTGCCGAGCAGGCCGGAAGAGCCGAACTTGCTGAGCACGTAGTAGCCCTGCAGTCCCAGCACGAGACCGGTGAAAAGTCCCACGATCACAATCACGGGCACGCACCGCACCCCTTGCTCGTAAATGGCCCTCACCACGCGACGCCCGAGCTTGCGCGAACCCACCGCCGCGCTGAGCGAGCGGCCAAAAAACACGCCGAAGTCCCCGAGTTCACGGACTATAGCAAGGGTGTGTTGTCCAAGAAGACTCAGCATACAATAAAACCCGAGCCTATTTCAGGCCTGTCAGGCAAGCAAGTATGCTAATAACAAATCATAGCACCGCAGGCGGTTCCCCAGAAAAGGGTCGATTCAGCTGAAACGACCGACCTGAAGGCCGAAATACCGCTCCGCGTTACGATAGCAGATATCTTGCACCAGTTCGCTCAGCGCCGCTTGGTCGGCGGGGATAAGCCCGGCCTCCACATCGGCCCCGAGGAGACCGCAGAGAATGCGGCGGAAATACTCATGGCGCGGGTATGAAAGGAAACTACGCGAGTCTGTAAGCATACCTACAAATTTTGAGAGCAACCCGAGCTGCGAAAGCGCGTTGAGCTGCATTTCCATGCCTTCCTTCTGGTCGAGGAACCACCAGCCTGAGCCGAACTGGATCTTGCCGGCGACCGAACCGTCCTGAAAATTGCCGATCATCGCCGCAAAGACGTAGTTGTCGGCCGGGTTGAGATTGTAGAGGACGACCTTGGGCAACTGGTTGTCACGGTCGAGCGTGTCGAGGTAACGCGAAAGCGCGCGGGCCTGCGGAAAGTCGCCAATGGAATCGACGCCGGCGTCGGCGCCGATGCGCTTGAGCAGGCGGCTGTTGTTGTTGCGCAACGCGCCGAGGTGAAGCTGCTTCGTCCAGCCGCGCTTCGCGTCGAGGCGGCCGAGATAAACCATGACAAACCAAACCCACTTGGCGGTCTGCTCCGGCGTCGCGGCGCGTCCTCCGCGCGTCTGCGTGAAGATCGCGGCGGCCTCGGCCTCCGTGCAATCGACATCCGGCAGGTTTTCAAGCCCATGGTCGGACAAACGTCCGCCCAGCGAGTGGAAAAACGCATGACGCTTGTCGAGGGCGTCGAGCAGCGCGGAGAGGGAGTTGACATCGACGCCGGCGCGGGCCGCAAGCGCATCGGCCCAGGCGTTGAAAACGGCGGGCGCGCCCACCGCCATGAGCTTGTCGGCGCGGAAGGTCGGATAAACACGCGTGGTCAGCCCACTCTTAGCGATGGCCACGTGATGCTCCAGCGAATCGGCGGGATCGTCGGTGGTGCAAACAACCGCGACTTTGTTGGACGTCAGGATGCCGTGGGTCGTGAGCGCGGGCGTGGCGAGCTTGGCGTTGGCGAGCTCCCAGATTTTGGGCGCATTGGCCTCGTTGATCAGGAGATCGATGCCAAAATAACGACGGAGCTCGAGATGCGACCAGTGGTGCAGCGGATTGCGCACGAGCTGCGGGACGATGCGGCAATAGGCGAGAAACTTGTCGTAGTCGCTCGTGCCCGTCCCGGTGATCAGGTCTTCGTTGACGCCGGCGGAGCGCAGGGCGCGCCACTTGTAGTGGTCGCCGGCGAGCCAGATCTGCGTGAGGTTTTCAAACTTCCGGTTGGCCGCGATCTGGTCGGGCGGCAGATGGCAGTGGTAATCGTAGATCGGCTGCGCTTTCGCGGAGCCGTGGTAGAGCAGACGCGCCCATTCCGTCGTCAGGAGAAAGTCGTCGTGGAGAAACGGTGCGGCGGCGGGCATGGGAGGAGTGAAATAGTCAGCCCACCAAGTTGGCCTTGATATAATCAAAGCTCTGCTTGATCGACACGAACGGATCGCCGGGGCAGCTGTCCTGCTCGACGATGAACCACTCGCAGCCGCCAGCCTCAGCCTCGGCGATGATGCGCTTGAAGGGCAGCGTGCCCGCGCCGATCTCACAGAAGGCGATCTCGCCGGCCGGATTCACTTTGAAATCTTTCAGATGTATGAAGGGCGTGCGGCCCTTCACGCGCTTGACCCACTCCACAACGTCGCCGCCGCCGCGCTGCACCCAGAAGGTGTCGAGCTCGGCCACTATGTTTTCGGGCGATGTCTCATCGTAGATACGCTCAAGGAACGCCTTGCCGCCGGCGGGACGGTAAAACTCGTTCGCGTGATTGTGATAGCCGAGCTTCATGCCGGCTGCGCGGAATTTCGCGCCGGCGATATCGAGCTTCTTGATGAGCGTGTTGATGTGCTCGGGGTTGTCGAAATCGATGCCGGCGGGGAACGGGTAGGCGGTGAGCTTGGTGCCAAGGGCCCGCAGACGCGCGATGACCGACTCGGTCTCGTCGAGAATCTTCACGCCCGGTTCGTGCGTGGCGCAGATGACTAGCCCTTCGGCTTTGCATATCGCGACGATCTCGGCCTCGGGAATGGGGCCGACACCGCTGATTTGCACGGAGGTGTAGCCGATCTCACGCACCTTCTTCATGGTGGCGGCGAAGTCGGCGGCGGTTTTGCAGAAATCGCGGAGGGTGTAGAGCTGGATGGCGACCTGGGAGAGTTTCATGGGAGCAATAGGGTTTTGTTTCCTGGAAATGAGTTAACGCCCGAAGGATTTCGCGAAATCGTCACCGGAGACTTTCACGACTTTCTTTTTCTTCTTTTTCGAGGCGGATTCGGCGATCTTTTGCTTGAGCAGGCGCTCGTATTTTTTCCCGTCGATGGGAAGCGTGACCTCGGAGTCGGTCCAGGCGGAGAGCAACATGGAGTTGGCCAGCTCCACCGAGTGGATGCCTTCGGCGGCGGGGGCGACCAGAGGCTTCCCGTCAAGGATGGCGTCGGTGAAATTCTGAAGAATCTCGTTGTGCTGCCCGCCGTGGTTGATGGCGGGAATGGAAACGTTCCAAGTGGCGGGCGTGGCGAAGGCCTGATCGGTCGTGCGGCTGAACTTCGACATCTCCTGCTCGTTGCGCGTGAAGGTGATCTTGTCGTCCTCGTAAACAAGCTTGCCGCGCTCGGCGGTGATTTCGAGGCGGTTGGTGCCGGGAGCCTCGCCGGTGGACGTGATGAAGACGCCGGTCGCGCCGTTCTTAAACTGCATGTAGGCGGTGACGTCGTCCTCGACCTCGATGTTGTGATAGCGACCGAACCCAAGGTGCGAACGGACCTTCACCGGCAACCCGAACATCCACTGGAAGAGATCGAGATTGTGCGGACACTGGTTGAGCAGCACGCCGCCGCCCTCGCCGCCCCAGGTCGCGCGCCAGCCGCCGGAAGAATAGTAGCATTCGGTGCGGAACCAGTTTGTGATGATCCAGTTCACGCGGCGGATTTCGCCGAGTTCGCCGCTGCTGATAAGATTGCGGATCTTGATGTAATAGTGGTCGGTGCGCTGGTTGAACATTGCGGCGAACACCTGCTTCTTGTTCGTGTGCGCGGCGATGAGGCGCTCGCAGTCGGCGCGATGCACCGAGATGGGTTTTTCAACGAGCACATGCAGGCCGGCCTTGAGCGCCTTGATGCCGATGGTCGTGTGGTCGTAGTGCGGCGTCGCGATGAGAATCGCGTCAATGAGACCCGAGGCGATCATCTCGTCGGCGGTGGCGAAGCCCTTGACCTGGGGCACGCGTTTCAGCTTGGACGGCTCGGTGTCCGCCACGGCGGCGAGTTCGAGGCGGCTGATTTTGCCGGCGAGAAGTTGTTGTGCGTGGCCGAAACCCATGTTGCCGAGACCAACGATACCGATGCGGACTTTGCTCATGTTAAGGAAAGAGTAGACGGATTGGACGAATGGAGACGGGGCGAAAGCAGGAAACCATCGAAAATCTTGCGTTGGAGAGCGCGATGGCGAGTATCTGCAAACTATTTCATGCCGGACCCCGCGAACCCCGCCCGCATCACCCTGAAACAAGTCGCCGCCGAGGCCGGCGTCCACGTGTCCACCGCCTGGCGCGCGCTCAAGAACGACACCTACGTTGACCCGGCAAAACGCGCCCGCATCCGCGCGATCGCCAAACGGCTCGCCTACGTGCCCGACCCGATGCTCACGGCGCTCAGCCATTATCGCCGCAAGCAGCATACGCCGGCCTACCGCTCGACCTTCGCCTGGGTGAACACCTACCCCGAGCGCAACGCGTGGCAGAATGCGGAAAACATCCGCGCCTATTTCGAGGGCGCCACCGCCTTCGCCGCCTCGATGGGCTACAAGCTCGAGGAGTTCTGGCTGACTGAACCGGGGCTCAACGCCAAGCGCGCCCGCGGCGTGCTGCTGGCCCGCAACATCCGCGGCCTGATTTTCGCGCCTCAGCCCGATGCCAAGATGGAACTCACGCTGCAAATGGAGGCGCTGGCCGGCGTGAGCATCGGCTATTCTCTCCTCTCACCGCGGCTGCACATCGTCGCCAACCACCAGCACAGCTCAACCCTCACCTGCCTGCGCGAGCTTTGCCGGGCCGGACACAGCCGCATCGGCATGGTCAGCGCGTCCGAAACGCTGCGCCGGGCCGAACACAACTTCGAGGCACCCTATTTCCTGTTTCAGGATGCGCAGCCCGAAAACCGGAAGATTCCTTTTTTCACCATCGACGGCAGGGACGAACCCGCCGTGGTCAATCCCTGGCGCGACCGCTTCCTCGCCTGGTTTGATCGCCATCGCCCGACCGCGATCATTTCCACCGTCTCGGAGGTGAAAACGTGGCTGGAAGGAGCGGCCGTAAACGTTCCGAATGACGTGAGTCTGGCCACCCTCTCGCGGATTTTCGATCCCGGCTGGTCGGGCATTGACCAACAGGAAAAGGAAATCGGCGCGCGCGCCGTGGAGCTGCTCATCAGTCTTTTCCAGTCGGGCGAACGCGGCGTGCCGGCGACGCCGTTGCGGCTTCTTGTCGAAGGTCGCTGGATAGACGCCGGCACGGTCAAAAAAATCGGCCCGCCGATGGCCGACCTGCTGAAGCGGCTTTCCTGATCGCGCAAAAAAGGCGCGTCCGCATCGGAACGCGCCTTGATAAATGTAGACGCGGCATCTTGCCGCGTTCCCCGGGAACGAAGCGGCGAAACGCCGCTTCTACTTCCCCCTCTCAGACCTTCGGGCCGCCCTGAGAGAGCTTGCGGGCGCGGAGGCGGAGGCCGTTGAGGCGGATGAAACCGGTGGCGTCGCTCTGGTTATACCAGCTCTTCACGCCTTCCATGGACGCGATCTTGTCGTCGTAGAGGGAATACTTCGACTTGCGGCCCGTGGTGATGATGTTGCCCTTGTAGAGCTTGAGACGGACGGTGCCGGAGACGAATTTCTGGCTCTCGTCCACGAGGGCCTGCAGGGCCTCGCGCTCGGGGGCGAACCAGAAGCCGTTGTAAACCAGCTCGGCGTATTTCGGGATGAGGCTGTCGCGCAGATGCTCGACCTCGCGGTCCATCGTAAGGCTCTCGATCTGCTTGTGGGCCTGCATGAGGATCGTGCCGCCCGGGGTCTCATAGACGCCGCGGCTCTTCATGCCGACGAAGCGGTTCTCGACGAGGTCCACGCGGCCGATGCCGTGTTTGCCGCCGAGCTTGTTGAGGGTCTTGAGGACCTGGCCGGGCGTGAGCTTCTTGCCATTGACGGCGACCGCGTTGCCCTTGACGAACTCGATCTCGACATACTCGGCCTTGTCGGGGGCGTCTTCCGGGGAAACGGAGAGCTTGAACATGGCCTTGTTGTCGTTGGTCGTCGGGTCGAACCACGGATCCTCGAGAATACCGGCCTCGTAGGAGATGTGAAGGAGGTTGCGGTCCATCGAGTAGGGCTTCTTGAGCGAGGCCTCGACGGGGATCTTGTGCTTGGCGCAATAGGCGATCATCTCGGCGCGGCCGGGGAACTCGGCGCGGTAGTTTTCCATCTTCCACGGGGCGATGATGGTGAGCTGGGGGGCGAGCGCCATGTAGGTGAGCTCGAAGCGGCACTGGTCGTTGCCCTTGCCGGTGGCGCCGTGGGCGACGGTGTCGGCCTTTTCCTTGAGGGCGATTTCGACCTGGGCCTTCGCGATGAGCGGGCGGGCGATGGAGGTGCCGAGATAATACTGGCCCTCGTAAACCGCGTTGGCGCGGATCATCGGGTAGATGTAGTCCTTCGCGAACTCCTCGACGAGATCGAGGGTGTAGTGCTTGGAGGCGCCGGTGGCCTTGGCCTTCTTGTCGAGGCCCTTGAGTTCCTCTTCCTGGCCGACGTCGGCCGCGAAGGTGATGATCTCAGCGTCATAGGTTTCCTTGAGCCATTTGACGATGACGGAGGTGTCGAGACCACCGGAGTAAGCGAGAACGATTTTCATGGATAAAAAGGAAGCCGTTGTGAGCCAGCAACCGAAGCGGAGCAAAACAAAATACACCAACTCTTCATTCCACCCGAATCTCGCGGCCCCGAACAGAGCCCGCTCGCATGAATCACTTAAATGTAAAAATGGCGTAAAAAATGCACTGCAAGCTCTCATCCCACTTCAATCACCAATCGCCATGGTTACCCAACATCCGCTCTCCCGCCCCGCCTCGGGCTTCAGCCTCCTGGAAATCATCGTGGTCGTAACCGTCATTGGAGTCCTTTGCTCATTGGCCATACCCGCCTACAAAAAACTGCTTCGGCGCAGCACCAATACACTGATGAACAATGAGCTGCGTGTCGCTTCAGGCGCATTGGAATATTACGCCTTCGACAAAGGCACCTGGCCTCCCGATGGCAACGGCGGCTGGCCATCGGAATTGACGGGTTACCTGCCTCCACCTGATCGCTGGAAACAACCTACGCCGATCGGCGGCACGTGGGCTTGGGCGCTTAATACCGACGACACTTCCGCGTCACTGCGCATCAACAACTACACCATCCCGTCGGATCAAGTGGCCGACATCGACAAATTGATCGACGACGGCAACCCAACCAGCGGCAGTTTCTTCAAATCCGGCCAGTCTCTGGTCTACGTTTTGCAACGCTGACCGCAGTGGCGCGAAACAGGGGGCATCAACCTTTGGCTTTGGCCTCGGCCAGAGCCGACATGATGGCCTTCTGCACATGCAGGCGGTTTTCCGCCTGGTCGAAAATGATGGAACGGGGATTATCCAAGACCTCCTGGCTGACCTCCTCGCCCGGGTGGGCCGGCAGGCAGTGCATAAACCACGCGTCGGGTTTGGCGGCGGCAAAGACCTTGCCGGTGACGGCGTAGGGCGACATCTGGGCGATGCGCTGCTTGGTCTCCTCTTCCTTGCCCATGCTCACCCAGACGTCGGTGTAAACCACGTCGGCATCCTTTACCGCCTCGAGCGGATCGGTGGTGAAATGGTAGTTCTTGGCAAATCCCTCCTGTTTGAGGAGCGCATCGATCTCGGAACCGGGCTCGAAGCCCTTGGGCCCCGAGAGCGAAATCTTCATGCCAAAGAGCGCCGCGCCCAGTATCCACGAATTGGCCATGTTGCAGGCGGTGTCTCCGAGGAACGCGATCTTACGGCCCTTGAGCGAAGCGAGCAGATCGCCGCCCTTGGGCGCCCAGCGCTCGGCGAGCGTGAAGGCGTCGGTATAGATCTGGCAGGGGTGCAGAAAATCGGTAAGCGCGTTGATCACCGGGATCGTGCCGCTTGCCGCCAACCGCTCGACCTCGCTGTGCTCGTAAGTGCGCACGATCAGACCGTGCACAAAACGCGAAAGCACCCGCGCCGTGTCCTCGACGGACTCGCCGCGACCGAGCTGGATATCGTTTTTGTTGAGGAAAAGCGGATTGCCTCCCAGCTCATGCACGCCGACCTCGAACGAGACGCGCGTGCGCGTGCTGGATTTGCAGAAGATCAGCGCCCACGTCTGGTGCTGAAGCACGGATGAGGGCTGCCGTCCGCGCTTTTGCTTGAGATCCCGGGCCAGCGCGAAGACTTCGGCCACTTCATGGGGCTTGAAGTCAGTCTCTTTGAGGAAGTGCTTCATGGAAAAGAAGCGGCTATGTGTAGGCAATCGGCCGCCCTCCTACGAGAGCAAAATCCACGCCCAAACGTTACGCTTTCGCGGCCAGAACCGTGCGGATAATATCAACCGATTGCGCAAGCTCTGCGGGCGTGGCCGTGAGCGGAGGCAGCAGCCGGATGACGTTGCCGCCAGCCGATGGCACCAGCAGCCCCGCCTCGCGAAGCGCGGCGACATAAGCGGCCGGATCGCTCGCAAGCTGTATGCCCACCATGTAACCGCGACCTCGCACCGCCAGCACCTGAGCAGGGAAGTCTTTCGCCAACTGGGAGAGCGAGGCGATCCAAGGCACGCTGGTAAGCGTAACCTTTTCCATGAGGTTTTCTTTTTCGAGCACGTCGAGGACCGCGAGCGACGCCGCACAAGCGAGCGGAGTGCCTCCAAAGGTGGTGCCGTGCATCCCTGGCTGGAAAAGCTCGGCGGCCTTTTCGCCAATCCAGATAGCACCAATCGGAAAACCGCCGCCCAATCCCTTGGCCATGCCGATGGCGTCGGCCCGCACGCCCGCGTGCTCGTAGGCGAAAAACTTTCCCGTGCGGCCGACGCCGCACTGCACCTCGTCGAGCATGAGGAGCAGATTGTGGCGGTTGCACAGCTCGCGCAGGCCCAGCAGGAATTCAGTCGTGGCGGGATTCACCCCGCCCTCCCCTTGGATGGTCTCGACGAAAATCGCCGCCGTCGTGTCGTCGATCAGCGCCTCGAACGAGGCCAAGTTGTTCAACTCGCCGAACGCGAAGCCCGGCACGAGCGGCCGAAAGCCCTTCTGGATTTTCTCCTGCGGAGTCGCGCTCATGCCGCCAAAGGTGCGGCCGTGAAACGCGCTCTTCGCACAGATGACCTTGTAGATTTTGCCTTCCTCGCCTCCGGCCTTCTTCATGCCGTGCAAACGCGCAAGCTTGAGCAGACCCTCGTTGGCCTCGGCCCCGCTGTTGCAGAAAAATACGCGGCCCGGACCGGCATAGCCGACCAGACGCCGCGCAAGTTCACCCTGGTTGGGATTGCGGAAAAGATTACTGACGTGGATCAGCTCGCCGGCCTGACGCTGCACCGCCGCCACCCAATGCGGATGGCAATGCCCGAGCGCGCTCACCGCGATGCCCGAAGTAAAATCGAGAAACTGACGACCCTGATCATCCCAGACGAGCGCGCCGCGGCCGCGCACGAGCGTCAGGGCGGGGCGTCCGTAGTTTTTCAGCACATGCGCGTCGTAAAGCTCGGCGGTGCTGGTGCGGGTCATTTCGTGCAGGCTCATTTCAGACGCAACTTAACCGTGGACGATTTCCGTGCCGATGCCGGTATCGGTGAAAATTTCCATCAGCAGCGAATGCGGCAGGCGCCCGTCGATGAAATGCACGCGCTGCACGCCTTCCTGAAGCGCGCGGACGGCGCTCATGACTTTCGGCCGCATGCCCTTGTCGATGACGCCCTTTTTCTTGAGGTCGTCCACCTGGGAAATTTTGAGCGTGGAAATGAGCGTGCTCGGATCCGCCGGATTGGAAAGCAGACCGGGCACGTCGCTCATGTAAACAAGGCGGCGGGCGCGCAGAGCGCTGGCCACGCGGCCGGCGACGAGATCCGCGTTCACGTTGTAGGGCTTGCCGTCGAGACCTTCGGCGACCGGCGAAATCACGGGCACGTAGCCGTCGGCGATTTCTTTTTTGATGAGCTTCACCTTCACCTCGGTGACTTCTCCAACATAACCGAGATCGACCGCGTCGCCGTTGTCGTCAACGAGCAGCTTTTCGCAGACGAGCACGCTGTCGCCGGCGAGCCCCTTGGGCTTGGCGTTGGCGAGGGAGATAGCGTCGCACACGTCCTTGTTCACGATCTCGTCGAGCGTCTTCTTGACGATGGCGACGGTGGCCTCGTCGGTGATGCGCATGCCGTTCGGGGCGAACTGCGACTTCAGGCCGGACAACTCCATCGCCTTGGTGATCGCCTTGCCGCCGCCGTGCACAACGACGACGTTGATGCCGACGGCTGCGAGGAACGCGATGTCGTAGGCGACCCGGTTGCGCACCTCCGGGTTGGGATCGTCCATGAAGCTCCCGCCGTATTTTACGACGAAGGTGGAACCGCGAAAATCTTGGATGTAAGGGAGGGCCTCGAGCAGCACCTTGGCCTTGATGGTGATTTCTGTGACGTTCACTGGGCGATATTAGGTAACAACGGGTAAATCACGACGCGCCAGCATTTCCATCTTATTTCGCGGAACGGCAGAGAATTCGCACAAGCGTCACGCGACGATCAAAGAATCGGCTTCACTCCGCGCGGCGCTTCTTCACTTGTGAATCCGTGCCCAGCACCGCCCTTACGTTTTCTTCCCGCGCGGAACACCGCGCATGGCTCGCCTCCCAGGCCGCGCTTCCGCGCGGCTTCCGCGTCGGCACGACGCGTTTCGACTTCATGCCCAAGGAGGCGCCCAAGCCCGCCAGGATGACGCTCACGCTCATCGCGCTGGACAAACCGACGGCGGATTTCGCCGCGATGTTCACGAAAAACGCGTTTCCCGGCGCGCCCGTGATCGTCGGCCGCCAGCGGCTCGGCGAGCCCGTGCTCGGCGCGATCATCATCAACAACAAGATTTCCAACGTCTGCGCTCCGGGCGGCGTCGAGGCCTCAGAGAAAATCTGCGCCGAAACCGCCCGCCTGCTCAACCTGCCGGCAACCGCGGTTCTGCCCAGCTCCACCGGCGTGATCGGCTGGGGATTGCCCGTGGATTCCATCGTCGCCGGTCTGCCCGCGGCGGTGTCGTCGCTCGCCGCCGGTTCCGTGCTGCCCGCCGCCGAGGGCATCGTGACGACCGATCTTTATCCCAAGGTCCGCGGCGTCGCCGTCGGCGCGGGCCGCATCGTGGGCATCGCGAAGGGCGCCGGCATGATCGAGCCGAACATGGCGACCATGCTGGTTTACATCCTCACCGATCTCGCGGTGCCGCGCGACACGTTGCGCGCGATGCTCATGAAAACCGTCAACGCCAGCTTCAACCGCATCAGCATCGACAGCGACACGAGCACCTCCGACACCGTGGCGCTGGTCTCGTCCGGCGCGGTGCCCTGCGATGATCTGGCGGCGTTCGAGGCCGGACTTGCGTTGGTTTGCCGCGATCTCGCCGAGGACGTCGTGCGCAACGGCGAAGGCGTGCGTCACGTCATCCGCGTGCAGGTTAAAAACGCCGCGACCCTTCCCCTCGCCTGCGCGCTCGGCAAGGCGATCGTCAACGCACCGCTCTTCAAGTGCGCCATCGCGGGAAACGACCCGAACGTCGGCCGCCTCGTCCAGGCCATCGGCAAACACGTGGGCGCGCATGCGCCGGAAACCGATCTCTCGAAACTCCGCGCGAGCATCGGCGGCGTCGAGATTTTCGCCAACGGCGCGTTCCGCCTGAATCCCGAAAAGGAAAACGCGCTGGTCGCCCACCTCAAAGGCGCGGAGCTCTACGCGAGCAAACCGAGCGCGGACGGCGTGTTTGCCCCGCCGGTGGATTATCCTCCGCACGAGCGGTGCGTGGAAATCGAGATCGATCTCGGCAGCGGCCATGCCGCCGCGACGGTTTTCGGCGGCGATCTCACGCACGAATACGTGAGCGAAAACGCGGATTACCGGAGCTGAGGGAGATAAAGTAGATGCGGCATCTTGCCGCATTGCCCCTGTCGAAACGCGGCGGGACGCCGCGTCTACTTTTAAAGCGCCCGCAAAAAAGCCGCCCCTTTCGAGGGCGGCTTTTTGATGAAAACGTTCGGAACGGCTTAGCGCTTCGAGAACTGGAAACGCTTGCGGGCGCCGGGCTGGCCGGGCTTCTTGCGCTCTTTTTCGCGGGGATCGCGCATCAGGTGGCCGGCCTTCTTGAGGGCGGCGCGGAGTTCAGGGTTGAGCTTCTGGAGTGCGCGGGCGATGCCGTGGGCGGTCGCACCGGCCTGGCCGGAAACGCCGCCGCCGGAAACGTTGACGTCAACGTCAACCTTGTCGCGGAGTTCGACGGTGAGCAGCGGGCGGAAAGCCTGCTTGGCGAAATTCTCGTGGGAGAAATAGCTCTCGAAGTCGCTGCCGTTGGCAACGAGCTTGCCGGTGCCTTCGGAAAGGCGGACGCGGGCGGTGGAGGACTTGCGGCGGCCGGTGCCGAGGAAAATGACTTTTTCGACGCTCATGGTGATCAGACGGTGGTCTTGACGGGGTTTTGAGCCTCGTGGGTGTGGGTCGGGCCGGCAAACACGCGGAGCTTGGTCAGCATGTCGCGGGCGATGCGGTTCTTGGGCAGCATGCCTTTGACGGCGTGCTCGATGATGAACGCGGGGTTCTTCGCGCGCATCTGTTCCATCGTCTTGTAGCTCTCGCCACCGACGAAGCCCGAGAAGAACATGAACTTGTTCTGCTCTTCTTTCTTGCCGGTCAGGACGACCTTCTCGGCGTTGATGACGACAACGAAGTCGCCGGTATCGACGCTCGGGGTGTAGGAAGCTTTATGGCGACCGCGGATAAGATTGGCTGCTTTGACGGCGAGACGGCCAAGGACCACGCCTTCGGCATCGATGAGATGCCATTTGGCTTGCACGGTCTCTTTTTTGGCGAGGAACGTTTTCATGGGAAAAGGGGTCGAATTGCTAGGGTTTGCCCTGTGCCTGTCAACCCCTGTTTTGGCTTTGTGAATAAAAAACCCGGCCCCGCAGTGAAAGCGGAGACGGGTCGGAGGAATTTCAGACTGGCTTACCCGAGCTTGTATTAGAAGCCGAGGGTCAGGCCAATGGTGTAGTAGAGCTTGTAGCTCTCGCCATAGCCCGTGAGATCTTCGTCGTTGCCGGCATACTGCAGGCCGCCGGTGAGCTTGGCGTTCGGAGCCAATTGATAAGGAATCGAAACGCCGGCACCCCAGTAGTTACTGGCGGGATGGTTGCTGCCATAGCTGCCGGTGTTGGAGGTGTAACCGTAGGTCATGGCAACATTGATCGAGGTGCCGATCTGCTTGATGGGAAAGCTGTAGCCAACCGAACCCTCAAGGGTGTAAACATCGAGCTTCCAATCGTAGTAGGTGTAGACAGAGGGCGTGAAACCCCGGAACTGACCACCGGTCAGCCCGAGAAAGCTCTCGTAGGTGGACAGCCCGGTGTTTCCGCCAAGGGTCGCGGTTTCCGGGTAGTTGTAAGAGTAGAGCCCGGTATCGATCTTCCAGTCGTTCTGGAGGGGAAAACCGTAGCCGATATAGAGATCGACCTCGTTGTTTTCGCCGCTGCGGAGGGGCTGATTGGTCCAAACGCCGCCGTAGATCTCCTTGTAGCCGACTTCAGCCGAAGCCTGGAAGGCCGCGTTGCTGTTTTTCTGGCCGCGGAACACATATTCGCTGGCATAGGTGAAGTCGGTCGAGACGGTGTAGGCAGGCTTCGAAGCGGCGACGGTGTCGTCAGCGGCCCGAGCCGAATAGCTCACCGCAAAAGCGGCGAGAATGATGGCGATCTTTTTCATGGTGTGGTAGTTCTTGTAGTTCTGAAGGTTCTAACATTTCCTAACCGAGCCGGCAGTTGAACACACAAAGGATTGCGGGTTAAAAGTTCAAGTCTTCTTTCCCCCACCGCAACCCTCGGTTCTTTTCCAAATGCGACCGTCGGCCAATTACGGTGTCAGCCAAAAGTCAGTGGTGTTCCCTTAAAAATTGCCCCAACTTTTCGCGATATGAAAACAGGGCTCTTTTATGCGGGAATCGCCGGCCTCACCGGCGTCATGCTGGGGGCATTCGGCGCCCATGCCCTCAAGGAAATCCTGACAACCAGGGATTCGCTAGGCATATGGGAAACCGCTGTTTTTTACCAACTTACCCATGCCGTGGCCGCCCTTGGGGTAAACCTGTTCGCGCAAACGCACCCCTCCGGCAATCGTAAGTGGATGAGCCGCGCCTCCACTTATTGGTTGATCGGCATCGGGTTGTTCTCGGGCTCGCTCTATCTTCTGGCGCTGGGTGGACCCAGATGGATTGGGCCGGTAACCCCGTTGGGAGGCCTGTTTTTAATGTCAGGATGGGTCTGTCTTCTGGTCGAAGCCTGTCATACAAAACCGGCAAGCCAGACATTAACGCATCATGATCGTTAATCTCCCCGAAGATTTGCGCAACGTGCTCGACGCCGTGGGCCGCGCGGGCCGGCCACGCCTGGCCGGGGGATGCGTGCGCGATTGGCTGATGGGGCGAAAACCCAAGGACTTCGATATCGAGGTGAAAGGACTGGGATTCGAGGAACTGCGCGCGATGCTCGCTCCGTTTGGCGCGACAGACGTGGTTGGCCAGAGCTTCGGTGTCATCAAACTGCGCCTAGGATCGAGCGAATACGATTTCAGCCTGCCCCGCCGCGAATCGAAGACCGGGGCGGGCCATCGGGGCTTCCAAGTCTCCCCCGACCCCGACCTGAGCGATGCCGATGCGGCCGCGCGGCGCGACTTCACCATCAACGCCATCACCTGCGATCCGTTTACCGGCGAGCTGTTCGACCCTCATGGCGGACAACGCGACCTGGCCGCCCGCGTCCTCCGCCACACCAGCCCCGCCTTCACGGAAGATCCGCTGCGCGTGCTGCGCGCATTTCAATTCGCCGCCCGCTTCGATTTCACCCTCGCGCCCGAAACCGCCGCGCTCTGCCGGAGCATGGTCGACACCTGCGCCGAACTCCCTGTCGAACGCATCTGGGGCGAATGGGACAAATGGGCGACGCAATCCATCAAGCCGTCTCGCGGACTCGCCGTCCTTGAGGAAACCGGCTGGCTCGCCCACTTCCCCGAACTCGCCGCCCTGCGCAGCACGTCCCAAGACCCCGAATGGCACCCCGAGGGCGACGCGTTCACCCACACCGCGCACTGCTGCGACGCGTTGGTCAACCTGCCCGCTTGGCGCGAAGCCGACGCCGCGCAACGCCGCGCCCTCCTCTTCGCGGTGCTGGCGCACGATTTCGGCAAACCCGCCACCACGCACCAAGCCGAGAAACACGGCCGCCTCCGCTGGGTCAGCCCCGGCCACGAATCGGCGGGCGGACCGCTCACGGAGACTTTCCTCAACCGCATCGGCGCGCCCAAAGCCCTTGTCGATACCGTCCGCCCGCTCGTCGTCCTGCACATGGTCCATCACAGTGGGAACGGCGAATTCAGCGACTCCACGGTGCGCCGCCTCGCCCGCAAACTCCACCCCGCGACCATCGACGACCTCTGCGCCGTGATGATGGCCGACAGCCTTGGACGCCCGCCGCTCCACTCGCCGGAAACCCACGCGCTCATCGAAAAACTCCGCGCACGCTCCCACGACCTCGACCTTCAGACCTCCGCGCCCCACCCCGTTCTCCTCGGCCGCCACCTCCTCGCCGCCGGCATGTCCGCCGGCCCGTCGTTCAAACCCATCCTCGACGCCGCCTTCGAAGCCCAGCTCGACGGCGCGTTCCACGATGAAGCAACCGCGCTCATCTGGTTGAGAAATTATTTGCGCGCCCACAACCTGACAAAGCCGTGACAAAACTCCGGCCCCGTTGTCAGCATCGCCACTCCCACTCCACCACCGTTCATCCATGTCCAACCAACTCGACCAACTGAAACAGTTCACCGTCGTCGTCGCCGACACCGGCGACTTCGCCAGCATGAAGGAATTCGCGCCCCGCGACGCGACCACCAATCCGTCCCTCATCCTGAAAGCCGCCGCGATGCCCGCCTACGCCCCGCTCGTGGACGAAGCCATCAAGGCCGCCGGCCCGACCGCCACCCTCCCCCAGGTCATCGACCGCCTGCTCGTCGTTTTCGGCCTCGAAATCTTAAAAATCGTCCCCGGCCGCGTCTCCTCCGAAGTGGACGCCCGCCTCTCCTTCGACACCGCCGCCACCGTCGCCAAGGCCCACGAGATCATCGCCCTCTACGAAAAAGCCGGCATCAGCCGCAACCGCGTCCTCATCAAAATCGCCTCCACTTGGGAAGGCATCAAGGCCGCCGAGATCCTCGAAAAAGAAGGCATCCACTGCAATCTCACCCTCCTCTTCTCCTTCGCCCAGGCCGTCGCCTGCGCCGAAGCCGGCATCACCCTCATCTCGCCCTTCGTCGGCCGCATCCTCGACTGGCACAAGAAGACCGCCGGCAAAGATTTCGTCGGCGCCGCCGATCCCGGCGTGATCTCCGTCACCCAGATCTACACCTACTACAAAAAATTCGGCTACAAGACCGAGGTCATGGGCGCCTCCTTCCGCAACACCGGTGAAATCACCGAACTCGCCGGCTGCGACCTCCTCACCATCGCCCCCCCGCTCCTCGCCGAGCTCAAGGCCTCCACCGCCCCGCTCGTGCGCAAGCTCGACCCCGCCAAGGCCGCCTCCGCCGATCTCAAGAAGGTGACGTTCAACGAAGCCGCCTTCCGCTTCGCCCTCAACGAAGACGCCATGGCCACCGAAAAGACCGCCGAAGGCATCCGCCTCTTCTCGGCCGACATCGTGAAGCTCGAGCAGCTCATCGCCCAAAAGCGCGGCTGAGGATGCCTGCATGTAGACCCGACCGGTGGTCGGGTTGCTTGGGAGATGGTGAAAAAGCCCGACCACCGGTCGGGCCTACATTCCAAATCAGCCACGACTTTCTTTGAACCGTTCCAGCCGGCGCCAGCCGCCTCTTCTCGGCCGACATCGTGAAACTCGAGCAGCTCATCGCCCAAAAACGCGGCTGAGCCACCCCGAGTTCAACTGCATCGTTACGCCCTCGGCAAATTCAGTCGGGGTGGAACGCGTTGACCCCAACGCGTTGCGACGCAGCCGCTCCGGACCAGCGCGTTGGGGTCAACGCGCTCCACCTGATCGCAACCGGTCTCCAGTCCTTGCCGGTGAGCCCTTTGCTCATCGGTATGTCTTCTATAGCGGTTTAACCTTGATATTATGTCTGGTATAAAAGACGTTATTGGAGTGCCAGCGGCTACTTCCATTCCTCTTCCAGCAGCCCATGCGCTCCGCAAATTGGGCCGTGATTTGTCCCTTGCCCGGCGTAAGCGAGGCATTTCCACCGCCGACATGGCGGCTCGGCTCTTTGTCAGCAGGGATACGCTTTGGCGGCTGGAGAAGGGTGATCCCACCGTTGCTCTCGGCACCTTCGCCACAGCGATGTTTGTTCTACAATTACAGGACAGACTGGCCGGACTAGCCGAGCCGGCCAGCGACGTGCTCGCATTGTCCCTGGATGAAGACCGGCTGCCCAAACGGATTGGCCGCAAGCGCGCATGAATCTGGAAATTCACATCGACCGGCGGGGACAGACGCATGAAGTCGGGCGTCTTTATGCCGCGGAAAAAGGAGAGGCGGTTACATTTGAGTATTCTCGCGCATGGCTTGACCGCGCAGACGCATTCGCCATCGACCCCACCTCACTCCCGTTGCGACAGGGAGCCCACCACAAGACGGGGTTGTTCGGAGCCTTCCAAGATTGTGGTCCGGACCGTTGGGGCCGGGTTCTGATTGAACGCGCCGTGCGCAAAAAGGTGCTGGGATCAAAACCCTATCGGGACATCGACTACGTTCTCGCTCTTGATGATTTTTCTCGAATCGGGGCCCTGCGTTTTCGAACCGGTGGCGACGGCCCTTTCCTTGCCCACAGTTCCGAAAACCTTCCTCCCGTCATCAAACTCGGTGCGCTGTTGCGAGCCATGGATGCCATCCATGATGAGACCGAGACGGCGAAGGATCTCCGTTTTCTGCTGGGAGAAGGTTCTCCTCTGGGCGGTGCCCGGCCGAAATCTGCGGTGCAACTTGCCAACGGAGAACTCGGCATTGCCAAATTCCCGAAGCCCGACGATGTCCGCGATATCGCCGCCGGTGAGATTCTTGCCCTTGAACTGGCCAAGGCTTCCGGGATCAAGACGGCTGGCCACCAGCTCGTGAAAGCGGGTCATCAGAGTGTGTCCGTGATCACTCGCTTTGACCGCCAAGGCGTGGAGCGAATCCCGTTTATCTCGGCCGCGACGCTTCTTGGGTTGTCGCCCGGAGATTCCGGCTCTTACACGCACATGGCCGATGGCATCCGGCAGTTTGGCCATGATGTCTCGTCCGATCTCAAGGAGTTATGGCGCCGATTGGTATTTTCCCTGCTGGCCAGCAACTACGATGACCATTTGCGCAATCACGGCTTTCTCATGGTCGAGCCTGGTCGTTGGGCGCTTGCGCCCGCCTATGATTTGAATCCGGTTCCGGAAATAGACAGGGCCCGGACGAACAAAACCTCGATCACCGAGGACGGGAAGGAGCCGACGATTGATGCCGCCTTGGCTGCTGCTTCCCGATTTGGACTCAAGCCCGCCGAAGCAAAGAGAATAGTGCGCGAGATCGTCACTGCGGTTTCGCAATGGCGTGCGGTCGGCCGCCGGCTTCGCCTCAGTGCCGGTGTGCTCGATTCCTACGAAAGCGCCTTCGAGAATCCGTTCAAGGTCGAGGCTGCTGCACTGTGACGCTGCAACCATTGGCGCCGACTGGATTTCCGTGTCCCGCCGCTTGTGAAGCACGACCATGATTATGAGATCTGATTGTGGTTCGTCAGCGCGCTGACCGGGGTTGGCGGTCTTCAACCAAGCCGAATTTCTCAAGGTCTGATCGGCGAAAACGAATGGCCGCGCCGCTTCGCCCTCAACGAAGACGCCATGGCCACCGAAAAGACCGCCGAAGGCATCCGCCTCTTCTCGGCCGACATCGTGAAACTCGAACACCTCATCGCCCCAAAAACGCGGCTGAAACTGTAGCCGGGGTCATGTCATGTAGCCGGGGTCGCCGACCCCGGTGTCTTGGGAATGCGTTTTCGGACCGGGGTCAGCGACCCCGGCTACAACTACAACAGGCCACGACTTTCTTTGAACCGTCCCAGCCGGCTCTTTTCGGCCGCTATCGTGAAACTGGAACAGCTCATCGTCCCAAAACGCGGCTGAGCCACCGCGGGGTCTTGTTAGGCGGTTCGGGATAGCGCGACCAACGCTTCATCGAAGACCGTGAGCGCATCCGGATCGGACTCCGAACGACGGGCCTGTTCCAACGCGCCGCGGGACAGTGCCCCGTGCTCCGGGTAAAACGGCAACGCCTGCGCAACACTGATTCGAACCTCCGCTTCAGGATGCGTCAGGTGGGGTAAAAGATTCGGAATGTGCGGGGAAGCCACCTCTCGCACTGCTTTCACCGCCGACATCTCTTCACGTCGCTTCGGACTCAGATCCACGAGGCGCTTCGCGAGCTTTTGGACAATCACCTCGTGGACTTCGTAATACCCGCGACCGCCCGCAATACTTGCCAGAAGCGCGATAATCAAAGGCTTGTCCTTCACCTCCGGCGCATCGATCAGTTCGACAAGAAAGGGAATAACATGCGCCGACACCGAATAGATCGTGCCTTGATGCCACACTCTTCCGAAGAGCTCCCCCATCGCTTCCGAGCGCACTGCCTCGTCGTCGGACAGGAGCGCACGAAGACGGTCCGGGACATCCGCGGCGCTCCCATAGGCATCCTGAAGCGCGCCCCAATCGATAGTGTCGAGTCCGATGAGCATATTTTTGCCTAACATTATAAATGAGTCGATGCGTGTGGATGGCGTGACGCCACACGCATCGGCTCTGGCGGCTGTCGGTTCGCCTTTTCTGTTTTTAGCGAGTCGTGATGCTTTCAGGGAAATAGGTTCTATAAATATAGTCCGGCATTTCAACGTTTCGAATTGGCGCCGGATCAACGTCAAACCGCTTGGCCAAAACATGCGTCTGACCAATCATGAATGCTTTGGCAATTCGATGAAAGCCGTCGAGCAGCTTCCCTTCGGAAGACAATAATATTGGTTCGGCCAGGTTGGCGTGCTCGATTCGCTTCGCATGGTCGACAAATTGCCTGACGGTCAATCGGCCCGAATGTTGATCGGCGCCATACCAAGCAACCCGATCCAGTTCTCCCAATGTGTCGATTCTGACCGACAAAACAGGGATGTCTTTGGCCAATTCCCACAGAGTCGGCACATCCCAGATTTTAAGTGGATTGCCGTCTTCTGGACGTGATGAGATTGTATTTCCCATAATTAATAGTGGAAACGTCTAGTGTTTCTCTGCTTCGCGATAGTGGTATTGGACCCACGTGCAATGCTGCCAGCCAGTCTTCCTCCAGAAAGACTGAGCCTGTAAATTTTTCTCATGTGTAAACAGAAACCAAGTATGGATGCCTATTCCATTGAGTGCAGAAATGGATCGATCAACCATGCGTCTCGCAATGCCTCCACGGCGAAAGTCAGGAAGAACTCCAAGGTGGTAGAATGAGCCTCGGCGCCCATCGTGCCCGCACAATACTGCCCCCACAATACGTCCATCACTGCGCGCCACGCTGCTGAGTCCTGGATTTCGCCCAAGATAATATAAAATGCGTTCGGCCGAATCAAACGAAGCGGACATGTTTAATTCCGGAATCGAATGCCAAAGTGCACAGACGTCGTGAACATCCGACGGGCGCATTTCATCGATGATAAGAGTGTCAGTTTTCATATTTTTACCGATCCACCTTTTAGACCAGACATGCCGCAGCTAGCGCGGAGGCGTGACAGCCATAGGCATCGGCTCTGGCGCTTTGTTCGGCGCCTTTTTTGATGATTGGAGGTAAATTGTAATCTCGTGTTTGCTATCTGAAAGTCGAAATCGCTTCTTGCCTAAGATATTTTGCATCAGATTTCTAAATTCAATATGTCTTTCGGATTTTATTATAATGGGGCCCTCGAGATAGTAATCTCCAGATTTGCCAAATAAACCACCGCCGCCGCCCGCGCGACACATCATGGACACGGTGCAAACTCCCATGGCGTCCGTCCGTTTGGTGTCTCTAGAGAAGTTCAGATACCTTTCTTCGTCCTTGGGTTCGATGATACTATAATTCCGAATAGCTTGTTCTCCTAGTATGACAATCGCATTGGGGACTGGCGCGTCAGTCTCATCATCTAGGGCCGTAATCTTTACATACGCCATTGCGCCACCATCCCACGCCACCGTTGGTAGGCTCTTCAGGAGGAAAGCCCCTCTTGATCGCTTGCCCTAGCTGCTGCCGAATCACTGGCCACTCCTTCTCAAACAAACGAGCGCCCTCCACTGACAAAGGGAACTCCCAGGGCGGACACTCTTCCTTCGGATATTCGAGCTTAGGTCGCGACCAGAGAATGCGAATCCATATCTTTGGGGTCATCACGGAGCTGACAACGATACTGACGCAAACCTAGGACCAAGGAGAGACGGAAGCGAACTCGTGCTTAATACCCAAGGCATGAAGTTCTTGAGCATGCCGGTAAGAAAAGAAACTACCTTCCTTTTCGTTCTGCTGGTCGGCGACTACTTGCTCAACCAAAGGGACTATTTGTTCGATGTTCATTTTGTCATACGCTCTAGATCAGACATGGCCGCAGCTGGCGCGGGACGTGCGGAGCACGACACGTGACAGCTGTTGTCATTGTCTATAACTACTGGTTGGGCTCCTTGGATTCTTAATTGTTGGGAATCTCTCATCAACTAATAGATCGCCCATCTCATCCAATCCTTGTAGTTCTGGATAGTGTCGCTTAATGCGTTTTAGCCTAAGAAAGAATGATCGAAGCTCACGTTGTCGATTATTATATATTGCATTGGAATAAATTTCTTCAAATGAAACATTGGGTGGGGGATTCACATATGCGCTCCTATATGGTAATTCTGGGTGAAATTCCTCCTTTAGTGGTTTTAATTTTTCATTAATGTATTGGATGAGGCGCTCCGCCTCTTCTGGATTTATTTTTGATATTTTTACGTAATACGAGGTAAGCGTGCTAAGTGCTTTTTCTGCATAGGTAATATCCCTGGTTGAATCTGCCTTCCGTGTGCTAAGATCACCCCACTCTTTATCTAGGGCATTAAGTGCAGCAGGGAGCCCAGCTATATCCATGTGCTTGCTCCAGTAGGTGAAGCTGCTCCAGTAGGTGAAGTCGTCTCGGGGGGCCGTAAATTGTTTTCTAATTAATTTTTCTTCCGGTGTTTCAGGCTTTTTCCCGATGGTCAGTTCCGGCATTGCGATTTCCGAATTATCGAAAGTTGCAACATCGGGTGATGCCGTAAGCGGTGAGCATGCAAAAAATACGGACAATATGAGGGGGCTTGAGTGTTTCATATTTTTTACGCTTGAGATGAGCCGATGCCTATGGAGACTGGTTCGGCCCTTTCTTTTTCTGCTCAATATATTTTTTAACGAGCGCAATGTGCTCCGGCGTGGCACTATAAAATATATCGTGTCCTGTCATGTCGCTAAATCCCTCGGATGGCTTTCCTGCGTAACTCAAAAAACGAATTTCTTCTTCATGCTTTGAATCGGATTTCAGGGAATGTGAGGTCAGCCAAAAAATCTGAATTTCCTTTTTTAGACTAATTGATTTTGGAGCCTTTAAAATATCATAACGCTAAATCTGCCGGTTGTTCCGCCGCCACCAGATACCATCATTCCTTGGACTCCCACTACGATTGTATCTGAGGTATTAACGTAAAATAAAATCCTTGAGTCTTCGCTTTTGCTTTCCGCAAAAGAAGACTGAGCTGCGATAAGTGCGACACCTAGCCAAAGTAGTGATTTCATATTTTTGCCGAGCAGTGTTATTCGCCCTGACTGCGTTTTACTGGGGAAAATGTCAGGGCACAGCGGGGTAGTGACTCGCCAGTTTCGGGGTGCAATTTCTTGAAATGGGGCATGGAGACAGCGAAAGCGGGGTTTTGGATTTCGACTGGCGATAGAAGCCGGTAAATTGCGGAAGTCGAGCGGATTGCCCCTCGCGGGAGAGTCTTCCCCACTCGCGCGTGAGTCCGGGATACTCGGACGCGAGTATGCCGAGTCTCAACCGCCAGTCTCCCACACTCAGCGCCGAGTATCAGGCGTCTCAATTCAGGCCCCCGCATCTCGCGCGCGAGTATCCGCAGTCTCGCCCGCCAGTCTCTGACCCTCGACCGCGACCCTCCGGGACTCGGACGCCAGTATCCGCCACTCAACCGCGAGTATCCCGATACTCGACGCCCAGCCAAAAAGACTCGCGGCCGAGGCCGGGACACTCGCGCACGAGCATCCCGGCGACGGCCGCGAGGGCTGATTAACGCCAAATACCCTTTGGTTTTAGACTTTGTCGCGGCTCGTTGTAGGCCAGACCGGTGGTCTGGCTCTCTGAAAAGCCCGATCAGCGATCGGGCCTACACCGGGATGAAGTCCAAATCCTCAAGGCGATTGATGTTATCAGGCGGTTGCCGGTGTCGCGGTCGGCGTCGGAGACGCGGAACTGCGGCGGTCGAAACGCTTGCCCAGATCGGCCTTGATCTCCTCCAGACCGCCGACCGAGGCCTTGCTCAGGTAGCCGTAGGCCGTCAGCCCGGCGTTCATGAGGTCGGCGCCCAGCGCGGTCTGGGTGTCGTCGATCAACTCGGCGAGCTGGGTCACGTTGTTGGACAGGGTGCCCATCTGCGCCCACAGGGCCCAGTCGCGGGCGTATTCATCCAGGTCGAAGGAAGGCGGGAAGACCTGCGGGTTGGCCTGGGCGGCGATCAGGGCTTTTTCCACAAAAGCCCGCGAACCGTCGCCCATCTTGAACAGCCGCCGCTTCTCGGTCGGCGAGAGGTCGATGAGAAACGGCAGCTTGGTGCGAATGGTGGCGAGGGCGTCGGTAACGGCCTGCATGTCGGCAGCCGTGAGTCAAGGTTGTCCTTTGGCATGTTGGTTATGTTTTTATGGTTCTTAGAGGGGACCGGCGGCCCCAAGGGCACCACCAGTCCAGTCATATGCAATAAAGCAAGCGTCAGGCCAATTGTCTGTCCTTCAGCATATTCGTAATGGAACTTCTAAAATCCGGTTCATCACGCCGTATCCGCCCAACCGTGTAGGGCTGGCGCTTGCGCCATGCCCCGCAGACCGGACAACTCCAAACCGGCACGGCGCAAGCGCCGGCCCTACCATCGTCATCTGGGACGGATCTCAGGAGCTTGTATAAGTCCCGTTTGACAACCTTACCTCGGGGGCGTGCTTTCACCAGCGACGGCTTCCCATCGCGGCCGGCACGGGTTTGACAACCTTACCTCGGGGGCGTGCTTTCACCAACGCGGCCCAAGCCACGTGCGGGCCGCCCCCTCCAATCGCCCGATGATCCGCGCCTTCCAATGGGACCTCGCCCGTCAGGAATCCGAGGGGGGGAAGACTGGCCGTTGTTTGTTAGCAAACGGACAAAACGCGGCTAGTGTAGTCACGCCGTTAATCCTGCGACTAATGACATGCCATTTGAGGCGGACTACACGAGATCCCGTCTGATGGGCTTCACTTCACGATCTCGACCGAGCTCACGCGCCAGGAGACGTTGAGCTGGGTGGGGTCGGCCCGGTTGCTCGCGAGGGAGAACTGCTCGATGCCCATGTAGGGCGCCCGCTTGCTCAGCTCCTTGTAAAAATTCACCAGCGAGCCGAGGTCGGCGTTGCGCACGGAAAACTGCACCGAGTGCACCGCAAACTGGCTCGTGCTCAGGTCGCGGCTGTCGGTCACGTCGTATTTCGACAGGCCGGCCTCGCGCGCCATCGAGTTGATTTCGCTCTGCAGGCGCACGCTGTCGAAGGTCAGCGAGGGATCGAGATGCGCGATGGCGAGGCTCGCCTCCTTCTCGATGCGCTCGCGCTGCACCAGCCAGCGCTGCTGCACGTCGAGATCGGTCGAGGTGGTGCGGATCTCGCGCCAGCGCACGCCCACGCGGTCGCTCACGCTGGAGAGCCAGATGGCCGCGCCGATCAGCACGAACGCGAGCAGGAGGAGTTTCTCGCGCAACAGGCGGCTGAGGAAAAAGGCTTTGAGCGCTTTCATGACTGGTTGGCCTCCGTCTCAGGCTTGAAGGCGTCGGGCTTGAACGTGACCACAAGGCGGAAGGTGGACACGCCGTCGCGGCTGCGCGGGTCGATCACCTCGGCCTTTTCGCACTCGGGCAGCTCGTTGAGCGCGGCGCGGTAAACGTTGATGTCGGCCGAGGAATTCGTCTGCGCCTCGACCTCGAGCTTGTAGAGTCCGCTGGTCACCGTGCGCATGAACTGGATCGTGGGCGGACGCTTCGAGTTGAGCAGCGCGAGCATTTCAAACGGCATGAGCCGCTTGGTGGAGAGCTCGTCGATGCGGGTGGCGAGGCTCTGCGAGGTCATGATGGTGTTCACGACGGGCGACTGCCGCGCGATCACGGCCAACCGCTGTTTTTGCCACAGGCCGCCGCCGACCAGCGCCAGCTCGAGGAAAAGCGAAAGCGCGATGGCCGCCGCGCACCCGAGAAACGTGCGCCAGAGAATGACGTCGCGCGCGTGCGCCCGGCGGCGCGCGGCGAGCTCGGCCTTGTCGCGCACGTCGAGCGACTCGATCTCGGTCGCGGTGAAATGCGCGGATGTGTCACCGGAGCGGAAAACAAACTCGCCCTGCGGAGACTCCGGATCGAGCTGCGGCGTCGCGCCGATCTCGACGGTCGTGATCGTGCCTCCCAGCGGCTTCAGCAGCGCGTCGCGCGCGGCGGCCCGGTCGTCGTCCGTCGCCTCGGCGGGAAGCGACTCGATGCGCACCTGGGTCGGCACGCCGCTCGCATCGCCGTAGTGGACCGCCGTCAGGCAGTCAGAGCCGGCAATGACCAGCGTCGTGGCGGCCGCGGGCGCCTCGCCGAGCGAGGCGGCGAACGCCGGAAGGATCGCCTCGGCTCCGGCCCACGTCTCGACATCGTCGCTCGTGAAACGTTTCCGGTAGGCGGCAAAAACCAGCGCGTGGTTCGCGCCCGGCTTCCAGTGATACCCGTAGTAAAGCTGCGCGATGGGAAACGGAGCGATCACCTCAAGAGCCAGCTCGACCTGGCCGGACACGTCGGCGGCGACGGCGCCCTCGGCGACCGGCACCGCGCGCACGAAAAAGAGCGCGTCGGGCAGGACCACGACCTTGCGCGGCGGCGGTGCGGGGAGAAAGCGCTTAAGCGAGGAAAGTGGGTTGCTCACGGTTCGGTGGGGGCGGGAGGAGGCAAAACGGGTTTATCATTCTCACGAATTTCCAAAAACGTAAACGGGTATTTCAAATCGGTCGAAACCGGCACCGCCGTGGCGGCGACCGAGGCCTGCGCCTTCGAGGGCTGGGCGCTCTGGTCGGTGGTGTTGGTCTCGGCGGTTCCCGTGCTATCGGTCTCGGTGGTGGTGGTGCTGGTGACGTTGCTGGGAGGCACGGCCGTGGCGCCGCCTTCGGGCGCAACCACGGCGGTCAGCTGGAAAGACGCGCGTCCATGGCGGACCGTTACGGTGATTCGCAGCGCGGCGACGGTCGTGCCGTAGCCGAGCTTGGCGGGCTGGCCGCCCGCGACGGCGCCGACGGTGCGCGTGGTCTTGAAGAATCCCGGCCCCTGCGTCTGGTAGGTGCCCGCGCCCGTGAGGTATTCGGTCACGCGCTGCTGCTGCTGGTCGTCGTAGATGGACTGCGCGAGCAAGGGCTCGAGCTTGTTGCCGTTGATGTTGGGCGCCTTGAACCGGTAGAGCGAAAATGTCTCCGTGAAATGCCGGTGGAGATCGTTGGGCTGGCCCGCCTCGTCAAAAAACGAGCTGCGCACGACGCCCTCGATCGCCGACAGTTCGGAGAACGAGCGGAGCGGACGGAACGGCGGATCAAAGGGCTGCGGAGTTCCCTCGTAGTCCGCGATGCGAGGGGCGTTCGTGGACGTGGCGACGTAGTCTTTTTTCATCCAGCCCATCAACGCGTCCGTGAGCTGCTCGGCCTGGTCCTGCTGCACCTGCCAGTATTTGAAGAGATCGGTAAGCACCTCGGGTTTGACGGAGGCCAGCGGAAGCTTGGCGCTTTCGTCCTCGAGCGTCACCTCGACAGTGTTGCCCTCCTCCATCGGCTGGTAATCGGCAAAGCCCAGCGGATCGCCCCAGCCCTCGGCGGGACCGTGCAGGCCGTTGCCCACGATGCGAAAATCCTCCAGCACGCCGATGGTCGTCTCGAGCGCAGAGTAGGCCTCGAGGCGCAGGCGCGCCGCGTCGACCTCACGGATATCAACCAACAGGTCGGTGCCCGCCTTCTCGATGAACAGCGTGAGCGCGGAGGCCGCGAAGACCAGCGTCACCAGCACGATGAGGAGCACGGACCCGCGGCGTGCCCCGTAGGGCCCGACCAAGATTTGAAGCTTTGCATCGTCACTCATGTCAGGACGGCGGGAGCCCTTGCGCGACCGCGGGAATCGGAATGAACACTTCCTGCGTGTGGGTGCGATAGACGAACTTCATGCGCAGGCGCTGCGGCACCAGGTATTGGCCGGTGCCGTCCTTTTGAAGCGTCGTCTGGTTTTTCCAGTTTTTGAAACCGTCGTCGTAGTAGTCGTAACTCAGCTCGGTCACCAGCGCGGAGACGACGGTCTCGCGCGGCGGCTGGTCGTCGAAATCTTTTTCAAGCCGGGAATGCCAGAGCATCACCAGACCCGCGCCTTGGCGGATGCTGAGCGCGCACACGACCTCGGGCAGCGGTTGCCCCGGCCAGACAAAGAGCCGGCAGCCCTCGGGCAGCTCGAAGGTGAGCAGCGTCTCCGTGCCGTTGCCCTGCGTGCGGACGTCGAGCACGGGAAAAGGCGAGGTCTTGGCGTCGCCGTTCGGCGGAAGCGCGGCGACGCGCAGCTCGTTTTCGAGGAACCGCGAAACCGCGCGCACATGCCGGTCGAAGAGGCGGAGGTCGGAGTTGCGGCCCCACAGTTCGCCCATCGAAAACACAAAGGTGTTGAGCGCGACCAGCACCAGCGCGGTGAGCGCGAGGGCGACCAGGATTTCGAGGAGGGTGAACGCCTTTCTCATTGGTTCACCTTTTGCTGGATCTGGAGGATGCGGTCCTTGGCGTTGGCGCGGAGCGTGGTCCGGTCGGTCGCCTGCGACCAGGTGGGGCGCAGCACGCGGAAGACCTGCTTCGTCTTTTGCGGCTCCGACAGGCCCGTTCCGGAGATCTCGCACTCGAACGTGACCGTGAAAAGATCCGCCACCGTGGTCGGGTCGATCGTCGCGGTCCAGCGCACGTGCCGCCCGTCGGCGGCGTCGAATTCCGCTCCCTGCCGCGCCAAATCCACGTCGGCCTGGGCCAGCAGCGCCGTCCGGGCGAACGCCACGTCGGGATTGCTCACGGTCGCGCGCCTCGCGACCTCGTAGCCGTTGAGGACGTTGAGATAGGAACCGCCGAGCACCACCGCCGCCATGGCGAAAATCGCCAGCGCCACGAGCACCTCGAGCAGCGTGAATGCGGAACGGCGCGGCGTCATGATTGCGGCTGGGTTTTCAGGATGGGCGCGCACGTCCATGGATCAATTTCCAGGATGCTGGCGGAGATTTTGCCCTTAAGCTGCACCCGAAAGGGCGCGCAGGTGCCGTCGCCATAAAACATCACGGAAGGCAGCGTCTGCGTCTCGACAAGCTGCCCCGCGATCAGAATGGACGCGGAGGAACCGACCGACGACGGAGCCATAAAATCAACGGTCATCGCCTCGCGCGGCGCGAAGGGAAAGCGACGCTCCAGCTCGCCCGAGCCCGCGACAAACTCCTTCGTCTTCTCGTCGAAGCGCAGACGGATGTCGCGGTTGTCGAGCAGCGCCGACTTGCGGACCTCGCCTACCGTCTTCCAGAAAATCTCGTCCGCCGAAGCCTGGCGGTCGCCGAGCAATCGCGAAGTCCCGACGATCAGCACGCCGGAGAGCAGCGCGATCAGCCCGATCACGACCAGGATTTCGAGCAGGGTAAATCCGGCATGGCGCGGACGCCGCGGAAACACCGACCCGCCACCCGCGAGCCTTGGGGCAGGTTGAGGCATGGTTCGGAACGTTACCAGTTGCCGATATCGTCGGGCGTGCCGTCGGCCTTGTCCGGTCCCTTGGAGTAGATATCGAAGCCCAGTTTGTTTTTAACGCCGGGATAGTGGTAAACGTAAGGCTCACCCCAGGGATCAGCCGGAAGTTTGTTGCCCTTCACGTCCAGATAAGGCCCCTGCCAGCGGTCGGCGTTGTTTTGCGGCGCGGTGAGAAGGGCCTGCAGCCCCTCCTCATTCGAAGGATAATCCCCCATGTCGATGCGATACGAGGTGAGCGGCGTCTTGATGCTGGAATTAACAAACAGACCGGTGATGGCCACTTGGTTTTTCCCAAAAATTCCTCCCACGTTATTCACCGCAAGGCCGACGAGCAGGCCGATGATGGCGAGCACGACGAGAATTTCGAGAAGGGTAAACGCGCGACGCTGAGCCGCGAGAGGAGTCCGAGAGTTATAACGCATATTCAATGAAGGGGTGACGATGGTCAGACGAAAAAGTTGCGCAGCCCGCCAATTAAAAGCCACTTCATTGTGAAAATCCACGGACTGTGGCCCCTGCCAAGATCAGCACCCGTCTCGCCTCAATGTTTGTCGCGATCCGTGGATATTAAATGCCAGACACCACCACATACGTAATAAAAAATCCAATATGCTGTCGCAAAATAACAACCAAGAGATATCGCCGCGCTCCACCTTATTCGCATGCTGTTGATCATGCCTCCCTCCCATTCCGACCGTTACGATACCGCCCGTGAACAGTATGCCGCGCTCGGCATCAACACCGATCAAGCCCTCCAGAGCCTCGCCGCCACCGCCATCTCTCTGCACTGCTGGCAAGGCGACGACGTCGGCGGCTTTGAAACTGCCGGCGCGTCCCTGACCGGCAGCGGCCTCGCCGCCACCGGCAACTACCCCGGCAAAGCACGCACCTTGGCCGAACTGCGCCAGGACCTTGAGCAGGCCTACCGCCTCATCCCCGGCAAACACCGCCTCAATCTCCACGCCTGCTACGCCGACCTCGGCGCGGGCAAGGTCGAGCGCAACGCCTACACGACCACCCAATTTCAAAGCTGGATAGACTGGGCTCGCGCCCAAGGTCTCGGCCTCGATTTCAACCCGACTTACTTCGCACACCCCAAGGCCGCCGACGGCTTCACCCTCGCCCATCGCGACGCCGGCATCCGCCAGTATTGGATCGAACACGGCATCGCCTGCCGCCGCATCGCCGCCGACATGGGCCGCCAGCTCGACTCGACCACCGTCACCAATTTCTGGATTCCCGACGGCTACAAGGACGTCCCCGCCGACCGCAAGGCCCCCCGCGAACGCCTCGAAGCCTCCCTCGACGCCATCTTCGCCGAAAAACTCGACCCGCGTCTCACGCTGGACGCCGTCGAAAGCAAACTCTTCGGCATCGGCTCCGAAAGCTACGTCGTGGGTTCGCACGAATTTTACCTTGGTTACGCCGTGAAGAATCAGAAACTCGTGTGCCTCGACGCCGGCCACTTCCATCCCACCGAAGGCCTGGCCGACAAGATTTCCTCGGTGCTCCAGTTCACGCCCGAGTTGCTGTTGCACGTAAGCCGCGGCGTGCGCTGGGACAGCGACCATGTCGTGTTGCTCGACGATCCGCTGCGCGGCATCGCAGAAGAACTCGTGCGCGGCGATTTCTTGGGTCGCACCCACATCGGCCTCGACTACTTCGACGCCAGTATCAACCGCGTGGCCGCCTGGGCAATCGGCACCCGCAACACCCTGAAGGCTCTGCTCATTGCCCTTCTGGAACCGACCGCCCTCCTTCGAGATGCCGAGGCCGCCGGCGACCACACCACGCGGCTCGCCCTGATGGAAGACATCAAATCCCTCCCTTGGGCCGCCGTCTGGGCCGAACACTGCCGCCGCCAAAACGTCCCCGGCGACGGCACCTGGCTGCGTGAAGTCAAAGCTTACGAAACCAGCGTGTTAAGTAAACGCGCCTGAGCCAAACCGACCCGGCAGGCGTTTCCTTTTTAAAGCTGGTGCCCCCGCCCGGAATTGAACCGGGATATGACGTTTAGGAAACGCCTGCTCTATCCATTTGAGCTACGGGGACCACATGCGACCGAGCGCCTGAGAAGCGCCCAAGTTGGGCGGAGGATTGCAGGTTGACAATCCTCGGCTGCAAAGCTTTTTATCACATCCTTTTTCAAATGAGCACGACCGAAACCTCCTCCTCCCAGCAGACCGTCAACGCGGAGAACATTCCGTTCACCACGCCCCAGGCCATGCGCAACTTCGTTACCGACACCGGTAAGATCCTTCCGCGCAAATACACCCATCTCTCCGCGAAGCAGCAGCGCGCCGTTACGAAGACCATCAAACAGTCCCGTAACAATCTTCTGGCGCTCTAAGCCCGCAGATCATTTTTACGAGCAAGGGCCGGAGCTTATCCCTCCGGCCTTTTTCGTGCCATGCCCTCAAAGCTTTTCGCCCGGGTTTACCGTCCCACGCCGACCAACATGGTCCGTCTGGCCAGAGTGCTTGCCCAAGGCGGACTCGTCGCCGCGCCGACCGAAACCGTTTACGGACTCGCCGCCGACGCCTTGAACGCCAAGGCCTGCAAAGCGATTTTCCGGGCAAAGGGTCGGCCGGCCAACGATCCCCTCATTGTCCATGTCAACACCGTCGCCCAGGCACGGACCATCGCCGAACTGAGCCCGGATGCGTTGAAAGTCGCCAAAGCCTTCTGGCCGGGCCCGCTCACGCTCGTGCTGCCAAAGCAACCGGGCGTTCCAGCCATCGTCACCTCGGGATTGCCCAGTGTGGCCGTGCGCATGCCGGCGCATCCGCTGTTTCGCCGCCTGATCCGCCTCAGCGGATGTCCGCTGGCCGCCCCCAGTGCCAATCCCTTTGGTTATGTGAGCCCAACCACCGCCGAGCACGTTCGAGCGGGCCTCGGCAAACGCATCGGTCACATCCTGGATGGTGGCGCCGCCGAGATCGGCTTGGAATCAACCATTCTGGATCTGCGCGATCCTGCTCATCCGGCCCTGCTTCGCCCGGGGGCAATTTCCCGTGAAGCCCTCCAGTCCATACTCGACCGCCCCATAGCCATCGTCCGGCACGCCGTCACCTCACAGCAAAAGGCGACCCCGGCACCCGGGATGCTTGAGCGCCATTACAGCCCGCGCACTCCCGTGATCTTGGCGCATAAGCTCACGACCGCCCGATTGAAACTCATTCCGTCAGACGAAGCGGCCCTGCTGCTTTCAAAGCCCTCTCATCCCACAGGCACGAATGTCTTCTGGCTTACCCAAAAAGGCCGGCTTCCACTGGCCGCGCATCTCCTGTTTGCGATGTTGCGCCAGTTGGACAACGGCCATTGGCGCAAAATCCACGCCGAAATAGCACCAGGGAAATCCGCGCTCGCGATGGCGATCAACGACCGACTCGCCCGCGCCGCCGCCAAAAAATAAAAAGCGCGGCTCGTTTTGGAGCCGCGCCTTGGGGAAAACTTCGCCGGATGATATCAGCGCTCGGGCGTCGTGTCGTTCTTCGACATCACGACATAATAATCCTTGTAGGACTTGTCGTAATACTGGGCGTAATAATAGCCGGACACCGCAAGATTCAGGCCATTGAGCACGGCGCCAAAAACCGGCACATTGGTCTCGAGGAGTTTTTTGGCGCTGAACTGGGCGGCCTTGCGACGCACCTTGTTGAAAAAGATCGTGAAGATGGAGCCGTCCACCAAAGGAAGCACGATCAGCGCGTCGCTCACCGCGGCAAGCGGAGGCGTGTCGAAAAACACCCGGTCGTAGCGTTTGCGAAGGTCCGCGATCAACGCCTCGAAGTTTTTCCCATTGAGAATCTGCGTCGGATTCTTGGCACGGCCGCCCGTCGGGATAATGTCCAGATTGGGATGCACGTTGCGGATGACCACGTCATCAATCGTCGCAACACCGGCGCAAATATCGATGACGCCCTTCCGGTTTTCCAACCGGAACGACTTGTGGATGTTCGGCTTTCGAAGATCGCAGTCCACGATCGCGACGCGCTCGCCATGGGCGGCAAAAGTCAGCGCCAGATTGGTCGTGGTGAAGGATTTGCCCTCACCAGGGATGGTGCTCGTCAAGAGAATGCACTGGGCGTTCTTGCTCTCGTCCTTGAGTCGCAGACTTGAGTGCAGCGTCAAAAAGGCTTCGGCCACCTGGCGATCGGCATTGTTGATCGCGATCTGAGCCTTGTCAGGCTGCTCCATTTTTTTGATCTGAGGAATGATCCCGATCAACGGCAGACCAACTACAGATTCGATATCGAAGGAGCTTTTAACGCGGTCGTCTATGAAGGCCACGAAGAACGCAAAGGCCAAACCAAGGCCAAGGCCTCCCACAAAACCGATACCCAGATTGAGCGGGATTTTCGGCGAAACATAATTGTCTTCCATGGAGGGACCCGCCGGATCCAGCACTCGGGCATTTTGCGACTCGATCGTGCCGCTGATGGTGGTCTCACGCATGCGCGTGATAAGGTTCTGGAGAATCACCTCGTTGATCTTCAGTTCGCTGGAGCGGGAATCGTATTCCACCGCCGCACGATCCAGCTGCATGCTTTCGGCCTCCGCCTGCACCAGTGAAGCCCGGGCCTGCACCGCATTGCTCTTCGCGTTCTGATATTCGGACTCGATGGTGGCCGATGCGTTTTCGATGGCCTGCTTGAGTTCCTTTTCCGACTGGGCAAGCGAGTTCGCGTTTTCAATCATGACCGGATGCTTGTCGCGATAACGGTCCCTCAATTGCGCCAGCAATATCTTCTTGTGGGAAACCTCCGAAACCAACCCGTTGATGAGAGGCTGACCGGAGATGAAGGTCAGCTCGGTAAGATCGCCACCCGCCGCAAGCCGGTCCTGAACCTGCTTCCAGCGAATTTCCGAATCCTTCAACTTGGTGTCGACCTGGGTGAGATTGGAATTCAACGCCTTCAACTTTTCCGTGACGATGTCTTTGCGTTGATCCAGTGAAACCATGTTGTTTTTTTCACGGTAGCCCTGCAGCTCGATCGCAAGATCCCTCACCTTGCGTTCCTGCTGGTCGGCGCGGATTTTCAGTTCTTCAACCGCCTTCATGGATTCGTCGATGCGCACGCGGTTGTTGTAATTGATAAACTCATCGACAAACATGTTGGCCACCTTGGCGGCGATAAACCGGTCGGGGTGGCGATACTGGATGTTGAGGATCAGACTCATCCGCTGGGGGACAATGCTGCGATTGGCTCCCAGAATATCGAGCGGAGTAATTGGATCACCTCCCTTGCCCGTCTGATAGGGGGCCATAAATTGACGAAGGTCATCACCCGTGATGCGCTGGGCTACCTTTTGGATGATGGAACCGCTCCGGAGCACCTCGACGACCGTGTTAAGATCCTCCGCGCCACGAACATCATCTTCCATCACGGGCTTGACGCCTATGATGATGCTGGGCGCGCTGCGGAAAATCTGCACGGTCGCGTTGGCCAGATAAATTTTCGTCTGGCTGAAGGTGTAAACCAAGGCCGATGAAAACACGACCAGGAAGACCACGATGATATACCAGATGCGCTCGCGCAAAATCAGCGCGTAATCGCGAAAACTGCGTTGGACGGAATTTTCCCCTCCATAGCCGGCTGGATTGTAGCCGGCATACCCCTCGTAACCGTATTCTCCGGGAGAGTGACTGGCTTGGGACTGATGCTTTGAATTTAAATCCATGACTGGTGAGGCGGCTTACTTAGAGAATGCTTTCCGGAACGTAAATGACGTCGTTGACCAACAGGAGCCAGGCGTTGCTCGACTTGCCCTGAATCAATGAATCCGCATCAATGATGTAGGTCTCGGCTTTGCCATCGGCATTGGTGCGGGTCAGTTTGACCTTCTTGCGGTCAGCCAAACGATTGAACCCACCCGCTCGGGAAATCGCATCCACCAACGTCAGCCCTTGCTCCTGCGGGAATAAAACCACACCGGGCGAGCCCACGGCCCCGAGGATGTTTACGGAACGCTTGGCATAATCGATTACCACCACGTTCACCTGGGGGTTTACCAAATAATCCTTGTCATAGAGCTCGCGGATCATGGCCTCGGCCTGATGAACGGTTTTCCCCTTAAGATACACTTTGCCAATCAAGGGCAAGGTTACCGAGTATTCCAGGGAAACTCGGACCTCCCGCTTGAGATCCTCCTCTTGGAATATCTGCACGCTGATCAGATCGGAAGGCTGAATCACGTAATCTGAAGAAACGCCAGCAGCGATAGGCTTGGCAGGTTTGTCCTCGGCAACAACGGCCAAGGGAGAAAACAGGCAAACGAGAAGAAATTTGGACAGCTTGGGTGACATGGCAAAACGAAGAAAAAAAAACGGAAGAAGACCGAGTGATCTTCTTCCGTCTCAAGAATGGGTCAAGCTAGGCGGTAAAAATCAATAGCGGGCGGAGACAGACAACGCGATCACGTTGTTCCCGAATTCAACACCACCGACATTTGATGCAAGATTACGAAGCGTGTAGGAACCGTTCACGGAGACATTGGAATTAACCACGTAAGTTGCGCCGAAGGTGCCTTCCGAATAATCATCCGTGCGGCCACCCAAAGCCCCTTCATACTCGATCTCACGGTAAGCCAAACTCGCATTAAGCTTCCACGCAGCCGAAATATCCGTCTGGGCTCCAAGCGAGACGCCCGTGTTTTTCTGCGTGCTCGTGCCGGAACTCGCGTTGGTGAAACCCTTGTCGGCATTAAGCGTCATCGTGGTTTTCTCGGAGTAGGCGTAGGTCAGACCAGAATGAAAGGCCACGCTGCTATTGTCCTTAGCTCCGGCCCCACCACTGCCCTTGCGATCATCATAACCAATGCTGAAATTGCCCTTCAATTTTGGGGTAAATTCACCGCGGGCACCGATGTTGTAGTAGTAATCGTCGTAGCTCAGGCCATTATCGAGATCACTGCGACTATAGGTGAGACCAGCGCTCAGATCGACCTTGGGGGTAATACCGTAGTAGACATTGAGAGGAATGCCGTAGTCCTTTGAGCCTACATCGCCACTTTGCACGTATTCGGTCCGAGAAAAGCTGATGCCCGAGCCAAAGCTGGTTTTGGGCGAAAGGGAATATTCGCCGTCCACACCGCCACCATAGACGTTGCGACGCACGTTGGTGCCGTTGGCCGCATAGGTGGTTTGATCGAACTGGTTATAAAAAGCATTGGTGCCCACTCTTGTTTTTTCGCTGCCGCTGTAATCGGCTTTGAAATTCAACGACGTGAGCTGCGTGTTGAATTCGCTGTGGCTCATGTAATTGGTAAATGTCTCGGACACGCTCAATATGCCCTTGATCAGAGAATCTTTCCCAAAATCGAGCTCTAGGCCCGGCGTAAAGCTTAAGATCGTATCGCTTTTCTTGTTGGGGCCACCAGGGGAGAGCAGGATATTATCGTCAAAACGAACCCCGGCCTGCCCCGTGAGGAAAAGCTCGGCGTTGTCGCCGATAGCGCAAAAGGGGGCCGCAAAAGCGGAACCACCAAAACAACCGAGCATGACAAGATTACGGACAATGTTTTTCATGGTTTGAAAACCGCAGGTAAAAATAGAATTACTGATTTTGATTTAGATCAAACGTTATTTGCTTTTAAGGGCAGGCACCCCGACCTGAATAAACACGGAATGGATTGCGGCAAGTTATTTTCAGTTAAATCAAGGTTGCTAAAATCAGAGTGACAGACGAACCGTTGGCAACTTATTTGCCCTCACGAATTGCCTGTATCACCTTCCAACAAGGTGCAACCATTATGGTGACGCAAGGTTAATTTCACCCCCGCAACACCGGAACGCCGCAGCAACCCGACAACTCTCGCCACGCCTCATGCCCCCCTCTTCGTCCAACGCAGATGACTTCAAGAAAACCGGCTCCACCCCACCTTCCGTTGCCCGCGGCCTTAAACAGTTTTACCCCCTGTCATTCCGTCGGACAAACCTTGGCTGGCAGGTGCAGGTTCACTGGGTCCGATTGGCCGTTTCGCTCTTTTCCCTCTTTGTCATCGGCTGGCTGAGCCTCGCCTCGGCCGCCTATTTTTTTGTCAAATACCAACGCGGCTTCACGGAAGTGCGGTTTTCGGACATGCTCATGCTTCCGGTGCGTTGGCAGGCCTATCAGGTTTCGAAGGGCGATTTCCTCATCAAAGCCGCACAGGGCGAACTGAAGGACGGAAATTACCGCGAGGCGTTTTATGCCCTGCGCATTGGCGTGACCAAAAATCCGTCCAACAAGGAAGGCCGTCTGTTGCTCGCCCAATTTTACGGAGCCTGGAAGCGGCCTGATCTGGCCCAGCAAGCCCTCATGGAGGGGCTCCCGTTCCACCCCCGCGACCAGGATTATCTCAAATTACTGTTCTCTTTTCTACTGCAGCGCCAGGAAGACGCTCGCACCCTGTCCCTCGCCAAGGAACTCCTGGGCAAGGACCACACCCCTTCGTCCCGCAACCAAATCATCGCCCTGGCCGCAGCCTCGGCCAGTTTTTTCCGAGGCAATTATGATCAGGCGGAAGACTACATGCGCATGTATGGGCTGGAATTCACGCGAGACGGACGCCTTCTTGCCGCACGCATCGCTTGGGAACGAGGACTTAAGGACCAAGCGTTGGCCCAACTAAGCCAGCTCGCATCAGAAGCCCCCAAGGACGAGGAAATCTATGCCCAAAGCGTAAGCTATCTTCGCGAAGCGGGCCGGGAAGACGAGGCGCGCCGGGAAAGTTTCCTGCGTTCAATCGCCAACCCGTCCGACGCCCGCGCTCGCATAGACCTGCTTTACGCCCTGCAAAAGCAGGGAGATGGCGCCGCCGTTGCCTCCAATGTGAACGAAATCTTCAAGGATTTCGCCAACAACTCCAACGCCATGCTCGCCCTCGCCGACTTTGCCGCCAACACCGGCAACCCCGCGCTGGCCCGGCGCGTCTACGATTACGCCAGCCTCCACAAGCTCAACTGGGAAGGCGCCGCCCTCATGATGGTCGAGGCCAACATCGTCGCCAAAAAATACCAGGCCGCTCTTGATCTGGTCCGCCAGCTCCTGGCGGACAATCCCGATTGGGGCAAACGCTACTACGCCGTTTTCAACGGCCTTCAAGCCATCGCCCACTACGGACTGGGCGATGCCGAATCCGCCCAGCTTTTCCTCAATAATTTCCTCAAGCAGGGCAACGTGCGCGCAGAGAACCTGATCGCCGTCTCAAAACGCCTCATAGATGTCGGCGCCCAAACCCAGGCGCGCCAGGTTTTGGTGGAAGCCGTGAACGCCGATCCCCTCAACCAGGCGGCGCTCACCAGCCTGATAAAAATCGACCTCCCCCTGAACAACACGGACACGCTTGCCACCAGCATCCGCAAGCTGCTGAACCTGCGCAAACCCCCGCGGGACATCCTGAACTCGGCCTATCGCAAGCTGGGCAGCGATCTGTTCTTGTTTTCCCCGGGTCGCATCGTGTTGCTGCAAGACCTGCGCACCGCGATCGGCGCCACCCCGTCGAACTCCTGATCATCCCCGCAGCACCTTGGCGAGCGTGCCAAGCAGCCGCTCGTTCTGGACCGGAGCGCCCACGGTGATGCGCAACCACTCGGGCATCCCGTAGGGACGCATCGGACGCACAATCACGCCTTGTTTCTGCAGTTCGGAAAACACGCGCGCTCCGTCGCCTACTTTCACCAACAGAAAATTGGCCACACTCGGGACGGTTTCCAGCCCCAGCGCCCGCAGGCCCGACTCCAGCCGCACCAAGCCCGCGCGGTTTTCATGGCGGCACTTCGCCGCAAATTCACCATCGTCCAACGCCGCGATCGCCGCCGCCTGGCCGATGGCGTTCACATTGAACGGCTGCCGCACCCGATTCAGCAGCGACGCCAGTTCGGCGGACGCATAGCCGTAGCCCACGCGCAACGAGGCCAGCCCGTAGATCTTGGAAAACGTGCGCAGACACACGACCTTCCGCCCTTCGCGGATCAGCGGACGCAAGTCCGGCGGGTTGTCCAAGAATTCCGCATACGCCTCGTCGTAAGCGAACACCACATGCGCCGGCAGTCCGCGGGCAAACGCCAGCAGCTCGGCCTCCGTGTTGGCCGTGCCCATCGGGTTGTTGGGACTCGGCACAAAGATCAGTTTGGTCCGCGGGGTCACCGCCGCCGCCAGCGCGGCGAGATCGTGCGTGTAATCGACCAACGGCACCTCCACCGGCTTTGCCCCGAAAAGCAGCGTCACCAGCTTATAGACCGCAAACGACGGATTGCCCATCACCACCTCGTCGCCGGGGCGAAGAAACACATGCCCCAGCAGCTCGATGAGCTCATTGGAACCGTTCCCGATCACGAACTGTCCCGCATCCAATCCCCACTCCTTCGCCAGACGCGCGCGCAACGCGACGCAACCGCCGTCCGGATACAACTCGCCCTGGTCCAGCGCACGCACGGCGGCCGCCTTCGCGCGCGGCGACGGTCCGAACGGGTTTTCGTTGGACGCGAGCTTGATGATCGTCGCCGGGTCCAGACCAAGTTCGCGGGCCACATCCTCGATGGGTTTGCCCGGCTCATAGACCGGCTGCGTGAGGACGGAGGGATTGACGAGGGCTTCCAGCTTCATGACTGGCCAATCAACACGATCCGCCCGCCCTGCAAAAGCCTTTTCAGCGCCGGCTCGGCACCCGCACCACCTGCATTCCCGCCGCCAGCGCCGCCTGAATCCCCGGCTCCGCGTCCTCAAAGACGAGGCACCGTGCGGCCGGCACGCCCATTTTTTCGGCGGCGAGCAGAAACATGTCGGGGGCGGGTTTTCCCCGCCCAGGCGCCACGTCGCGCGGAGTGACCACGATCTTGAAAAGTCCGTCCAACCCGGTCGCTTTCAGGGCCGGCAGGGCGATCTCAGGCATCCCGCCCGTCGCGATCGCCACCGGATGCGCAGCGGCCACCCGCCGCGCAAACGCGACCACCGGCACGATGTGATCCACCGCTTCCAGCATCGTCAAAAACAACGCCTCCTTGGTGTGCTCCACTTGCAGCGGATCAACCACCAGCCCGTAATGCGCCGCGATCAACTCCGCCACGCGCACCGTCGGCACTCCGCCGAGCGAATAAAACAAATCCTCGTCCAACGTTTCCGTCAGCCCGTGCCGCTTCATGGCTGCGTCCCATGCCTTATAATGCAAGGGCATCGTGTCGATGAGCGTTCCGTCGAGATCGAAGATGTAACCGGCGAAATCGCCTGAAGGAATGTCGAGCTGCATGAGTGGCCGGAATCGTTCGCCTCTTCGCCCGAATCGCAAGCCCGACACCGCGAAAACTTGGCCTTGCCATCGCCCGCACGATCCAGAGGGGCCCACCACTTCATGACGCTTACGCCACCCTGAATTGCCCCGCGCAATGCGGCTTTTTCACCAAAGCCGTCAGGGTAAACCGTGCACCGTCGCCGTCGTGCGACCGGACGGCTTTCGTAATCACAATCCTCACTTCCACGTTTCGTTCGTTCACTCATCATGTCCGCCCCCCTTCCCCCCACTTACAAACAGCAATGGTTCGGCAACCCCGTCCGCGATCTCACCGCCGGCACCGTCGTCGCGCTCGCTCTCATTCCCGAGGCCATCGCCTTCTCCATCATCGCCGGCGTTGATCCCAAGGTCGGCCTCTACGCCTCGTTTTGCATCGCCGTCGTGATCGCCTTCGTCGGCGGACGCCCCGGCATGATCTCCGCCGCCACGCTCCTCACCGGCGTTTTCCAAATCGTCTCCGGCTGGCTCAAGCTCGGCAACCTCATGCGCTTCGTCGCCCGCTCCGTCGTGATCGGCTTCGTCAACGCCCTCGCCATCGTCATCTTCCTCGCGCAACTCCAGGAATTCCACGGCCAAGGCCCGCTCATGTATGCCTGCGTCGCCGGCGGCCTCGCCATCATCTACGGCCTGCCGCTCCTCACCAAAGCCGGCCCCTCCCCGCTCATCTGCATCCTCGTGCTCACCGGGCTTTCCATGTGGTTCGGTTGGGGCGACCACGATCTCCTTCGCACCGTCGGCGACATGGGCACGCTCCCCTCCGCGCTCCCGGTCTTCGCATTGCCCGACATTCCGCTCACCTGTGAAACCCTCTTCATCATCCTGCCCTACTCCGCCTCGCTTGCCGTCGTCGGCCTCCTCGAATCACTCATGACCGCCGCCATCGTGGACGACTACACCGACACCTCCTCCGACAAAAACCGCGAATGCCGCGGCCAAGGCATCGCCAATTTCGTCTCCGGCCTCTTCGGCGGCATGGCCGGCTGCGCCATGATCGGACAGACCGTCATCAACGTGAAATCCGGCGGTCGCGGACGCCTCTCCACCTTCTGGGCCGGCTTCTTTTTGCTCATCCTCGTCGTCCTCCTCGGACGCTGGGTTTCTCAAATCCCCATGGCCGCCCTCGTCGCCGTGATGATCATGGTCTCCATCGGCACCTTCAGCTGGGCCTCGATCAAAAACATCCGCGTCTATCCATGGACCGCGACATTGGTCACTTTCGCCACAGTCGCCATCGTGGTCGGCACGCACAACCTCGCCCTCGGTGTCGGCGCCGGCGTGCTCCTCAGCGCCCTCTGCTTCGCCGCCCGCATCGCCAAACTCCTCCACGTCACCGCGCACACCGGCCAGACCCCCGACGAAATGGTTTACCACGTGCGCGGCCAGTTGTTCTTCGCCTCCACCACCGCCTTCGCCGAGTCCTTCGACTTCAAGGCCGCCCATAAAACCGTGATCATCGACGTCACCCACGCCCATTTCTGGGACACGACCTCGATCAACGCCCTCGACAAAATCGTCATTAAATTCCGCCAGCAAGGCGCCGCCGTGGAACTCATCGGCCTCAACGCCGCCAGCCGCGCCATCGTCGAACGCCTCGCCATCTACGACAAGCCCGACGAGATCGCCTCCGCTCCCGCGCACTGATCGCGACCGCTCACCCACCGTGCCGCTCGAGCCGCAAGGCCCGCGCGCCGTTTCCCCGCGCTGCCCGAACGCGATTTTCTTGAAAATTATCTGAGCAGCCGTCGTCCACCGCCCCGGCCCCGCTTTAACGTGCCGTAACGATGAGATAGACTCCGCCGGCGATCACCAGCATCCCGCAGATGCGGCGAAGCCACTTGGCCCCCGGGGTGTCGTTTTGCCAGGCGAGCCAGCGTTGCACCCAGCTGCTCGATACGCCGGCGAGTCCGATCACGAAACAGTGCCCCAGGCCAAAGAGCGCAAGCACTCCGAACGCGAACGCGGGCGCCGTTGCGGCCACCCCAAAGGTGACGCCGAGCACCGGCGCCATGAATCCAAAGGTGCAGGGCCCGAGCGCCACGCCGAAAACGAACCCGAAAAGAAAAGCGCCCAGCGGGCCGCGCCGCGGTTGACCGGGCGGCGTCCGCCAGCGTTCCGGCAAAGGCAGCAGACCGAGCAGATGCAGGCCGAAAACAAAAAAGACCGCCGACACCCCGTAGTTTCCCCACGGCCCGAGATCGCCCAGCATTCGCCCGGCGGCGGCGGTGAGCGCGCCGATCAACGCGATCGACCCGAGAATCCCCAGCGCGAACAGCGCCGATAAACCGGCGGCGCGACGCGGCGTCACCGTTTCACCGCCCTGAAGAAACCCGACGATCAGCGGAATGCTCGCGAGGTGACACGGACTGAGCACGATGCTCAGCACGCCCCACGCGAACGCGGCGAGCAACGCGACCAGCGGCGCGCCCGCCATCGCGTCGGTCAGCGATATGAAAAGCCGCTCCATCGGCTCAGTTTTTCTTCTCCGGCACCGGGACCTTCAGTTCGACGCCGAGTTCCGTCCATTTCGCAAGGATGTCTTTTTTGGCCATGAAACCCTCGTGGCGAAACCGCTCCTTGCCAGCCGCATCGTAGAAGATCTGCGTAGGAATGACGCGAACCGCGTAGCGTTCGCCTTCGGCATGGTTTTTCCACACGTCGATGAAGACCACGTCCAGTTGGCCCGCGTAGTCTTTCGCCAATTCGGCGAGCACGGGGGCCATCAATTTGCATGGAATGCACTTGTCGGCGCCGAGATCGACGAGACGCGGGAGTCGTGACGGCGGCGCGGGTTCCGCCGCCATGGAGCCCAAGACGGTGCAAAACAGCAGGGCAAGGCCGAGCAACAGGGATTTCATGGGATGATCGATGTTGGATATTTCACGCAAGCAGCGGCTTGATCTGCTCGGGCGTCAGGAGCCGCCCCTGGCTCTTGATCACGCCGTCCACGGCCAGCGCCGGGGTCGACATCACGCCAAATTTCATGATCACGGGGATCTCCTTGATCTTCACGATCTCGAAGGACATGCCGAGTTGCTTGGCGGCGGACTCCGCGTTCGCGGTGAGCTGCTGGCATTTGGCACAACCGGTGCCGAGGATTTGGATTTTTTTCATGGCGATAAGAGGATTCGAAAAGCGAAAGGCTACAGCAGGGCGTTGAACAAAAAGCCGACGACCATGATGCCCGCGGCCACGATGCCGAAGAACGTGACGATGAGGCGCGGCTTGAGCACCTTGCGCAGGATGATCGCCTCGGGCAGCGACAGCGCGATGACCGACATCATGAACGCCAGCACCGTGCCGAGCGCCGCGCCCTTGCCCAGCAGCGCCTGCACGATGGGGATGATGCCGGCGGCGTTGGAATACATCGGCACACCGAGCGCCACCGCGAGCGGCACCGACCACCAGGCGTCCTTGCCCATGATCGAGGCCATGAAGTTTTCCGGCACATATCCGTGGATGCCCGCGCCCACCGCGATCCCAAGCAACACATAGATCCACACCCGTCCCACGATGTCGCGCACCGCCTCGGCGCCCAGCCGCAGCCGGTCCGGCCAACCGAGGGATTCTTCCTCCATGGCGGCTCCGGTCTGGGTGGCATACACCCATTCCTCGACATAACGCTCCAGCCGCAACCGCCCGAGCACCCAGCCCGCGCTGATCGCGATGAGCAATCCCGTGCCGAGATAGAGCGCGGCCACCTTCCAGCCGAAAAGCCCGAAAAGCAGAACAAGCGCGACCTCGTTGACCATCGGCGCAGCGATGAGAAAGGAAAACGTCACCCCCAACGGCACGCCCGTGGTCACAAACCCGATGAACAACGGCACCGCCGAGCAGGAACAAAACGGCGTCACGATCCCCAGCAGCGCGGCGAGCACGTTGCCCACCGATTCACGCCGCCCCTGCAAAATGGCCCGCGTGCGCTCCGGCGTGAAAAACGTGCGAATGATGCCCACGCCAAAAACCACCAGCGTCAGCAGCATCAGCACCTTGGGCGTTTCATAGACAAAAAACTCCACCGCCCGGGCAAGGTGAGACTCCCGCGAGAACCCCAGCACCGTGAAAACCAACCACGCGGCGAACCCGGCCAGCCGGCCGTAAACCCACCACCAGACCACCAGGCCGGCGACACCCGCCGCAAGAAACCACCGGGTCCTGTTTTTATTGTGGTTATCCAGGAGGGTCATTGGTCCTTTATTTCGCGGAATTGTGTAATATTAGGCCCAAAATTACGCGCAGCAACGGCGCACCTCCATGGACTCGCCCTTGCGCGCGGCGTCGAGGCAGTCGGTGAACGATTTCACGCACGGCAAGGCCAGACGGTAAAATACCTGCAAGCCGCGCTTTTCGTCCTCGAGCACGCCCGCCGCCTTGAGCACGGCCAGATGGCGCGACACCGCCGACCAGCCCAGCCCGACCATATCCACGAATTCGCACACGCAACGTTCGCCGGCGGCCAGCTCCTCGACGATCTGCAACCGCGCCGGATGCCCCAAGGCCTTGAACACGGCGGCGCGCCGCTTGCGGTTTTTGATGTCGGCGGACGAATTTCTCATGGACGAAACCATTTCGCATAATCGCGAAACAGTCAAGGCGGCGCTCAAGAAGACCTGCCAAGATTGCCGTCAAATGGCGGCGAGAACCCCAAGGTTCTTGCGGATGCATATTTCCCGGCGTCTACAGCTCCGGTCGGCCCAGCGCCTTCAACGTGCATGCGTTCACCTCTGATTCGCACTGTGCGGATCTCAGGCGGCTCTCGGCCTCCAGCCAAAACATCTCGTCGCACCCCTCCGGCTGCTCGGATTCAATCCACAGTTCACGGGCGCACCGGGAGATTTGATCGTGGCTGGGAGCGGTTGCGGCCGCATGAACGTCGCTGGATGAACTCATAAAAGGGAAGCGTTGAGGTTGCGCAGGAAACCCTCCCGCGGAGAACCCACTATGCGCGCCCGCCCGATCCCTCCGCCATGGGCTGTTCACCTACTTCAAAACCCTCCGCCCGGTCAGGCCGCCACCCGCCGCTTCCACCGCAGCGCCACCGTCACCAGCGCGATCAGCGCGGGCACTTCCACCAACGGCCCGACCACCGCCGCGAAGGCCGCTCCAGACGTCAGCCCGAACACGCCCACCGCCACCGCGATCGCCAGCTCGAAATTGTTGCCCGCCGCCGTGAACCCGAGCGTCGCCGCCTTCGCGTAGTCCGCCCCCGCCTTCACGCTCATCCAGAACGTCGCCGTGAACATGATCGCGAAATACACCACGAGCGGCACCGCGATGTGCAGCACGTCCAGCGGACGCGCCAGCACCTGTTTCCCTTGCAGGCTGAACATCACCACGATGGTGAACAGCAGCGCCCCCAGCGTGATCGGGCTGATCGCATGGAGAAACTTTTCATCGAACCACTTCACCCGGTCGCCGCGCCGGAACACCGCCCGCGTCAGCCAGCCCGCGATAAACGGAATCCCCAGGTAAATGAACACGCTCTGCGCGATGCTCCCGATGGTGATCGCCGAGAGATCGAGCACGCCGAGGTCCACTCCCACCAGCGGCGGCAACACCTTCAGAAAGAGCCATGCCAGCGGCGCAAACGTGAACACTTGAAACAGCGCGTTCGCCGCCACCAGCCCCGCGCAATACTCGCGGCTCCCGCCCGCCAGATCGTTCCACACGATGACCATCGCGATGCAGCGCGCGATGCCCACGAGCACAAGCCCCGCAAAATACCCCGGCTGGTCGCGCAAAAAAATCGTCGCCAGCGCAAACATCAGCACCGGCCCGACCAGCCAGTTTTGAATCAGCGAGAGGGTCAGCACTTTCTTGTCGCTAAACACGTCCGGCAGCTCCTCGTAGTGAACCTTCGCCAGCGGGGGATACATCATCAGGACGAGGCCGACCGCGATCGGCACCGACGTGGTGCCGATGCTCCACGACGTGAGCGTCTCCGCCAACGCCGGGGCAAACCGCCCAAGCGCCACGCCGACGGCCATCGCCAGAAAAATCCAGGCGGTAAGCCACCGGTCGAGAAACGACAGTTGTTTGGTCAGAGTGCTCATAAATTAAAACCCGGAAGACGACGGCTGGTGAAGGAGGTCGGACCTCCCGGTCCGACCACGTGAGAACGCACTCACGCCCCCTTTGGACGGACCTGGAGGTCCGTCCTCCTTATGTCCTTAACTCGCCGTCGCCTTCCGCTCGTCGCGACGCCCGTCGGCGTAGGCGGTGAACACGCGGCGGATCTCGTTCCGCACGCGGCGGAACATCGCCATCTTTTCCTCGTCCGTGCCGGTCGCGTGCGCCGGATCCTCGAACGGCCAGTGGTGGCGGTTCACCTGTCCGGGGAAAATCGGGCACGCCTGGTCCGCGTTGCCGCACACCGTGATGACCGTCTCGATCTGCGCCGTCGCAAACTCGTTCATGTGCTTCGAGGTGTGCGCGGAGATGTCGATGCCAATCTCCTTCATCGCCGCGATGGCCATCGGATGGACGTAGCCGGCGGGCTTCGACCCCGCGCTGACAATGTTGAAAAGGTCTCCGGCCGCCGCGCGCAACAGCCCCTCGCCGAGATGACTGCGGCACGAGTTGCCCGTGCAAAGAACCAGGATGGTGGGTTTTTCAGTGTTCATAAAAAGATTGGGAAAGTGATGGCGGGCCGCCGTGCCCGCCGCCTTAGGATCAGCAGCAGCCGGAGCCGGGCGTGCAGGTCGTCGCCTGCGGCAGGCACAAGTCTTTCGCGAGGCAGTCGGTGTGCTTCGACGCCAGCCGGATCACCAGCCGCCCCGCCTCCTCCACGACCGCGACCACCTTGAGCTGAACGACGTTGCACGCCTCGTATTCGAGTTCCACCGGCAGGTCTTCGCCGCCCAGCACGGGCACGGCATGCTCAAAAGCCTTCAGCAGTTTCCCGCCCGTGATGCGGTGATCAACATCGTCGCCCACCCACGTCTGCAACAGACAGGTAACCGTGCGGCGCACCGTGCCGCCGCAGTCCACGAAGTCCTTTTGCACGCGCCCCACTTCGGTCACGTGGAAATGCGCCTCGATGGGATCGCCGTCCGGCCAGATCACCGTCAGCGGCAGCGACGGAGCCGCCGCCAGCGCGGCGCGGAAGGCGGAGATGGTCAGCGAAGGAAGTTCGGTCGCCGGGGCGGCGCAGCCGCAGGTGGAAGCGGCCTCAGGAGTGTTGGTGTTCATAAAATAAAGGGTCGGTTAACAGCAGCGGCTCGCGCGCGCCACCGGTTTGCCGTCGGCGTTGAGCGGGCTGCACGAGAGATCGAGCCGGCCCAGGCGGACGAGGTCGGCTTTGAAAACGGCCTGTTCGCGCACGCAGTCCTGCAGGCAGGCGAGATTGGCCTTCAGTTCGGGCGAGGCCTTGGACGGCAGTTGGTAGATCATCCAGTTGCCCTCGCGTTTCGCCTCCACCATGCCGCGCGTCTTCAGGTAGCCGAGATGCTTGGAAATTTTGACCTGCGGCTCCTTCAGCACCGCCTGCACATGGCACACGCACAGCGGCCCCTGCTGTAGCAGGTTGAGCAACCGCAGACGAGTGACGTCGCACAGGCACTGGTAGATTTCGATGAGCCTCACGCCCACACTACATTCCCATTAAGGAATATAAATCAAGCCCCGACTGCGAACGTCACGGATTCGTAACCGGAGACAGCAGTGTCAGCAGAAAGCTCGTCGATCCGTTCGCCCGCAGTGCATGAGGGAGCTGCGGCGGCATGTGGAGCAATTCACCCTGGCCCAGCACTCGTCGCTTGCCGTCGAGCACGAGATTCAGCGAACCCGTCAGCACCTGGATAAGCGCATGATTCGGATTGGTGTGCTCGGCGATCTCCTGCCCTGCATCCAGTGAAAACAAGACAACCTTGCCGCCACTGGTCGCCAACAGGGTGCGGCGGGTGATGCCGGAGCCGCCGATCGTCGCCAGCGGAGCAAAGGAAACGACCTCGCATTCCTCGGGTTTAAAAATGGTTTCGGCCATGGGATGTCGGGCTGGTTGACAGGCAAAGTCTAGCCGACGGGAAGGCGCGGGGCTGCGCGTCATTTGGCCGGAACTCGCCTCATCTTGGCCTTGCCGACCGCCTGGGACGCGGCCAAACAGCCCTTGGTTCTCCATCCACCCAACCACTTATGAAAAAATACATCGTCGAGTTCATCGGCACGTTCTTCCTCGTTTTCACGGTCGGCAACGCCGTGCACAGCAACAGCCCGCTCGCCCCGCTGGCCATCGGCGCGGCGCTCGCCGTGATGATCTTCGCCGGCGGACATATTTCCGGCGGACACTTCAATCCGGCGGTCACGCTCGCGGTCTGGCTGCGCGGCAAATGCCCGGCCAAGGACGTCCTCCCCTACTGGATCGCCCAGTTCGCGGCCGGCCTTGTCGCCGCCCTCATCGTGGTGAAACTCCACGGCCACGCGTCCGCCGCCGTGCATGGCGTGCGCGCATCCGCCGTCGTCGAGTTCCTCTTCACCTTCGCCCTCGCCTGGGTCGTGCTCCAGACCGCAACCTCCAAGGGCACCGCGGGCAACTCGTTCTACGGTCTCGCCATCGGCTTCACCGTGCTGGCGGGCGCCGTGTCGGTTGGCGGCATCTCGGGCGGCGCGTTTAATCCCGCCGTCGGCCTCGGCGTGTTCACCATGGGCTTCGAAAGCCTCAACCAGCTCTGGGTGTATCTCGGCGCCGATCTCGCCGGTGGCGCGGCCGCCGCCCTCGCCTTCAAGTCGCTGACGGAAGATTGAGCCGTCTCTCCGCTTAAAAAACAAAAAGGCCGGACGATCTGCTCGTCCGGCCTTTTTAATGTCCAAACTCCGGGCAACTCAGCGCCGCGCGCCGCGCATGAGGCGGCTCTTGGGCGGAGCGGGAGCGGCGGCCTCGGCGAGCGCCTTCTCGTCGAAGAGCGCCGAATAAACGTAAGGGAAACCGTCGAGCTTTTTGCGCTCGATCGTCGCGCCGATGAAGCGCTCGATGGAACGGGCGTCGCGCACGTCGTCCTCGGTCACCAGCGTAAACGCATCACCCGAAGCATGAGCACGACCGGTGCGGCCGATGCGATGGACGTAGTCCTCGGGATTCTCCGGCACGTCGTAGTTGATGACGTGCGACACGCCGGCGATGTCGAGACCGCGCGCCGCGATGTCGGTGGCGACAAGCACCTCGAACTTGCCGTCCTTGAACCCTTGCAACGCCTCGACGCGCTCGCGCTGGCTGCGGTCGGAGTGAATGACGCCGACGGAATGTTTCTCCGCCTGGAGGCGGTGCGCGATGCGGTCGGCGCCCATCTTGGTGCGCGTGAAAATGATGATGCTCTTGAACTCGGTGCGGCGAAGCAGCTCGATCAGCAGGTCGAATTTCTGCGAGGCGACCGCCGGATAGAACGCGTGCGCGATCGTCTCGGCGGGCGAGCGGCGCTGGCCGATCTTGATCTCCACCGGCTCGCGCAGCGCCCAGCTCGAAAGCTGCGCCAGCTCGGGCGGCATCGTGGCGCTGAAGAACAGCGTCTGACGCGCCTGCGGACATTTCTGGATGATGCGCTTCACGTCGGGCAGGAAGCCCATGTCGAGCATGCGGTCCACCTCGTCGAGAACGAGGATCTCGATGTCGCCCAGCTTCACGTCGCCCTGCTCCATGTGGTCGAGCAGACGTCCCGGCGTGGCCGCGAGGACATCGACGCCGCGGCGCAGATCGTCGCGCTGCTTGCCGTAGCCGACGCCGCCGTAAACGACGGTCGCGGTGATGTCGGTGTATTTGGAAAACTTCTGGACGGCCTCCTCGACCTGCAACGCGAGTTCGCGCGTGGGTTCGAGAACAAGCACGCGCATTTTGCCGTGCGCGCCGAGCTTGTGGATGATCGGCAGCGCAAACGCCGCGGTCTTGCCTGTGCCGGTCTGCGCGGAGCCGATCACGTCCTTGCCCGAGAGAATCACGGGAATCGCCTGCGTCTGGATCGGCGTGGGCTCGGCATAGCCCATTTCCGCCACGCCAAACGCGATCGCATCGTTGAGGCCGAGCTTGGAAAACGCGTTGTCCTGCGGAGGGATCACCACCGCCGACACCGGCTTGATGGCCGCACGACTCGGGCCGTCGAACGACTGGTCGATGACCGGCCGCTCGGGCTTGGCGCCGCGGCTCAAATGTGAACCGCCGTGACTTCCACCGCTCCGAGGAGCGTGGTCGTTGCGGGGAGCGAAATCTTTGCGCGGGCCATGATCGGCGCGCGGGGCCTGGTCGTTACGCGGACGCGAGCCTTCGTGGCCACCGCGACCCTGCGATCCCTGCGAACCGTGGCCTTGATTGCGACCGCCGCCGTGGGCGGGCTTGTTGCCGGCGGGATGGCCACCTTGTTTCGGACCACGGTCGCGCGGATGCGCGTCAGAACGGGGAGCGGCGGACTTGGCCTTGCTGTAAGCGGGATGGCCGTCGGACGTCACCGGCTTGGCCTTGGGCGAAGCGGCGAACGTGTCGCGCAGCTTCGTGATAATCTTTCGTAGCATGAATGAACGGGTTAAAGGTCCAGACTCCCCGAAATGCCCGGCTTTGCAACCCCGTATATGGGTCCATGCCACCTCCAAAATGAAACTGCGCTTGACAATTTCCGCATATCGTAACAATACTGGTTACATAAACCAATGACCGGAAACTCCCGCTTCGCCGTCAGCGTTCACGTGCTCGCCTACCTCGCCTATAAGGCGGGCGCGCAGGTCACGTCCGCCGAGATCGCGTCCAGCGTGGACACCAACCCGGTCGTCATCCGCCGGCTGCTTTCCGCCCTCGTCAAAGCCCGTCTCGTCGTTGGGCACAAAGGTGTCGGCGGCGGCTTCGGCCTAGCCAGCGCACCGGCCAATATCACCCTCTTGGACATCTACCGCGCGGTCGAGCCCCAGCCAGACCACGGCCTCGACCGGTTCACTCCCAACCACAAGTGCCCTGTCGGCGCCCGCATCGAGACCATCCTGCGCACCGCCTTTTTCAAGGCCCAGACCAGCATGGAGGCCGAACTCGCGCGCATCTCGCTCGAAGACGTCCACCAGCAGCTCAAGCCCGTTTGCACCGGCAAACACTGATGCATTTTGCACTATTTTGTAACCATATTGGTTACTTAAAAACCGAACCACAACCATTAGCTAAACCACCACCACCCATGAGCACATCCACCCTCCTCCACCTCGACGCCAGCCCACGCAGCGAACGTTCCCACAGCCGCAAACTCGGCGAAGAGTTCCTTTCCACCTGGCAATCCCGCCACGCCGGCGGTCGAGTGATCTCGCACGACCTCGGCAAAAACCCTCCGCCCTTCGTCTCCGAAGCCTGGATCGAAGGCGCCCTCACGCCTCCCGCCGGCCACTCGAGCGCCGCACGCGAAACCATCACGGTCTCCGACCGTTACGTGGAAGAACTTCTCTCCGCCAGCGAGCTCCTGATCACCACGCCGATCTACAACCTCTCCATCCCCGCCAACCTGAAGGCGTGGATCGACCAGGTCGTCCGCTTCGGACGCACGTTCGCAAAAACCGACGCCGGTTTCGCGGGCCTCGTCACCGGCAAGCGCGTCACCGTGCTGGTCGCCAGCGGGAGCGACTTCCGCCCCACCAGCGCGTTCGGCGGCTACAACTTCCTCGAACCCTACCTGCGCGCCGTCCTCGGCTTCATCGGCCTCACCGACGTCACGTTTGTCTATGCGCACAGCCTCAACCAAGGTGACGACGTCCGCACGCAAGCCCTCGCCGAAGCCTCCGCCGCGACCCAAGCCCTCGCGGCCGCCTGAGCCGATCCATCCATGACTCCCACCCTGCAACTCCGCTCCGCACGCCTGCGCGTCGCCGACCTCGACCGCGCGCAGGCCTTCTACGCCGGCGTGCTCGGTCTGGTGCCGGGCGCGTCGGTCGGCCGCACGCTCGCGCTCCATGCACCGGGCGGTGTGGAGCCGTTGCTCACGCTCGTGGAAACCCCGGGTGCCCTGCCCAAACCGCCGGGCGTTCCCGGCCTCTTTCATCTCGCGCTGCTCGTGCCCGACCGCCGATCGCTCGCCCGCGTGCTGCTCCGCCTGGCCGAAACCCGCACGCCGATCCACGGCCTCTCGGACCACGGCGTGAGCGAGGCGATCTACCTCGAAGATCCCGACGGCAACGGCCTCGAACTCTACGCCGACCGTCCTCGCGAAACGTGGCATTCCGCCGACGGCAAACTCGTGATGTTCACCCGCGCGCTCGAGACCGGCGCGTTGCTGGCCACCGCGCCCGACGCCCGCGCCGCCGGACTGCCCGCCGGCACCGTGATCGGACACATCCACCTGCGGACAAGTTCGCTCGCCGCCGCCGAGTCGTTTTACGCCGGCCAACTCGGCCTCGCCGTGACCACCCGCGACTATCCCGGCGCGCTCTTCCTCGGCGCGGACGGCTACCACCACCACGTCGCGGTCAACACTTGGGGCCGTTCCTCACCCTCCGGCGATTATCCTTACGTTTACGCCGGCTTGGAGCGCATCGAGATCGCCCTGCGCAATCTCGACGCTCCCCGCACGTTGACCGACCCGGCCGGCCTGAGCGTCGATCTTGTGCCGCTCACAGTCCCTTTTTGATCTTTTCCAAGATCGTCATCGAAACCGCCTGGTCGCCAAAAACCCCCACGCGGATCTCCACCTTTGTAAGCACTTCGGAGACCTTGATAATGGTGATTTCAACCTTCGTATCGTCCGCTGTCCGTGCAATCAGCACATCCTTAAGCGCATCCTTTGACTCGCTGATCTTCTTGAACTGCAGCTGGTCGATCGCGCGGTTCGTCGCTTTTTTGACCGACTCGTAACCGCTGTCCAGCGAGGCCTGCAGTTCACCGCGCACATAAACCACCGCGCCCGCACCTGCGACCGCGCCGGCAGCCACAAGCAGACATCCCGATTGCGTGACCGCGACCGACGTCAGCCCGGCCAAAGCCGCGGCCCGAATGATTTTTAATGATAGTTTGGTGCTCATAATGTCCCCATGGACCGTCCGGAGTATCACCTGGTTCCTCGCTTCGCGCTTGGCTACCGCCCATGCCGTTTGCACACTGGCCTGAATCCGGCTCCGGCCATATTCTTCTTATGACAAACGAGATTCGCTGGCTGGTCCGACTCGGCCTCGATCAGGCCCTTTTCACCCTTGAACAAGCCTCCGCCGTCCGTGCTGCCCTCGGCGAACAGGCCGACCTGATGGACTTTGCCCAAAAGTTGATCGACGACGGCCATCTCGACGATGAGCACCTCGCCACCTTGGAAAAGGTCGCCGGGATCGCTTTCAGCAAAGGTAAATCCGGTCCTCCCGCCGACGATCCTTTCGCCGCGCCGGACACAGCCCCGCCCAAATCCGCGCCACCCCGATCCCTCACCCCCGGCGGCGTCACCGCACCGCCCTTCATGGCAGCCTCCGCAGCGGACGGTCCGCCCAAACTCCCCGGCATGCCTTTCGAGATGGTCGGTGCGATGGAAGACGCGGCCCTCGCCGCCGCCATGCGCAAACTTCTGCGCGACTCCGCCCGCTACGGCGCCAGCGATCTCCATCTCTCCGCCGGCACCCGCCCCTTCATCCGCCAAAACCGCGCCCTCGTCCCGCTCGGCGAACACCGTCTCACCGCCGACGAGGCCCTGCGTCTCAACCTCGCGCTGCTCACTCCCGAACAACGCACGCTTTTCCAAGAGCAACGCGATCTCGACTACGCCTTGGCCCTCGACAAGGGCGACCGCTACCGCGTGAACCTCATGTTTCACAAGGGCGGCGCCGCCGGTTCCTACCGCATGGTCCCCGCGCGCGTTCCCCTCCTGAACGAACTCGGCCTGCGCAGCCTCGATGCCGTCAAGAAACTCCTCAACTACCACAACGGCCTCATCCTCGTCACCGGCCCCGTCGGCTCCGGCAAGACCACCACCCTCGCCGCCCTCGTCGCCGAACTCAACGCCACCCGTCAGGACCACATCATCACCGTCGAGGACCCCGTCGAGGTCGTTCAACCCTCCCAACGCTGCAACCTCACCCAGCGCGAGGTCGGCGCGCACACCGCCAGCTTCGCCTCCGCGCTTAAAGGCGCCCTTCGCGAGGACCCCGATGTCATCGTCATCGGCGAACTCCGCGACCTCGAAACCATCGAGATGGCTATCACTGCCAGCGAAACCGGTCACCTCGTGATCGGCACCATGCACACCAGCGACGCCGCCACCACGCTCAACCGCCTCCTCGACGTCTTCCCGCCCTCCCAGCAGTCCCAGATCCGCGCCAGTGTTTCCGAGAGTCTCCGCGGCATTCTTTGCCAACGCCTCCTCCCCTCCACCGAGGGCGGCCTCGTCCTCGCCTGCGAACTGCTCGTCGCCAATTCCGCCGTCGTCGCCCTCATCCGCGACGGCAAAACCCAAGGTCTGCGCAACGTCCTCGAAACCGGCGTCCGCGAAGGCATGTGCCTCATGGAAAACGTCGTCTTCGACCTCTACCAAAAGGGCCTCATCTCCGCCGAAACCGCCCGCCAGAACGTCGCCTCCCGCATGATCAAGGCGAAGATCACCTGACCCGTCCGACCTGCCATATAATCTTTCTCGTTCTCTTAATCGTTCTCGTTCTCCACTTCCGAAGCCGAACCAAGAATGATTAAGAGAACGAAGAACGAGAACGATTCCAGCCTCCGCCCACCTTCATCCTTCCTTCTTAACTCCGCCTTTTTCCGCCATGGCCGCCATCGACACCCTCCTCCGCTTCATGCTCGAAAAAGGCGGCTCCGACCTGCACCTCACCGTCGGCCTGCCTCCCAAGTCCCGCATCTCCGGCAACCTCACGCCCATCGGCGACACCCCGGTCACCGCCGAAAAAATGACCGTCCTCCTCGAGGAAATCTGTCCGCCCGCCCGCTGGAAGCAGTTCCTTGAAAAAAAGGACCTCGACCTCGCCCACGAAATCCCCGGCGTCGCCCGTTTCCGCGGCAACTACCTCTACAACCACTGGGGCCAGGCCGCCGTCTTCCGCCAGATCCCCACGAAAATCCTCTCCTTCGACGACCTCAACCTCCCGCCCGCGCTCAAAAAACTGTGCAACCTTCAGGAGGGTCTCGTCCTCGTCACCGGCCCGACCGGCAGCGGCAAGTCCACCACGCTCGCCGCAATGATCGACCACATCAACGCGACCTCGTCGCGCCACATCATCACCATCGAGGATCCCATCGAGTTCGTTCACCAGAACAAGAAATCCACCATCGTCCACCGCGAGGTCGGCGAGCACACCGGCTCCTTCGCCGCCGCGCTCAAGGGCGCCATGCGCCACGACCCCGACATCCTTCTCGTCGGCGAGATGCGCGAACTCGAGACCATCAAGCTCGCCCTCGGCTGCGCCAGCATGGGCATGCTCGTCTTCGGCACGCTCCACACCAACAACGCCCCGAAGACCATCGACCGCATCATCAACGCCTTTCCCGCCGACGAGCAAAACCAGGTGCGCGTCATGCTCGCGAGCTGCCTCGCCGGCGTCGTTTCCCAGCTCCTCTGCAAACGCCTCCCCAAGGGCCGCTGCGCCGTCCACGAGATCCTCCTCCAGCACGAGGCGCTGCCCAACACCATCCGCAGCGGCCAGATCAACAACATCCGCGCGCTCATCGAAGGCGGCGGCGCCGACGGCATGATCACGATGGACCAAAGCCTCCAGGCCCGCGTCGCCGACGGCAGCATCGCCGCGGTCGAAGCCTACATGAAGGCCGCCAACAAAGCCCCCTTCGCCGCCCTGCTCAAACCCGGCGACCTCGACGCCGGGCACTGAACTGCGTCAGATTTTTCATGAACCGGAGATACTTGCCGACAAACAACCATCGGAACTACGCCCGCTTCGTTTAATGCAAAAATTTCACGCCCGACAGATGCCATTTGCCTCGTCGGGACTTGCTAAGACCCCGTGCTTAAAGCAGGGTATGGGCATTGTATAAGGATCGTCATGCCCACCATTGAATCCCCCACGGTCCCCCCCCGGCCCATCGGCTGGACGCAAAGGCAAGTGCAGAACTTTGCCTCGGATGCCGCAAAAAAATGGGGATACACGGCCAACGGGGACATCGACCCCATCGTGACCAAGTTGGGAGGCCGGATTGAGATGACCGATTGGTTTTCGCCTCAGCAAACCGGCCGTATCAAGGTCAGAGGCCCGGGCGATTTTCTGATCCAGCTCAGCCCCTTCTCTGGAGAAAGCCGCCGGCTTTTCACTATCGCCCACGAACTGGGCCACTACGTTCTGCACAGCCAGTTCGGAAAGTTCCCCTTGGAAATCTCTCGCCACGGTTCCGATCGCGTCGAATGGGAGGCCAACTGGTTCGCGGCCGGCTTTCTGATGCCTGCGACGGAATTCCGCAACTTGGTCAACCAAGGATGGAACGAAGCGGAAATAGCCACACGCTTCAAGGTGTCGGAAGCGGCGGTGGGCATTCGTAAAACGGTGCTCGGGCTCTGATGAAGCTGCGCGGTCGCCTTTCAGCCAAAGAACGCGCCCGGCTTGGAGATTACCAGCTGCGTCTGTTCGCCAGCGTGGATTTGGAAGGCTCCACCGCCTTCAAACAGAATCTTTCCAATCGCGGCGGTCGCGCGTGGCTGGGCGTGCTCCTGAAATTTGTCGAGCAGTTCGACCAGAAATTCTGGGCCCACGTCGGTATGGCGGCCCGCGCAGCCGGACGCACGATGCCACCCCGCCCCAAGCTTTGGAAAATCCTTGGCGACGAACTTGTTTTCATCGCGGAGATCATTCACTCGACCGATGCGGCAACCTATGTGGATGCGCTCGCCTCCGCTCTCAAGGAATGGAATGCCGAAGTGCTGGCGGGCCTGAAGGCCTCGCCTCCCCGTGCAGATCGTCAGCTGCGAGTCAAAGGCGCCGCATGGTTGGCCGACTTCCCCGTCACCAACGCCGTCCTGCCCGTGGATGGCACCCACCGGGATTTTGTAGGACCGGCCATGGATGCCGGTTTCCGCCTCGCCAAACTGGCTTCTCCCCGGCGCCTCGCGCTCTCCGTCGATCTGGTTTGGCTGCTACTGATGCAGGATAAACAACGCGAAATCCAATTCGCCGGTCGCACCCGTGAACTCAAGGGGCTCGCCTCGGACAGCGGCTACCCGCAGCTCTGGATCGAAATCCCCGCCTCCGCCTATCATACCCACGAACAAGCCGTCCTCGGCCCGCGTCGGCCACCCATCCCCGGTGAACAATTACGGATATTGTGCCAATGCTTTGTCGCCGATTTTGGCGTGCCGCCCCACCCGCCTCATCTGCCCGCAGAAGCCTCCGCCTACCCGGCATCCCCTGACCACAAACTCAACCTTCAAGCAGCCCAGGAAGAACTCGCGACACGCTATCCCGATACTGGCACCGAAGCAGGCGCCGCCCCGAGACCCAAAGCCGCCGCCAGTCCCGCCGAGTTGGCCGCTCAAGCCGACAATCCACCGACACCGGTTCACCCCGCTCCCGAAGGCTGATCATCCTTTGGCGTAAATTCTCCGCCCAGGACACCTACGGGCAGCGCGTCCCCGTTTGGCTCTAGCCACGACCGCCGTAGGCGCGAGCGGGGCGGTCAGCGGTTCGTAGAGGGAGAAGAGGTGTTCGACGCGTTCGCGGTCGCTCGCGAAGGGTTTGGCCCGGTAGCAACGGTCCGCCGCCCGGTCGAGGTCCGCATGGGCTTTGGCCAAGGCGGGCGTCGTCGATAGCCGCCGCTACTCGTCCTGACGCGGTTTGAAAATCGCGTCGTCCACCGGCACGTTTTGCTCCACCGCGCTCACCGCCATGACAAGATACATGGCGGGATTGTCCACGACGGTTTTGAAGGCGACGCTCACCCCGTCGATCTGCCGGAAATCCGAAATGTCCATGGTCGCCCGGATGACGCTCTTGGGGCCCGCGATGAGGGAGCTTTCCACGCGCACAAGGCGGCCGCTGTCCTTGTCGAAATAGTAGGTGCCGCTCGAACCCCTCAGGCTCGCCAGGCCGACCGCCTGCGTGCGATGCCCGTCGATCACATGCTCGTCCATCAACGTGCGCAGCGGGCACTGCGCGCTCACCTTGGCCTCCGCATCAAGATCGGCGTTGGTGAGCAACTGCTGCAGCTCCGGCCCTTTCAACACGCGGTAACCCTGCATCTCGCTGTTCGCCCAGCCCGTCTTCCCGTCGTAACCCTGCACAGACCGGCCCATCCCGGGCACCGTCTGCTCGATGAGCACGAAATGCGGACGCTTCTGCGTGATTTTCATGTCCGATTTCATGCCGGTCTTCGGCATTTCCATGGTCATGTGCGTCACCCGGGTTTGAATGCCGGCCAACCGCGCCCCGCCGGACACCTCGTAGTATCGGCCCAAAATCCCCGTCACCACCGCCGCATCCTGCAGCTCTCGGGCGGGGGGCGCAAAGACCGCCGGATCGATCTTGGGATTCAAGACCATGTTTTTTATGCGGACCGTCATGACGCCGTCCGGTCCGGAGCGTTTGGTGGCATGGGCAAACGTGAAGTCCCCCGTGCGCCGGAAATCCGAAAACTCGAGGACCGCACCCGCCCGCTCGACCCGCACGCGCAGGCCGGTCGCCGGATCCATGAACCATTTTTCCGTCGTGTCATCAAACGTCCTCACCTCGATCACCTGGAGCTTTTGGCCGTTGATGGAAGTATCGGCCAGCCGGCGACGCCCCGGATAATAACGGTCGATGTGCAGCTCTTCCTGCGGATCGCTGTCGCGCATCATCTCGGCCCCCAGCTTGGGCTCGATCAGGCCGAATCCGAGCTTCTCATTCCGCTGCCAGACGGTTTTCCCGTCGGATGCGGTGATCAAATCGCCGAAGGCGGGCGTGTTGATTTTAATCCGGAAGCGGCCGCCGACCGTGGACCATGATTGCATGTCGATGTCGGGCACCAGGGGGCCGAAATCGATCGCCGCCTGGGACTGCACGCTTTCGAGCTTCTTGAAAGCCCGCGCCCCGCCGGACGCCTCGACCCAGCGCTTCAGGATTTTTGTCGCCGCACGTCCGTCGGCACCCGACGGATGCGAACCCGTCGAGCATCCGGACATCAGGGATATCCACACCAGAAGACCGGCCGTAAGCAGGCGATAAAGTTTCATGCATCAAAAAAAGATATCGAAATCGGGGCGTTATTTGGGCGGCGCGACATGTCGTCCCTTGTCAATCCAGGCGCAGGCGGCCGCATAGACAGGATCTTTCGCGGCCACGATATCCTCGCGGGTGCGGGCGACGAGTTCATCCGGTTTGACGCCGGCCCCCTCCAGGGTGACTCCGTGCGGAGTGGTCAGGTCGGCGATGGCGTATTGGAAAAGATCGCCGGTGGGCAGCTTTTGGATCGCCGACGGCAGGGCCGCCCCCGCGCTCGTCTCGCCAAAAACGCGCGCCCGGCCCTCCTCCTGCAGGCCAGCCGCCAGAATCTCGCTGGTGGAAGCGGAGCCGCTGTCGATCAACACCGCCACCGGTCCGGCAAACGCGCGCTCCTGGGGAAAAACGTCAAAACTATACACGCCCATCCGCATCTGCATTTTTCCCAGCGAAAATTCCTTGTTCGAAAGCCAGCCGGAGATGCCGGCGGCCATGATGCTCAGCCCGCCCGGATTGCCGCGCAGGTCGATGACCAGGCCGTCGTCTGCGCCCAGCCCGCGGATGAAGTTGCGGATTTGCTTCATGAGCTTCGGCGAAAAAGTGCTGAACTTCAGGTAGCCGATTCCCGCGGCATCCCGCCGGGCCTCGAACTCGATCGGCCGCGACGGGAAATTCCCGATCGGCTCGGACCAGTCCCCCGTGTTGGCTTCGCTCTTCAGATTGATGGTCCTCAGCTTGCCGTCCGCGCCTTCCACCTCGACCGGCACCTCGCTGCCCACCGGCCCGTGCAGGGGGCCGCTCACGAACTGGGTGATGTTGAAATCGCGGCGCGCGGCCGTCACCCCCGCCTCGGCATACATCTCGCCGACGTGCTCCACGCTGGTGCCGTTGACGCTGCGGATGGTGTCGCCCGGCCGCAAACCGGCGGCCGCCGCCGCCGAGCCCGGAGCGACATCGGCGACCACGACGGCACCCTTGGCCGCCACCAGCTCCGTGCCCACCGTGCCGATCTTCGCGCGGTCCTTCGGCGTGAAGACGGCGACCTCGTCGGGCACGATCGCGAAGTGCGTTTGCTTCAACTCGTCCAGCATCTGCTGCAGCAATCTGCGCAAGGCGTGGTTGTCGGCCGAATCCTTCAAGAGGACCGCGTATTTGCCCCGCACCGCCTTCCAGTCCAGGCCGCCAAACGAGGGATCGTAGTAGGAATCGTTTACCGTGGACCACACCATGTCGAAGGTGGCGGATCTCAACTCGCCCCAATCGGCCGGCTTTTCCCCGGAACGCGCCCACGGGCCGAGCCCCAGCAGGCCCAGCACAAGCCCTGCGATTCTGGCGGCACGGGAAAGACGCATGCGTCATTCACCCCAAACCCGTCCGCACAAGTCAACGAAGCAAGCGGTGAAGAGGTTCATTTGATCCGCACGCCAAGCTTGCCCCCGCGACCCGCAACGCCGTTGATTGCGCCCTTCGATGTCCGCCCGCTCGCCGCACCTTCCGCCGCTGCATCCCTCGCAACTCCGCCCGTTGCGAAACCGTCTGCGCCTTTCCATCCGCGACGCCGGCCTGACCGACCTCAACCACACCCCGGTCCCCGGCGAGCTGCCCTTCTGGGAACTCGAACCGACGCCGCTCGTGATCGACTCGGGCGAATGGACTCTTCTCGAAGCCGCCCTCAAGCAACGCGCCCACTACACCAACGCCCTCCTCGTTGACCTCTACTCCGGCCAGCAGGCGCTCACCCAGAAGCTGCTCTCGCCCGAGATGATCCTCTGCGATCCGTATTACCGCCGCCCGTGCCTCGGCCTGGAGCCCGGCCGCGCCAGCCCCGCCACCCTCCTGCGCTTCGATCTCGTCAAGACCGCCGACGGCTGGTTTTTCACCGACACCCGCGCCAACACCCCCATCGGCCTCAGCTACGCGGTGCAAAACCGCCGCTTCATGACCCAGGAGGCCGCCGAGCTCTACCGGTCGCTCCCCGATTACCACAGCGTCATCAATTTCCCCCTCGAACTGCTCGACTCCCTGCGCGCCCTCGCGCCCGACACCGGCCGCGCCCCGTCCATCGTCGTGCTCACCGCCGGCCCGCACGACCCGTTTTACTCCGAGCACAGTTTTCTCGCCCGCAAAATGGGACTCCCCCTCGCCCGCGGCGACGACCTCCTCGTCCTCGACAACCGCGTCTACTTCAAGACCGTCGCCGGCCTCGAGCGCGTGGACGTCCTGTATCGGCGTCTCAACGACGCCTACATCGACCCCGTCGTCTTCTCGACCGACCGCGAGACCGCCGGCATCCCCGGCCTCCTCCAGTGCATCCGCGCCGGCAACGTCGTCGTCGCCAACGCCATCGGCACCGGCGTGGCGGAAAGCCGCACGCTCAACGCCTACACCCCGCAGCTCATGCGGTTCTACCTGGGCGAAAAGCCGCTGATCCCCTCGATCCCCACCTACACCTGCGGCGACACCGACCACCTCGACTACATCCTCGGGAACCGCGAACAAATGTGCATCCGCCCCGCGCACGACCCCCGCATCGGCGACTGGACCTCCACCAACGTCGCCCGCCCCCCGGTCCCCAACCTGATCGGGCCCGACGGCCTCGCCAAAATCGTGCGTGAAAATCCCCACGCCTACGTCGCCCAGCCCGAACTCCCGCTTCTCACGATCAACCCGCTCTCGCGCCAGTCCGCGCCCTTCCGCCTGAGCGCCTTTGTGCTTTGCCAAGGCCGCCGCTTCTCGGTTTTCCCCGGCGGCCTCGTCCGCATCGGCACGCCCGAACCCCACATCGACCGCGTGGGCACGACCGCCGACGCCGTCGTGCTGGTCAACACCGACGTCAACTCCAACTCCATCGCCGACCAGGAAGCGACCGTCGCCAGCGGCGTGCAGACGCACACGCTCGGCTCCCGCGCCGCCGAAAAACTTTTCTGGCTCGGCCGCTACCTGGAGCGCGCCGAGGCCACCGCGCGCATGCTGTCCATCCTGGAAGACGTGACGTTGGAGGAGATCCCCGCCCGCGACCGCCGCCGCTGGCTTCCCGTTTGGCGCGGCCTGCTCGAGGCCACCGGCCACACCGACCACAAGATCACCGCCCGCACCAACCCGCAGGCCAGCCTTTCGGTCGACCTCATGTGGCACATGTCGCTCGACGCCGCCAACTCCAGCTCGATTTTTTCCTCCATCGAATCGGCGGTGGAAAACGCCCGCCAGCTCCGCGACTACGTCAGCCCCGAGGTCTGGGTCACCCTCAGCCGCCTGCTCGCCCGTCTCGCCGACCTGCAAAAACTCCGGCCCGCGCCGAAGTCAAAGACCCGCGCCGTCCGCGGCCCCTCTCTTTCCGCCCGCGCCGTCCAGGCCGTGCTCACCGATGTGAACGCCCTTCTCGGCATCGCCGAGCGCACCATGCTCCAGGACGCCGGCTGGCATTTCCTGCGCATGGGCCTGCACCTCGAGCGCGCCACCATGACGTGCAGCGCCCTGCGCCACCTGCTCGGCGCCCTCGACACCGACGCCGCCAACGCCCCCGCCCTGGTTCTCTACCGCGACAATCCCGAGCTCTCCGCCCTCCTCCGCATGCTCGGCTCGCAGGACGCCTACCGCCGCCTCTACCAGACGCGCAGCCAGCCCCGCTTCGTCGCCGAGCTCTTCCTCCAGCAGCCCGACGCGCCGCGCAGCATTTTCAACAACCTCCATCAGATCAAAACCAGCCTGCGCGCCATCCGCCTCGATACCCACGAGGATGAACCGGATCCGACGCACGATGCGGTGGACGAGTCCCTGCGCTTTCTCGCCTCGGTCAAGCTCGCCCGCTATTTCACCGGCGACGAAGCCGTCACCGAAAAGGACGCCAAGCTCGGCGACGCCCTGGCCGACCTGCTCAACCGCCTTTACGCGCTGCACCCGCTGCTCAGCGACCACTACTTCAGCCATCAGGCCCGCATCGCCCCGTCGGTCACCCAGGTTGAGTTGAAGCTGTAAAACCACGCCACGCACCCGACCGCCATCACCCCGGCGGCTGACTCAACCATCCAGTCTTCGCCCCACGCATTTCCCGCGAAGCCACCTGCTACTCGCCACTTCCTCCCCCATCCCCATGAAAAAGAAAGACTCCTTCAACATCGCGGTCATCGGCGGCGGCGCCATCGGCTACGATCACATCAACTCCTTCAAGCAGCACCCGGCCGCCAAGGTCGTCGCGCTCGCCGAAGTCTCGCCCGAACGCGGTCGCGAGGCCGCCGACAAGTTCAACATTCCCGAACTTGTCACCGACTACAAAAAACTCCTGAAGCGCCCCGACATCGACGTCTTCTCGATCGCGCTGCCCAACTACCTGCACGCCTCCGTCTCGCTCGCCGCCCTCAAGGCCGGCAAGCACGTCATGCTCGACAAGCCCATGGCGACCAACGCCGCCGACGCCGCCAAGCTCGTCGCCGAGGCGAAGAAACAGAAGGTTCTCCTCATGGTCGGCCAGAACCAGCGCTTCATTCCCGAGGTGCAGACCGCCAAGCAGCTCATCGACAAGGGCGTCCTCGGCGACGTCTACCACGCGAAGACCGGCTGGTGCCGCCGCGCCGGCATTCCCCGCATCGGCTCCTGGTTCACCCAGAAACAATTCGCCGGCGGCGGCGGCACCTACGACATCGGCGTGCACGCGCTCGACCGCTGCCTCTACCTCATGGGCGAGTTCGACGCCGTCGCCGTGAGCGGACAGACCTACGCCAAGTTCGGCCCCCGCGGACTCGGTTCCGGCACCTGGGGCAAGAGCGAGATCGACCCGAAGGCCAAGTTCGACGTGGATGATCTCTCCGTCGCGCTCATCAAGCTCAAGAGCGGTCGCACCGTGCTTCTCGAAACCTCCTGGGCCGCCCACCAGCCCGAAGGCGACAACAACGGCACGCAGCTCTTCGGCACCGAGGCCGGCCTCAAGTTCCCGCCGCTGCAGCTCTTCCGCAAGGGCCAGTATGGCTACAGCACCGAGCTCGTGGATCACCTGCCCAATCTGGTTGATGGCAACCGCATGAAGCACTTCATCGACGTTCTCCTCGGCAAAGCCCGGCCGCACGTGAAGCCCGCCGAGTCCCTCGCGATCCAAAAGATCCTCGACGCGATCTACCTCTCCGCCAAGACCGGCAAGGAAATCCGCATCAAGTAAGCCGATACAAATCGTCTCCCTCTCCAAGCGTCCCTGCGCCCGCCGCATGGACGCTTTTTTGCGACCGCCTCCGCGCCCCCTTGACGCGCGCCGTCAGGGTTGACCTGTCAACCGACGGCTCCGTTGAGGAAATCCGCAGCTTGACGCGTAATCCCTCCGGCACGTCCCCCATGACCCCGTCCCCGCCGACCGCCCCCTCCTTGCCCCGCCGCAAACGCCTCCCGCGAACCCTTGGGCAAAAACCCGGAACTTCCTCGCTCCGCCCAATCACACGAGGAATGCCAAATTTATTAACCGCCCACGCTCGGTTAAACGTCACCCCTCCCCCCATCCCATGGTCACAACCCCTGCTCATCCCGCCCGCCCCTCTCCGCTCAACCGAGTGTTCTTGTTTCTCTCGTTTCTGGCAATCATGCCGGGGCTTTCTCCGTCTCTCTCCGCACAAACAAACCCGCTGATAAGCCCCGGGTTCGAGACCGGCGACCTCTCGGGCTGGACCACCAGCTACGGCACCCGCTCCGTGGTCGCCGCAACGACCCATTCGGGTTCGTATTCGGGCAAGGTCGGCTACGGCAGCTCCATTGCCCAGACCGTGACCGGACTGTCCCCAAACACCACTTACACCTTCACCAGCTGGTTCAAGGTCGATACCGCCGGGCAGGTCGTTTACATGGGGGTCAACAACCATGGCGGCTCCAGCACGTCCAATTACAACAACTCCACGACCTACGCCCAGAAGACCCTGACCTTCACGACCGGGGCTACTAATACTTCCGCCAATATCTTCGTTTATCAGAGCGGCTCCGGCTTCGCCTATTGCGACGACCTGGTTCTTTCGGATGGGGGAGGTGTCAACCTTCTCGCAAACCCCGGGTTCGAGACCGGCGACCTCTCGGGCTGGACCACCAGCTACGGCACCCGCTCCGTGGCCGTCGCAACGACCCATTCGGGTTCGTATTCGGGCAAGGTCGGCTACGGCAGCTCCATTGCCCAGACCGTGACCGGACTGTCTCCAAACACCACCTACACCTTCACCAGCTGGCTCAAGGTCGATACCGCCGGACAGGTCGTTTACATGGGGGTCAACAACCATGGCGGCTCCAGCGCGTCCAATTATAACAACTCCACGACCTATGCCCAGAAGACCCTGACCTTCACGACCGGGGCTGCCAATACTTCCGCCAATATCTTCGTTTATCAGAGCGGCTCCGGCTCCGCCTATTGCGACGATCTGGTTCTTTCGGACGGCACCAGCGACCCGACCGGCACGCAGGCATCCCGCATCGCAGACTGCCTCCAGCGATTCGGCACCAACACGTTTTCCAAGCTCTACGTAAACGGCTACCCATGGTCATGGGGCGGCAGCCAAGGCAACTATGACTCCGCCACGACCGCGCGCGCCATCAACTACATCACCGCCGGCTCCGGCCTCACAATGAACATCCGCGAGTATCATCGCGACTCCGTCGGCACGCCGGCGATCGCCATTACTCCCCTGCAAAAAACTTGGATACGTGACGTTTATCAGGCCACCAACTCACCGTTCACGATCGCAATCGCCGCCGGAGGCGGCACTGCTGACATCCCCGGAATCGCAGACATCGTGCAGGACTCGGTAAGCAGCGGACTCAACTACGTCAAATGGGTCGAGGGCCTCAACGAGCCCAACATGGACTTCGGCTGGGGCACGGTCCCCGTCGCGACGACCGCAACGGTGCAGACCGCGCTCTTCCAGCAAGTCGCCGCCGTCAGCCCGGATATCGTCATCGCCGGCCCGTCGATCGTTTTCTCTCTTCCCTATCCGGACGGATCGCTCACCAGCTACCTCGGCGCCAGCCAAGCGGCCATCCAGACCGCTTCGGACGCCGCCAACGTCCATGTATATCCTCCCAAGTCCCCTAACGCCGACGACGCCAGTAATCGCGGTGGCACCCTTGCCAACATCAACACCGGCTTCAACAACGTGCTCCCCGGCCCCGTCCTCAACACCGAATGGCACCCCACCCTCTACTCCAATATCCACAAGACCGACCCCGCCTATGATGCTTACTGGGGCCCCATCTACATGGTCTCCTCCTTCATCGACTTCAACTGGGAGGCCAACTTCTGGTTCGCCCTGTTCGATTACAACAGCGTCTCCATGAAATGCGGCCTCTTCGCCACCAGCGACACCACCCCCTACCCGGTGGCCAACGCCTTCCGGGCGCTGTATTCGCTCACCGGTGACCACGGGGCCGACAAGCTCACCTTCCCCGCCGGCAGGCTCGACGTCACCGTCTCCGGCCTCCCCACCGCCCCCGCCAACTCCCCCCGCGCGGGCGGCCGCTGGGCCCTGTTCGAAAGCTCCGCCCACACCTACTTCCTCCTCCTCTGGAACGAGCAAAACGACATCAGCGCCGCCACCGTTCCCGTCACCGTCACGTTCAACGCCCACACCATGGCCAAGGTCGAGGAATTCAACATCACCTCCGGCAGTCAGGCCGCCATGCAAACCCTCACCAATACCAACACCGTCACCGTCGCCCTCGACACCTCTATGCGGCTCCTGCGCATCACCTACTGAACGCCCCAACGGTCCCGTTGCTTGACGCGTCAAACAACGGGACCGTTGAGCACCGACCCGCGCGGAAACACGCTGCGTATGGATGCGGGATCGGGGCGACCAGCCACTGCATCCACCCACGCATATCCCATGCCCTTCATGCCAGCCCCCCTTTACCAAACCGGCAACCCGCTAGCCAACGCCTCCCTGCCCGTACGAGCCGTTCTCGACACCGACACCTACAACGAGATCGACGACCAGTTCGCGCTGGTTTACGCCCTCCTCTCGCCCAAGCACATCCAGCTGGAGGCCGTCTACGCCGCCCCCTTCTTTTGCCCTGAGCTCAACAACCGCTCCACCTCGCCCGCCGACGGCATGGAGCGAAGCTACGAGGAGATCCTGCGCGTCCTCGGCCACCTCGGCTTCCCTCATCCCCCGGGCTATGTGTTGCACGGCTCGGCACGCTACCTCAGCGACCGTCAGAATCCCGTGCCCAGCGACGCCGCGCGCGATCTCGTGCGGCGCGCCCACACCGTCACCAAGGGACGGCTCTTCATCTTCGCCATCGCCGCCATCACCAATGTCGCCTCGGCCTTGCTCATGGACCCCTCCATTGCAGAAAAGATCGTCGTCGTCTGGCTCGGCGGCAATCCCTACGGCTGGCCGGACGGCGCCGAGTTCAACCTCCGTGAAGACGTGATCGCCGCGCAGATCGTCTTCGGGTCGGGCGCGCAGATCATCCACGTGCCCTGCAAGAACGTCGCCGAACACCTGCGCACCACCGTCCCGGAGATGACCGCGCACGTCAAGGGGCGCGGCCTGATCGGCGATTACCTGCATAAAATTTTCACGGACTACGATCATGCCGACGAACTCGCCTGGTCCAAACCCATCTGGGACATTTCCGCCATCGCCGCCCTCGTCTCCCCGGCGGCCTTCACGTTCCAGATCCACCCGCGTCCAAGGCTCACCGACGACATGCGCTGGCTGCCCGAACCCGGCGCACCACCCCTCACCGTAGTCACCGAGATCAACCGCGACCTCATCTTCCGCGACTTCTTTCTTCGACTGCATGCCCACGATTCCTCGCGTCGCAAAAAACCCAATCCGGGCGGCCGCCGAATTCCAGCCCTGACCTGAAACAACGGCAAACCCGGTCGATTCATCCCCATTTCTCGCCCCCCGTAGAATGCTTCAACCCATCCAAGCCCCTCCATCCATATCGTTCCCATGAAAAACATCGCCATTAAATACGTTTTCGCCGGCCTGATCATCGGCCTCTGCCCGATGATCGCCCGCTCGCAGACTACCCTTGCCAACTACAACTTCACCAGCGCATCGGTCGCCTCGACCGTCAGTGTTGGCGGCGTGGCTGCCAGCACGTTCACGAGTCCGAAGTCCTACTTCAATTTCAGCAGTAGCAACGGCACCGCCTATGTCTTCCCCACCACGGTGGTGAACGGATCCGGCGGCACCTCCGCCTATAGCACGACCGTGGCCGACGCCATAGCCAACAACCGATACTTTCAATTCACTATCACGCCCGATTCGGGCAACCAAGTGGCTTTGTCCGCCCTGTCCTTCAACTATGGTGCCATCACCGCATCCGGCTCGTTTCCCCAAGCCGGCGCACCGATCACCGTGGCATTCGAAGTCCGCTCCAGCGTGGACAACTTCACCACCAGCATCGGCAGTGTTTCCGCCTCCTTCAACCAGAGCGAAAACAACGTTACCGGACTATACACGATCAACCTGACTTCGATCAGCGGCTACAGTCTGCTCACCACGGCCACGACCTTTCGAATTTACGCCTATTTCTCGTCCGGCACGCCTGGCTACTCGGATTCCTCGCGACTTGATAACGTCAGCCTGACCGGCACCGTTTCCGCGATTCCCGAGCCCTCCGCTTATGCCGCCGGGATGGGCGTCATCGCGCTCTGCGGTGCCGTCGCCTTCTCGCGCCGCCGACGCGGGACCGCCTGACCAGCTGCCCGCGCGCTCGCCCGCCGTCATGCTTCCATCCCGCCCGCCCCAAGCGGGTCTCCCCCCTTCCTCCCTTGGCCTTTGCAACGAAGGTTCCTTCACCCTCGGCTGCAACTATTGGGCTTCGCACGCGGGAACCTCGATGTGGAGCGATTGGCGCCCCGAGGTGGTGCGCGCCGATCTGGGTAAACTCGCCGCGCACGGCCTGCAAACACTGCGGGTCTTCCCGCTCTGGCCAGATTTCCAGCCCATCGTCCAGTTGCGCGGCCAAGCCGGCATCCCGGTCGAGATACGCCTCGGCGAGGAGCCGCTTCCGCCCGATCCGGTCGGCCAGGCCGGCGTTTCCGCGATCATGCTCGATCGCTTCGCAGAGTTCTGCGCGCTCGCCGAGGAAGCGGGACTCGGACTCGTCGTCGGGCTCGTCACCGGCTGGATGAGCGGTCGCTTGTTCGTGCCCCCGGCGCTCGAAGGACGCGATCCGATCACCGATCCCGTCAGCCTCTCCTGGCAGATCAAGTTTGTCCGCACCTTCGTCGGGCGGCTGCGCAATCAACCCGCGATCCTCGCGTGGGACCTCGGGAACGAATGCAACTGCATGGGGCGCGCCCCTTCGCGGGAAGCGGCCTATCTCTGGACGGCGAGCATCGCCCATGCCGTGCGCGCGGCCGATCCCTCGCGCCCCGTCGTGTCCGGCATGCATTCGCTCGCGACGGCGGCGGGCGGAACAGGCAACCCCTGGCTGATCGACGACCAGGCGGAATTGACGGATATCCTCACCACCCACCCCTATCCCTACTGGTGCCGCCACACCCGCGCCGATTCCGTCGCCACGCTGCGCACCTCCCTGCACGCCACCGCCGAGACGCGCCTCTACGCCGACATCGGCGGCAAGCCCTGCTTCGCCGAGGAGATCGGCACGATGGGGCCGATGGTGGCGGGCGACGACGTCGCCGCCGGGTTCGCCCGCGTAAACCTGTTTTCGCTCTGGGCCAACGATTGCCGCGGCTTTTTCTGGTGGTGCGCCCACGACCAGACCGAACTCGCCCGCGCGCCCTACGACTGGAACGGCGTCGAGGTCGAACTCGGCCTGCTTCGCAACGACGGCACCGCCAAGCCCGTCCTTGATGAGATGGCCGCGTTCCGCCGTTTCCTCGACGCGCTCCCCTTCGACCGCCTGCCCCGCAGTCGCCGCGACGCGGTCTGCCTGCTCACGCTCAACCAGGACGACTGGGCCGTGGCCTTCGGCGCGCAGGTGCTCGCGAAACAGGCCGGTGTCGAGATCGAGTTCCGCCACATCCGGCAAAAAATCCCCGACGCTACCGTCTACCTGTTGCCGAGCCTGATGGGGCCCAACTGCGTCCCGCGCCACCAATGGCTCGCGCTCATCGAGCGGGTGAAGGCCGGCGCCACTTTGTATCTGTCTCTTGGTGACGGGATCGTCCCGCATTTCAATGAAATCGCCGGCGTCACCCTGGTCTCCCGCGCCACGGCCGCGCACCCGCTGGAGGCACGCCTCGCGTCGGGGCCGATCCTGCCGCTTGCGGGTGGCGACGACCTGCTCTTCTCGACCGCCGGGGCGGAGGTGCTCGCCAGCCGGACCGACAACGGCTCGCCCGCATTCTGGCGCCACCGCCACGGCGCCGGGCAGGTGTTCGTCTATGCCGCGCCCCTGGAGTCCGCTCTCACGCTCACGCCCCGCGCTTTCGAGAAAGACGCGCCGCCCTGCTGGCGGGTTTACGCGGAAGTCGCCCGCGCCCGCCGCATCCCCCGGGCGCTAGACATCGAGTCCCCGGAGCTTGCCGTGACCGAGCACACGCTCGCCGACGGACGCACGGCAGTGGTCGCGATCAACCATACCGACACGGCCTGCAACGCCACCGGTCGTCTCTCCGCCGGCCACGCCCTCGGCCAAGTCTGGCGCGGGGACGTGCGCGCCGCGTCGGCGAACGGCCTCGCGCTGGCCATCCCGGCGCAGGACGCCGCCGTGTTTGCATTGGACCGGGAAAAATGACGAACGGCTCTCGTGGGATCACCGAGAAGCTTCGCATGCCGGTGGCGTCGAGGGTTCCGCTTGCGTCGGCGACGTGGGAGCCGACCGACCGGCTCAGCGTCCTCCCTGATCTTGCTCCGGCGGCAATGCGGGGTCCACCAGCAGCGAGAGCAACATCTGGGCGTAGAGCCGGTGACCGAAGTCGTTCGGATGATTCACTCCGTTGCCGGTGAGATCCAGATAGCGTTTGTTTTTCAGAAGATCGCCCCACAACGCGGTGGCGTCCGCCAGCACCACTCCCGGCCCGGTCAGCGCCTGCAAGGCGTCCCGGTAAGGCGCAAACTGGGAAGCCTGCGACCAGTTCCACTCCGGGTTGGCCAGACTGGAGGAAACCAGGATGAACTCCGTCGCCGGCGAGGCGGCGCGCACGCCTTCGACGATGCGCCTGATGCGAGATTGATACGCGAGCGGATCCTTGCCCGCTGTGTCGTTCATGCCATACGCAACGATGACGAGATCGGGGCGAAGCCCGGAGAGCGCGTCGATATTGGCGACGCCGTCCTCGGCGGTGGCGCCGGCCTTGCCAAGGTTGGCGAGCAGGACCGGGCCGCCATAGGCCTGCTTCAGTCCGCGTTGCAGCAGGGCCGGAAAGGCGGGCTGAAAGGGCGGGACGTTCTTCGAGGCGTTGGCTCCGGCGGTGATGCTGTCGCCGGTCACCGCGATCACCACCCGCTCGCACTTGCGGAGTTTCGCGACGGTAGAGTTTAGAGAGGTTGCGGCGAAGGCCGGCGTGCGACCGGTCCACCCTCCCGACGGTTCATAATCAATCTCGACCTGTTTGGCGGGAAACCCGCGCTCGACATAGAGCAGATACGTCTCCGGGTTGCCCAGTTTCGCTGGGATGGCCCGGGGTTCGCCCTTTTTCTTATAAAGATCCGCCTCCTCAAAAAACGGGATGCGCGAACCGGGCGTGAGCACGATGCGTCGGCGTCCGGCATCGATCATGTAGTCCGTTCCGGGCGCGTATTCGGTTTTCCCGTCGGAGCTTCGCACGCGAAGAACCTTGGCGGGCGAGGCCAGCAGGGTTCCGGTCGCCGCGTCCTGGCCGGACTCCTTGAGCAGCAGGACGGATTCTCCGTGAATCACGGAACTCCTCCAGTGCGGTGCAAAAAGATGGGCCTCGGCGAGCGGATAAACGAGATCGTTCGGCGCCACGTCGGTCGCGCTCAACCGGGGAGCGCCGGGTTTGGCCGCGTCCTGCGCCGGGCCCGCGACGCCCTCCCAGGAGATGCGGTCGATGAGCAGGCCGCCCGCCGCCGCCTCAGGGTTGACCAGCAGCGAAACGCCGGTGAGGAGCAACGGGCCGGCAAGCCGGCCGCTCTGGGACCCGCCCCAATTGCTCTTGGACGCGCCTTGCTTGATCTCGATGGCGACATCCTCCCACCGCCCGCCCACCAGGCCGGTCTTGGCATCGAAGTGGAAGATCTGCCCGTCGGGGGTTTTCACACGCACGCCAAGCGCCCAAAACGACGCGGGCTGGTCCGCCCACACGCGCAGCACGAGCCGCCCTTGCGGTGTCTCGCCGGCGGGCAGCGCGATATCCGCAGCGTAGTAGTATTCGAGGAAGCCCGTGTGCGCGTCGGTCCAACCAGCCCGGCCTGCCTTGGTCGCGAAGGCGCCGGCGGGCGCTTCGACGATGGCGAAGGCCGCGCCGGTTTTTTGCGGTGCGTGCGCGCTCATGGGCTGGGCCGCATTGGCCACGAAGGCGATCTCGGCCCGGGCGCACGGAAGCAGGCAGGACGCTGCGAGCGCGAGGAAACAGACGGGAAGTTTAGGCATGGGAATGAGGCGGAGAGATTATTTCGTCTTGGCGGGGGCCTGGGCGGCGTCTTCCCAGGCAACGTGCTCGATCCGGATCTCTCCGGAGGAGGAACTCGGATTCGCCAGAATCGAGAGACCCGTCAGGAGGAGCGGACCTTCCAATTGACCGCCCTTGGGGCCGCCCCAATTGGCCTTCGATTTCCCTTGGGCGACGTCGATGACCACCTCTTCCCACTGTCCTCCGACCAAGGCCGGCGAGATATCGAAATGGAAAATCTCTCCCTGCGGCGTCTTCAGTCGCACGCCGAGCGCCCAGATCGCCTCGGGGGTATCGGTCCGGACGCGGAGCACGATTTTCCCCTTGGGATCAATCTGAGGGCAGGCGGGCACATCGATCCCGTAGTAATACTCGAGAAAATTGCGCTCCTTGGCGATCCAACTGAAGCGTCCGGACGGATGGGGATTGCCCGTGGACGCAGGGGCCAACGAATAGGATGCCCCGGTTTTCTCGGCGGCCACGACGATCATCCGGATGGTTTTATCAAAGGTCGCAATGATGTCGGCTCGCGAGTGGGCGGCCGCGACGGCAAGGAGAAGTGAAATCAGGAGATGGCGGTATTTCATGATGGGTGAGAAATGCGATCAGGGTTGGGCGTCCTTGATCAGGAGAAGGTCGCTGACTTCGAGCGTATTGTTGTTGTCGGGGGAACGGTCATGGAACCCCACGGCCAGCGAGGTGATCCGGGAAAGGTCGAGCTTGCCGCCTTCGGCATCAGGATGGCTGGGCAGCGGTTCGAAATCGGCGAACGGCACATAGGCGACGTGCCAGCCTCCGTCGGCGGGAGCAACGGGGATGCTCGTCCAGTAACCCCCGCCGCTGGCGGAAAACATCATCAAGCGCAGCTCGGCGTTTTCCTTGGCGCGCAACCGGAGCACCAGCGCCTTCGTGCCCGCCAGCTGGCCGGGGTCGAGCCGGTATTTCGGATAAGCCCAGCGTTCGCCGCGCTCTTTGAATCGCGCGTCAAATCTCCATGCGCCGGGGCCGGACGAAGTCATCTCCATCGCGCCGTGATGCGTGACGTTTTTCGTCCATCGCGCGATGCGATCGATCGGGAGCGCGACGTGTCCCGGGAAGCGCGACGTGAACTGCTCCAGGGTGCCTTCGATGCGAAAGGGCGCCGCCACCGGACTGATCGGCAGCCCGTCGTCCTCCGTCACGCCGCTCACGACGAGCGGCAGCGTGCGGACGATGTCGAGCGCGCGACGGGCGTCCACCGTCCACGCGACATCCGCCATGCCCTGGGCGGGCACGGTGACGCTTCGCGCCTGTGACATTCCGGTGGCCTCGCCGGGCAGCGAGAGCGTCAATCGCACGCGTTGCGGCAAGATGGAGAGATTGGCGGCGCGGATCGTCAGCGACAGGCTGGCGGCATTTTCGGCGGTGATGAGATATCGGGTTGGAGAGTATTGGACATGGTCGGCGTCCACCCTGTGCCAGAGCACGACCGGACTCGCCGCAAGCGGACCGGGCAAGGCGACACGACTCGCCGTAGTGAGCACGAACGCCTCGGTCTGCGCATCGACGTGCGCGGCGACTGCGTCCGGCGCACCCCATGCATAGGCCAGGCCACCCGAGATGGTGACGATGTCGCCTTCGTCCACGGCGAGCGGCCGGCCGTCGATAGTCTCGGCCCGGGATGGGGAGAACGGCAGCGCGACCCGCGTCGGCCTCAAGGTGTCGGTGAACAGGACAACGACGCTCGCCTCGTCGCCGGTAGGGCCCGGACGGGAGAACACGCGGGCGCGCGCCGGCGCGGATCCGGAGGAAAAACGAAGGTCGCCGACATAGGGCCGATGCGCCAGTGCGCGGATGCTCTGGAGATACGCGGCCATGGAACGCAACGGCGTGACCTCGCGGCCCAGCATGGCAAAATTCTTAACGCCGCCCTCCTCGTAGAACGGCAGGCAGAACGGCATGAAGCGGGCTATGCCGCAGGAGCGGGCCTCGACGCCTTTCATGGTTATCTCCATCGCGCTGCGCTGGTCCTCGGCAAGCGGAGGGCGACCCGGCCCCTTGCTCCATGGATAGCCCACCTCGGTCAGCCAGAGCGGCATGCCTTCGCGGCCGGACTCGCGCATCCATTGACGATAGAGGGCGACCAGCCCCTGCATATCGGCGGCGCGGCGGTAGTCGTGAAAGCTGACAAAATCGACGCAGTCGAGGAGCCCGTTTCGCACGAGATTCGTGTGATAGTCGCCGGGGTCGGAACCGATCAACACGCCGCCTCCGAATGGTGAGGCCGCACCGGCTTGTTGAAGGCTCCAGCGCATCGTCTTGACGAGCGGAAGGTATTGGTCGGCCGGGAGGCCTCCTCCATAGGCGGGGCCGTCCGGCTCGTTCCATGCCTCGATGCCGCCCCACGTATCGCCCCAGCGTGCATGTAGAACTGCCCACGGCTGGGAGAAGGTCGCGAGGTCGCGCGGATAACGGGACGGCACGGGGTCGCTCCCCTTGGCCGGTCCGGCGTCGTGAAACATTTCCAAGACCGGCACGCCCTCGTCCTTGTAGAGGGTGCGCAGCGAGTCCGCATGGTCGTGCTCGTCCCAGGTCCATTTGTCGGCGGCCGGGTTGACTCCGCTCAGCCGGAAACGTTCGCGCGCGAGACCGATGCCTCCGCGCCTGATGATCCGCACGAGGGACGCACGCAGTTCCGGCCGTCGCTCGAGCCAAGTGATGACGGCATCGATACCGAAGAATGGATCGGCCCGCCCCGCGAACGCGTCCTGTGCCACGACGCCATAAACCGGCGCGTCCGCACCTTCGCCGAGGCGGATCTCGTAATAACCGCGGGGCAATTTCACCGAGATGGTCAGGCGGCCCGAGCCGTCGGCCGCGGGCGCGGCGACTCCGCCGACGACGACTCGCCCGTCAAAATCGGCGATGGAGTATCCGACCGGCCCGGTGCCTCCGGACCAGCTCAGCGACGATTCCTCGCCGGGAGAAATGAAGAATGTCTCGGGGTGTTCGACGACCGGCTCGGCCGCGAACAGGGCAACGGTCGCCATGAGGGCGGACGGGAAAACAAGGTGACGAAACATGAGCGGGGATAGGGAGAGTTGGGATCAGGGCAGGACCAGACCGTTTTTCCCGCTGTAAGGCGCGCTGCCCGGCCACTGGAGACCATTCTTGGGAACGGACTCCACATGTCCGTCGCAAAAGAGGATGTTGTCCTTGGAACTGTGGCGCAAAAGAGGCATTGAATAGGCGTAGCTGGCGTTTTGCACCTTGGCGTCGACACACTCGACCACCAGAGCGACGTGAGCGGGCAAGGGGATGTAGGTGCTGTCATTGATGTTCACCTGAAGCGCGGTGCCGGCGGAGGCCGGATTGAAGGTGTTCATGCCGTAGGAGCCCCACTTCAGCCAGGAGGACGAGGAAAGGTCGAAATCGTCGTTCGATGGGCAGCGAAAGACGCCGTCGTAAATGAGCGCCTTTTGCCCCGCAGGGTTGGCGGTGTCGCGCAACCCAAGGTAGGGATACAGCTGCCACATCCAATAAGTGTTGGGCCAGAGGGTGGAGTTGCCGACTGCCTTGGGGAGATTGTTTTTATGATCGCCGGCATATAGAAGAAAAGCATGCCCCATCTCGCGCAGGTTGCCGGCACACACGGACGCCCTGGCTGAATTTCGAGACATGGACACGAGGGGAATAAGGATGCCCGCCAAAACGCCGACGATGGCGAGGACCGCCAGCAATTCCACCAAGGTGAAGCCGGGGCTCCGGCGGGACGACCGCCGGGCTGACTGCGCTAAAACGGGGGAACGAGAGGCATTCATCGGGGTGGAGTGCAAGCGTCGCCCAATGTGGGGGCCCATGTCTGACGAGACAACAGGCGGAGTGTTTGACGGGTCAACCCAAGGCGCCCCGCGCGTGAACGCGATCAGGCTTCCCTGGTCGTCTTGCCCGGCACCCAATCACCATCGATCAACACGACCTTGGGCGTGGTCGGAAGACCATATTCGTTCATGTGCAACTGGCCGACCAGCATGTCCACCAACGCGGCGCCCATGGAGCTCCAGTTCTGGCGGATGCCGGACACATGGCCGATGTTGCCGCGCTCGATGTCCAGCGCGGCGTAGCCCACGCCATCCGCCGCGCCGACCCCGTGGGACTTGAGCATTCGGAGGGCCGGGTCCGGATGCGTGCCGATGATCGCGTCGGGCCTGTGCGCCTTGAACCAGTTCACGCACGCGGCCTTGTCATCGTAGGAGGTCAGTTTCGGCAAGGGCAGCTTTTTGCCGCCATACAGGTTTTGCGCCGCGAAAAAACCGCCGCTCCAGTAGTGGTTGACATGGTGGTCGTCGTGATCGGTCAACACCGCGCCGATGCGTTTGTAGCCCAGTTTTCGCAACTCCCGATAGCAGGTCAGCATCCCGTTGAAATGCGCGTGCGCCACCTGATGAAGCGGCTTCTGGCCGAAGGTGTATCCGAGCGCCACGACCGGATGCCGGTCCCACGCGAGATCGAGCGGCTCCGCCTCGTCGGGCAGCAACGCCAGCACGGAGGCGCGCACGCCTCGGGCGCCGAGTATCCGCGCGACCTGCCGCGACGCCTCCCCCATTTTGCCGAGCCAGAACGTCTCCAGCTTGAACCCCTGCCGCTCGGCCTGCGCGCGCACCCCGTCGAAACAATCCACGATCGTGGGCAACCGGCACCACGTCTGCGGCGACTCGCCCGCCGTCAAAAACGCCAGAACCTCCCCCGTGGTGTGCGTGCGCCGCCGCCGCATATGGGTCATCAGCGCGTTCACCATCGCGTTGGGCTGATACCCCGCCTCGGCGGCGCAGGCCTGCACCCGCTTGCGCATCGCCTCCGAAATTCGTGGATGGTTACGCAGCGCCAGCGACACGGTGGTTCGGCTGATATTGAGACACGCGGCAAGATCGCGCACTGAAACCGGACGTTCGGGCTTGGGCATGGGACAGGGGTGGGTTGACGCGTCAACCTCCCTGCGGTGACAGTCCCTTGTCAAGCCCCGCCGCCCGGATTGACGCGTCAAACTCTATCTCCGTTGCACAACCCGCCCGTCCGTGGCGAAGGTGCCCCTCGCATCCCCATCATGTCCCGCATTCTCAATCTCGGCTCGGTCAACATCGACCACGTGTATCACCTGTCCCATTTCGTGCGCCCCGGAGAGACGCTCGCAAGCATGCACTATAAACGAGGGACGGGCGGCAAGGGCCTCAATCAATCCGTCGCCCTCGCACGGGCCGGAGCGATCGTGGCTCATATCGGCCGCATCGGCTCCGACGGACACTGGATACGGGGCTGGCTTCGTGAGGCCGGCATCGAGTGCTCGCTTCTGGAAACATCGGAGTCCGCCACTGGACACGCCGTCATCCAAGTCGCTCCATCGGGAGAAAACTCCATCATCCTGCACGCGGGCGCCAACCACGACCTCGCTCCCGCCTCCGTCGCCCTCGCCCTCGGCTCGTTCTCTCCCGGCGATCACTTCCTTTGCCAGAACGAAACCTCCGCCGTGCCCGAATCGCTGGCGATGGCGCGAGAACGCGGTCTCTCGACATGGTTTAACCCCGCACCCTTTACGTCCGGCGTGGCCGGCTACCCGCTTGAGTGCGTGGACTGGCTCGTGCTCAACGAAACGGAAGGCGCCAGCCTGAGCGGCCAAACCTCTCCCCAAACCATCCTCGCCTCCTTGCACGGGAAATATCCCCGCGCGCGAATCGTGCTCACGCTCGGCTCCGCAGGAGTGATCTGTGCGGAAGGCGACACGATTCATCACGCGGCTCCTCCGCCTGTCCGCGCCATGGACACCACGGCTGCGGGCGACACGTTTATCGGCTACCTCGCCGCCGGCATCATGGCCGGACTGCCCGTGCCGGACGCGCTCGACCGAGCCTGCCGCGCCGCCGCATTGAGCGTCACCCGCCCCGGCGCCGCCACGTCCGTGCCCTACGCCCGAGAACTGGCATAAATATCATCACGCCTCGTCGCTGCCTTCAAGCACGCTGCGGATCGTCTTCGCGAGATCGGTGAGCTTGTAGGGCTTGGCCACCATGCCGGAGAACCCGTGGGCGCGGTAGTTGGCCATCACCGGATCGCTGGAGTAGCCGCTGGAAACGATTCCCTTCACGGCCGGATCGATCTTGAGCAGCTCAAGCATGGCGGCTTTTCCGCCCATGCCGCCCGGCACCGTCAGATCCATGACGACCAGATCGAAGGGCTTTCCGCTCCGCGCGCCCTCGGCATAAACCCGCACCGCCTCGTGGCCGTCGCACACGGTCGTCACCTCGAAACCCAGGCGCTTGAGCAGCGACTCGGCGATGGTACGGATGGGTTCTTCGTCGTCCATGAACAACACGCGCCCCGCCAGATTGTCGGGCAACGCGGTCGGCACGTTGGGAGCCGGCTTGGCATTCGGCACCGCCGGCAGCCAGAAACGGAACAGCGTGCCGTGGCCGGACTCCGACTCCACCTCGATGTGCCCCTGATGCTTCCGGACGATGGAGTAGACCGTGGCGAGGCCGAGGCCGCTGCCCGATTTCTTGGTCGTGAAATACGGGTCGAAAATCCGCGCGAGATGCTCCTCCGGGATGCCCGTCCCGGTGTCGCGGATCTCGACGCACAGATAGTTGCCGTCGGCCAAAGGACGCGTCGTGACGGCGTGCAGATGCTCGTTGCGCATCGCGATGTGCATCACGCCGCCCTCGGGCATGGCCTGCATGGCGTTGATCACGAGGTTTTGAATGACCTGCCCGATCTGGCCCTTGTCCACCTCGGCGGTCCAGAGATCGACATCGATGGCGAAGTCGCAGCGCACCTTCGACCCGTGCAGGGCGAAATTGGCCGCCTCCTTCACCACCTCGGGCAGACGCACCGCCGAGCGCACCGGCTCGCCGCCGCGCGCAAAGGTGAGCAGCTGCTGCGTGAGATCGCGGGCGCGCAACACGCCGCGCTCGGCGTCCTGCAACCAGCGGCCCGCCGCCGCCATCACCTGCGAATCAAGCATCGCCAGGGTGAGGTTGCCCATGACCACGGTGAGCAGGTTGTTGAAATCATGCGCGATGCCGCCGGCGAGGATGCCCACCGACTCCAGCTTCGAGGCGCGCAGGATCTCGCCTTCCAGCCGGGCGCGCTCCGTCACGTCGCGCAACACGAGCACCGCGCCGATCGCCTGGCTTTCCATGTCGTGGATGGGCGCGCAGCGTCCCTCGACGAGGCGCGGCACGCCCTGTCGGTCCATCAACACCGTGCTGGGCGGCAACTCGATGACGCTGTGTCCGGAGATCGCCGCCGCCGCGAGCGCGGGCACCGGCGCGTTGGATTTCTCGTGCCGCAGCACGCAAACCTCGTCGATCCCGCGCCCGATGGCCGTCTCCTCGTTCCAACCGGTGAGCTGGGCCGCCGCCTCGTTGAAAAATAGCACGCGCCCCTGCATGTCGGTCGTGATCACGCCCTCGGCCATGGCGCGCAGGGTCACGCTCAGGCGCTCGCGCTCGGCCGCGAGGGCCTCCTCCGTGCGCTTGATGCCGGTCAGGTCGACCAGCACGACCTGCGTCCACGCAAAACTCGGCTCGCCGCCCAGCGAAGGCACCCACCAGCGGTAGAAAACCCGGCGCGGCGTGCCGTCGAGCGCGTGGATCACCACCTCGCCCTCGATCGCGTTGCGCCCCTCCCAGATCGCCCGGCAGAGGGAACGCCGCACCCGGCCCATGTCCATCGTGACAATGCGCGGGGCGGCCTCGATGACCTCGTCCTTCGTGGTCGCGCCGACGAGATGCAGGGTCTCGCGGTTGAGCCCCACCAGCGTGGCGCCTTCGAGCAGCCCGTCAAAAAGCGCGGGCCGGCTCTTCACATACTCGTCGAAATTCGCCGGCCCGGACTTGCGGGCCTCCAGCAGCCAAGTGCGCAGCCCGCGCAGGTCGTATTCCAGGATGGCGACCGGCGAATTCTCGAAGAGCACGCGGTAACGCTCCTCGGACGCCCGCAACGCATCTTCGGAGCGCCTGCGCTTATCAATGTCGGAGTGCGCCCCGACCAGCCGCTGCGGTTCGCCCGTCGCGTTGAAAAGCGCATGGCCGCGCGAAAGGATCCACTTGTAGCTCCCGTCCTTGCACCGCATCCGGAACTCGACCGCGTAGCTGCTGCTGCGGCCGCCAAGATAATCGTCCATGGCCTGCCTCACCCGGGCGGCGTCGTCGGGATGCACGCGAGTCCAGAATTCCCCGCGCACGCTGGGGAGATCCGGGGACGAATAGCCGATGATCTCCTTCCACCGGTCGGACAGGAACGTTTCCCCCGTCACAAAATTATACTCCCAGATGCCCGCGTTGATGCTGATCACCGCCAGCCGCCAGCGATCCTCGATGTCGCGAAGCTTTTCCTCGGTGGCGCGCAACACCCCGAGATCCGTGAAGGCCACCTGCACGCGGGTGTAGTCGGGCCGGCCGCCTTCGTCCGGCACGCTCCAGTGCATGAGGCTGTGTCCGGGCCGGCCGTCCACTCCCCGATAGCGCAGCTCGCGGGTCATCTCCGTGGCGCCGTCCCAAAGCGCCTGCAACTGCGCCTCGAACGCGTCCAGCACCGCGGGCGTCCGCATGTCCGCCATCAGGCGCGCGTAGTCCTCGACGTCCGCGGTCCCGCTCAGCTTGAGCACCGTCCGGTTGGCCGCGACCACGCGCACGAGCAGGTATTTCTGGGCGCAAACCATCGGGTTCGCCGCGAGATAAATGCGCAGGTCCGCCACATTCTGCCGGCGCAAATCCTCGAGCCAGCGCACCACCGGCGAAAAGTCTTCCTCCACGATGGCCACCGGCGTGTTTTCGAAAAGATTGCGCATCCGCGCCTCCGATACGCGCAGCGCCCGCGTCTGCGCGCCCACCTGCGCCTGCAGCCTCAGGTTGATCCAGAACACCAGCAGACCGCCCGCGGCGATCACCACAAAAACCCCTCCCATCCATCGCAGCCAATCGGCATCGCCGCCGCCGCTCGCAAAAATCGATGGCTGCGCCCCTGACGCCGCGACCGGGACAAGGGTCATCAGCGCCGCGCCAAAACCAATCGGGGTCAAGGGGATGAATCGTTTCATGCGCGCTCCAACAAAGCCGCCCACGCAAACCGTCCGGACGGTGCTTGTCGAGGCGCAAAGCCCCTCGCTTGTTTCACTTTACCCCGCCTGACGGTTTCGTCCGACATGACTTCCGCCTCTTCTTTCGCGATCCGGCCGGCCGTCGCAACCGATTTGCCGGCCATCCTCTCGTTCATTCGCGACGGGGCCGATACCCCGGAGCTTGCTCCGGCTTGGTTGGTGTAGCCGCGAGCGCCAGCGAGTGGACGACTGACCACTCGCTGGCGCTCGCGGCTACCGGAATCGGAAAACGATATGACGACATGACAGGTGGTTTGATCAAATGCCCCGGAGCTTGCTCCGGG
>JBAZSJ010000010.1:0-126128 GCA_041662485.1 Opitutaceae bacterium | reverse complement strand
TCCTTGAGGGCCTGCCCCGCCTCGCGTCGGATACCGTCCGCCTTCGCGGAATCGCCGCCTGGCCCTGGATTGTTAGTCTCAACTTGAACGCGAATTAGAATAAGCTATCAGCCGCCCTCCGACTTTCGTGTCTTTCGTGGTTAAGCCCTCCGTGTCAGTCGCGGCTCACCGGGACGGTTCGCCCTACCCTCCGAAGCTCTCAGCTCACCCAGCGGCATCAGCCGCCCTCCGCTTCCCCGTGAAGGCCACGAGCCCCCGGCTCGCCCCGCCACTGCGGGGTTGGGCGATTCCATTAGTGGTCAAAACCTCCGAATCAGTCGCCGCCTCTTCTCCGTGCTTCCGCGCTTCCGTGATTAAACCCGTCTGAAGCCTCCGTCCTCCGACCTTCGTGCCCTTCGTGTTCTTCGTGGTTTAAACCCTCCGAGCCTTTCCCCCATCAGCGCCCCTCCGCGCCATCCGCGGAAAAACTCCGTGGATCGCCGGTTCTCCCAGCTTGCGCAACGTTCCTTCAGGTGACTACGTTTCACCCATGGCAACGACCGTCCCTTCGAAATCGTCCGCACGTCCGGCCAAGTCGAAACTTCCCGGGCGGGAATTACAGAGCCGTTTGACCCAGATCGAACTGGCGACCGTGAGTTCCTTGCGAGCCCTTCAAATGGACATCGAAGGAGATGCAGGCGTGCCTTCCACCACGGTTCTCAAGCGCGCCCGCGCCGCATTCCCCGCATGAGCACGACGGAAATTCTCGCCCAACTGCCCCGTCTGACCGCGGAAGAGCGCGATCTGGTCCGGAGCCGCTTGGACGTGATTGATTCAGCCGCGCCGCTCACCCCGACTGAAAAGCAACTCGTCGATCAACGCGTAGCCTCCTATCGGCAGAATCCAAACGCGGGCGTATCGTGGGCGGTGGCCGAGGCCGAAATCCGCAAACAGCTCGGATTGTGACCGGTCAAGTCACGCTTACTCCCGAAGCGCGGATCGATATAGCCGAAGCCGCCGCATGGTATCGTGAGCGAAGCATCAGGGTGTGTCTGGGAAAGAAACCGGACCAGCGTGAGGGAGAAAGGGTGCTCGGCCAAGGCGCCAGAGGCGGAGGCGGGCCAGCGGCCCGTGCCGCCGAGGGCAACACAGGCCCAGCGCCGTTACTCTCTTCACTCGTAGAGCATCGGCGATGGTCCGGTTCCCTTCCCAGACACACCCAAGGCGGCGGAACGGTTTCTTTTGTCCATTGGCGACGCGTTTTCGCGGATAGAACAACAGCCCACCGCTCAAGTTGTCGTGGATGCCGCCACCGGAGCCAGAAGGGCCCTTTTACACAAATTCCCTCACCGGGTGCTGTATCTCATCGACGGCGATCATATCGTTGTTTTCGCCGTCATGTCCCACCACCGCGACGACCCTGCCTGGCGCGACCGATTGGACTGAAACCCCGTCGCCGGCCAGACGCCCTATGCCAACGAGGCCGGGCCGTAAATTGACAATTACCCGCTTGGTTAACCTTGTCCCACGGGGAAGAGTTGCGGGAAATAGGAACCCAATACCTTTGCCGGTAGCGCCAACCGCACCGGGGACTTGGGGGTGTCCGATTTCAGCAAGCCCGCCTCAAGGGCTTTTGTGAGGACGCTGCGGCCTGTGCGTTCAGCCGAGCCAATGATGCGACCGGCTTCACCGCGGGCAAACTCCCCCCGATACAGCGCCTCGCGCAGGAGAAAGAAAACGCGCTCCGCGTCCTTGCCCAGTCCGGCTTCGAGCCGGGCATGGTGCTCGATGCGGCCCGCCAGGGTATCCAACTCGAAAAGCCGTTCCATGAACCCGATCTGATCGAGCATGGTTTTGAGGACAAATTCGCAGAACTCACGGAGGCCTCGCTCGCTCAAATGCCCGCGACCGTCATCAGCGGACGAACTGCTGCGCTCCGGGTCGGCATTCGCGAGCAGGCCGTAATAGTCCTGCCGATGCACGGCGAAGCCTCGTGAGAGAGACCAAAGACCGCCTCCGTCGATCCCGAGCTGACGAATCAAGGTGTCGGAAAACAATCGGGCCACGCGGCCGTTGCCGTCACGAAAGGGGTGAATCCAAGCCAGCCGGTGATGACTCGCGCCCACCGCGATGATCTTTCGCACGCGGCTCATGTCGGTAGCCTCGTAACGTTGGCTGAAGTGGCCGAGCAAACCGGGCACAAGTTCGTGGGGCGGCCCGACGTGGCTGCCCACCTCGACATCCCGGGTGCGCAAAACCCCGGGCTCCAGAGGGGACTTTACTCCGCTCGCGGTGGTGGCCGTGCGCATTCCCTCGGGCAGTTCCGAATATCCGGCGCCTCGGTTTCGCCAACGTTCAAACTCAGCTTTGGCTCCACGGCCGACGTTGTGTTCCAGAGCCCGGCCATCGCGATAACCAACACCTATCAAACCTACTCGTTCGGGCTCGACGAATTGACGCTCAACTCCGGCGTGTTCAGCACGTCGCTGGTCAACGCAAAAGTCGATTTCCTCCTCGAGGTTTTCGGCACGGGTTCATCATTCGGCGCGGACTCGGGCAACCGCATCGTGCTCGACAATTTTGCGCTGACCCAGAGCGCCGTGCCTGAACCTGCGACCTATGCCACCATCGCCGGCGCCCTGATGCTGGGTGCGGCGGTATTGCGCCGCCGCCGTCGCAACACCTGAGCCGCGCCGCGACCCCGTTCCGGCATCGGGCCCGAATCACCCAAAACCTCCACCCCGGCCGGGTGGAGGTTTTTTATTAAGGTCACCGGAAAGAGTCGGGCGAGTTTTGGTGATCTTCAGGCTTTGGTCCGGCGGCGGCGCTCAAGGGCATTTCCATCCGTTTTCTCTCAAGTAAACGCCCGATCCGGCGAAGCACCCACTCCGCACGTCCCCCCCTCGTTGACCTTCTTCGTCGCCGGCCAGCCGAACCCGGCACAATTACGGCTGTCTCGTGCTAGTATGCCGTATCACGTTTTATTTCGGATCGTCGGTAGGGCGGGACCGCTGGGCCCGCCGCGAAGTCATCCGACTTACATGAGCTGAAGCGGACGGCCCAGCGGTCCGTCCCCACCTAAAATCCCTGCGAAAGATACGAATCTTTTGATCTTACATCATACTAGGTTATGTCCAAACACTCACCCACTATCGCCATGAACAAAACCATTCCCCAAAACACGATCTGCCTCTGGTTCGACAAGGACGCGGAAGAGGCCGCACGCTTCTACGCGGCGACCTTTCCTGACAGCAAAGTCACCGCCGTGCACAAGGCGCCGAGCGATTATCCCATGGGCAAGGCGGGTGACGTCCTCACCGTCGAATTCACCGTGCTCGGCATCCCCTGCCTTGGCCTGAACGGAGGACCGATCTTTCCACACACTGAGGCATTCTCCTTCCAAATCGCGACCGACACTCAGGAGGAAACGGATCGCTATTGGAACGCCATCGTCGGCAACGGAGGCAAGGAAAGCGCCTGCGGCTGGTGCAAGGATCGCTGGGGACTCAACTGGCAGATCACCCCGCGCACGCTCATCGAGGCGATGGCCGCCGGCGGCGCCGAAGCCAAGCGAGCCTTCGATGCGATGATGGAGATGGGAAAAATCGACATCGCCCAAATCGAAGCCGCCCGCCGCTGCTGACAATTGTAGGCCCGATCGCTGATCGGGCTTTTCCAAAAAGCTTTTCCCCAAAGCCAGACCGGCGGTCTGGCCTACATGACATGATCTCCGATTTTCGTGTGTTTAGCGGATAACTTATCTCCGATTCTTCCGTGTAGTCAGTGTGTTCCGTGGGCAACCCATGCTCGGAACTCAGGCGGCTGCCGGGAAGACCCTATGGCGCAACTGCCGGCTTTGGCGTAAGTTTTTCATACAAAGCCATAAGAATTCGAGTCGGACGGCCCTCTTCGGTTGTTTATCACTACCCAGGGCCGAAGTTCCCCATCAGCGTCATACCCTGCCGCAAAATAAGCCCGCCCCATTGCCTACCGTTTCCTTTTCAAGGCAGCGGAGGCCCCGTCGTAACCCAATACCACCCCCAAAGACCCCATGTTAAAATTCATCCACGGTTACAACGAGCGCTTCCTGCCGGGGCTCGAAAAGCACGGGTTGCTCAACAAAAACAGCGGGCTGAAGCTCACCCAGCATTTTGCCACCCCGGAAAACGAAAAGTTCAACCGGCTCGCGGCAAAGGGTGGAACACTCCACAACCGGATCAGGGAAACCGGCGGTTTGTTCTACATCGACCGACTCCAGGGCGGAACGTTTTACAGCAAATACGACTTTGATCCCGCGCTGCTCCGGGAATACCGCGACATGCTCGGCGAAGGGTTCCTGGGCATCCAGATGCACGAGTGGGGCGACGTCCTCGACTACGACTGGACCCGCATCCGGAAACAACTGGCGAACACGCCGCCTCCCTGGACGGAGCAGCAGATCCATGAGGCGATAAAGGCCGTGTCCGCCTGCCAATGGTGCATCCATCTGTCCTGCGGCACTCCGCTGGAATACAGCCAAAAACAATACGCCAAGACGCTGCCGGATTACGTCGAGGAGATGCGGCAGCTTTTCAAACTAAGGCAGGCCGAAACCGGCGGTTTATTATTGGCCTGTGATTCCTTCTGCATGGCACCGGCCATGGAATACGATCTGGGTGGCCGGACCGTGATGCCCGAAGTGGGCGATCCGATCCCTCTCATGCGTCTCCAGGTGGCGATGGCCCGCGGCATGTCCGGCGCGCTCAAACGCCATTGGGGCGTGTATTACCAGCCGTGGGGCGGAAAGCCCTTCAGCGCGCCGCATTTCTTCGAGACGCCCGAGAACGAATGGCGGCTGGACAACTCCATCTTCCCCTACGATTTTACCGCCAACGGACCCAATGGCGGCAGCTCCCGCAGCCTGCAGCGGCGCATCTATTATTACGCCCTGCTATCCGGAGCCGATTACCTGAGCGAGGAATGGGGCGTCAGCAATACCTTCCACGACTGGCGCGACTATCCACTGACTCCTTACGGTGAAATCAAGAAGGAGTTTATCACGTTCGCGGAAGCCCATCCCGACCTAAAACCGTTCATCCCCTTCGCCATCGTGCTGCCGCGGGAATTTGAGGCGATTGATCTCCGCTATATCAACGACGCCGAGGCCGGACATTATCTGGGACGGGAATTGGACGCCGGGGTCAAAGCGGCCTTCGAGCATCTCAAGGGCGTCCTGCGCCTGATTTACGCCAGAACCGGCACGGGGTTTGGCAATGAAGGACACATCATCACGAACAGCCGGTTCGGGGATTTCTTTGACGTGATCCACGAGGATGCCGGCGAAGAAGCCTTCTCGAAATACACCTGGCTGGTGGATGCCGGTCGCGAAGGCGCGTTCGCCCGATCGGCGTCCGCCGCGAAGCACAAGGTGCTCGAGAGCGCGGATGTCGATCAGCTGAAGCACCGGCTGGAGGCGATCATCGACGCCGAATTCCCGTGCATGGTTTCCGGAGGCGCCCATTGGCTTTTGAACCGGTGCGGAGACAAACGGCTTCTCTCCCTGTTCAACAACGAAGGAGTGGAACGCACCGTGGAGAAAGGCGATGTTCTCATCGCGGAGGCCGAAATCACCGCGATTATCCGCTTTAAAAACAAGCCGGCCTCCCTTCGCATTTTGAAGGGCACGCCGGAAATCACCCTGACGAAAAAAGATGACGGCACCTACGGGTGCAAAATTCCCGCCGGCGGCTTTGCCGTGATCGAACTCTGACAGGCGACTGGACCAAAATGAACACACCGACTGCAGGAAACATGATCGGAGGCGACGCCTTGGCCTGCCCGCCTGCACCGGTCGCCGAAGAGGCCGACACTCGCGCTCTTCGCGATGTGATTTTCAAGGCCTCGATTGATGGAACCGAGCAACGGTATGTTGAATCACTTCCGGATGATTTTGACGCCAACAAGAAGCGTCACCTGATCATCGGACTGCACGGACATGGAGCCGACCGCTGGCAGTTCTCCAAGGATCCGCGCGACGAGTGCGCCGCCTTCCGGGCGATTGCCGCAAAATACGACATGATCGCGGTGACCCCCGATTATCGGGCCACCACCTCGTGGATGGGACCGAAGGCCGAAGCCGACCTGCTTCAGATCATCACCGGGATGAAAGCCCGTGTTGAGATCGACAAAGTGTTCCTCGTGGGCGCCTCGATGGGAGGGACGTCCGCGTTAACCTTTGCCGTGTTGCATCCGGATCTGGTGGACGGGGTCGTCGCGATGAATGCGCATGGCAATCATCTGGAGTATGAGAATTTCCAGGAGGCGATTCAGGAGTCTTTTGGCGGCGGCAAGAAAGTGATCCCGTTGGAATACAAGAAGCGGAGCGCGGAGTATTGGCCCGAACGGTTGACGATGCCGGTTGCCATCACGGTTGGCGGCAAGGACACGTCCGTTCCGCCGCACAGCGCACGCCGGCTGGCCTCAATTTTGGAAAAACTGAACCCATATGTGCTGATGATTGACCGGTCGGATCAAGGCCACAGCACCGATGAAACGGATGCGACGACGGCCATGGAGTTTGTGGTCACAACCGCCCTGAACCGGTAAAATGATCTTACGCAAAATCCCCGACAGCGTCTTCGAAGCAACCGGCACGGTGGTCGGTTTTGCCGCGTCCATGCTCATCGCCCTGCAAATCCAGGCGGAACTCGGCCGTGAGAGCCGATCGACCCTGTCTATATCCTACGTCGGCGGCTTTATGCTGATTTTCCTCTTCTGGACCGTGTATGGATTACGCTTCAAGCGAATCGCCATGTGGCTGACCAACGGCACGGCCACTGTGCTTCAAGCCACGTTACTGGCCATCACGCTGTTCAGGTAATATCCGTCGATAATCGATTCAGACCTCGCTCAGCCGCCAATCCACCAACTCAAGCTGGAGCAGCTTGCGGTCGTTGAAATGGTTCCAGGCCAGCTCCACCGCGAAGTCGAGCGGCACGCCGGTCGGCGGGAGACGGTTGGCCATCTTCCACGCCACGCCGAAGAGTCGGCGGCCGTTCGCATCGTCGAAGTGAAAACGGAAATGCGCCTGCTTGAAAACATCCGGACGCTGGCGCAACACCACGCCGCGGATGCCGAAGACCGGCTCTGGGTTGCCCTGGCCGAAGGGCTGCAAGCTCTCCAGCTCGTCCATGAGTTTTTCCTTGATCTGCTCGGGCGTGATCCACGCGGAGATCGTGAGGATCGCCTCGATCAGGTCGCCGCCCGCCGCCGCGCGCACGCCGGCGGCGAAGCGCGTGCGGAACTCGTCCAGATTCGTTTTCAGCAACGACACGCCGACGGCCATCGGGTGGCCGCCCCAGCTCGTCAGGTTGTCGCTGCACGTGCCAAGCACCTCGACGAGGTTCACGCCGTTCACGCTGCGTCCCGAGCCCTTGGCGAATTCGCCCTCGTTGCCGAGGACGACGCAGGGACGGTTGTATTTGCGCGTCACGCGGCCGGCCACGATGCCGACCACGCCGGGGTGCCAGTTGTCGCCAAAAAGCACGATGCCGGGCCAGTCGGAGAATTTTTCGTCGATCATGCGCTCCGCCTGCTCGGTGATCTGGCGCTCGATGTCCTGACGCTCGCGGTTGAACACGTCGAGCTGGCGCGCGGTCTCGCGGCAAAACTGGTCGTCGTCGCTGAGCAACAATTCGACGGAGAGCGCGGCGTCGGCGAGGCGTCCGCTGGCGTTGATGCGCGGCCCGAGGCGGAACGAAATGTCCACTGGCATGATGGCGTGGTCGGTCTTCACGCCGGCGACGTCCATGAGAGCGCGCACACCGGGGCGCTCGCAGCTTTGCAGGATGCGCAGGCCGTAGCGGGCGAGGATGCGGTTCTCGCCGGTGAGCGGCACGAGGTCGGCCACCGTGCCCATCGCGGCGAGGTCGAGGTAGTCGCGCAGCTTCATCGCCAGCGCGACGGGATGGTTCTCGGCGCGCATGAGCTTCAGCAGGCCGTGCGCGAGCTTGAAGACGAGGCCGACAGTGCAGAGGTTGCGCCACGTGTCGTCGCCCTCGACGCTGTTGACGTGCGGATTGATGAGGATGCCCTGCGAGAGCGGGGTCTCCTTCGACCGGTGATGGTCGACCACGAGCACGTCGATGCCCTGCCCGATGAGGTAGGCGACCTCTTCGAGCGAGTTGGTGCCGCAGTCGAGCGCGATGAAAAGATCGGGCTTTCCGCGCTCCAGAGCACGGTCGATGGCGCTGCGGGAGAGGCCGTAGCCGTCCTCCATGCGGCGCGGCACGACGAAATGCGGATGCAGGCCGAAGCGGCGCAGCACGCTCACGAGAAGCGCGGTGCTGCTCACGCCGTCCACGTCGTAGTCGCCGAGCACGACGACCTGCTCGCCGTTGCCGATGGCCTCGCGCAGGCGCGCGGCGGCGGCTTCCACGTTGGGAAGCAGGAACGGGTCGTTCAGTTCCGCCAGCGCGGGCCGGAGGAACTTCGCGGCGGTTTCGCCGTCGCCAAGGCCGTTGCGAAGCAACAGCTCGGCGAGCACAAGGCTGTCGCCCGTGTGACGGCTCAGCGCCCCGACCTCGTCGGCCGGGAGCGGCTTGTAGGTCCAACGCATCAGCGATGTGGATCGCGGATTATTGCGAGGCCTTGCTGCCGGCTTCCCATGAGTAGGCCGGTTTCAAGTCCTGATGCGCCTCGACGTGCTTGCGGTCGCCCTTGTGCCACCAGTAAAACACCTGCGACGAGATGAAGATCGCGGAGAAGGTGCTGGTGATGATGCCGACGAGGAACGTGAAGGAGATGTCGCGAAGGACGCCGCCGCCGAAGAGGTAGAGCGCGAGGGCCGCCAGGAAGGTGGTCGTCGAGGTCATGATCGTGCGGGCGAAGACCTTGTTGATGGCGGCGTTGACCACGGCGCGGAGCGAGCCGGTCGGGTTGAGCTTCAACTCCTCGCGGATGCGGTCGAACACGACCACGGTCTCGTTGATGGAGTAACCGGCGATACACAGGATCGCCGCGACCATGGGCGCGGAGAACTGGTGCCCGAAGATCACGAAGATGCCGATGGTCATCAGGATGTCGTGCAGCGACGAGAACATCGCGCCGACGCCGAAGCCGAATTCAAAGCGGAAGGCGATGTAGACAAGGATGACCGCCATGGAGGCGCCGATCGCGAGAAGGGCGTTCCACTCGATTTCCTTGCCGATGGAGGCGCCGATGTGGCTCGCGCCGACCGAGACAAGCTTGGCCTCGGGATGCGCGGCCTGAAGCGCGGCGAAGAAAGCGGGCGATTTGCCCTCGGCCGTTTCGAGCTTGAGCACTTCCTTGCCTCCGCCGAGCGCGCTGGCGTAGGTGGAGATGACCTCGCCCGCTCCGCTGGCCGCGGCGACCTTGTGGATGGCGGCGGGGTCGATGCGCTTGCTGAACTCGGCCGTGACCACGTCGCCGCCGACGAAGTCGATGCCGTAGATGCGGTCGCCCTTGTAGACGATGACGGCGACGCCGGCCAGTACCAGCAGCCAGGAGGCGATGAACGCGGGTTTGCCGTATTTGACGAAGTCCACGTGGATTTCCTTCAGGATGCGGCGCATGGTGATCTTCTTGATCCACTGGGATTCGATGAGGACCTCGAGCACGAGATGGGCGGTGATCAGCACCGAGAACAGCGTGGAGATGACGCCGATCGCGAGGGTGACGCCGAAGCCCTTGATGGGGCCCTGGCCGAGCACGATCATGATGCCGCAGATGATCAGCTGCACGAAGTGGGCGTCCAGGATGGTCGTGAGCGCCTTCATGTAGCCGCTCTCGTTCGCGGTGCTGAGGGACTTGCCGATCGCGATCTCCTCGCGCATGCGCTCGAAGATCAGGATGTTCGCGTCGACCGCCATGCCGATGGTCAGCACGATGCCGGCGAGGCCGGGCAGCGTGAGGGTGGCGCCGAGGCTGGCCATGGTGCCGAGGATGATGACGATGTTGATCGCCAGCGTGCCGATGGCGACGAGGCCGCCGGTGGCGTAGAAGGTGATCATGAACGCCGCGACCAGCGTGGTGCCGATGACGGTGGCGCGCACGCCGCTGTCGATGGCTTCCTGGGCGAGCGACGGGCCGACCTCATACTGCTCCTTGATCTGCATGGGCAGGTCGAGGGGGTTGTTGAGGACGTTGGCGAGATCCATGGCCTCGCGCTGGGTGAAGCTGCCGGTGATCTCGGCGGAGGGACTGTCGATCTCCTTTTGGACGCTGGGCGCCGAGTAGAGTTTACCGTCGAGCACGATGGCGAGCTGGCCGACGGTGCCGGTGCGCTGGTTGTCCTCGACGATCTTGCGGGTCATCTCGGCGAAGCGCTTGCTGCCGGCGGAGGTAAACTTGAGGATGATGCGGAACTTGCCGTATTCGTCCATCGAGACGAACGCGTCGGAGATGATCTCGCCGGTGGCCTCGGGGATGCGCTTCACGAACAGCTCGCTGGTGGTTTCCTGGCCGTTGCGGCCTTCCTGGTCGAGGGTGAGCGTGCGGTAGCCGGGAGGAACGTCGGCCGCGCCGGTGGTGGCGGGGTTGAGCGTCGGGTGAACGATGCAGAACTCGAGGCGGGCGGGCTTCTTCAGGTTGTCCACGACGTCGGGATTGTCCTTGATGGACACGCCGGCGAGCTGGACCTCGATGCGGTTGTCGCCGATGGGGCGGATGATCGGCTCGGCCACGCCGAGACCGTTGATGCGGTTGCCGATGATCTCGATGGCCTTGGAGAGCTTTTCCACACGGGCGACCTCGCCATCCTTGGACAGCGCGGAGGAATCGACTTCGAGCGTGAAGGCGATGCCGCCCTTGAGATCGAGGCCGAGCTGGAGCGGGCTCTTCGACTTCTTGAGAAGGTAGTTCAGCAGGATGTCGTTGCGCTTCGGGATGTTCTTCAGCGACGCCTCGAGCTTGAGCTCGGGGAAGTATTGGGTGAGGTCGATCTTGCGCTCGTTGGCGATGGACTTCAACGCGACGAACGCGCTGGTGTATTTGTGGGAGGCGACGCCGTCGCTCGCTTCCTTGATGAGGGCGTTGAACTCGGTTTGCTTGGCCTGCGCCTTGGAGGCGACATAGCTGTCAAACTTATGGTCTTGGATGGGAAGCAGTGATGACACCGCCCAGAGCACGATGGCCAGGCTGAGGATCAGCTTCCAGAGGTTGCGTTTAAGCATGGGTTGTTTGGTTTAAAAAAGGGGATGGGATCAGGGGTCGGACGGAGAGCGGGCGCGGTCCCAGGTGAACCGCCGCCATACGCTCAAAGCCGCCGACCAGCAAACCGGTCGGAGGCGGGGTAGATTGCGGGGGACTTCAGTTCGCCTTCTTGACGACCGTCTGGATGAAGGCCTTGGCGACCTCGACCTTGGTGTTTTCGGAAATGCGAACCACGAAACGATCATCCTTCTTGTTGGTGATCTCGCCGTAAACGCCGCCCGCCGTGATGATTTCGTCGCCGGCGCCGAGGGTATCAAGCATCTTGGCGTGCTCCTTCTGCTTCTTGCGCTGGGGCGCGATGATCAGGAACCAGATCGCCGCCACCATCAAAACAGGGAAAAGAAACTGCATCGGGCCGGCGGACGGGGTGGCTGCTTGGGCGAGGAAAGACTGCACTTCGATGGGAGAAGACATGGTTGTTATTTCGTGTTGTGGTTTTTGAAAAATGAAACAGCGATACAACTCCGTTGATCCACTTGAACGCAAGCCATAACCCCGTCCGCCTTTTTACGCTTTGAAAAGCAAATCCGCCTCCGCCTGGTCCGCCGCAAAATCCGAAGAACTCTACGGTTTCAAACGCTGGGGTTCCGGCCACCTCGGCGTGGACGACGCCGGCTTCGTCAACGTCGAGCCTCTCGCCGACGGACGCGGCATCCGCGTCATGGACGTCGTCGACGAGGCCATCGGCATGGGCCTGAAGGCTCCGATGGTCATCCGCTTTCAGGATCTCCTGCGCCACCGCGTCACCCAGCTCAACGAGCTTTTCCGCAAGGCCATCAAGGAAGAGGGCTACAAGGGCGACTACCGCGGCGTGTTCCCCATCAAGGTCAACCAGCTCCGCGAGGTCGTCGACGAGATCGTCACCGCCGGCAAGGACTTCGGCTACGGCCTCGAGGCCGGCTCCAAGCCCGAGCTCATGATCGCCCTCGCCATGCACGAGGGGTCCAACCGCCTCATCATCTGCAACGGCTACAAGGACCACGACTACATCCGCCTCGCCCTCCTCGGCCGCAAGATCGGCAAAAAGATCATCATCGTCGTCGAGCAGCTCGCCGAGGTGGACGACATCATCGCCATCTCCGAGGAAGTCGGGGTGAAGCCCATGATCGGCTTCCGCGCCAAGCTCCAGACCCGCGGCGAGGGCAAGTGGTCCTCCTCCACCGGCGACAACGCCAAGTTCGGCCTCAACACCGCCGAGATCCTCTTCGCCACCGAGAAGCTCAAGAAGGCCAAGCTCACCCAGTGCGTGAAGCTCGTCCACTTCCACATCGGCTCGCAGGTCCCCAACATCATCACGATCAAGAACGCCGTCATCGAGGCCACGCGCTTCTACTGCCAGCTCGTGAAGATGGGCTTCCCCATGGGCTACCTCGACTGCGGCGGCGGCCTCGGCATCGATTACGACGGCTCCCGCACCAACTTCGAGTCCTCGATGAACTACACGATGGCGGAATACGCCCGCGACGTCGTGGCCAACATCCGCGACATCTGCGTCGAATCCGGCGTCCCCGTGCCCGACATCGTCACCGAGTCCGGCCGCGCCGTCGTCGCCCCCCACTCCATGCTCGTGGTCGAGGTCTTCGAGCGCATCAACAAGCGCGAAACCCTCGGCGTCGAGCACCAGCCCAAGGAAAAACACAAGGTCGTCTGCGACCTCGAATCCCTCCTCAAGAACAAGGCCAAGCTCGGCAAGCTCGAGCGTTTCCACGACGCCATCCAGAAGAAGGAGGAGTCGTTCTCCCTCTTCAACCTCGGCTACCTCAACCTCGAAAACCGCGCCGCCGCCGAGTCCCTTTTCTGGCAGGTCTGCGAACAGATCGCCAAGGAAACCCGCGACACCGGCTACGTCCCCGAGGAACTCCGCGGACTCGCCGCCCTCCTCGCCGACCAATACGTCTGCAACTTCTCCGTCTTCCAGTCCCTCCTCGACCACTGGGCGCTCAAGCAGCTCTTCCCCATCGCCCCGCTCCACCGCCTCAACGAGAAGCCCACCGTCAACGCCGTGCTCGTGGACATCACCTGTGACTCCGACGGCAAGATCAGCACGTTCATCGATCTGCAGGACACGAAGGACTACCTCACGCTTCACCCGCTCAACGGAAAGCCCTACTACCTCGGCGTGTTCCTCACCGGCGCCTACCAGGACATCATGGGCGACCTTCACAACCTCTTCGGACGCGTGAACGAGGTTCACGTTTTTCTGGAGCCCGACGAACCCAACGGCTTCTACATCGAGGAGACGCTCGCCGGCAGCCGCATCCGCGACGTGATCGACGGCGTGCAATACCAGTGGGAGGAACTCTGCCGCAAGATGAAGGCGCAGATCGACGCCGCCACCAAGAAGGACCTTGTCAAACCCCGCGAAGGCGTGCGCCTCGTGGAGTTCTACGAGGAGCAGATGCGCTCGAAGACCTACCTCAACATCGAGCGCTCCTCGAAAAAGCGTCCGTCCAAAAAAGCCGCCAAGGCCTGATGTCGTGACTGGAGACGCGACCTCCCGGTCGCGTGACGGGGACCGGGGTATGCACGCCTTTAGGTTTCAATTTTCGGGTCGCACCCGTCGCGCCAGCCATAGTCGCGTCTCACCTCAAACGTCTCGGTAAAACATGAAAATCTATACCTCCAGCGATTCCATAGACGAACTCGATTCGTTTCCTCGCAGCGAACGAAAAGCCATTTGGAATGGCGCGTGGAAAGAAATGCGAAAGAAAGAAAAAGGACTTTGGCTTTATCCATTAATCGCAGGCTTGGTCGTCTTATTGATTCTACCCGTCTTGATGCTAATCCCCCCATTTCTCGTGAACGCGGCCATCGCTGGTGCACTAGCCGGCTTGATCACCCAGCAATTTTTGATCCGGCGAGCCATTCGCCACATTAAAAAATGACGGATGGTAAACATCCCCGGAGCAATCTCAGGGGCATTTGATCAAACCACCTGTCATGTCGTCATATCGTTTTCCTATTCCGGTAGCCGCGAGCAAGCTCCGGAGTATCGGGCCCATCGCGAATGAAAAAACTCCCGGCCCTTTTACTATTATCAGTGTTTTGATCGTCCGGCTGCGCGGATAAACGGCTTCATGGCGTTTATGACAGCACCAGGGAGCCGCCGGACATAAAGATAGGGCCTCACCTTGCATGAGGCCGCACGGTCTTTTCGCCTTCGCACGTCCCACCGGCTCGACACAAGGTCGAGCCCTACGACAGAAAATTACGGCTACAGTTTTATTTGAACCGCTCGAGGCCTGCCGAGGGCGCATGCGACCTGCCGCCCCTTTTCCCCTACCCGGCTACTTCTTCCCCTGCCCGCGCCGATCATCCTTTCCCGATGGACAAGTTTTGGCGCGCCGAGGCCATGATCGCATTTTCCAGATCATCAAGCTTCAGGGGTTTTGAAACGTAGCCGTCCATGCCGGCGGCAATACAAGCCTCACGATCACCGCTCATCGCATTGGCGGTCATCGCGATGATCGTCAGCGGGGGCTTGACGCTCCGACGTATGCGCCGGGTGGCTTCCAGTCCGTCGAGCTCGGGCATCTGCACGTCCATGAGCACAACGTCGTAGGTTTTGGCGCGGCAGGCCTCGATCGCCAGCAGGCCGTTGACGACGACATCGGCCACGTAGCCGAGTCGGGTAAGCATGTGGATGATGACCTTGCGATTCACCGCGTTGTCCTCGACGACAAGTATCCGCCGCGGATAGCGGTTGGCAAAGGAGAGTCGTCCGCCACGGGTCCGGTCGGAATGACCGGAGGCCACGGCCGGCGGAGGAAGAATCGCGCACGCGAGGGCGACGGCATCGATGAGCTGTTGCTGACGCAGCGGCTTGGACAGCGCGGAGATGAGACGTGCGGCGGCCAGGCGGGCATCGTTGGCCCGGTAGCCGCCCGAGGAGACCATCATGACAGGCACGCACACCCCTTCCGGACGGGATGAGGCTTCCTTCGCACGCACGGCGAGCGTGAAATCCAGACCGTCCATGCCGGGCATGACCATATCCGTGATGATGAGGTCGGGCCAGTCATGCGCATCGAGCCATTCGAGCCCCTCGGCGCCGGACACCGCTTCGAAGGGAATCAATCCCGCGCGGCGGAGATGATTGACGAAGATGCGGCGGTTGGTGGCGTTGTCATCAACAACGAGCACGCGGCGTCCGGCCAGTCCGGCATGGAGCCGAGCGACATCGATGGACTCGATGGCCGGAGCGGCCTCGACCGTGATGTCGAAGAAAAACACGGAGCCGGCGCCCAGCTGGGAGCTGACCCCGATTTCGCCGCCCATGAAGCCGACCAGCCGCTGGCTGATCGCAAGGCCGAGACCGGTGCCGCCGTAGAGCCGCGTCGTGGAGACGTCTATTTGGCTGAACGCCTTGAAGAGCCGGTTCAGTTTGTCCACCGGGATGCCTATGCCCGTGTCGCGAACGCGGAAAAGGAGCCGGTGCCGGCCGGCCGGCGCGGGCTCGGCGCGAACCTCGATCACGACTTCGCCACGGGAGGTGAACTTGACGGCGTTGCCGACGAGGTTGGTGAGGACCTGGCGCAGGCGCACGGCATCGCCGACGATGGCGGCCGGCACCGAATCATCGATCTCGGCGGCCAGTTCGAGTTGTTTTTCACGCGCCCTCGGGGCGAGCGACTCGAGGGTTTCCTCCACGCACCGGCGCAGGTCGAACGGGGTTCGCTCAAGCTCCAGGTGGCCGGATTCGATCTTGGAGAAATCCAGGATGTCGTTGATGAGGACGAGCAGGGTGTCCCCGCTGGCTCGGATGGTTTCGACGCAGTCGCGCTGCTCGGCGGTCAGGGGCGCGGTTTCACGCAGGATGCTGGCCATGCCCACCACGCCGTTGAGCGGGGTGCGGATCTCGTGGCTCATGGTCGCGAGAAAGGCGCTCTTGGCCTCCACGGCGGCATGCGCGTCGACCAGCGCGGCCTCGAGCTCGCGGTTTTTATCCTCCAGTTCCACATGGGCCCGGTTCAAATCGCCTATGCTCTGCTTGAGCGCGGAGACATCCTGCTTGATCGCCACGAAGTGTCGGATGACCCCGTAGCCATCCTGCACGGGCGTGATCGTCACTTCCTCGGTATAAAGGCCGCCGTTCTTGTGACGGTTGACGAACTCGCCCTGCCAGCTCTGTCCGCGGAGGATCGTGCCCCACAGCTGCGCGTAGTATTCCGGGGACTGCCGCCCCGATTGCAGGATGCGCGGATTTTTCCCCAGAACCTCCGCCTGCTCGTAGCCGCTGATCCGGCAAAACGCCGGGTTCACCCACTCGATGTTGCCGCGGGCATCGGTGATGACCACGGAATTGGTGGCCGCGTTCAAGGCCGCGCTTTGGAGGCGTATGCTGGCCTCCGCCCGCTTCCGTTCTTCCATCAGCAACAGGGCGGTCTGCCTTCCCTCCTCCGCCTCCGCCTTGGCCCGCTCGATGACGCCGATCTGGTGGCGGATCGCGATGGAAATAAGCCACGCAAGCCCGACGAAGAGAACGCAACTGCCGATTCCGGCGATCATCATCCGTCGCAGGCCCGCCGTGAGTTTTACCTCGACCTGATCGGTCAGCGCCTCGGCTTGTGCGCGGGTCGCCAGCATGATTTTTTCAACCACTTCGTCGATCTGATGCGCGAGGGCCTGCCGCTCTTCGCCGAGCTTTTCGCGTTCGCCGTCCAGACGGAGGATATCCCGGCGCAAGGAGTAAAGTCCTCCGGTGCCGACACGCATCGTCTGGTGCTCGCGGTCGTTCACATAGCCCTGCCCGAAGAGGGTCTCCGTCAACCGCCCGGTCAATTGCGCCATGAGGTTGCCGGTGTCCGGATGCGATTCGCTGAATTCGGCGACATCACGGCTGAATCGTTCCAGGGCGGGCGTGAGTTTGTTGTCCTTCAGATTGGGAAGGTTGTCCGGCCGCTCCTCCGCGCCGAGCAGCTCGACAAGGCTTTCGATCTCGGCGAGATCCCTCGCCACGTCGCCTGCCACCGCGTTCCGCTTCCGGTCGACGTCTTCAAGGATGGCGCGCGCAAGCCGCGCGGCATCGTCGCCGCTTGAAGCCCGCCAGAGCTTCAACCGCTTGGCTTCTTCCAATCTCTGCTGGCCGTCGATCTTGCCTGCGGCTTCACGCAGGCCCGTCACCAGATTTCTCGCCCGGCCCAGGGTCTTCTGCTCGTGCACGTCCGGCCAAATCGCGTCGTAACGGGTCCGCCATGCGAACACCCGCCGTTCGAGCTCCGCCAGCCTGCCGGCCAGGGCGCCAACCTGCGGGAGTTCTCCGGGACCGAACGGCGGATTCGGCTCATGGCCCAGACGGGCGACCGTTTCCACGAGCTTTTTCGCCGCCCCGGACGACATGTAGGCAAGTTTCCCCTCGTGAATCGCGATGATTTCCCGCTCGGCCTCGCCCGCCTGGTGGAGAATCTCGTCAGACGCCCGATGTATCCGACCTGCCCTTCCTCGAATTTCAACCGTTCGGAATGGATGCCGCTGATCTGGATCCCTACCAGACCGATCAGAACGGCGATCACCGTCATGCCGATCGCCACCAGCAACCGCACCATCCAGGAAATTCTCGTGCTTTCGGAGGGGGTTTTCACGGCTGGATATTCCTCCCCGCAGGCTTGGCCAGGACCGCCCATTGAAACGGCACAAACGCGCCGTCGCGCAAAATCGTGGGCCAGATGCGATGACAGGCCTGGTGTTCCTCCGCCCCGAGACCGAGCGGTGCGCCCACCCCGAGGTCGAACCGGCCCAGTCCCTCCAACGCATCAACGATGCCTTCGCGCGTCGGTTCCCCTTTTATTTTTTCCAGCGCCGCGATGAATATCCTGGCGGAAATATATCCCTCCAGATCGCCGAAACCCGGAACCAGGGAAGTATCCAGCGCGCGAAGATCGGCCGCATAGTCGCGAACGATGCCCAGACCGGAGTCGATCGGTGACGGCACCACCTGCATGACCACCACCGTCGCGTCGGTCCGGCCCAGATCCTGCGCAAGCGGAACGCCTCCCACGAACGACACCCCGATGAACAGCGGACGCAACCCCGCGTCGAGACATTGCCGGATAAACCGGCCGCTCGGCGCGTAAGCCCCGACCATCACGATGGCGCGGGGCGGGGTCCTCGCGAGGACAAGACTCGCCACCGCGTTCTCCACGGCAAGGGTGTTGCGGTCGTAGCGAACGTGCAAAACGGCTTTTTCGTCCGTCAGTCCCCGGCGCTTCAACGCCTGGATGCCGCTGTAAAACCCCGCATCCCCGTAACCATCTCGCTGGGTGAAAAACGCGATCTCCTCGGGCTTGAGACCCGCGCCGTCCAGCAGTCCGTCAACCATGGCCCCCAGTTCCTCGGCATAGCTCGCGCGATAGTTGATGACATAACGGTCCGCCGGCTGGTTGCGGAGCACCCCCGCGCCGCTGCACGCGCCGAAAAAAAGCGTCTTTTGCTCGATCGCGATGGGAACGGCGACGATGGCCGTCGGCGTGCCGACGTTTCCAATGATCGCGAGCACGCGGTCCTGCTCGATCAATTGCCGCATGTTCGGGGCGGTGCGCGAGGGTTCATAACCGTCGTCCAGCGCGATCAGCCGAAGTTTGCGACCGTTCACTCCGCCCGCGCGATTCGCACGCTCGAAGCCCGCCAGCACGCCCGTGCGCATGTCCCGCCCCAGCATCGCCGAGGGACCGCTGAGCACCGTCGACATTCCCAGAACGATTTCGGCCGGCGCCGGGCCCTCAACCTCCGCGGCATGGAGCGACAGCCCGAAAGCCAGCAGCCCCGCCATCAACAGGGGCATTTTCACAGGTGCTCTGAACACCCCGCGACCGGACGAAAGCCCGCGCGGACATCGGACGAGTCGCCGGACGAGAAAAAAGAACCCTGCCAAGACCTGCGGGAACGAACCGAAGGGAAACCCTGTTCCGAAGAACTCCCGGATGTCATGTTCGGATGTTGGCATTGAAAAAAATTCCTCAATTGGGCCGGTCATGGCGCCAAAAGGGAAAGACCGGGGTTTGCGACTTGGGTATCGCCCAAGAAAACGAACCGGCGGACGATCAATGAAGGAGGGGGTAAGGATCAAAAAAACCTTTTGCTTGTTCAGAAAAAGCGTTTCGGGAAGGGGCTATCCGACTGCGGTGCTTTTCTAGTGAGTTTACGCTTATTCTCAACGGGGAAAACTACCCATATTCGCCATCTGTCGTGCGGAAATGACCGCCGCGACACCGCGATGCACTTGCATGCGCAAAGCCCATCCGCCCACGACACCATGAGCGGCCGTGAGCGCACAAAACCCGGCATCCGGAATTGCAACGGCGCTCACGCCGGTTTGCCTGACCAACATGACAACGCCGCGCCGTAATCCCTGGCCGAAGGTGGCCGCCCTGACGATCACCATGCCGCTGGTTGGAATTGCCATCCTGGTCCTGTGGTGGCGCGTCACGTTTCATTGGGAAATGGATTATGTGATGCCTTTTTATTGGGCTCCCTTGGTGGTTTTCGCGTGGTGCCTGATCGCGAGCACGCCGCTCCCGCTTCTCTGGACGATCATCAAAGCCGTAAGGCGCAAGAAAACTCCCGAGGTCGGGCGCTCCGGAGAATAATCCGTCGGGCTGCTTCAACGTGCGCTGCTTCTACCATCCCGGCTACTTCTTCCCCCTGCCCGCCGACCATCCCTTCCCGATGGACAAGTTCTGGCGGGCCGAGGCGATGATCCGCGCCGCCAACCCGCCCGGCCTCGGAATCTTTCCCGTGGAACCGATCCCGGAGGCCGATCTCCTGCGCGTCCACACGGCGGAGTATCTGCAGAAAATCCGCACCGGCACGCTCGACCATGTCGAGGCCCTCAAGCTCGGCCTGCCCGCCTGCGAGGACCTGCTCACCCGCTCGCGCCTCGAAGTCGCCGGCACCGTGGACGCCGCGGACGCCGCGCTCACCGACGGACTCGCCTGCAACCTTGCGGGCGGCACCCATCATGCCTTCGCCGACCGCGGCCAGGGCTACTGCGTGCTCAACGATGTCGCCGTGGCCATCCGCCGCCTGCACGCCGGCCGCCCCGCCCTGCGCGTCGCCGTGATCGACACCGACGCCCACCAAGGCAACGGCACGCACGGCATCTTTGCCGACGATCCGCGCGTCTTCACCTACTCCATCCACGTCGGAAGAAACTATCCCGCGCTCAAGACGCCCGGCTCCATCGACGTGCCACTCCCGCGCTACGCCGGCGGGGAGGATTATCTGGAGCAGCTTGAGTCAACGCTGTCGGCGGCGGTGGACGATTTCGCGCCGGAGCTCGTCTTCTGGATCGCGGGCGCCGATCCGCACGAAAACGACCGCTTCGGACAGATGAGACTCACCGACGCCGACATGGAGGCGCGAGACCGCCATGTGCTCGACGTGGTCGCGGGCCGACGGTTGCCGACGGCGATCCTCTACGGCGGCGGCTACAACCGCGACCGCGAGCACACCGCGCGGCTGCATGCGCGCACCGTGCTGCTCGCGGCGAAGCGCGGCGCTCAGACGTAGAGATAAACGTAGATGGCGAAGGCGATGGCGACGACGCCCGCGCCGGTCGCGAGAGACCAGAGGAGGTTGCGCTGCTTGGCGGCCATCGCGAACGTGGCGATGATCACGCCCATCTGGGCGGCGAGCATGCCGAAGAAGAAACGCTGGCTGCGCTGGTGATGGCGCTCGGCCGAGACGTTGCTCTTGCGGACCTGGAGTTCGTAGATGTTGGCCACAACCTGGTTCAGACGGGCCTCGGAATCGTAGCGGACGGCGTTGAAACGCAGGCGGGCGGCGGTGAAATCACGGCTCAGCGCGGTCATAGCCGCGTCGGAAGTCGTCAGCAGAGACTTCTGGTTCACGACCTCTTTTTCGATGGCGTCGATGGCCTTGCTGACGGGCGCGGTGGCGGCGTCGGCCGCGAGCGCGCGCTTGCCGTCGTCGGAAGCGAACACGTCCTGTGCGTGCGTCCCGACAAGAAGACTTGAGAGACATTGTCGGGAATGGCTTTGTAGACAAACGGTGGGGTGTAGAACGAGCAGGGGGCTTGGGATATACTGTTCCCTCAAATGAGACGGGGTGTATCCTGAATTCGACGAGGAGGGGTCACGCAAGAAAACGGCTGCCTGCGGATTGAGTTCCGCCAACCAGCGGGGTGACCCGGCACTGGTGCCATAAGTTTCCGGATAACTCACCGGCAGTGTGGACATGGCCAGTTCCAGACGCTCATAAACAAGTGGCACGCCATTATTACAGGGGGTATCGTGAAATTAGGGTGGTCTCCCACCCCCAATCGAAGCCGTTGCCCAAAAACGTCTGATAGGCGTTGCCACGCAGATCCGAATCAATCGTCACCGGATTTATTGATGTCGTGGGTTTTGTCAGGAGGACCTCAACCCTTATTTCCACGAAATACGGAGGGGGAAAGAGGCCCAAACTCAGTGTTCCAAAAGATCGCTCCATTCATCTGAGTTGAGGTGAGTGCGCTGCTACTGGGGATGTAGACGGCATTGTTGAGCTGGATGTGTATTTAAAAAACAAACCTCGTAGGTGTTGGTGGAGTCGGTGCTTTTCTGGATGGGAACATTATAAGGAGTCCACAGGGCAATCACGGGCATGATATTTAGGACCTCCCTTGGGTCTTGGCCGGCCACGTCGAGGCCGGCCAAGCCGCCCTTACTGCGGCGGGAGAACAGCAAGTTCGTCCACCGTGGGGGGGCGATCATAGAAAGATATAATTTGGACCGCAGCGGTTTCGCTTGGACGGGCATCGCGTAAGATAATCAAGGCTCTATAATTAGGGCGCACGGGCACCGGGTTAGCCGTGACGAGCTTCCATTCGGCACCAATTTGAACAGCTGCCTTAAACGCGACACGCTTAAGCGCCGGATCGAATTTTAGCTGCTGCACTGCTTGTGGGACCAAGTTCATCTCTTGTCCGGCTACTTGCAGCGCGACGGAATGCTTGGAAAGGTTGCGAAACTCCAATGTTCCGGCCGGCCGAATCAAGGGAGAGTCATCAATCCATAGTGCCGTGTAGCTTGAACGGTCGGGCGAGGTCGGGACGATAAGAAGGATCGCTTGGGTCAGTCCTGCGGGAACTTCCGTGGTCATGGCCGGCACTTTAACGACTTCTTCCTTTATCATTTTTTCCTTAAACAAGGTTAAGGGCTTTGCCTCACTATAGTGATAAAAGGGTGAAAGCGCTCCCTCGAAGGTATAAAGACTGATCTTTTCGGACTTATGCTGGTATTTTAGGTCAAGATCGTTGCCGTCCCAGTTGAGGATGCGAAAATCGAGCGCAAAGGCGCAGGGCGTGGCTGTAAGGAAAAAGACGGTTAAAATACCACGGAAAAGATGTGACTGAGTGTTCATGGATTTAAATGTCATTAGGAGACAGCCAACGGAATGATACGACTTGGAACCGACGACCGAAAATTTGGTTGTTGGGATTGGTTGCCGGCCATGTTTCGGGTGCGTCTCCGATGGCGCCATTTTTGGGGACTATGTATTCGGGCAGACGCTGGACCACGGCCTCGCACCACGCCTTGGCCTCAATAGTGTTCGTGGCGGGATTTTTAACGTCGCCGTAGGTGCGAATAATAAAGGTGTCGGAGCGGTTGGTTATAACCGGGCCCAAGGCGGTCAGTAAATCGGCTTGGCTGAAATAGCCCGGAGCAAACGCGGCGCGTGAGGCGAATGTTTTTTCCCTTAGAGTGGTTTCGGTGGATGTTGATAGCAGGCCACCAAGGAACGATTCCTTTTGAGCGTTTGTTGTCACCCCCGGTGCATAACTAGTGGGCCTGAAAGCACTATTGTCGAAAGGACTTCGGCTGTTGATGCGGTTTATGGGATTACTGTGGGCGTCGGTTGCATCAATGGCGGATTGCAGCGGGCCTTTAAGACTGGTTTCATCGCTTCCCAACCGCCGGTTCACAAAATCAGCAAGTGAAAGGAATGGTCCGCGTTTGACGACCTCGGCTTTTATATTGTTTGCCAGTTCTTCTATCTGTTCATCGGACAGTATTCGATATCCCTCCCAAGAGGTGGCGTCGTTGGGCGTGCCGGTTGGCTTGACGAAGCGTGAGTAGGGATGTCTTAACGTGGCGGGCGTGGCGGGATCACTCGGGTCCGTTTCAACGCCCAGATGGCTGGAAAGCAACGCGCGCCATGCATCGATCGAGGTTGAATTGATGTTGAATCCACCCGAGATCATGAGATGGGCGGCGGCCCCCGTCGTGGTTTTGGCGGCCGTCACCTCCGTGTCGGACGGGCCGGAAGGCCAATAGAGGAGGTATCTGGAATTAGGCAGATGGTAAGCGCTTCCAAGATTGGAAGACGTCAGTTCTTTGGGAATTGTTGAAAAGAAATAGTTGTCCCAAAGATCCCGGTTTAGAATATAAGAAAGATCGTGGACGCGTTGGATCAATGTTAACGGCTCTTGGCCCGCGATTTCCTTGGATATATCAATCGCGACAGAGGTGGCGGAGCGGGGCACATAAACGTTTGCCGACGAATTCCCGACCGCGTATGCCGGATTGAGATTTAGAAGGGAAAGATTGGCGTGCTGAAGCTGTGCAATCGAAAACGGCGGAATATTGGCCGGCAGAAATTCATGAATAATCATCTCGGTGGGCGTGGTTCCGGCGGGATCGTGATCCGGGCCGGCCGAGGCGTTGTTGCCTGTGAAGATCGGTTCGTCCATGGGAGAAATCGCGGCACTTTGATAAGACGGGTGTTTGCTCCGGGAGCCGAGCGTGCCGGCGGGATTACTCAATCCAACCGATATGGGGCTGAGCGGGTTCAGCTGTCCCAGCCATCGACTGCCATAGGCATCTGTCGCCCGTGGATAGGCATAGGCACTGCGCGACATGTTTAATTCGACACGATATTGGAGGGTCGGCTGCAGCGGTATGCCCGGGTCCGGAAGCGGATCGGGCTCATCATAGCGGATCGGAGCAGGGCCTGCGGGAGGAGGCAAAGGAGGGCTTGAGCCGTCCAAAGTTTCCCATTTATAGTCTGCGCCTTGGATAATCTGGTAGGCGCGATTACGCAAGACGTCGGAACTGGCCAGCGCCGCGGCACCGGGTTCACAAAGCATTACCTCAAAATTGGCAATTTTTGGGTCTGTTGCCGAGTTTTCCGTCACGTTACCCTCCGGCGGCTTGCAGAAGGCGAGAGCTTTGCGGTATGAAGCCGTCATCACGACCCCTAGCGGGATATATACGGAGTTGTCCTTTCGATAGCCCGGAGTCAGTTCATAGGTTCCGGTGGTATAGTCTTGTGCGTCGCTGCTTTCGCTGAGGCTGAAGACAATACTTTCACCGGCGGGAATCACAGGGGAGGCGACGCTAAAGCGAAACGGACGATTAAATGCACCTGGGCCAGTAGGATGGCCTCCGCGGAAGAGACTTAAATAGGCGAAGCCGGTAAAAGCGCCCGGATACCCGAAATAATGCATTTGCTGCTTCGCATCGTTGGGGAAACCAAAGCAGAACTCATAGGTTGAGGCTGCTATGGGGACATTGTGGGGATTCCATAACGTGACGACGGGAAAGACATGGATTTTTATTTTCTGATTAGTCGCCACGCAAGATGAGGCGATACCGAGTTGGGCATAGGTAATGATCGGATTGATACCGTTATGGACCTCGGTTTGCCGGCGTGGCGAGAGGGGGGCGGCACCGGGATGGGTGGTGGCATAGTCGCGGACGACTCCCCACTTCGGGAGGCCGAAGGAGGCGTCGGAAATGTAGTCCGTATCCGCAGGCCCACCGGCCGGATTGTTGAGCCACGCGGTGAGGTCTTTTTTCAGACCTCCTTGAGCAGTATTAGAAAACACGCTATTGGCATTGAGTGTGAGCGCATGAAAACGCTCACGGGCGATCAAAGCGAGGGCTGTCGCAGCGGGGGGATTTGCGAGACCAAGTTGTGGCAACGAAATGATCTTGGGAAGATCGGCGTTGGTTGCGGGGAAGCTGCCACCGAGTGCCACACCTGAGTTGAATTGCACCCGCTCAACGCCGGGGCGTTGTGCACTGACGAAGCTATAGTCTTTCGCTTGGGCCTCGGCTTCGGCCTGCGTCATTGAGGAGGGGAAGTTGGCGGCCAGAATCTCGTTCGTAAGGGGGGTCTTCCATGGGTCGATAATGTTCGCCTTGGCCTTCACGCCTTCGTCGCCGACCCAGTAGGCGAAGTTGCCGACGGTTTGGGGGCCGGTCATCCCGGGAACGGTGTCGGAGGTGATCGCCTCGGTCGGCACTTTGACTTCGTTGCCGGCGACCGTGATATCGGTGCTGTTGTCTCCGACTAACGTGATCACACCCGCCGGGGGGAGCGCCGTGGCGACGGTGGCCGCGCCTGCGGCTGGCGAGCCGGAGACTAGCCAGGCGATGTTCTTGTCGGCGCCGGGTGCGGCTGCGTTCCAGACGCCGGTCCAGTTTTTCTTGTCGATGTTGCGACCGGAAACGATGTCTGCAGTGGCCGTGATGCGGGTGTCGGGACCGGCGGAGGCTTGGAGACGGCCGATTGCCACGTTGAGCGCCATGAGGGCGTTTTGGCGGGCTTGCGACAGCTGCTGGCTGTTGGCGGAAACCTGCGTTTCGACACGCGTAAGCGTGGCAAGCGACACCAGCAGCAGCACCAAAAAGGCGAGCAGCGTGATGGTGATCAGCAGGGCGAACCCAGACTGACTCCGTCGGGCGGCAGTGGGGATGGTGTTCATGGACAGCTAAACGGGCAACCAGGGGAAACGGGCAGTGAAGCGCTGAACGAAATGCAATCCCAGTGGGGAGCCGGCTATTTCACCCCGAGGGATGCGAACGCCGGACGCAGCAGGGCGGCCCATTTTTCATAGGCGGGAGGCATGAGGTGGACGCCGTCCGCGGCGAAAAATCCCGGGGTGATGTCTCCTTCGGGGGTGGCAAGCGCGGTGAAGAGATCGACGACGACGAGGTGTTCCTTCCCGGCGCCAAAGGCGGTCAGGCGTGCGTTGAGATCCTTGAGCGCGCCGGGTTTGATCGGGGCTTTCGGTGCGTTGCGCGGTGGGATCGTGCAAAGGATGATGGGCACGGTCGGGGCGGCTTTGCGCACCATATCGACGATGGCTGAAATATTGGCCACGGCATTGGCCGGATTGGTGTGCGTGCTAAGGTCGTTGCTGCCGGCGACCAGCACGATCGCACGCGGGTGCAGGTCCAGCACGTCCTCTTGGAAGCGGAAGAGCATGCCGCGGCTGACATCGCCACCGATTCCGCGATTGGCCACCTTAAGGGCAGGAAAGTCCTTTTGCAGGGTTTTCCATCCGCCCATGAGGGAGTCGCCAACAAATACGACCGCACCCTGATCCTTTTCGCGCTGGGTCCAGAACCAGGCGCGATTGTCCACCATCCATGGATGACAACGGATCGGGCCGACTCCGGGCCAGGCGGCTTCATTCTTGGGGTCGGGATAAGGCGTGGGGCCATCGGCGGCAAACAGCGGGCTTGCGAGCGAAAGCAAGACGGCGAGGAACAAAGTGTGCGGCAGCTTGGGGGATTTCATGTGGCAACGAGTTGCTTGGCTTTTTCGACGGGGGGTTTGGCGATGCGCAGCAGGCTGAACGCCTGCCAGGCGACCATGGGGTTCATCGGGGGAAACTTTGAGCGATCAAGCATCTCCATCTGCGTCCAGCCCTCGCGGTCGCCGGCATGATGGGATGAGTAGCAGTCGGGACCGTTGAAGATGCCGTAGGGCACCTCGGGATGAATGCGCGAGTGATTGCGCAGACTGATACGCCGCCAGACGTCGAGCGCCTCGTCCGACAAACCGAGTTCGGCAAGCGCCCAAATCGCCCAGTGCACGGTCTGCGGCCACACGCCCGAGTTTTCACCGTCGCCGGCGGGTATCGGGCACGTGGACATCTCCGCGGGCGGAGGCGACGGATACGGACGACTCATCAGGGTAAGACCGATCTCGCTATGGCATTTTTCGAGCGAGGCGCGCATGGCGCTTTCCCTCATCTCGCGCGTGCCGCAGCCGCCGAGAACGCACCAGCTCTGGGCGTTAAGGAATAGGCGGTTCTCCTCCAGCGTGCCGAAAGGAACGCCGTCATCCGTGTAACCTCGCACAAACCAGCGGCCGTCAAACGCGGCGGTCGCCGCCGCTCGCAACGCGACCAGGCGTTTCGCGCAAATGTCCGCAAACGCCGGATCACGCGAACGTGCGAGCGCGATGAGCCGATCAAGCGCGCGACAGGCCATTCCGGTGTTCATCATGGACTCGCCAAAACCGCGCGAACCCACGTGGGCGAGATAATCGTTCCAATCGCCCTCGACGATGCGCACCAGTCCGTGCGCCCCCAGCCCCACGCCGGAGAAAATCCAATCCACGGCGCGCCTGAGATGCTCCCACACCGAGGCGACCTCTCCTTCCCAAAACGGCAGCTCTTCATCGAGAAACGCCGTGTTTCCGGTGGTGTGAACAACCTCGGCGCATCCAAGAACAAACCAGATTTCGTTGTCGCTCTCCCGACGTCCGGTATCGAGCGTCTCGCCGGGCGCAGGACGCCGGAAGGCATGGCAATGGGGAATGTCTCCGTTCGCGTATTGAACCTTGGCGGCCCAGCGCAGGCATTCGAAGGCGAGATCAGGATCATAGGCGGCCACGGCCATCGCGGTCTCCGGCACCTCGCGCACGCCAAAGCCGATCCAGCCGTAACCCCCAATATTGAGGTAATGTTCTCCCACCGAGGAATCCCACGCCTCATAGCCATACAACTGTCCGACGCTCCAGATCGCCTCGTCGCGCATCCAACCCTCGTGCCCGGAAAAATCGAGCCCGGCCAGACGTCGGGCCCACGCCTTGCGCGCCGCTTCCGGCGCAACCGCCGCGGGCAGCGGATCAGCCCCGTAGCCGACCTGCGTGGTCACGGTGCGGGAGGCGCGCGGCGGCAGATGCAACGGAGCGGAGAGCAGCAGGGAAACCCCCTCGGGCTTGCATGCGGAAAAATCGGCGTCCGCCGCCAGTTGGTATCTGCCCAGCCCGGGATGAAAATCGAGCCACTGCACGCATCCCGCCGATGAAAACAGCACCCGCGGAGCCGGCCCCGCCAGCCGTGCCGGCTCCACGTCGGCCCGCACCCTCAGACCGCCTTCCAATGTGCGTCCCCCGATGTTCCGGACATGAAAACGGGCAAGCACCCGCGCCTGCCGGTCGGGCGCCGCATAAAACTCCTGCTCGACCTCCAGCACGCCGCCGTGCCCGTCGCGCCATATGCCGCTGAAGCGCGCATAGCCCGTTCCGTAACGAACGGCGACGCCCTCGGCGAGATCATCATGGATCAACGGATACCGTTCGCCGTTGGTTTCCAGTTCGAGATAAAGTCCGCTGCGACCGCAAAACGTATTGGCCGAAAGATCGGTGTAGCCGCCCTCGGTCGTGAACAAATGCACGAGCCCCCGGCGGCTCACCAGCGCCTGCAGCCGCCCGCTGGAAATGCCGTGAAGAAAAGGCCGGTCCATCGCAACCGGCCCGTCAAACCGGCCGTCGAAGCAGGGTAACCCCTCGTCGTCATGAGTCCAGGTGCCATAATGGAGCGATTCGTTCATATGCATGCAAAGCAAGACGTCACCGGGGTCGGAACCAAGGGATCGTGGGCAGGGTCGTCTGCGCGCGGAAAGGACGGTTCAACCAAGAGGGGGAAAGGCGTTAACATGGCGTGATTGGCTGCCTCGAAAGATGTCCTCGCATCCGGTCTGAACAACGATTGCCTTGCTAAACTGTTGATCATTGCCCACCACTTTCACCCATGTCGTCCATCCGCATCGTCGCCCACCTTGCCGGAGTAAGCCCCGCCGCCGTGTCGCTGGCCTTGCGCGGGGCCGGCCGTATCTCGGAGGAAACACGGACAAAAATCCTCCGTATCGCCGCCGATCTGGGCTACGAACCGAATCCCATTTTGGCCAAGGCTCTGTCGCTGGCGCGACAGGCGCCCGGCTCGCGTTATCGCGAGACCATCGGCATCATTCTTGAATACCCTACGGAGACCGGTCCCGAGTTTCAGAAAATCATGCACGCGGCCGCCTCGCAGCGGGCGGAATCGCTCGGCCTAAAGCTTGAACCGTTTGTCCTGTCGGACAAACCGGCTGACCACCGGCGCCTGAAACGCGTCCTCAAGGCGCGCGGCATCCGGGGCGTCATCATCATCCCCCGGCTGGAGCATCTTCAGCCCAGGTTGCATCTCGACTGGAGTGATCTCGCCGCCGTGGAGATCGGACGGACGCTCTGGAATCCGCGCAACCTTCACCACGTCGAAACCTCCGATTACAACAAGGTGATCGAGGCGATCCACCTCCTGAAGAAAGCCGGCTACAAGCGGATCGGCATGGCGGTCGAGCCCATGCAAAACCAGCACCAGCGCGGCACCTACTACGCCGCCTACCTGATGTCGCAGCTGCGCCAGCCGGAACGTCTGCGCATTCCCGTGCTGGCGTCCACCGGACCATGGGGCGAGGCGACTTTCAGGAAATGGCTCAAACGCCATAACCCGGATGTCCTCTTCATCCACAACGGTTACGCGCCTATAATCCACCCGTGGTTGAAACGATTGGGAATGTCGTGTCCGGACGACATCTCGCTCTTTTACGTCAATGCGCTCGATTCCGCCATGTCCGGCATGGTGCGCGATTACGCGGGACTGGGCCGCTCGGCCGTGGAGATGCTGTCGCTGCTGCTCGAAAGCGGTGAAATCGGGCTGCCCGCCCGTCCCCGCTCATGGCTCGTTGACGAATCCTGGCAGGCGGGCACGACACTCGCCCACCCCATCACCAAGTTTATTTCGGATCAGGGCGGTCTGCTTCCCGACGTGCTGCCCCGCCCGGACCGGCCGCTGGCTTGATACAACCCACAAAAAGGCCGTCCGGAAAACCGGACGGCCTTTTGCTTGAACCGGGTTGGCCGGCTCAGCCGAAGATTTCCTCGGGCTTGAAGAAGCGGGCCAGCTCGATGCGGGCGTTCTCGTCGCTGTCCGAGGCATGCACGACGTTCTTCATCATCTCGGTGCCGAAGTCGCCGCGGATGGTGCCCTTGGCGGCCTTGCGGGAATCGGTCGGTCCGAGCAGATCGCGGATCTTGGACACCACGTCGTCGCCGGAAAGGGCCACGACGATCACCGGACGCGAGCTCATGAAAGCCTCGATCTCGGGATAGAAGGGTTTGCTGGCCACGTGCGCATAGTGCGCCCGCAGGAGTTCCGGCGTGAGACGGATCATCTTGGTGCCGATGATTTCAAAACCGGCTTTTTCAAAGCGGTCGAACACGTTGCCCACGTGTTTTTGATCAAGGCAGTCGGGTTTGAGGATGATGAGGGTTTTCGACATAAAAACCCGACCTTACCCCGCCCGCCGTTGATGGGAAGCTGATTTTCAGCGCGCGGGAGCGGCCAGCGCCAGCAACGTGCCGGTCGAAACGGACGCCAGCATCGGCGCTTCAGCACGATCATCGGAATGAAACGTGGCGTAAACCACTCCGATGAGGTTCGCATCGCTCACGGGCGTGCTGTCGGCCGTGACGTTGTTGTATCCCTTGGCCTCCCAGCCGGCGGCGCCGAAGGCGACCAGACGGTGGGCGACGGTTTCGTTGAAGCGGTTGGCATAAACCACCACCATGCCGGCCCGGAGTTTTTCGGCGGACATCTTCTTCACCACGAGCACGGAGCCGTTTCCAAAGAAAGGCAGCATCGAGGTGCCTGAAACACGAACCACCTTGAAATCGGCGCGATTGGCGACCAGCGCATGGGCATCGTTCAGAGCGGCGGTCAGCGTCTCGCCCGAGCGGGGATTTTCCGCCGCACCGAGAACGGCCGCGAACACCACGCTCGCGGTGGCGAGCATCAGGTGGCGGAGTGTGGTGGCCGTTTTCATGGCCTTACCATACGCGTCCGCGGCTTTTTCAGGTAGAGAGTGGTCTCCTCATCTCTTTGAACCCGAGACCTTACCTTCAGTGAGAGCGTAACCTAGGGGATGTGAGTAAGGTTCTTCAGTCGCCTAGGGGAACTCCCTACAAAACCTCTGGGCGCGCCCACCCAGTCCAGACTGGGGTATCCGCACCCCGGCGTGGTCAGGCAGGCAGGGGCCGCCCCAGCTCGTGACGCAAAGCTTCCTCTAGCGTTCCGTGACGGAACACGTAGTGGGACGCCCGCAACTTCCCTGGGGTGACCCTCGCGCTCGCCAGCAGGGTCTCCCGGGCCATCTCCCCGAAGATCACCCCCAGCGCCAATCTCGGCACCGGAAGGATCGCCGGCCGCCTTAGCACCTTCGCCAACACGCGGGTGAACTCCGCGTTCGTCACGGCACCGGGCGCGACCGCATTGACCGCACCTTCGCAACGCCGATCCAGCACCGCGTGGTAAATCGCGCCCACCAGATCATCCATCGATATCCAGCTCATCCACATTTTCCCCGATGACAGACGTCCGCCGGCTCCCGCCAAAAATGCGGGCAGCATCTTAGCGAGCGCACCGCCGGCGGGCGTCAGCACCACGCCCGTGCGCAGCCGCACGACGCGCACGCCAAGCGCCTCCGCCTCCCTCGCCTCGTGCTCCCACGCCTCGCACACACCGGCCAGAAACCCGGTTCCGCGCGGCGACCCTTCGTCCAGCACCGCGTCGCCCTGACTGCCGTAAAATCCCGTCGCCGATCCCGAGATAAAAACAAACGGACGGTGCCGCGTCATCCGCCCCATCGCCTGCACGAGCGTGCGCGTGCTGTCCACGCGGCTGCGTAAAATCACTTCCTTGCGCCCCGCCGACCAGCGGGCGTCCGCGATGCCTTCGCCCGAAAGGTTGATAACAACGTCCACTCCGCGCATCGCCTCGGCGGACAGTTCGCCTTTCGCCGGATCCCAGAAAACCTCATCCGTCGCCTGCACCGGCCGTCGCACGAGCCGCACCACCGTGTGCCCCTGCGTCTGCAAAAACGGAATCAACGCCCGCCCCACCAACCCCGAGGCGCCGGCGATCAAGAATTTCATCGGCCTCACGGAAATGGTGCGCGCCGCGCCCTCGATGTCGGCCTTCGTCACCGCATGCCGATACGAAAACAACCGCATCAGCTCAGACCGCGCAAACGCCCCGCCAAAAATCCGCCCGAACAATCCAAACGGCAGCCGGTAGGCGATTGTATCGGTCAGCATGCACGCGTGGTCCACGCCATCGGCCAGCTCGAATCGGTGCTCGTGTTCCCATTCCGCGAACGGCCCGCGCGTCTGCACATCGCGAAACTGCACGCCCGCCACGTAGTCGCGGTGCTCCACGTCCCAACGCACCCACACCGGTCCGATTTTCGTGCGCAAACTCACCGTCTCGCCGTCGCGAATGCCGCCGCTGCGCGCGACCAACTCCAGCTGTTGCCACGGCGGCGCCAGACGCTCGAACGCCCCCGTCCGCTCATGCCACGCAAACACCTTGGCGGCGGCCTGCTCGATACGAATCCGGCTCGAAAATGAAAGTGTCCTCATTGGGCAGCCCGACCCTTTCGCATCCCTCGGACGTCGGCGCAACCTTTCACTTGTCCAATGACCACTCTCTCATGCTCATAGCTACGAACATTAGCGAGCGGTCCGTGATCGCCGCGTAAACATCCCCGGAGCATTTCCGACGTAGGAGCCCATTTATGGGCGATTTCCGCGTCGCAAGACCTCGTCAAACCATCGCCCATAAATGGGCTCCTACATACCCCCGCGCAACGCCTTGAACGCCGCCAGCGCCGCTTCTCGCGCCTTCGCGTGATCCATGATCGGATCGGGATAGTTGCCCTCGATACCGGCATGGGCGCGCACGCTTTCGGGTGCGGTCCAAGGCGCGTGGAGAAACTTGTCGGGCAGCTTCGCGATCTCCGGCACCCAGCGGCGCACATACTCGCCGGCGGAATCAAAACGTTCTCCCTGCGTCACCGGAGCAAATATGCGAAAATACGGCGCCGCGTCCGCCCCGCAGCCCGCGCTCCACTGCCAGCCGAGCGTGTTGCTCGCCAGGTCGGCGTCCACCAGCGTGCCCCAAAACCACGCCGCGCCGCGCTGCCACGGCAGCCGCAGGTGTTTCACGAGAAACGAAGCGACCACCATGCGCACACGGTTGTGCATCCAGCCTGTGTGCCAGAGCTCGCGCATGCCGGCGTCCACGATGGGATAGCCGGTCTGTCCCCGTTGCCACGCTTTCAACATCGCACCACCCGGATCCTTCGCCCAGGGAAACCGGTTGAAATCCTCGCGCAACGGGCGCGTCGGCGTTGTCGGAAAATGAAACAGCAGGTGGTGCGCAAACTCGCGCCAGCCCACCTCGGTCAGAAAAACCTGCGCCCCCCGGCTCGGCGGAAACACGCCGCTGTCCTTCGACAATCCCCGCACCGCCGCCCAGATCTGACGTGGCCCGATCTCGCCGAAATGCAAGTGCGGCGACAGCCGCGACGTGCCCGCCGCGGCCGGCAGGTTGCGGGTATCCTCATAGGCCGCCATCGCCCGCGCCACAAACGCCTTCAATTGTTTCTTCGCGCCCTCCTCGCCCGGCTGCCACGCCTCGTAAAATCCCGCGTCCCATTTTATTTTCGGGAGCAACCCCAGTTTATCGAGCGCGAGCGAGGCCGGCCATTTTTTCGGCGCGCCAAACGGACCGCTCTTGATGACCACCGGCTCGGCGATGGTTTGCGTGAGACAATGCCGCCAGTAAGGCGTGAACACCTGGAACGGATTCCCCTGCTTGTTCGCGATGGTGTGCGGTTCAAACAGAAGCGCGCTGTTGAAACTCTTCGCCTCCACTCCGGCTGCCACAAACCCCGACTTGATCACCCTGTCGCGTGCAATCACGGCCGGTTCGTAACGACGGTTCCAATAAACCGCCCCCGCACCGGTCTCGGCCACGAGATCGGTCAACACACTCAAACTATTCCCTCGCGCCAGCAACAGACGCGAACCCCGCGCCCGCAACGACACGTCAAGCGCCGCGAGCGAATGATGCAGCCACCAACGGCTCGCCCCGCCCGCCGGCCACTCGCCTTCGCCGGCCTCGTCGAGGATGTAAACCGGCAGCACCGGACCTCCGCGCGCAAGGGCCGCATGCAATGCCGCGTTGTCCTGCAAACGCAGGTCTTGGCGGAACCAGAGGATGACCGGGGTGGTGCTCAAGCAGGTCCGAAGAAGCGCGGCGGCCCGCAGAAAGCAACCCGCACAACGCCGTTGCCCCAAAAAATCACTCGCCCGCCGTCACCGGTATCCTAAGGTGCGGAGCATGCCCCCTTTCTGGCTCGCCAACGCCGCCGCTTCCACCGCCTGGGCGCATCGGGCTTGGAGCGAACTGGCCGCCCGCACCGACAAGGAAACCACCGTCGTAGTCTTGCCGGTGCATGGCTTCGCCGATCATGGGATGGGCTTGCCGCTGGACGCCGAGGAAATCGTCGGCTCTGCCGTCCTGCGCTCCGCCGTTGAAGCCGTCAGTCCAAGCGCGCCGGTGCTGGTGCTGACTCCGCTTCGTTTTGGTCTGGCTCCCTACCCGCACACGTTCTTCGGCGTCGATGCGCCCACCTCCCTCGCCATCATCCAGGAAATCGCCGCGGGCGTGAAATCCGCGGGCTTCGCAAAACTGCTTTTTTTCAACACCAGTCCGTGGAATGCCGAGACGGTCGCCACCGCCGCCCTCGAACTCCGCGTGCGCCAGGACCTGTCCGCCTACGTGATCAACGCGGGCGGAATCGGCCTCGGCTTCCATCCCGCCGACACCACGCGCCGCCAGACGCAGGCCATGGCCGCCAGCCTCCTTGTCACCCGCCCCGATGAAAAAATCATCGCGGCCAACGTGAAGGATGCCGACTTCCGCCCCGGCTTCTACGGACAGCCCGCGCCGGTGAAATTTGACGCCGCGCTCGATGGCCCGGCCTTGCTGACCGCCGCCGCCAACCAACTTGCCGCGCTTTTGGCCGAGATCGTCGCTCATCGCAGCCCGGGACGTCCGCCCGTCATCGCTGCGCCCGCGTCATTCGCAGACTCCTCCCTTTGGCCGGCCGACCGGACACGCACTCTCGGCGCGCTCACCCGCCGTGCGCTTGAGGAAATCCCCAACAAGAGCCGTGCGCTCGTCATCATTCCCGCCGGCGCGATCGAACAGCACGGACATCATCTCCCGCTCGGCACCGACGCCATGCTCGGCCAGCTCTGGCTCGCTCACGCGTTGCCCAAGCTCCCCGCCGCCGCCCCCGTTTACGTCGCCCCGCCGATCACCTACGGCAAAAGCATCGAACACTCCGACTTCGCCGGAACCATCACCGTGACGGCGCAGACGCTGCGCAGCCAGTTGCTCGCGCTTGTCGCCCAGTTGCAGACGCTCGGCTTCCGGCAGATCGCCGTGCTCAACACCCACGGCGGCAACAGCGCCGTTCTGACCGCCACGATTCGCGAGCTCCAGATGTCGCCCGACCTTCGCATCGGCATGTTGCGCGGTTACTACAAGCCCGATCAGAACACGCAGGAATCCGCCTTCGGCTTCCACGCCGGCGAATGGGAAACCTCTCTCATGCTGGCCGGTGCCCCCGAACTGGTGCAAATGGACCGCGCGGTCTGCGAATACCCCGCGCATCTCGAAGACCCCGGTTACCTCCGCCCCGAGGGTGCCTTGGCGGTCTTCGCCTGGAAAACCAGCGACGTTTCCAAGAGCGGCGTCATGGGCGACGCCACCCTCGCCACCCAGGAAAAAGGCCTCCGCTGGCTCGACGAGGCGTCCACCGCCCTCGCCCAAAAAATCCAAAGCCTGCTCGCCTGAACCGAGCAGTAGGAACCAGCGATCCCTGTTTCGGGTCACACCCGCATCCCTCCAGCTTCCATGAAAAAAATCCTGCCCCTCCTGCTTGTCGTCGCGGCTCTCGCCGCCGCTCCCGTTGCCCACGCGCAAAACCGCCAGCCCGTGCCCGAGATCATCAACCAGGGTTTCAACGCCTACGCGCAGACCGGCCTCAGCGCCGCCCTGCAGGTCTGGCTCCAAAACTCGCTGCTTGATCGCGCCACCCTGCTGAAAACCGAACTCGCCGCGCTGAAGCAGGCCGACACGACCTACGGGTTGTTCGAAAGCGGCGAAGTCATGCGGCAGGTGGCGATCACCCCGCGCGTCACCCGCGTTTACCTCGTGCTTTACTTCGAACGCTCGCCGCTCTGGGCCTACTTCGACCTCTACAAGACGCGCAACGGCAACCAGGTGATCTCGGACATTTTCTTCAACACCAAGGTTCAGGTGATCCTCCCCGCCGAGTTTCTCGCGCAGTGATTTCTTGCCGGGTGTAGCCCTGAGCGTGAGCTCAGGGAAGCTCCCCCGCCCAAGCTCCCCGCGCTCTTGCCAAAGTCCGCGCCAGCGCCACAGTCTGCGGGCATGAGCACGCTTGCCAAAACGAAGAAACGCACCGTTAGAAAAAGCGTCCGCCGCCTTCCCTCAAAGACAACCGCCCTCGAAAAAGAACTTTCAGCCCTCGCGGGCACCCGCAAACTGCCGCCCGCGAAAGGCACCGCCGCCGACTTGCTGGCTCTGGGTGACAAATTCGGTGCTGGCGTGGATATTGAAATCGTCAAAGCCGTTTACGAAAGCCGCGACGGTCACGCCGCCTGATGCCCGCCTCTAGTAGGCCATATCACGTTTTCTTTCGGATAGGAGGTAGGGCGGGACCGCTGGGCCCGCCGGGAAGTCTTTCGATGTTCGCACGCCAAACCGGACGGCCCAGCGGTCCGTCTCTACCTTCCCAATCCACAATAAATGAGAACAATCAGCTGTTACAAGATACTAGAGCCATTCAAGTAAAAGCGTAGCCGTTTGGGATTGTTGTAGCCGGGGTCGCCGACCCCGGTGCTTTGGGAATCTCCCAGACCGGGGTCAGCGACCCCGGCTACAATTTTATTTGAACCGCTCACCAACTCGCGGCACTTCGGCCCTGTGCCGGGACTGGATTTGAAGGCGTATTAAAACAACCCGGCGGGACTCCGCGGGATCATCCTGCGACACTCGGTCAGCGCATGGCGCCGAATCTCCTCACTCCGCGACCCACTTGAAGATCGTCGTGCTCATCGACGGCAGCGTGAGGTTCAGGCTTTGGCTGAAGTCGTTCGACGCGACGTCGTCGGTGTTCAGTCCGCCGCCGTTGCCGTTGCCGGTGCCGCCGTAATACTGGCTGTTGGTGTTGAGGACTTCCTTCCACCAGCCGCGACGCGGCACGCCGATGCGGAAACCTTGGCGCGGCACCGGCGTGAAATTGCCGACGACCGCAAAGAGCGTCTTCTCCGTCGCATCCATGCGCAGGTAGGAAACCACGCTGGCGTCCGCGTCGTGGGCGTTGATCCAGCGGAAGCCCTGCGGATTGAGATCGTTGCAACCAAGGACCGGCTCGCTCGCGTAGAGCTTGTTGAGGTCGCGCACGAGCAGGCGGATGCCTTCGTGATCGAGATAATTGCACAGGTGCCAGTCGAGCTGGCCGGCGTAGGCCCACTCGCGGGACTGGCCGAACTCGCACCCCATAAAGAGGAGCTTCTTGCCCGGCCACGCCCACATGTGCGCGTAGAGCGCGCGGAGGTTGGCGGACTTTTCGGGGATGTGCCACGCGCCCATCTTGTAGAGCATGGAACCTTTGCCGTGGACGACTTCGTCGTGGGAGAAAACCGTGATGAAATTTTCCGTATACTGGTAGAGCGCGCCGAAGGTCAGGTCGTTGTGGTGCCACTTCCGGTGGACGGACTCCTTCTGGAAATACTTCAGCGTGTCGTGCATCCAGCCCATGTTCCACTTGAAGTCGAAGCCGATGCCGCCGTCGCGCACGGGCTTCGAGATGCCGGCGAACGCGGTGGATTCCTCGGCGATGGTCAGCACGCCGGGATAGTAGCTGTGGACGAGGTCGTTGGTCTGGCGGAGGAAATCAATGGCCTCCAGATTCTCGCGTCCGCCGAACTTGTTGGGGATCCACTCGCCCTCCTTGCGGGAATAGTCGAGGTAGAGCATCGAGGCGACGGCGTCCACGCGCAGGCCGTCGAGGTGGTAGCGGTCGAGCCAGGAAAGGGCGTTGGCGACGAGGAAGCAGCGGACTTCGTTGCGGCCGTAGTTGAAGATGAGCGTGCCCCAGTCCGAGTGCGCGCCCTGGCGCGGGTCGGCATGCTCGTAGAGATGCGTGCCGTCGAACTCGGCCAAGGCGAAAGCGTCGCGCGGAAAGTGCGCGGGCACCCAGTCGAGGATCACGCCGACGCCGCGCTGGTGCAGGTGGTCCACGAAGAACGAAAAATCATCCGGCGTGCCGAAGCGGTGCGTGGGCGCGAAGAAGCCCGTGACCTGATAGCCCCACGAGCCGTCGAACGGATGCTCGGCGAGCGGCATGACCTCGATGTGGGTGAACCCCATCTCGATGACGTAGTCGGCCAGCATGGGCGCGAGTTCGCGGTAGCTGAACACGCGGTTGCCGTCCTCGACCTTGCGCTTCCACGAGGCGAGATGGACTTCGTAAACCGAAAGCGGGCGGTCGATGGAGCCGGCGGAAGCCTCGCGGCGGGCGATCCACTCGCCGTCGTTCCACTGGTGGTTGCGCGGATCGTGGACGATGGCGGCGTTGCCGGGAGGCGCCTCGAAGTAGGTGCCGTAGGGGTCGGTCTTGACGCGCGGATTGCCCGCCTGGTCGAGGATTTCGTATTTGTAGAGTTCACCCTGGCCGAGACCGGGGATGAAAATCTCCCACACGCCCGACGCCCCGAGCGGACGCATCGGGAAATAGCGTCCGTCCCAGTGGTTGAAATTGCCCACCACCGACACGCGCGCCGCGCTGGGCGCCCAGACGGCGAACGACACGCCGTCAACGCCGCCGAGATTGCGGATATGGGCGCCGAGCTTTTCGTAGATGCGGTGCTCGTTGCCCTCGTTGAAGAGATAGAGGTCCTGCTCGCCTAGCGTGGGCAGGAAGGAATACGGATCGTAGAATTGGCGGATCTCGCCGCAGTGCCGCGTGGCGCGCAGCTGGTAGGCGTAGACCGCCTTGCGCTTCGGAATGAAGACCTCGAAAAAACCCTCGGGCGCGAGCAACTCCATCGCGACGGAAGTTCCCTTGGCGAGATCGACGACCTCGCAGGCCATGGCGTCGCGGAGAAACGCCCGCACCAGCACGCCCTGGCTCTTTCCTTTCTTGTGGGGACGCATGCCCAGAAAATCGTGGGGGGCTGCGTTTTTTGCTTCGATGAAGGAGGCTAGTTCGGCAGGGCTTATGATCACAAGTGGGTTGGGGTTGCCAAAAGTGTGCCAACCCCGCGTAACCACGTCCAGAACGTGTTTTGCGAAAGCGATAAAAAGCGGCGGGGGTAGGCCCGACCGGTGGTCGGGCTCTTCGGGAAAAGCCCGACCACCGGTCGGGCCTACATCACCCCGTATTCTTCAAACCACCTGAAATGCCGTTGATGGTCAGGTCGACCACGGCACGCGTGGACTCTTCGTCGGCGCGGCTGAGTTTGCCGTCGCGCAGGCGGCGGATCATATCGACTTGGATATAGTTGAGCGGGTCGATGTAGGGATTCCGCAACTGGACGGACTTGAGAAGGACGGGTTCACTCGCGAGCAGTTGCTTCTGGCCGGTGACGGCAAGGATGGCCTCTTCGGCGCGATGAAACTCGGCGGCGAGGATGTCGAAGATGCGCGCGCGGATCTTCGGGTCGTCCACGAGGCCGGCGTAAAGGGCGGCGATGCCCATGTCGGCCTTGCGCATGGTGAGCTGGGCGTTGTCGATGAGGGTCTGGAAGAACGGCCACTCGGCGTGCATCTGGCGGAGGAGCTTGCGGGCCTTCGGTCCTTTCTTGAGGACGGAGTGCAGCGCGGAGCCGAGGCCATACCAGCCGGGGAAGTTGAAGCGGCTCTGCATCCAGGAGAACACCCAGGGGATCGCGCGCAGGTCTTCCACGCTGGTGGTATTGCGGCGGAAGGTGGGGCGGGAGCCGAACTTGAGGTTGCTGATCTCGTCGATGGGCGTGGCCTGTTTCCAGAACACGAGGAACTCGGGGTCGTCGTGGACGAGGGCCTTGTAGGCGGTGAAACCGGCGTCGCTCATCGTCTCGATGGCCTGCACCCACTCGGCGGGGGGCGCGACGGGGGTTTGCGCGGCCTGCGTGCCGAGGAGAACGCCGTAGGCCATCTGCTCAAGGATGCGGTGCGCAAGGTCGGGGTCGTGGTAGCGCGTGGACAACACTTCGCCCTGCTCGGTGACACGGATGCCGCCGTCGCGCAGGCCGATGGGTTGCGCGAGGATGGCCTTCGCCGCCGGGCCGCCGCCGCGGGCGATGCTGCCGCCGCGTCCGTGGAAGAGGGTGACGCGCACGTCGTTTTCGCGGCAGACGGCGGAGATGGTCTCCTGGGCTTTGTAGAGCGCCCAGGTGGCGGTGAAGTAGCCGCAGTCCTTGTTGGAATCCGAGTAGCCCAGCATGATGTGCTGCCGGCGTCCGCCGGCGGCGAGGAGCGGCGCGTAGCTCGGGTGGTTGAAGAGGGTCGCGAGGATGTCGGGCGCGCGGTTGAGGTCGTCGAGCGTCTCGAAGAGCGGCGCGATGGGCAGCGTCGCTCCGGCGAGTTTGTGCAGGAACGCCACCTCAAGCACGTCGGACACGGCGTCCGTCATGCTGATGATGTAGATGCCGAGCGAATCGGGGCCGAACTTCGCGGCCGCCAGCGCGGCGACGTGGAGCGGATCGAGGACGTTGCGCGTGGACGGGGAGAGTTTGCCAAGGGCGGCCTTGCCGAGGATTTTGGCATGCGCGAGGGCGGCGGCGAGCAGCTCGCATTTGGTAGCCTCGTCGAGCTTCGGGTAGTCTTCGCGGCCCAGCAGTTCGGCGACGGCGTTTTCGTGGTGGGCGGAGTGCTGGCGCAGGTCGAGCTTGGCCGTGTGGAGGCCGAAGATGTCGAGCTTGTGTTGGACCTCGCGCAGCTCGCCCTCGGCGAGAAGCGCGCCGCGGCCGGCCTTGAGGCTGGCGCTGATGACATCGAAGGTTTCCTTCACCGCCTCGACGGGCAGTTGGGCGTCGTCGTGGGTGCCCGCATCGGTCAGGACGGCGCCGCCTTGAACCTCGGCGACGGCGAGCCCGAGACGTTCGCGCAGGCCGCTTAGCAGGAGACGATAGGGCTCGTGCGGGTAGCGGCTGCCGAGCTGCTCGACGTGCTTGGACAAATGCCGGCCTTCCTTCAGGAGACGGCGGACGGCTGGCGACACGGATTCACGCAGGTCGGAAACCGTAAGCGTGCGCGAGAGTTCGCGGACGGCGCCGCCGAGTTTGTCGAGGGCGAGGAGGCGGTGCAGCCCGAGAATCTGCGCGGTGACGCCGGCGGTGACGTTGGGATTGCCGTCGCGATCGCCGCCGATCCATGAGCCGAAAGTCAACCAGCGGGCAGGCGGTTTCACTTCGGGGTAATGGATTTTCAACGCGCGCTCCATGTCGGCGTGCAGCCGGGGCAGCGTCTCGTAAAGGGTCGTCTGGAAATACCAAAGGCCGGTGCGGGCTTCATCCGCCACCTCGGGACGGGCGACGCGGCTGCGGTCCGTGAGCCAGAGGGAGGCGATTTCGCGGTCGACGCAGGCCGGATCAAAGAAGGAAAGGTTGCCCGCCTCGGGATTGCCGCGCTGGCGGAGGATGTCGGCGAGGCGCTGGAGCTTGGTGAGCAGCGTGCGGCGCTTGGACTCGGTGGGATGGGCGGTGAAGACGAGCTCGATGGAGATGCGGTCGACGAGCTGTTGCATGGCTTCGACGCCGACGCCGCGCTGCTTGAGTTCGATCACGGCCGACTCGATGGACTCGCGCATCGGGCGGGCCTCGGCCGATTTCGGATCCACCGTGAACCGGGCCGCGCGGCGGCGGCGGAGAAGAAGGATGCGGAAGTTTTCCTCGGCCAGGTTGACCAGCTCGAAGTAAAGCGTGAAGGCCATCGCCTGGTTGAAGGCATCGGCAGCGGTGAGCGCAGCCACGGTTTCGCCGAGGGCGGGAGCGGCGGCGGCGTCACCGGCGCGGCTGGCCTTGGCGAGGGTTCGCAGGCGTTCCACGGTGGCGAGCGTCCCCGGTCCCTCGATCTGCGTGATCACCCGCCCAAGGGCGGTCCCCAGCGTGCGGATTTCGGTCCGCAGGTGGGCGAGTTCTTTCAGGGCGGTGGATTTGCGTGAAGCGGAGGAGCGGGCCATGTGGTGGGATGCGGACGCGGTCGGCGACGATGGAATGTTTGACGGGCACCTGAAAGCGAAAAGTGCGCCAGACCGGGCCTTTCACATACATAAACAAGTGGGCCAGTGGGAGCTTGCTTGCCGCGAATCCGCCGCCTTAGCTGCGACCCATCGTGATTAGACGCCTCCTGCCCGTCCTCCTCATCGCCAGCGCTTCGCTTCTTCATGGAGCGGTGGTTCTCCCCAAAATCTCGGCCCCCCATTCGAGCACTACCGAAACGGAAACCGTGTTCACCGGCGGCGCGCGCCTGACCTACGACAACCTGCTGCTGCTCGCCGACGAGATCCGCTACAGCCCCAAGACCCAGGTCGCCCACGCCATCGGCAACGTCTCCATGACCCGCGGCACCCAGCGCATGCTGGCCGACGAGATGACCTACAACCTCACGGACAAGACCTACACGGTCAAAAACGTCCGCGCCGGCACCCCTCCCTACTACATCTCCGGCAGCGCCGTCGAAGGCGGCCCCACGTCCGTGATCATCCACGACGCGACCCTCACTTTCTCGGACCCGAGCATACTCACCCCCACATTGAAGGCGGACTCGTTGAACTACATCCCGGGCGACAGCGTGCAGACGAAAAACGCACAGGTCGGCGTGGGTCCGTTCAGGCCGATCCCCGTGCCTTCCTACAAGCAGTCGGTCCAAGATCCTATTTTCTCCCACATGACCGCCAAGGCCGGCTTCGGCTCGAAGATGGGCGCGTATGTTGAACTGGGCCTGCTGGCGCCGGTCACCCCCTCCCTGAAACTCGGCGGCGACCTCGGTATTTACAGCAGCCGCGGCGTGCTCATCGGACCGGGCATGGAATATAAGTCCACCACCGGTGATCAGACCGTCCGTGGCAAGCTGACCACCGGCTACATCAACGACCAGGGCGATCGCGACAACGACGTCCTCCGCAACCCGATCCCCGCGGACCGCGACTTCGTCTCGTGGGAACATTACCAGACCATCGGCGAGCACCTCTCCCTGCTGGGTAACGTCAACTACTGGTCGGATTCCTACGTCGTCCGTGATTTCCGCCCGGAGGAATACAAGAATGTCCAGAACCCCGACAATTTCTTCGAGGGCACCTACACTCAGGACAGCTATGTGCTCTCCGCCTTCACCCGCTTTCAGCCGAACAACTACGAGGCGGTCCAGCAGCGTCTGCCCGAGGTGCGTTTTGACGGGTTGCCCATCGAGATGGGCTCAGGCATCTACCACCGTTTCAACGCCAGTTTCGCCGTCCTGCGCGACGCGGAGCCCACCAACGCCATCGTCGCCGGCCCCACGCTGACGTCCGACCGCCTCGACGCCTACTACTCGCTCACCCGCCCCTTCACCCCCCGCGAATGGCTCTCTGTCAAGCCTGTGGTCGGCGCGCGTTTCACCTACTACGACCAGGCCCAGGCCGGACGTGACAACTACTCCCGCATGCTCGGCGAGATCGGCTTCGACGCCGAGCTCCACGGCAACGCCACCTACGACTACAAGAACGAGCGCTGGGGGATCGACGGCCTCCGCCACGAGGTCACGCCCTACGTTTCCTACCGTTACATTCCCGAGGCATCCAAGGGTCAGCGCTACATCCCGCCCATCGACCGCGACACGTTCGCCACCTACCTCCAGCCCCTCGGCCTCGGCGACCGTCGCGACATCGACACGCTCAAGAACACCACCACCCTCCGCCTCGGCCTCGACAACGTCCTCCAGACGCGCGACAAAAACTACGGCTCGCGCAATCTCGTCGACCTGAACATGGCCACTGATTGGAGCCTCGATCCGCAGGGCGCCGCCCGTTTCTCGGCCATCCAAACCCAGCTTCTCGTGACGCCCGCCAACTGGGTCCAGTTCGACCTCTACCAAAACGTCACCCCCGACGACATGCGCCTGCGCGAGCTGAACATGGGCGTGACCTTCCGCGACGCCAAGGTCTGGTCGCTGCGTCTCGGCTCCGATTACCTGGAAAAGACCACCTACCAATCTTACGCCACCGCCCTTCCCCTTCCGATCAACGGTCTCCAGCAATACACCGCCGAACTCCATTATTTCCTCAACGAAGTCTATGAGGCCATCACCATGGTCGCCTACGACTCCCAGAGGGGACAGTTCACCCGCCAGGATTACGGTCTGCGCCAGAACATCCGGAACGTCTGGTTCATCAGCTATCTCCTGGCCTTCAGCGAAGGCGACACGCGCGAAAGCTCGGTCGGCTTCAGCGTGCGCATCGAGCTCGCGAAGTTCTAAGCCGCGCGATGGACGAAGTCCGCCGCTCCCCCGCCGCCAGTCAGGGCCGCGTTTTCCTGACGCTGTTCGCGGCGCTGCGCCCGCACATCGCCACCGACCGGAATCTTCCCTCGCGTCTCCAGCAGATGCTCGCCCGCGAGAAACGTTTCGGCAGCCGCGACCGGCGGCTGTATCGCGAACTCCTTTACACCGCCCTCCGCCACTTGCCGTGGATCGAGCAAAAACTCGCCGCATCCGAGGAAGACGCCATCCGCGCGACCGCCTGGCTCGCCGCCGAAACGCCCGCCACCCTCGCCTTCCGCAAGGAATGGGTTGGCGACTGGCCCGCGCCGCCCGACTCCGTCGCCGCCAGGGCCCGGCACCTCGGCGCCGATCCCGCCCTCCTCATCCCCGCGTGGTTCGTCGAACATTGCCCGGCCGCCTTCGTCTCCCCGGACTTCGATGTCCTCAACACCCGCGCCCCTCTCTGGATTCGCGTGCAGACCGACGATCCGTCGCCGTTGTTGTCCGAGTTCGCCGAACAAGGCTGGACCGTCCGCCCGTCCGCCGTTCTTCCCTCCGCGCTCGAGGTTCTGGCCGAGACCGACCTGACGACCAGCGAAGCCCACCGCCATGGTCTGTTCGAGGTTCAGGATCTGGGTTCGCAACTCCTGCTCCATCACGTCGGCGAACTCCCCGGCGGTCGCTGGCTCGACGCCTGCGCCGGCGCCGGCGGCAAAACCCTGCAACTCGCCCGCCTCCTCGGAACCAAAGGCCGCGTGGACGCCCACGACATCCGCCGCAACGCCCTCGACGAACTCGGCGAACGCGCCCAGCGCGCCCGCCTCGCCAACATCCGCATCCTCTCTTCCCCGCCCGCGCCCGACGCGCTCTACGACGGCGTCCTGGTGGACGCCCCTTGCAGCGGCACCGGCACTTGGCGGCGCGCCCCGCATCTCAAATGGTGCACCACGCCCGAGACGATCACGCAGGCAGTGGTCCTTCAGCGCGACATCCTCTCCCGCTTCGCCCGCCATGTCCGCCAGGGCGGCCTGCTCGTTTACGCCACCTGCTCGCTCAGCCACCACGAAAACGAGGACGTCGTCGCCGCGTTTCTCGCCGCGCACGCCGACTTCGCCCCCCTGCCCGACGCCCCCGCCCGCGTGATCCTGCCGTCCACCTACAATACCGACGGCTATTACGTCGCCCCCCTGCGCCGCAGGTAGGGCGGGACCGCTGGGCCCGCCGGAAAGTCTTTCGCCTTCGCACGCCCATGCGGACGGCCCAGCGGTCCGTCCCTACCCGCGCAATCGTATTAGAATGAGAAAACGGGATATGATCGGCCTGTAGTTTTTCATTGCCGCGCATCACCGACCGCCAAGCATCGTCCGACCGTGGTTCCCGACGCCGACTACCGCATCAAGCTCCCTGTCTTCGAGGGCCCCCTCGATCTCCTGCTTTTTCTGATCAAGAAAAACGAGATCGGCATCTACGACATCAACATCGAGTCGGTCACCCGCCAATACATCGACGTGCTGCACTCCATGCGGCAGCTCGACCTGGAGATCGCCGGCGAGTTTTTCGTGATGGCCGCCACCCTCATGGAGATCAAGAGCCGCATGCTCCTGCCGCGCGGCCTGGCCGCCGTGGACCCGGACGCCGACGACGACGCGATGGACCCGCGCTGGGAACTCGTCCACCAGCTTCTCCAATACAAAAAGTTCAAGGAGGCCGCCGCCAAGCTCGACGAACTCGCCGTCTTCCAGCGCGACCTGCTCGCGCGCCATGTGCCCGTCCTCGCCGACCGCGAGTCCGACCGCCCGCTCAAGAGCGGCGACCGCATCGAACTCTGGAACGCCTTCAACATCGTCCTGCGGCGCCTCGCCGAAAAGCTCGTCGTCGGCCAGATCCAGGACGAGCAGGTCACGGTATCCGACAAGATGGAGGAGCTCCTCCTGCTCAGCCGCACCCGCAAGACCTTCGTTTTCACCGAGCTGTTCACCGGTCCGATCACGGTCCGCGTCCTCGTCGCGACGTTTCTTGCCGTGCTCGAACTCACCCGTCTCGGCAAACTCCGCCTGCGGCAGGACGACGCCTTCACCGACATCGTCTGCGACGTGCGCGAGGACGAACCCGCCAAAGTCGAAAACCCGCTTGAAACACCGGCGGAAGCCAGCACGTTGTCTCCGTGAGCCAAAAACCGACCACCCCTTCTCGCAAAGCCCCGGCCAAGGCCGCCGGCCTGCTCGGCGTCGGTCTGGACAACGATGACGGCCACAAGCGTATCACCAAAGGCGAACAGTTCATCCTCGTCGGTGGCTCCGAGGAAAACCACGGCCGCATGACCGAGACCACCCTCAAGACTTTCGAAGAGCTCAAACGACGCGACAAGCGCCTGGAGACCGTTGATCCTCGCGAGCTCGCCGAGATCATCCACAAATCAACCCCCGTATAATCCCCCCAATCCCCCATGGAAAACTCCGACTACCGCCCTATCCCCGGCCAGACCCCGCTGACTCTCCCGCCCAAGCCCGAGTCCGCCCCCGTCGCGCCGATCCCCACCACCCTGCCTGCCGAGCCGGCTCCCGCCGCTGAGCCCGTGGCCGCCGCGCCCGCTCCGGTGGCCGCGCCTGTCGCCGCCAAGCCCCTCGCGGCCAAGCCCATCGCCGTCGCCCCCGCCATCGCGAAACTGCCGGTCAATCCGAAGTTCGTTTCCCCGATGCCCACGCTCAAGGAAACCAGCGACGACATCCCCTCGTTCCTTCCCGTGGTCGCGGGCATCGCCGCCGCCGTCACCATCGCCTTTTCCGTCCTTATCTACCTGAAACGCTGATCATCATGTCCGACAAAATCGCCCACCTCAATTCCGACACCTTCAAGACCGCCATCGCCTCGCCGGCCCCCGTCCTCGTGGACTTTTGGGCCCCGTGGTGCGGCCCGTGCAAGGCCATCGCGCCCATCCTTGAAGAACTCGCCACCGAGCTCGACGGCAAGGTGACGATCACCAAGGTCAACGTGGACGACAACGACACCATCGCCTCGACCTACGGCGTGCGCGCCATCCCCACGATGCTGCTCTTCAAGAACGGCCAGCTCGTCGAGACGCTCGTCGGCATGATGCCCAAGGCCGCCCTCAAGGAAAAGCTGCTCGCCAAGATCTGAGGCCGTCCGACTTCTCCTCCTTCAAGCCCGCCGCCTCATCCGCGGCGGGTTTTTTATTCGCATTGGGTCCAATACCGCGAAGCAAGCTTCGGCTTGAATGTAGGAGACAGGCTTTACGCCGCGATGAGGCGCGCAGCGCGCCTCCGGAATCGCGGAGTAAAGCCGCTCACATTTTCCGGCCCTGACACCAGGGCCTGCTCAGATCATCTTCACTTCTTCAAATCCAGCACCACCACGAGCGGACGATGATCGCTGGCCGCCATCGTCTCAGGCGCGTCGCCAATCTTTCCCGCCTGCCCGTGCACCATCGGCAGCAGCCCCGGCGAAACCAGCACATGATCAACCCGCGTGTAGGCGTCGTCCCGCTTGAACCAATGCGTCCACCGCTCGCCCCGGCTGTCCTCCGCCGGCAGCCATTCCGCGATCTTCGTCTTTCCTCGCTCCAGCATCGCACGCACGGGCCGGCTTGCCCGAGTGTCGTTGAAATCCCCCGTCATCAGGAACCGCGCCTGCGCCGGCTCGGGGAAAATCTTCAGCACGCGGTCGCGGACGACCGTCGCCTCGCCCGCCCGTTGCAACGCCGACTCCGGGTCGTCCTTGCGGTCGGTGTAGCGGCTTTTCAGGTGGACCACAAAGAGCGTCACGTCGCCCGCCTCCGTCGCGAAATGCAGCTCCAGCAACCCGCGCTTCACCGCCTCCGTGCCGTCAAAATATTTAAACGTGAGATCCGTGTGCCTCACCACCGACGCAAACGGCCGGCGCGACAGCACGGCGACATGACGGTCCGCATCCGCCGCGTCCAACACCTCTGCATACGGATAATCCATCCCCTCGCGCAACAGGTCGCGTTGCAGCTCCTTCAGAAACGCCTCTCCGCCGATCTCCTGCAACGCGATGACGTCGGCGTTCAGGCTGCGGATCACCGCGCGCAACGCCGTCTTCTCCGCCTCGGGCTTCGGGTAGGCCTTGCGATAGACACCGTCCGCCATGCGGTCCGCCAGCGTGTAGTTTTCGACGTTGTAAGTCGCGACCGTCAGCGTCTCGGCGCGAGCCGCGACCAGCACCACCAAAAGACATCCGAGCGAAAGAAAGCGGCCAAATCTCATGCGATCACGCGTCCTTCACCAGCGACGCCTCCCGCTCCACCAGCGTCGGATGCGAATAATAAAACCCGCTGAACCACGGATGCGGCGTCAGGTTGCTCAGATTTTTCTGGGCGAGTTTGCGCAGGGCCGCGACGAGCGGCGCGGGACCGCCCGACGCCTTCCGCGCGAAGGCGTCGGCCTCATACTCGTGTTTGCGCGACATCAGGTTCCCCAGCGGAGAAAACCAGAACATCACCGCCCCGCCGAGCAGTCCGAAGAGCAGAAACGCCGGCGCCAGGTCGTGCGCCGAAAACCCGAACGCCGGGTTGAACCACTCGCTGCCCGCCAGCCACGCGATGGCCGCGAAGCCGCCGAGCTGGATGAGCGCCGTCACCGCCAGCATCTTCGGGATGTGCCCGCACCGGTAGTGCCCGACCTCGTGGGCCAGCACCGCCTCCAGTTCCTCGGGCGTGAGCTGGGTGATCAGCGTGTCGAACAGCACGATGCGGCGGAAGCGCCCGAAGCCCGTGAAAAATGCATTCGAATGCCCCGAGCGTTTGCTGCCGTCCATCACCTCGATGGTCGCGGCCTTGAAACCCGTGCGGTCCGCCAGCGACATCAGCCGCGTGCGCAGCTCGCCCTCGGGCAGCGGCGTGAGTTTGTTGAAAAGCGGCATGATCAGCTTCGGGTAGAGCACCATCATCAGCAGTTGAAACGCGAACAGCAGCGCGAAGCCCCACACCCACCAGAGGCTCCCGACCGCCGTAACCAGCGACAGAAGTCCCCACAGCAACGGGAACCCGATCACGAACGCCAGCGCCGTGCCCTTGAGCTTGTCCATGATCCACAGTTTCGGCGTGGACTTGTTGAACCCGAACTGCGCCTCGATCCGGAACTGCCCCCACCAGTCGAACGGCAGCACGGGAATGCTCAGCAGTACGCCGGCGAACAGGATGAACAGCGCGTCGTCCCACTTCCCTGCCGGCGCCCACACGGCCACGCGCGCAAACAGCCACGGCAGCACCCCGCTCGCGAGCACGATCAGCAGCAGCCCCGCGTCGAAAATCATCTCGATCGCGCCGAACCGGTTTTTCACCAGCGTGTAGTCCACCGCCTTGCGGTAGGTTTCCGCATCCATGATGGCCGCCACCGCCTCGGGCGCGCGGTCGGCATGACGACGGACCTTCGCCCGGTTAAGGGACGCCAAGCCCAGCTCGGCGAGTAACTTGGCCACAACGAGAACCACCGCGATGACGAGAACAACCATCCCGCCACTCCAGCGGATTCCCTCCTCACGCCAACCTCAATTTACGACCGCCTCCACCCAACGCGGCTCCACCTCCACCGTCTGGCGAAACCCCGCACTCGCCAGCGGCACGCGCCGCATCTTCAGCTCCAGCAGATTCACCGCCACGCGCCCCGTGTCTTCCAGCCGCAGATCCACCCCGCACATCCCGTGCTCCTCCGGCAGCAGATGAAGCGGCACGACCGGCACCGTCGCCGCCACGGCCTTCGTGCGCAGCAGACGCGCGCGTTGCTTGCCGTTGATGACAACCACCGTGTCCGCCTCCTCCAACCCCGTCGGCTTTCCCTTGGGCTCCGCGCCTGCCTCGCGCCACTCCACGACCAGCTTCGGTCCGCGTCGCCCCAGAGATTCCGAAAGCGCCCGCGCCGCCCCCAGGATCGCGATGTCCGAGTGCAACCCGCGCTCCAGCCCCAGAAAAAACACCACCCTCCCGCCTTCCACGCCCAACCGCCTCCACGCCAGATTCACCGCCGCCGCCAGATCCGGCCGCACCGTGTCGCACGCCACGTCACGCAAAAACCCGCATTGCACCCGCGGCGGCTCGCCCGCCGCAAACAGCTCCGCCGGCAGATCCGTTCGCGACTGCCCGATCACCATGCCGCGCAGATTGCGTTGCCGCACGACGCGCAGCAGCGCCGTGGCCGACGGATAATCCGCCAGCGAAAACCCCTCCACGCCGTAGCCCAGCAACGTCGCCTGCCGCTTCACCCCGGCGAAATACGCGCGCAACTCCGGCTCCGCCGTGCGCATGTCGTCGCACACGAACGCCAGCACCAGCCCCTTGTGGTCCCGCCTCCCCTGCCACCGCGCCGCCGCCAGCGACGACAGCGCCGGATCCGGCGCGTAGCCCAGCCGCTCCGCCACCGCCCTCACCCGTTCCCTCGTCGCAACCGAGATGCGCGGATGCCCCGACAACGCCAGCGAGACGGTGGACTTGTCCACCCCCGCCTCCCGCGCGATGTCCAAAAATGTGACGCGATGTTCGCGATGCTCCATGTCGCGAACTCCACCCTGAAACAGCCCTCAAGTCAACGGGTTGACCCAACCGTCTCTTGGCCGCCCCGCCGTCCCTGCGGCATACTCCCTTTTTCTCCCATGAATACCTCCGCCCCCGCCTCCAACTCCTACGGCCACTTCGACGACGCCCACCGCGAATACGTCATCACCCGCCCCGACACTCCCTTGCCCTGGTTGAACTATCTCGGACAGGACGACTTCTTCGGCCTCTGCACCAACACCGCCGGCGGCTACTCTTTCTGGCGCGACGCCAAGCTCCGCCGTCTCACCCGCTACCGCTACAACAACGTCCCCATGGACCTCGGCGGCCGCTACCTCTACATCAAGGACGGCGACACCGTCTGGAATCCCGGCTGGAAACCCGTCAAGACCGCCCTCGACCGCTACGAGTGCCGCCACGGCATCGGCTACTCCCGCATCACCGGCGCCAAGAACGGCGTCGAGACCGAGATGCTCATGTTCATCCCCCCGGGTGAAACCCTCGAGATCTGGCGCACCACCGTGCGCAACACCGGCACCGTCGCCAAAAAAATCACCGTCTTCTCCTTCGTCGAGTTCTGCCTGTTCGAGGCGCTCAACGACATGACCAACTACCAGCGCACCTACTCGATCGGCGAAGTCGAGGTCGAGGACGGCGCCATCTACCACAAGACCGAATACCGCGAGCGCCGCAGCCACTACGCCCTCTTCGGCTGCACCCATCCCGTCTCCGGTTTCGACACCTCCCGCGACGCCTTTGTCGGCGTTCACAACGGTCTCCACGAGCCGAAAGCCGTCCTCGCCGGCAAATGCACCAACAGCATCGCCCATGGCTGGAATCCCGTCGGCGCGCACTCCATCGAACTCACCCTCGCCCCCGGCGAGTCCCGCACCTTCGCCTACCTCCTCGCCTACGTCGATCAGGGCAACGAGGAAAAATTCTCCGCCCCCAAGGTCCTCAACAAGGTCAAGGGTCGCGCCCTCATGGCCAAATACCGCGACATCGCCGCCGTGGACGACGCCTTTGCCCGCCTCAACATCGCGTGGACGAAAAACCTCTCGTCCTTCCAGGTCACGCAGAGCCCCGACGCCGTCGCCGCCCGCATGGCCAACACGTGGAACCAGTATCAGTGCATGGCCACGTTCAACCTGTCCCGCTCCGCCTCCATGTATGAGACCGGCATCGGCCGCGGCATGGGCTACCGCGACAGCAACCAGGACATCCTCGGCTTCGTCCACATGCTGCCCGCCCGCGCCCGCGAACGCATCCTGGATATCGCCGCCACCCAGCTCTCCGACGGCACCTGCTACCACCAATACCAGCCGCTCACCAAGAAGGGTAACGCCGAGATCGGCGGCGATTTCTACGACGACCACCTCTGGCTCATCCTCAGCACCTGTTCCTACATCAAGGAAACCGGCGATCTCACCATTCTCGACGCCCCTGTCGGCTACGCCGACAAGCCCGGCAGCAAGGAAACCATTCTCCACCACCTCGAGACGAGCATCGCCTACACGATGAAGCAGCGCGGTCCGCACAAGCTTCCGCTCATCGGCCACGCCGACTGGAACGACTGCCTCAACCTCAACTGCTTCTCAACCGAGCCCAACGAGTCCTTCCAGTGCGCCGGCGACGTCAAGGGTTCCATCGCCGAGTCCGTCATGATCGCCGGCCTCTTCCTCTACGCCACCCGCGAGCTCGAAGGTCTCTACACCTCGATGCAGCGCACCGCCGACGCGAAGCGTATCGCCGCCAACTACGCCGAGATGCTCGACGCCATCGAAACCCACGCGTGGGACGGCGAGTGGTATATCCGCGCCTTCGATGCCAAGGGAAATCCCGTCGGCTCCAAGGTCTGCAAGGAGGGCAAGATCTTCATCGAGAGCCAGGCCTGGTGCGTCCTCGGCGGCGCCGGCGCCGGCAACGGCCGCGCCCGCCAGGCGCTCGAAAGCGTGCACAAGCACCTCTACACGCCCAACGGCATCATCCTGCAACAGCCCGCCTACGAAACCTACCACGTCGAACTGGGCGAGGTCTCCAGCTACCCTCCGGGCTACAAGGAAAACGCCGGCATCTTCTGCCACAACAACACGTGGATCAACCTCGGCTGGTGCCAGCAGGGCGAAGGCGACCGCGCCTTCGAATACTACCTGAGCATCTGTCCCGCCGCGAAGGAGTCGCAGATCGAAACCTACCGCTGCGAACCCTACGTTTACGCGCAGATGATCTCCGGCCGCGACGCCCACACACCCGGCGAGGCGAAGAACGCCTGGCTCACCGGCACCGCCGCATGGACCTTTGTCACCGTGTCGCAAGGCATCTTCGGCATCCAGCCCGGCTTCGACGGCCTGCGCATCGACCCGTGCATCCCGAAGACCTGGCCCGGCTTCAAGATCACCCGCGCCTACCGCGGCGCGAGCTACGACATCACCGTGAAGAACCCGAAGGGCATCAGCAAAGGCGTCACCCGCATGAAGGTGGACGGCCGCGAGATCACTGGCAACGTCCTCCCCCTCGCCCCCGCCGGCACCACCGTCAAGGTCGAGATCGAGCTGGGCTGATCCCGCGTCAACTCACGCATCCCATCAGGCCCGGCCGCCCATCAGGCGTCCGGGCTTTTTTACACGCGCCCCTATTCGTCCCCACGGGTGAACAACGTCGATGGTTGAGCGGATGTGGATGCGCGGTGACTGAAAAGTGTGGCCGGCGTCCCCGCCGGCCAAGTGAAGATAATTGCCGGCCAATAAATCATGGCCCGCAAACGGCTTCCTCCGGCTGACGTTATGATGGCCTTCGAGTGCTGTCCGCTCGCCGACGGGGACGCCGGCCACACTTTTCCCGGCTTCGCCGGTTTAGGAACCGCACCGATCTTGCGCTATAAACCATAAAACCAATACTTCCGTGCCGTGCCCAAGGACTCCGACTACCTGCTAAAACCCTTTGTCCAAGGCACCAGCTCGGTCGTGGTTTCATTGCTGCTGTTCTGCTTGGCCGCCTGCTTCGGCCAGCTTCTTTTTGAGCTCACCGAACCTGAAGTGTGGTCCCAAAACAACCTGACCGAGCTTGATTACTATGTTGGGGGCGCCCTGATGATGACTCCCTTCACATTTTCACTAACCGCTTTGAGCGGACTGGGACTCGTTTTTGTTCTGCTGGACGCATTCTGTTTCTATCAACTTTTGCACACGGATCGTTCACGGCTGGCGCTTTTCTTCACGATAGCCGGCAGCCAAACCGGCATGATGTATTCCACCTGGCTGATTTTTGAGCGCGACAACCCTTGGCGCTTTCACGGCCGCGTCTTGGTTTCTATTTGTCTGCTGCTGGTGCTTTATTGGTTCGTCCGAAAAGTCGTCGTTTCGATCCCTCGAACCATGCGCAACTCAGGCTGACGACAGTAATCGGCTGCTCGGAGGACGGACCTCCAGGTCCGTCCTGATATTTTTCCAGGACGTCCAATAGGATCGGACCGGGAGATCCGACCTCCTTTGGGCCACAGTTTTATTTGAAATACTCTAATAATCCCTCCGCTCCGCATACTCGCCAAATTTCTCCATCACGAAGTCGATGTCCTTGTCTCCGCGTCCGCTCAGGTTGATCAGGATCGACTCGTCCGGCCGCTCTTTCGCCAGCTTCAATCCATAGGCCACCGCGTGCGCGCTCTCCAGCGCCGGGATGATTCCCTCTCGCCGTGACAGCCGGAAAAACGCCTCGATCGTCTCGTCGTCGTCCGCCGTTCCCGCAATCGTCCGACCGCTGGTAAACAAGTGCGCGTGCTCCGGCCCAACCGACGGATAATCCAGTCCGCTCGCCACCGAATACACCGGCGCCGGCTCGCCGTTGGCATCTTTCAACATGATCGAGTTGAACCCGTGCATCACGCCTTCCTCCCCGTAACTCAGGCTCGCCGCGTGATCCCCCAACTTCGCCCCGCGCCCGAGCGGCTCGACTCCGTGCAACTTCACCGGGTCGTCCAGGAACGCCGAGAAAATTCCCATCGCGTTCGACCCGCCGCCCACGCACGCCACCACGTTGTCGGGCAACTCACCCGTCATCTCGATGAACTGCTCGCGCGCCTCGATGCCGACCACGCGTTGAAATTCCCGCACCATCAGGGGAAACGGATGCGGCCCCACCACCGAGCCGATGCAGTAAATGCTGTTCACCGGATCCTTGAGGTAAGCCTGAAAGGCCGAATCCACCGCTTCTTTGAGCGTCCGCGCGCCGAAACTCACCGGCACCACCGTCGCGCCGAGGATTTTCATGCGCACCACGTTCGGATGTTCCTTGGCGATATCGACCTCGCCCATGTGGATCTCCACCGGAATGCCGAAGTAGGCCCCCGCCGTCGCCAGCGCCACGCCGTGCTGACCCGCGCCCGTTTCGGCGATGAGCTTTTTCTTGCCCAGGAACTTCGCCAGCAACGCCTCGCCCATGCAGTGGTTGAGCTTGTGGGCGCCGGTGTGGTTGAGGTCTTCGCGCTTGAGATAAATGCGGGCACCGTTGATCGCGTCGCTGAGATTCTTGCAGTAATAGACCGGCGTCGGCCGTCCCTGAAAATGCGTGCGAATGGAGCGCAGCTCGCGGATAAAATCATGGCTCCGGCAAATCCGATGGTAGGCGTGGTTGATCTCATCCATCTGCTGCTGGAGCTCGGGCGGGATGAACGAGCCGCCGAACTTGCCAAAGAAGCCCTTGGCGTCGGGCTGGCTGCGATGAGTGGGGAGAGATGAACGGTTTTTACTCATGGGAAACAATCAGGGGTTCGAAAAGTTTTAGCCAATGAACGGGGCGCTTTGCCATGCCGCGGGTCGCTCCTCCGCATGAAGTAGCCGCCCTCATGCGCCTGTTCACTTCAGGTATAACCTCCGTGCCCCGCGGCTGTTCGTCCTTATCCATGGGCCCGCCTTGCAAGACAGGCGCATCGATAGGTCTGGTTGCCTCCCGGGCAGCGCGCTACCTTTCCACCAGCGAAAGGTCGGAATCGAGATGAAGATACTTTTGGTAAGTCCAAAGACACCGGACACCTTCTGGAGCTTTCGGCACGTGTTGCGGTTCGTGTCGAAAAAGGCGGCCTTCCCTCCCCTCGGCCTGCTCACCGTCGCCGCCATGCTGCCGTCCGATTGGGAACTCCGGCTCGTCGATCTCAACGTCCGCCCCTTGGCCGATGCCGACGTGCGCTGGGCGGACTATGTCTTCCTCAGCGCCATGATCGTCCACCGGGACTCCGTGCGGGAAATTGCCCGGCGCTGCGCCGCCCTCGACCGGAGCATCATCGCGGGCGGACCGCTCATGACCACGGGACACGAGCAGTTCCCCGAAATCCCGCACTTCGTTCTGGGCGAAGCGGAGGGAATCATGCCCCAAGTCGTCGCCGACCTGCAACGCGGTGCGCTGCAGCCCGTTTATCTGGCGCCGTCATTCCCCGGCCTCGCGCAGACCCCCGTGCCGCGCTGGGATTTGATCCGCCTTCGCAACTACGTGACGATGGCCGCTCAGTTCTCGCGCGGATGCCCCTTCGACTGCGAATTCTGCGACATCATCGTCATGAACGGCCGCGTGCCCCGCACCAAGTCGCCCGAGCAGTTCGTAGCCGAACTCGAGGCCCTGCGCCTGCGCGGATGGAAGGACATGGTGTTCGTCGTGGACGACAACTTCATCGGAAACAAGAAACACACCCGCGCACTGCTGCATGCCATCATCGACTGGCGGACCCGCACGCGGGCGAAAATGGGGTTCTTGACCGAGGCATCCATCAACCTCGCCGACGACGCGGATCTCATCTCCCTCATGGTGAAGGCGGGTTTCCGCAAGGTGTTTGTCGGAGTCGAAACGCCCTCGGCCGCTTCGCTTGAAGAGTGCCACAAGCTGCAAAATCGCGGACGCGACCTCGTCTCGGCGATCCGGATTCTGCAGGGATCCGGACTCGAGGTCATGGGAGGTTTCATCGTCGGCTTCGATAGCGATACCTGCGGCATTTTCGACCAGCAGTTCGACTTTATCCAGCGCTCCGGCGTCGTCACCGCGATGGTCGGCCTGCTCACCGCCCTGCCCCGGACGCGTCTCCATGAGCGCCTGAAGCGCGAGAACCGCCTCCTCGCCGATTCCTCCGGCAACAACACGGCCGCCACGCTCAACTTCCTGCCCAAGCTTGACCGCGACTACCTCGAGTCCGGCTACCGCGACCTGATGCGCCGTCTCTACGAACCTCGTAATTATTACCGGCGCATCCTCGTTTTTTTGAAAACCTACCGCGGCAAGGGCGGACGCCTGCGGCTGTCATGGGCGGACATGTCCGCGTTTGCGCAATCCTTCTGGCTTCTGGGAGTCTGGCACCGCGGCCGGTTCGCTTACTGCTGGTTTTCACTCGTCACCCTTTTCCGCCGCCCCCGCCAGTTTCGCGTGGCGATCGAGCTGGCGATCATCGGCCACCATTTCCGCCGCGTCGCCGCCCGATTGTGAACCAAAAGGCATCGTGCCGCTCAAGGCACGCGCCGGCAGAAATGTTTTTGCATGCTCGCTTTGTAGCTTTCGTAGGACGGCTTGGGCTGATGATTGAGATCGAGCAAGCCCCAGGCGGTTTCCACGGGGCACCCGGGTTGCTTGCACTGCCAGCAGACCGTCTGGTCGGTCCAACGGTAATAGGTGGCGCCGATGACGAACGGTTTTCGCGCAAAGGTTGCGAAGGACTCCTCGATAAACCGGGCCTGGGCCTCCGGCGTATGTCCCCGTCCGCCCGATGAAAACCGCCACTTGCCCGCCTTGCAGGGATAAATCCCGCCCGCATCCTCTTCCGCCGTCATCATCCCGCCGGCGGAAGAGTAACCGAATTCCTGTATGATGATCGGCTTTTTCGTGAGCGCGTAAAACTCGTCCAGATAGGCGTCCCAACTCTCCGCGCCGCCTTTTCGCCAGGTGCCTGGGTAACTGTCGAAGCCCGCGAAATCGAGCTCCAGCTCCGGGTCGTGATAAACGCCCTTTGCAATGTAAACGCCCTCGTGCGCCTCCGTGTTCCCGTCCACTTCGCCGGGCAAGGAGGGAAACAGGGTGATATTGATGCCGACCTTCGCCTTCGTCCCGGTCGATTTGATCCCTTGAATCCCAGCCTTCAGAAACGCGACCGACTGGTCCAGCGTGAGCGTGGCGCGAAAGATCCAGATATCCACCTCGTTTGCCACCTGCCAAAAATCCGCCAGCCCGTCGAACTCCGCCGCCAGAAACGCGCACATGCGCCGGTAGTTCTCAAAGTATTCCGCCGAACCGGGAACGCCCGCCTTCCCCACGATTTCGAAGGGACTGGGCGTGAGCGCCGTGAAACGAAAGCCCTCGGCGCGCAGCCCGGCCATCCGCGCCTTGATCGCATGAAACCGCTCCGGCTGCGGTTCTCCGGACAGGAATTTCTCCTGGTCAAAATGCAGCCGACCGGTCCGCAGGCCCCGGATGCCGGCGGCGTGCATCAGCGCCTTGTCCTGATCGCTCAGATGTCCGATGTCCGCGGCGACACCTGCAAGAAAGGGGGTAGTTGGCATAAGGGAGAAAGGGGGGAAAGGAAGCGATCCAGTTGGTATCTCAAACGGGATGACCGTCGAGCCAAAGACATCGCGCCCTCAGGCATGCGAATTGCGCAACGACAATGGATGGGCGCAGGATGATCGCACCTCCAAACGCGAGACCAAATGCCATGCGTATGGTCGTTTGACTGCATGAGCCCAAGCCTTGCTGAAAACCCGATTCGGGCTTATTGCTTCCGACCCGATCATGCCGCACGTTCCGCCCCCACCCCTTGCATCCGCTCCATCCCGGGCGACATCCATGCGCGTGAGTGTCAGCCGGACGCTGGTGTGGGCGATGACTCTCGCAGTCGCCATCCTTCTGTTGACGGCCTTGTTTCTCGATACGGCACGCAAGCCACCGGCACCGACCGCAAAAGAGGATGCTTGGCTGGAATTCGTCGGATCAGATTTAGCAACCTTCGTGTTCGACGAAGCGCCTGCCTTGTCGATCCCGCTGGAACTGATCCGGCTCGTGCCGCCAGATGACGAAGATCATTTCTTTGAGCTGACGACCGGCCAAGAAACGGAGGCGCCGGTCCTGTTGCCGGCCGCCGATCCGCTCCGCTGGCTTGATGGCCATGCACCGCCCCTGCGTTCGTCTGTCGGCCCGAATCACCTGCAATACAAGTTCGATCCCGACTTCGGTCTTGAGAACCGCGCCCTGCGTATGAACGGCATGATGATCCGGCTTCGCGTCGAATTCTAGGATTCGCAAACGCGCTCAGCCGTAGAAATTCAGTCGGAGGCGGAGTAGCGGGGTAAGATGGCGAGTGCATTTCAGAGGAGGAATGCTGAGGAATACCCGCGGGTATTTCGAGCGGATGACGCACTCTGAAAGGTGCCGTCAGATTATCTCGATACGACCCTGCCGACTGAAATTCTACGGCTCAGTGGCGGATCGGACTTATCAGGTAATAGGCCGCGCCGGGCAAAAGTTTCAATTCTGCCGCCGTGCCGGCCTCGCCAACGGGGTAGCCGTTGAAATCAAGCGCGGTGACTTTCAACCGAGCGGCATCGGGACGCTTGAGGCGAATCGTGCCCTGGATTTCTTTGATCAACCACGGATCCTGCCCGATGTTGGTGATGCGCAGAACCCGGTCGCCCGCCGGCACCGTGGAGAAGTTGGCGGGTTTGTCCTCTGTCATCGCCTGAACGAGAATGCGCGAAGACACGGCCAGCGGTTTCCCATCAAGCGCCACGACCACGATATGCCCCGGTTCCAGATCCGATGAGATGGACACGTCCTTCAAATCAACCGGACCCGCCAGCCCGAGATTGCCGCTGACTCCCTGCGCCGCCGGCGCGTTCAGGATCAGAACACCCTTGCCGTAATCGAGGCGCAGCTCGCCCGTAGAACTCGTCACGATCTGGGCGCGGCGGTTGATCAGCGACGACAGGTCTTTGACCTCCGCGCCGCCGCCCTTTCCGTCGATGCTGACATTGGTCCGTCCGACAAAATGAATCAGCGGATCGACACCCGCATCGGAAGTGTCCGCGCCGCCCGCGAGGACATCCGTTTTTCGCAGCTCGTCGAGATTGGCGCGCTGAACCATCTTCGCGCCCTTCAAAGCCAGAGCATCGTCGAGCTTCAACGGCAGATCGGCCACGAGTTCGCCCGTTTTGATCAGACCCTGGCGATAGATGAGCGCGGCGGCGGGAAACTGTCCCATCTGCGAAGGCGCCATCAACGTCCACGGCTGCATGAAAAACCTCGGCTTCACCTGCCACCGGTCGGCATCGAAGGCGAAATGCGCGATGCCGTCCGTGTCCTGCAACGCCCCGTAGGCCGCCTCGAAAAGCGGCGCCTCTCCCCGATAACGGTTGGGACGGTTCCAGGCGATTTCCGAGATCATGGACGGCCTGCGGTTATACATCGGGTCCATCACCGGGTTGCTGAAAACCTTGGCGCCACCCGGCGTTTCGGAATCGAAACGAAGGGCGCTGACATTCGAAAACGTGTGCCCCTCGCGGATGGACCAGCCGGCCTCGGCCCCCTTGTGATTGGCGCCGACGTAGCCGTGGTGGTCGATGAAATCGCCCGGCATGTAGCTGAATTTTTCCAGAGGGCCGAGAATGTCGTTGTTGGCGGTCGTCCAATTCGAGGCGGTGATCAGGCCCTTGTAACCGAGCCCGCGCAAAAACTTCACCGTGTCGGCATAGAACTTCATCTGCGTCTCCATCAGAAACGCGGCGGTATCCCGGTCGCGCGGCGTCTTTCGCGTGAAAAGATCGTAGAGCGCGCGGAAGCCGAGCCGTCCCTCTTTTTCGTCGTCGCGCGCATGGCCAAGGCCCTTCCAGGCCGTGAGCGCGTTTTGAAAGGAGCCGTATTTTTTGGAGACCCAGTCGCCGAAGGATTTTTCCAGTTTCCTCATCTGCGGATCGGGCACGTTCGCGTAGTTGAACGTCCAGAAAAAAAACGAGTCCTCGTTCACCAGCTCCACTCCCATGAGCGCGGGCTCGTCAACCAAGGGGACGCCTGCGGACGTCTTCGCCGTCAGAATCGCCTTCCACCAGCCCTGATAGAGTTTCTGGAACTCGGGCTCGAAGTAGAGCAGTGCGAAAGGATTTTGTTTTCCGTTGTAACCCTCGCGCCAGCCGGGGCCGTTCTCCGGCTTCATCCACAGGGGGAAATAAATGGAAAGGTGCGTGTAGATGCCCTCGGCCTTCACCGCCTCGATCATCTCGACCGTGTGCTTCACGGCGGCCGGATTGAGGACGCCCGTCTTGTCGTCAAAGAGACCGCCATGAAGACGGGCGAGATTCACGCCATACTTGGCCAGCACGCGCGCGCTGCGTTGCAGGCCTTTCCCGTTGAGCTCGACGGGCGGACCGTTGACCGCCCAAAAGCGGACGGGCCGGCCGTTCCCCGCGTGGACGAATTGTTCGCCCCTCGCCTGGATGAAGCCGTTTTCACCGGCGAATTTCTCGTTCAAGCGGCGCAGGTCGATCGGATTCTCCTCGAAGTCATCCGCGGCAGGCGCCCACGGAATCCAACCTTGGTTGGCCGCGGCGGTTTCCTTGGCGGCGTCCGCCAGTTGATCCGGCTTGAGCACGCCAGAAGGGATGAACGGCTCGTTGGTGAAAACAAAGCAGTCGATGGCGCCGTGGTTGCTGTTGGCGCTGTCCATCGTGAACGCGATGCGGTTCACGCCGGCCCTGAGGACCACCTTGCCGATCTCGCACCACGCAATGAAGCGCAGGTCGGGGGCGTTGTTGGCGGCGATGTTGGTGGCGCCGCTTTGATTGCCGGCGAAGTCCACGCGAACCGGCGGGGCGTCATTGAGGGAATAGCGCATCGCCGACTGCACCGGATTGGCGCGAAGCCACAATGTGTAGGTTCCGGCGGACGGTGCGTTGAAGCGGTAGTCGGCCTCGCCCGGTTTGGACGCGTCAAAGTGGGCCAGAAAATCGCCTCCGGAAAGTTGGCCCTTTTTGACCTGCCCGTAATACCACGGATGCTTGCCGATGTTGGTGGATGCCGCCTGCTCCCCCTCCACCCAAACCCAGGCCGCCGAAATCCGGCAATTGATGAGCGATGAAAAAACAACCAGCAGGGCCAGTATCCGGGGTGGAAAGCGCATGGGGTTCAACGAGGACGAAACCATGCTCGCGCATGATGGCACGCACGGGCGAGCCGAAGAACAGGCCGCGTTTATAACCGCGCCGAAGCGCGGGCGCTCCTCAGCGCATCGCCGGCCTCAGTTCACGGCGCAGTTCGCCCGCGAGGATGACCTGCTCGCGGCACGCGGCGTGAACCGCCTCCGGCGACGGATCGGGCAGGACCGCGGCCTTGAAGGAGACCGTCAGCGACGCGAGCGGCGGCAGCTTGGCGGTTTGCAGACGTTTCGCGCACTGGTTGCGCAGCTCGCCCGCGCGCGATTCGATCACGAGGAAAATCTTCTCGGACTCCGCGCCCGTCGCCTGCGAGTAGATCACCGCAACGCCCAGCGCCTTCGCCGGCACGGCCTTTTCAAGATCTGCGGCGGCGCAAGTCGTCAGGCCGAAGCGTTTCTGCCAGATCGCGGGTTTAGTTTCCATCCGCGGTTTTCCCATCTCCGCGCGGACAACACAACGCGTTTGTTTCCAACCGGCCGGACGGCAGGTCCTTCGCGATCACGAATAAAGCAGCAACGCGCTCCGCCGGTAATCGCGCGGCGACACGCCGAAGCGGGCCTTGAACGCATGGCTGAGATGAAACGCATCCGCAAAGCCCGTCATCTCCGCCACGCGATCCAGCTTCATGTCGGCCGACACCAGCAACCGCGCGGCCGCCTCCAATCTCAGGGTGCGCACATAGTTCATCGGTGCGTCCCCGGTCGCCTCCTTGAACACCACATGGAACCGCGCCGGCGAAAGCCCTCCAAGCTTCGCCAAAGCCTCCACCGACAGTGGCGCGGCCAGATTTTCGCCGATGTGCGACAGCACCGCGTCCAGCCGCAGCCAAAGCCGGCCGGCCTGGCGCCCGTCGGCCTTCGGTTGCAGATTGCGGCATAGCACGCCCAGCGCACGCACGGCGGTCTCGTGGTGCACAATCAACTTTTCAGGACCGTCGTCGGGCAGGGAGTTTGCCGTCAACGCCCTGCTGATGAGCCGGCCGATTTCCCCGCTCTCCTTTTCCGGCAATTGCAGCGGCAGTTCAAAGCGTCCGAGAAAGTCAAACTGCCCGCGAAGGCTGAACCCCAAGTGCAGCCAGCGCGCCTCCATCACGCCCGCCGGTCCATCCTTGTGCGTAAACTCCACCGGCGTGTGCGCCGGCACGACCAGCACGCGACCGGGCGCCAGAGCCTCGTGCCTCCCTCCGCAGCGGACCTCATAGGCCCCCTTCGTGGCCTGGGCCAGGATCACATACGGGACGATCTTGCGATGCACCCAGCCTCCAACCTTTTGACGGAAGGAGCCGGCCTGGAAAAAATCCAGCTGCAGGGGATGCCCGGAAAAAGGACTTTCAATAGCTTTAGGCATGTTTTCCCGACTTTCAGCCATGGGCGGAACCGCATGGTTGGGGTATCGTTTACGCAGTCGATCCTAGTCTTGAACATGGAGCAAGAAAGGAGCGCACCCACCCCGGTCCCCGTTTTTAACGTCCCTTCGATCAACAAGGATTATACATGAGACTTGCAGGCTGCATCGCCCAGAAATTCGAAACACCCGCCGCATGGGCCCAAGGTTACCGGCAGGCAGGCTACGGAGCCGTCTATTCGCCCGTCGGCCCCGACGCATCCGATGCCGACGTGGCCGCCTACGTCGAGGCCGCCCGCCGCACCAATCTTGTCATCGCCGAGGTCGGCGCATGGTCCAACCCCATCGATCCCGATCCCGCCAAGGCCGCCCGGGCGATCGACGGCTGCCGTCGCAACCTGGACCTCGCCGAACGCCTCGGCGCGCGCTGCTGCGTCAACATCACCGGCTCGCGCAACCCTGCCAAATGGGACGGCCCGTATCACACGAATTTCTCCGACGAGACGTTCGATCTCATCGTGCAGTCCACACGGGCCATCGTGGACTCGGTCAAGCCGCGCCGCACCTTTTATGCGTTGGAAACGATGCCATGGATTTTCCCTTCGTCGCCCGACGAATATCTCGCTCTCCTCCGCGCCATCGACCGTCCCTCGGTCGCCGTGCACCTCGATCCGGTCAACATGATCAACAGTCCCGCGCGATCTTATCATACCGGCGATTTCATTCGCGAATGCTTCGCCAAGCTCGGGCCGTTCATCCGCAGCTGCCACGCCAAGGACATCATCCTGCGCGAAAACCTTACCGTGCACCTCGACGAATGCCGCCCCGGCACGGGCGTGCTCGATTATCCGACCTATCTGCGCGAACTCTCCAAGCTCGATCCCGACACCTCCCTGTGCCTCGAGCATATCTCGCCGGAAGACTATCCCGTCGCCGCCGCCCATCTCCACGAGGTCGCGCGCCAAAACAATCTTCGCTTCCTTTAACTCCGTCCCCGTCCGCCATGCGCCAGATTTTTTTCACCGCCCACAAAACAGCCACCATCATCCACGACGCGCCCGTCCCCACCGGTCCGCTTCCGTCCGACGCCGTTCGCGGTCGCACGCTCGTCTCGCTTGTCAGTCCCGGAACCGAGCTCAACTGGGGCTTCCTCGGCGAGAACAAGATCCCGTCCGGCACCGGTTATGCCTGCGTGTTCAGAGTCGAGGAAGTCGGCGCCGGTGTAACCGATTTAAAGCCCGGGACCGTGGTCTTTGCCTCCGCCGGCCACGCCGAGTATCAGCAGGTGTCCCGCGCCAACGTCACCCCTCTCCCCGAGGGTCTTCGCCCCGAAACGGGTGTTTTCGCCCGCCTGATGGGCGTGAGCATGAGCACGCTCAACACCGCCGCCGCGCACGCCCCCGCTCGCGTGCTTGTCACCGGCCTCGGCCCCGTCGGCAATCTCGCCGCCCAGATATTCGCGCGCTGCGGCTATCGGGTCACGGCCATTGATCCGGTGGAATCGCGGCGCAAATCCGCCCTCGCCGCCGGTCTGCGCGACGTTCGCGCCTCGCTCGCCGAAGGCCCGGACGATCTCACCGGAAAAATCGCGTTGCACCTCGAATGCAGCGGACACGAACAGGCCGTTCTCGACGGCTGCAAGACGGTCGCCAAACGCGGCGAGGTCGTGCTCGTCGGCGTGCCCTGGCGCAAACGCACCGAGATCACCTCCTTTGAAATTCTGCACGCCGTCTTCCATCGCTATGTCGTGCTGCGCGGCGGTTGGGAATGGGAGATTCCGGGCCAGCCCCGGGACTTTTCCTTCAACTCCCTCGCGAACAACTACGCCACCGCGCTGGACTGGTTGAGCGAAGGCTCGATCAAGGTGGCCGACCTCGCCACCACCTTCCCGCCGGAACAGGCCCAGTCGGTTTATTCAGGCCTGCTCGCCCAGTCCCTCCCTGCGCCCGGCGCGATCTTCGACTGGCGGTAAAAAACCGGCGGTTCACCCGCAGAAACAGCCTCCGCCTCCGGAGGAGCGCCCCGACCGGCGGCGGATACTCCCCGACGGCGGGATTTCCCGCTTGTCCGTCCGTCCCGCGCGCGGCACAACGAAGCCTCGTGTCCGCATCAAAAAGCATCCCCGCCCCCGAGATTCACGCCGCCATCGAACGGCTCGCCCAGGCCATTGCCAACCGCCACGGCCCCAAAGGAAAAATCCTCCTGCTCGGCATCGCCAACGGCGGCGTCACCCTCGCCCACCGCCTCGCCCTTCGCCTTGCGGCCATAAGCCCCAGACTTTCGTCTCAATCTGGCGTCCTCGACATCTCCTTCCACCGCGACGACATCGGTCGCCATCCCATCCCCAAGGAGTTTGCCCCCACCCTCATCCCCGTCGATGTGACCGGCGCGACCGTGATCCTCGTGGACGACGTCCTTTTCTCGGGCCGCACCGTCAAGGCCGCCCTCAACGAACTCTTCGACCACGGCCGCCCCGAGAAGGTGGAACTCGCCATCCTCGTCGACCGCGGCTTCCGCAAGCTCCCCGTCGCCGCCGACTACACCGGCCTCACGCTCGACGCTTCGGAAACCGCCAAGATCGTCGTGAAGCTCGACCCCGCCAAACCCGACGCCGACACCATTGCGGTCGTCCCCTCGTTCAAACCCGCCGCCTAACTCAAAACTTCACGCCGCCGGCCATTGGTCATTGGACATTGGTCATTGGTCATTTCACTCCATGCCCTGGACCCGCCGCCACCTCCTCACCCTCGAGGAACTCTCCCTCCACGAGATCGACCAGATCCACGCCACCGCCACCGCGTTTAAAAAAATCCTTGGTCGCAGCGTGAAAAAGGTCCCCGCCCTGCGCGGCAAGACCATCGTCAACCTCTTCCTCGAGCCCAGCACGCGCACCCGCATGGCCTTCGACATGGCCGCCAAGCGCCTCAGCGCCGACGTCATCTCGATGGACGGCTCCAGCTCCTCCACGACCAAGGGCGAGACCCTCCGCGACACCGCGCAAAACATCGAGGCCCTCCAGGCCGACATGATTGTCATCCGTCATGCCGCCGCCGGCTCGCCGCTCTACCTCTCGAAAATCCTCGGCATCCCCGTGATCAACGCCGGCGACGGCGCCCATGAGCACCCCACGCAGGGACTGCTCGACACCTTCACGATGCGCGAACACCTCGGCTCCCTCAAGGGCCGCAAGGTCGTCATCCTCGGAGACATCCTATTCAGCCGCGTCGCCCGTTCCAATATCCACGCCCTCACCAAAATGGGCGCCAACGTCACCATCGTCGGTCCCTCGACCCTCGTGCCGGCCTGGTTCAAGCCCCTCGGCGTGACCGTCTCGCACGATCTTCGCAGTGCCCTCGCCAACGCCGAGGTCGTCATGCTCCTCCGCATCCAGCACGAGCGCCAGACGAGCGGCATGTTCCCTTCGCTCGGCGAATACACCAGTCTCTTCGGCCTCAACAAAACCCGCGCCGGCTGGCTCGACCCGAAGGCCATCATCATGCACCCCGGCCCGATCAACCGCGGCGTCGAGATCGACAGCGAGCTCGCCGACGGCGAACGCAGCGTGATTCTGCAACAAGTGACCAACGGCATCGCCGTCCGCATGGCCGTCCTCTACCTCTGCTCCGGCGGCCAGCCCGAACAGGTCATCCCCCAAGAATAACCATTCTTTCCTCTTTCTCTTAATCTTTCTCTTTCTCGTCCGAAACTCGACGTGAACGCAGAAAAGAAAAGCGGAGAAAGATAAAGATTAAGAATAAAGAGAAAGATTTTAACATGCCCTCCATCTGGATTTCCAACGCCCGCGTCATCGACCCCGCATCCAAGCGCGACGCCGTCGGCGACCTTTTCATCAAAGACGGCGTGATCGTCGCCGGCCTCTCCGCCGCCGACAAAAAGAAGGCCAAAAAAATCGACGCCAAGGGCCTCGTCGCATGCCCCGGCCTCGTGGACATCCACGTCCACTTCCGCGAACCCGGCCAGGGTCACAAGGAAACCATCGAGACCGGCTCCCGCGCCGCCGCCGCCGGCGGCTTCACCTCGGTCGTCTGCATGCCCAACACCTCCCCCGTCGCGGACACCGCCGGGACCATCCAGCAGATCAAGGACTCCATCCTTCGCACCGCCTGCATCAAGGTCTACCCGACCGGCTGCATCACCGTCGGCATGAAGGGCCAGGCCCTCGCCCCCATCGGCTCGCTCAAGCGCGCCGGCGTCATCGCCATCACCGACGACGGCGACTGCGTCCAGTCCAACGAGCTCATGCGCCGCGCCTGCGAATACGCGAAGATGTTCGACCTCCCGATCATGGACCACTGCCAGGACCATTCCATGACCGTCGGCGCCGTCATGAACGAAGGCGTCGTCTCCACCCGCCTCGGGCTCAAGGGCTGGCCCCACGCCGCCGAGGACATCATCGTCGCGCGCAACGTCATCCTCTCCACCTACACCGGCGCGCACATCCACATGCAGCACATCTCGTCGAAAAACTCCGTCGAGATCCTCCGCCGCGCCAAAATCCGCGGCGTCAACGTCACCGCCGAGGCCACCCCCCACCACATCGCCCTGACCGAAGAGTCGCTCGGCACCTACGACACCAATTTCAAGATGAACCCGCCTCTCCGCACCGAGGAGGACCGCGTCGCCATCATCGAGGGCCTGCGCGACGGCACGCTCGACATCATCGCCACCGACCACGCCCCGCATACCGACTACGAGAAGGACAAGGAATTCGACTACGCCCCCAACGGCATCCTCGGACTCGAAACCGCCCTCGCCGTCTCCCTCGACGTGCTCGTGCGCCAGAACAAGTTCAAGCTCCCCTACGTCGTCGATCTTCTCACCCGCCGCCCTTCCAAGATCGTCAAGCTCGACGCCGGCACCCTCGCCGACGGAGCCCCCGCCGACGTCTGCCTCTTCGACCCCGACGAAAAATGGATCTACGACGCCAAGGCCGGCTTTAGCAAATCCAGCAACAGCCCGTGGCACGGCCAGACCCTGCGGGGCCGCGTCAAAACCACCATCGTGGACGGCCGCGTGATCTTCTCCGGCGGCAAGTTCGTCGGCTGACACGCACGTCCCCGGGGTAACGTCCATCACACGAACCGCCCCGGGCCGTTGTCCGGTTCCAAGCATGTCCGATCCGATTTCGTCAGCCGCCACGATCATCACAGCTGCCGAATACAGCCTGTGGGCCGTGGGCGCGGCCTTGCTCTGGCACGTTCAATTCAGCGCCAAGGCCCGCGCTCAATGGGCCATTCCCTCTCCCCTTGCTCCGTGGACAATAGCGCCCGCGCATTTTTTTCAGATGGCATTTTGCGTCGTCGCATGCGCGTGGAGCGCGCAGTTCGTCGTCTCTCATCTCAGCAACCGCGCCCTCGGCGAGGCGGCGGTTGATGGCGACCTTTGGCAACTGGTCCTCGGCGTATCCCTGCAACTCGGACTTCTCGCCGGAGTCGCCCTGACGTTTGCCCTTCCTCGCTCGATCATGGCCGCGCCGGAACAGCCTTCGCCGTCGCCTCGCTGCCCTCATCCGTTTCTGGCCGCGGTGGCGACCTGCCTCATCGCCCTGCCCGTCATCACACTGCTCGGCTACGCGTGGAAAGGCGGCCTGCAACTCTGCGGATTTGAAACCCCCGACCAGCAAATGGTGGATATTTTCCGCCAGGCCGATTCACCCGAAAAACTCCTTCTCTTGGTCGGTCTCGCCGTGGTCGTCGCACCGCTCACCGAGGAAATCATTTTCAGGGCCGGCCTGTTCCGTTATCTGCGCACCCGCGTTCCGCGCTGGATCGCGCTGATTGCCCCGGCCGCCGTATTCGCCATGCTTCATAGCAACGCGGTCGCCTTTGTCCCTCTCTTCGCGCTGGGAGTTTTGTTCTCCCTCGCCTATGAGCGCACCGGACGCATCTCTGTGACGATCATGGCCCACGGTCTTTTCAACCTCCACACGATCATGCTTATCATGGCGGGCGCGACCAGTTGACCACCTTCATGCCGAACTTGTAGGAGCGGCTTTACGCCGCGATGAAACCCAAACGCCTGCCATCGCGGCATAAAGCCGCTCCTACACTCGATCCAGCCCATGCATCTCTTCACCGACAAACCGTCAGAGGCCGTCTCCTCGCTCGGCGAGCTGAAACTCATCGTCGCCATCCGTGACTGGCTCGGCGATGCCTCGCCGGCCACTCCATTTGGCATCGGTGATGATTGCGCCGTCCTGCCCGCCTCGTCCCGCCGGCAACTGATCACCGTCGACCCCGTCATCTACGGAAAACATTTCGACGACTCCGTGCCACCGCGTGCCGTCGGTGAAAAACTTCTCAAGCGCAACCTAAGCGACATCGCCGCGATGGGCGGACGTCCGCGCGCCGCCCTGATCGCCCTCGCCCTCGACGCCAAGGTCGGCACCCGCTGGCTAGCCGCCTTTTACCGCGGACTCGCCTCGGCCTCCCGCCGCTACGGCGTGCCCATCGTCGGCGGCGACGTTGCCCAGCAGTCCGGAGGTTTTTCCGCCACGCTCACGCTCATCGGCGAAGCCTCGTCCGACCGTGTATTGACCCGCCACGGAGCAAAAATAGGCGACTGGATTTACGTCACCGGCACGCTCGGCGGCAGCCTGCTCGGCCATCATTATAAGTTTACGCCCCGCCTCGATGAAGGCCGCTGGCTGGCCGCCCGCGCCGAAGTCCGCTCCATGATGGATCTCAGCGACGGCCTGGCCAAGGACCTCGCCGCACTCGCGCCCCAAGGCACGGTCCCTGCGCTCGAAGCAACCGCGATTCCCATCAGCCCCGCCGCACGCCGCCTCGCCCGCTCCACCGGATACACCGCGCTGCACCACGCCCTCGCCGACGGAGAAGATTACGAACTTCTGTTCACCCTATCCTCCCGTGCGAACCGCGCCGCCTTTGAATCCGCCTGGAAACGAAAATTCAAAACCCGCCTGAGCTGCATCGGCCGGTTTGCACAAACCGCCTCCGCCGCGCACATCAACCTGCAGCCCATCCACGGTTATGAGCATCTTCGCTAAACTTCGCGAAGGCGTCGTCACCGCCTCCGCCGACGAGACCCACGCGCTCGCCCGCGAGCTGGCCGCGGCCTTGCCCCCCGACACCACCCTCGCCCTCCACGGCGATCTTGGCGTGGGCAAGACGACATTCGTGCAGGGCTTGGCACGCGGACTCGGCGTCGCCGAGACGGTGACCAGCCCGACCTTCACCATCTTTAATCTGCACCGTGGCCCGGGACGCATCCTCGTCCACCTCGACGCCTACCGGCTTGAAAACGCGCACCAGATCGACGCGCTCATGCTCGACGATTTCCTGGTGAGCCCTTGGTGTCTCGCCGTGGAATGGCCCGAAAAGATCGACGCCTGGATTCCCTCGAACGCCCTGCATCTCGACCTCGGCATCACGCCCGACGAACGTCACACCATCCGCCTGCGGTCGTAAGGTAGGGCGGGACCGCTGGGCCCGCCGCGATTACGGACGGCTGTTTTCATTCGCACTATCCAACCGGACGGCCCAGCGGTCCGTCCCTACCTCAATACAAAAAAAGGCCGTCCGGTTAAGGACGGCCTTCGCAAATCAACTTGCCGGAGTTTCCGGTTTTGGTTCCGGCGCGGACGGCTCGGGAGCCGCTTCGGCCGCCGGCACCTCTGGCGCTGGCTCGGGGGCCGGAGCCTCCGAAACGGGCACCTCGGGGAAGTTCTCGGGATCGTGCTCGGCACCCTCGATCTCCTTCTTGCGCGCCTCGACGACGGCGGGAGGAGCAAAGAGACGTCCGTCGATGAACTCGGTGACGTAGCCTTCCGACACGAGCCAGCGAAGATCGCCGTTCAGCCGGTTAAGCTTCGACATCTGCTCGGGCGTAAGCGCGGGAGCCGGAGCGGGAACGGCGGCCTCAACAGGAGCGACCGGCGCTTCTTCGGCCGCAGCACCTTCGGCGGGAGCAGCGGCGGCCTCGACCGGCTTGGCGGCGACGGGCGCCGAAAAACCGAGGAATTTGTCCGCCAGCTCGCTGGCCTTGATCATCGGGTGTGTTTCGATGAAGGCGATGAGCGCACCGATGGAATCGGCGAACACCTGGCCGGGGATGCGGAACTTCCGCTTGACCGCGCACACGTAGCTGATGCCCTTCGAGCCTTTTTTGAAGATCGTAAAGCCCTCGCGACGCAGACGTCCGCGCAACGCGTTGGCGGTGTCGAGCGGGAAGCGACGCTGGCGTTCCAACGCGCCTTCGAGGGAGCGGCGAAGCTCGCCCTGCGGCAGCGTCTCGATGTTTTTGCCGTGGAAACGAACCGCCTCGGTGGTGCGCACGACCTTGTCGCGGGCGTGGGTCAGCAGGTAGTTGCGGGCTTCCTCGACCGTGTCGAACGAGGGGGCCGGCACCGTCTCCGGCGCGGTTTCACCTTCGGCGAGAGCCACGGGCGCAGGCGGAGGCGAAACCTTCCACGTGTAACGCGTGGCCTTCTTCATCTTCTCAAGCCACTGGGCGATCACCTCGGGTTCGCGGACGGATTCGATACGACCGCGGTAGGCCTCGAACGAGATCTTGATGTGAGCCGCATGGTGCTGCTGCACGATCTGGGTATAGCGGTGGTAATTGGGCGGCCCGAGCAGTTCGCCCGTGACCATGCACTTGTTGATCACCTGGAAATTGCCCTTGGGCGCCTCGACCTCGACCTCGGCGACGTCGAAGAACTGGCCGAGATGTTTGTCGAGGACGTAGGCAATGGCGGCGGCTTCGTTTTCGAACGGCACGCCGTCCGGCACGGCCACGGCAAACGGGGCGGGCTTGGGGGCGTCGGCGGACGCTCCCTCGGGGACCTTGTGCTGGATGACCGCGACGTAGCGGTCATGCTTGCCGATGATCACGCGGGCGATCTCGAAAAGCTCGTAGGTGCGGCACGAGGTGCGAATGGCCTTGGCCAGCGCGGAGAAGCCGGTGTCCTCCGGATAAAAAACAACGCTGAAAAACGGGCTGATGTAGGGGCCCTGATCGCGCACGGGGAAACCGCCCTCGCGAGGACCACCAAAACGCTGACCGCCACCACCGGGACCATCGCGACGAGGACCGCCGCCACGGAATTCACCGCGCCCCTGGTCATCACGACGGGGTCCACGAAACTCGCCGCCGCCCTGACCTTCACGCGGCGCGGCAGGCGAAGCGGGAGCATCGCCTTCTCCGCCGGGACCGGCGGGCTTGCGGAAACCACGACGGTCGCGGGGAGCTCCGCCGGGGCCTCCGCCCGGGCCATCACGGCGGGGACGGTCATCACGACGAGGCTCGCGGCCTCCGTCGGATTTGCCCGAGGGCGAGGCCTTGTCTTGGGTCCACTGGGTTCCGAAGCTGAAGCTTTGGAGCTGGGCCAGATCGATCTTGTTGAAATCTTTGGCCGGTTTGTCGTTTGAAGGCGTCTCGTCCATGCGAAGGCGGGGCGGGAATAATCCCACGTAAGTGTTTTGGCGGAAGGGCTGTCTGTGAAGCGCGGATGCGCAGCCCGACTGTCCACGCGGGCGCAGGAGTAGCAAGCAGTTTCCCTGCCGAGGGAAAATGCATTTCGGTGCTTTACACGGCTCCGAACATTTATCTTAGTCCGCCTTCCCTTCGTTAGTAGCAATGCTCGGGTGGTGGAATTGGTAGACACACACGTTTGAGGGGCGTGTGCCGAAAGGCGTAAGGGTTCGAGTCCCTTCCCGAGCACCACTTTTCTCCTCTGAAGAGGAAAAACCGCTGGCTAGGTTGCCCAATTGACATGGCAACCTAACCATGAAGCAGTCCACGTTCACCGTCTCCCGGTTCACCAACCGCAACGGTATCAGCTCTTGGCGAGTCGACGGCCGTCTCCACGGTCTTCGCATCCGCAAGAACTTTAAGACCCGTGAGGAAGCCGGCACCGAAAAAGAGATACTTGAGGCCAAAGCCGCCCAGACCCAGTCCGGCCTTCGCACCGCAACCACGTTTCTATCAGACGATCAGCTTCGCGAGGCCGAGGCTGTTTTCCGCCGCATGTCAGGTCAGCCCCGCCCCCTCGGCTTCTACCTCGACTATGCCCTCGCCAACTACCGCGAGCCACAGCGTCAGAAGTCTTTGATCGACGCCGCAGCCGACTACCTCGCGATCAAAAAACGTGAGCACGAGCGCCAGCTCATTTCAAAACCCCAGCTCAACACCATCCGTTGCCATTTGGAGGTGCTGAAGGGCTATTTCCCAAATTCCACGGTAGCGGACCTCACCGCCCAGCGCCTCACCGCCTATTTCCAAAGCGGCAACGCCGCACTGAAAACCTACAATAATCGCCGCGGCGTGGTTTCCACCTTCCTGAAATTCGCTTTTCAACAGGACTGGATCACCGCCAATCCCGTCGAAAAAATTCCTTACCACCGCATTGCCCACCGGCGGGGATCGGCAAAAACGCTGTCCGACGAGCAGGCCAAAGCGATCATGGCTTACGTCGAAACTTTCGAGGGAGGCGCGCTCGTCCCTTTTTTCGCCCTGTGCCTGTTCGCCGGCATCCGTCCGTGCATGCGCACCGGCGAGATCCTCAAGCTCAAGCCTGAGCATGTCCGCCTTGATACCGGCGTCATCCACATCGAGCCCGAGGTCTCAAAAGTGAAGATGAAGCGCAACGTCACCATTCAGCCCAACCTCGCAGCCTGGTTGACGGCCTACCCTCTCGACCGCTTCCCGATCATCCCGAAAAACTCACAGCAACTTCGCGACAAGGTCACCCTACATTTTGGACTCACCCATGACGTGCTTCGGCACACGTTCATTTCCATGCACGTGGCCAAATTCCGTTCGATGGGCGAAGCCGCTTTGCAGGCAGGAAACTCCGAGACGATCATCCGCAAGCACTACCTCGACTTAAAAACCACCGACGAGGCCGAGAAGTTTTTCGGTATTCTGCCAACACCAGTCCCGGTAACCTCCCCCGCTCCGCTCGCCTTCCCTACGCAGCCGGAGGCGCTGGCGGTCGCAAGCTGATCGCTCCGGTTTCTCAAGCCATGCCCGCACTCTCACCAGTGCGGGCTTTTTCGTGCCCTACCCGTGACCGGTGGACACGGGGCCCAGTGCATGAATCCTCCTCCTGCTTCCGCTCCCTGCCAGACCTCCCAGCTCACCGACATCACCGGCCTACGCGCCAGCGGCATCTTCCCAACTGGCCGCGAGCCCTCAATCCGCACCCTCCGCGAATGGACGAAGCTTCGCCGCATCCCCCATCACCGCGTCGGTCACTTTGTTTATTACGACGCGACCGAGGTCGGCATCCACATCCGCACAAAGCTCAAGATTCCGGCACGCGGCTGAACAAAACGATCACGTGAGCAGTTTATCTATCCCCGATATGAACCATTTTTATACTTTGGCCTATAATTTGCTATTAATGCCCTTGCACGCGCATGGGTCACATCCGTTTAGGAACACTTCCAAAAACCCGCCCTTGGATTAAAGTCGTCGAACTTGTCGCCGATGCCCAAGCAGATGTTCCGGCTATAGCCAAAGCCACCCTCGATGCTTCCGATAAGGCCTTTCAGGCCATTCAGAATGATCCTGGCTTTACGGAAACGGTCGTGTTGATGACGGAGCTGGCCATTGCGGCTAAACAAAAAGACCCGGTTCGTCATCTAAACCAGGTCGGCCTCGACATCCACGAACACTGTTCGGTTCCAGAAATCGCCTCGGCTATTCAGTCGTTCTTGGACGATAAGGCCTCGCTGCGCCGCAGCCATAGCGATTTCGCCGAGCTATCCCAAAACGCGCTGGTGGGCGCAATCACCAGCCACCTTGGCGACAAGCTCGGTGGCCTCTTCACCCCATCACCTGCAGAGGTGAACAACGCTATGTCGCATCTCGGCCGTCCTGGTGAGTTCGGCAAATTGGCCCGCACCTTTTTTGAACGCGTTTCCCACAACTGCATGCTCTACTTCCTTTCGAAGGCGGCCGGAGCGGAGGTCGGCGAAGGGAAGCGGTTCGCGACCATCAAGCAGGTGAAGGATTTCGAGGCGGCGATGGCGAAGCACTCCCGCGAGGCCAGCGTGATTGTAGAGGAATACTGCGGAGACTGGTTCTCCTCAAAACGCTGGGAGGGCGGCGGAAAAATAGACCGAAAGCTCACGAGCGGCTTCGGCTGGTATGCCATAGAGAAGATACGCGGCGAGATGCGCGCTCGCGCCCAACCTGATGCCTCCTGAACGCGTCATTTTATGTGGAGGCCTGTCAGCGCCGGCGAAATCGCCGGACGCTGCTCCGATCCGCTTAAATCTCACGGACGGTCCGAAAGACACGCGCGTAAACCTCAAGATTTCGGATTTCAATCGCCGTTTACCCCGCAGCGTCCCCGTGTTGCAGAACGACTTGGTTGAAATCGCCGCCTACGTTTACAGTGCGGATCAGGCCATCGTTCGCACCGGTCAGGACACCGATACGTTTGGCGGAAAGTGGAGGCAGGTCATCCACCTGCATATACCGGTTAGACGGCCGGATTTCTGGAGTCGGCCCGAAGTCACCAAGGCCTTGTCCGATGTTCTAGGCTTCCTCGCCGACCACATTTTTGAATTCACGTTCAAAAAAGCGGCCAATCCGGCCGAGTTTCACGACTACCTCGATTTCACCGACAGTAACGCCGGCGCGGGCAACGCCCCGATTGATCAAGTCGCGATGTTTTCCGGCGGCTTGGATTCACTCGCCGGAGCAATCGAGGAACTCGTCACGTTGCGTAACCGCGTGGCCTTTGTGACGCATATTTCTACTCCGAAGAATAGCGCTTTCATCCGGCAGCTTTGGACGGATTTACAAAAACTCTCGCCCAGCAACAAGGCGGTTCAAATTGCTGTTCTCGCCAATAAGGCCAAGGCTATGGGAAAGGAGCACACGCAACGCACCAGGTCGTTTCTATTTGCTGCGCTGGGCTCGACGGTGGCGCAGATGCTCAAGCTGAACTCCCTGCGTTTCTATGAAAACGGCGTCGTTAGCATCAATCTCCCCGTCTGTGCCCAAGTTGTCGGCGGTCGTGCTACCCGCACTACCCATCCCCGCGTTTTGGCGGGTTTCTCGAAGCTCTTCTCGTTGATTTGCGAAGCGGATTTCCAAGTTGTTAATCCATTCATTTTCGAGACAAAAGCCGACGTCATCCGAAGAATCGTCCGAGCCGGTGCGGGCCACCTCATTGCCTCATCCGTGAGCTGCGGCCACACGTGGACGCGCACGACTGAACACAGTCAATGCGGCGTCTGCTCCCAATGCATAGATCGCCGCCTCGCGATGTTGTCGGCCGACGCATGGGAGTTGGATCGGGCCGCGCGTTACGAAAACAATGTCTTCATCAATTCATCACCCGAGCGCGATGATCGCATCCTCCTCGCGGCCTATCTGAATCGTGCGCTGGCGATGAAGACGATCACGTCACCAACCGAGTTGATCTCTCGTTATCCGGAGATTTCCCGCGCCATTCCCTACATCCCCGGCCAATCACAAGCCCAGGTGGCCCAACGCCTCCTCGACCTCCACCGGAAACACGGTGCGGAGGTAGAATCCGCCTTGGCTGCCGCGGTCTCACGCCACGCTTACGAGCTGGTGAATGATCAGGCCGCCCCGGATTGCCTCATCCGCATCGCGCTTGAAAATCGGATTCTAGCTTCGGCCGAGACAGCTTCCCAAGCCTCACCTCCCGCCCCTCCCAGCTACTTCTGGCGTCGCGGCAATGTCTGGGAAATACGCTTCAAGGGCGGAACTTCCTTTCCGCTTCAACGCCATGATAAAGGCTGCCGCTACTTGGCTCATCTGCTTTCTCATCCCGGCGCAACCTTCACCGGGCAGTCTGTTCAGGACATCTGTGACCGAGCCGGGGAGGTCGGACACATTGCCTTGTCCGCAATCCAAGACCCGACGGAGACCGACCTTCATGTTTCCAAATCTATCGACTCGGACGCGCTCGACGCGGCCGACGACAAAAAGCGGGAAAACTACAAAAAGGCCTTATCGGATTTGGATGCCGAGATTGCCAAGGCTTCGCGCGAGCACCGGCACGGTGACCTTGCTGCGCTCAAAACTGAACGCGGTGAACTCATCGACGGTATAGATCGCGACTTCAATAAGTTCGGTAAGAGCAGGAAGACCTCCAATCTGGCCAAGAGCCGGAACGATGCCGTGCGCATCAACGTGCGGCGCACCATTGACGAGATCCGAAAGCACGATGCAGCCCTGGCGGATCATCTCTCATCGAAAAAGAATCTACGGGTTGGAGCGCAAAACAGCTACCAGCCGCCAAATACTGTAGCTTGGGTTTTCACGGATCCGACTGCGGAACGCGTAGCGGTCGGCACAGAATAATCCCGCTACAGCAGAAGTAGCGGCGGCTACAGCAAATGTAGCGCTCTGCGTAATGACGGCACTTTCATCTAGGTGCGACGACAGTCGTCGAAGCACCGGAACGGAGTGCCTGACTTACAATGAGTCAGCCCTCACCAACCCATCCCTCCCTCCTCGACCAAGCCAAAGACCGAGCAACAATCTTCGACGTTCTACGCGCCTACGGCCTTCAGGATGGCGAAACCCGCCTCGTTCGCTCCTCGCCAGTCCGCCCCGATAAAAAGCCGTCATTCTCGATTCGCCCGGACGGCAAGGTCGCTCACGACTTCGCAACGGGAGAAGCGTTCGATGTCATCGGCCTCATCATGCGGATACTCGGCTGTTCCCCGTCCGACGCCGCCCGCGAGCTGATCCGTATCGCCGCGCTAACCCCGGCGCAGCCCGTCCGGAAAGCGCAGGCCAAGAAACTGCTTCGCATACCGCCCTTCTTCATCCCGTCCATCGACGACATGGCCGAGATTCAGCACGTGCGCGGCTGGCCCGTGTATACCGGTCTGCATATCGCCAACCAACGCGGGCTGCTCCACCGCTGCACCATGACCGACGACGGGGTTTCCCGTTCGGCCTGGGCGATCACCGATTCCGCCCGTCGCTCAATCCAAGTCCGTCGCATGGACGGCCAACCGTGGACATGGAACAACGCGAAGGCTTGGACTCTGGGCGGCAGCATTGCGGGTTGGCCCATCGGGGCCGCCGACATCGGCGACCGTCGCCTCGTTCTCTTTTGCGAGGGCGGGCCCGACTTCCTCGCCGCTCACACCCTCGCTTGGCTGGACGACCGCACCACCTCCGTCGCCGTCGTCTGCGTTCCCGGAGCCACCGCCTCTCTTCACCCCGACGCACTGCCGTTTTTCACCGGCAAACACGTCCGTATCTTCGAGCACGCCGACGACGCCGGTTCCGATGCCGGCCAGCGTTGGGCCGCCCAGCTCAAACAAGCCGGAGCCACCGTGGACGGCTTCACCTTCGAACCTCCCCACAAGGATCTCGCCGACCTCCTCGCCGCCACCGACGGGGAATCCCTCGACTGCCCGGCCGATGTGTTCGAAGGCCTACCCAAGGAGGACTCGCCATGCCGTTGAAATCCTACTCCGACGGTTCACCGCCTCACGCCGCGCTCCCGGCAAAAAAGGGAAGTAGGCCCGCTGTTGCGGACACTCCACCCATATCTCCCGTCGAAGCACGAGCCGCCCTGCTGGTGCGGGTGGAGACCATGCGCTTCGATCCTGATAAACCACCGCCGCCAGAACCATGTGCGTTCAAGCTGACGGGAGTCGAAATCGCCCACGCGGGCAACCTCGTCACCATCGCCGCCGCCGTTAAGTCGGGTAAATCCTCCGTCATCTCCGCCATGATCGCATCGCTGATGGGCGGCGAGAACGGGGATTACCTCGGCTTCGAGGGCATCAATCCCGATGGCCACATCGTGCTCCACTTCGACACCGAACAGAGCCGGGGCGACCACTACCACATGATGATGCGCGCGCTTCGCCGCGCAGACACCTCACCGCCACCTTCATGGTTTCGGAGTTATTCTCTCACGCTGTTCGATCCCAGTGAACGCCGCACTGCCATTTGTGCGCTGGCGCGAGCCGCATCCGAATCCGGCAAACTTCATTCCATCTTCATCGACGGTGTTGCCGACATGGTTTTTGACGTGAACGAGGTTGGCGAAGCCTGCGCACTCGTTACCGAACTACACCAACTCGCCTCCGAAACGAACTGCGTCATTATCATGGCGCTGCACCACAATCCGGGGGGCGTGAAGATGCGCGGTCACCTCGGCAGTCAGATTGAGCGCAAATCCGAATCCGTCCTCGTCCTCTGCAAAGATGGAGAGGAAGTCTCGATTTCCTGTAAGCCTGCTCGTCGCAAAGAAATCTCCGACGCCAACGCCCCTCGTTTCAAGTGGGATGATGTGCTCGGTATGCACGTCCGTTGTGCGTCTGCCGCGCTGACCGCCGATGACCGTAAGCGCATCAAACTCGGCACTCTGGCCGATGAGGTTTACGGCGACACTCAGCACCTCAAATGGACTGAGTTGCAGTCCGCTATCATGGCGGCGCGTGACTGCGCCAAGAACACTGCCGCCAATAATATCAACGACATGGTTGATCTGGGGGTCATCCGCAAGGCGGGTGGCGGGCTCTACGCGAAAGGCCAGCCATGAACCCCAAACACCAAAACCACCCCAATTTGGCCCCATCTGGTGTTGGCCCAGCTCTGCTACCCCAAACCCCAAGCCCCCTATGTAATAGGGGCTGGGGTGCTGGGGTTGGGGTTGAAACTCCCCGTAAACCTTCATCGGCGAAAGGAGGCGCAGCCATGAAACCGCGTCTCTCCACCGCCGACCTTCAGGACACACGCGACGCCGAATACGCCACTGCCTACCGCGAGTGGCTCGCCACCCTCCCGCCCGATGAACGCGCCCGCCTCGCCGCCCAAGGTCTCGGCGAGCCCGACACCTCCCGCCGCACATCCACTCGCGAACATGATGATTCTGTCATCACGCGGAGCGAGTCCCCGGAATCGAAGCCTGGGGATGACTTGGTTTTCACACCGACGCAGTCTCCTCCCTCTGCCCCCACGCCGGATGATGCTCCTCCCTCCATCACCGCCTCCGACATCCTCGCCTCGTTCTGCGCCCGTATCCGCGCTCATCCCTCCCCTCTCCTTGCCTTCGACGCCGCCTGTTTCGCATCCGGCCTCATGGACATCGAAGGATTGAGCGAGACCGCCCTCGCCAAGCGCCACGGCGTCACCCGCGCCGCGTTCTCCCGCCTCGTCATCCAGTGGTCGCAGACCTTCGCCCTCCAGCCCTCACGGGGGATGCGTTCAAAACGCGCCCGCCAGTCCTACCGCAAGTCCCGCCTTAACCACCTCTCCAAACGCAAATCCTACCTTCACCATGTCCACTGATTCCGCCCTCGCCCTCAATCTCGCCTCCGAGATCAACGCTGCCTTCACCGAAGCCAGCGCCACCGCCGCCGCCGCCACCCTCAACGCCCGCCAAGCCGTCGCCCGCGCCCTCGAATGCGGTCGGCTGCTCAACCTCCAAAAGGACGCCCTCCCGCACGGCACCTGGCAGGATTGGCTCGCCGCCCACTGTCCCGCCATCTCCGCACCTACGGCCCGGCGCTACATGAAGCTCGCCAAGCACGCCCCCGACACCCTCCTCGATGATGCCGCCGGTCTCCGCCAAGCCTACATGGCCACGGGGGTCTTGCCGGATTCCCCTCGCCAACGTCGCGAACCCGACGCCAACACCCCCACGGTGAACTACGTTCGCGGCCTCGACCAATTCCGCCGCTGGTTCCATCAACGCATCGAGGAAGAACCCCTCTCCAAATGGTCGCCCCAAGCCCGCCGTCTCCTCCGCAATGAACTCGTCTGGTTCAAGAAGCTCCACGACGACCTCGTTGCCTGACAACGCCTGCGCTCACTCCGTTCGCTTGGCGATCCCGCTCCCGCGTCGTCGCCACCCTCCCCAACAACACGCCTCGCCGTCCTCCCTCGCCCGCTCCCGTTGGTCGCTATGCACAACGCCTGCGGTCGCTCCGCTCCCTTGGCGAACCACGCTAACGCGCTCCGGCGTCACCCTCTCGACAATTCGTCCGCAGACGGTGCCGCTCGGCCTCCCTCCATTCCGCTCCGCGCTCCCGTTCCGCCTCCGGGGCACAGGGGACGCCCAGCCGGGGGCCGCAACGTCCTTCGCGCCTGGCATCACGGCCTCGTGCCGAGACCGCGCCGCCTCGCTTCGCGAACGGCGCTACGGACGACGCGGCTGATCCCCGGCCCGGCGTCCCCTGTGCCCCTTCGGCTCCACTCTCGCACTCCGCTCCATTCCGGTCGCCCGACCGCCACCGACTGCTCGCTGGTCCGGCTCACAACGTCTCCCACCCCAACCAACGCCAGCGCGTCGAGACGCCGTCACTCGGTTCCGCGCCCGCCAAGGCGGGTGCTCACCGAGCGCCGCCGACTCGCCGGGCCACAACGACTCCGGCCCCCGCTCGCAAGGCTCGCTCGGTTCCGCCTCATGCGCCGGGGGCTTTGATGCTCGGGGCGGAACAACGCCCCTCGAACAAGGTGTGCGGTTCGTTCGCAAAGCTCACTCACGACCCAAAGACCACGCGCGCCCCCAATGCGTAAACCCTCCGTTCGCCCCGGCACCCGCTGCGCCAGAGCCCCGCGCTGGCGACGGCGGCAGGCACTGCGACGGCGTTCCTGCGTCACGTCCACGTCGTGTCCAGCCGTCCACGTCCCGCGTCACGGGCTTTCTCTGTCACATCGGCTGCATGGGTTCCGCGTATAAAGGGACATTATGGCCAATGGGTGCTTTTTCGCCCTGTCGTCCAAGTATTCCGCCATGTCGGCACCAACCTTCGCCGAGCCTCCGGCATGTGGTCATAATGTCGCATTATACGCTCCACCCTCGGGGCTCTCTTCGGGCGGTTTCAGTCAGCGCGCGCCCATCAAGGAGTCTGCGGCTTCGCCGCCCTTGGAGAATAATTCTAGCGGCGCTCCGCGCCAATAAATAAAGCCCCCCGCCCCCGCCCGCGCCGTCCCTTGGCGGAACCCTGTCGCCGCTGTCACATCGCTCACAATGCAATGGGTTGTTCTGCCGGCGCCAGGCGCCCCCCGCGTTCTCTCGCTTCGCTCGTTCACTGGGGAGCTTCCCCCCGCCGCCCAAACAGGGCGGTGGCCCCGCCCGTCCCTGTCGGCATCGCTTCGCTGGCCGCCAGAGCGGGCCTTGCGCGCCTCTGGCGCGCTGCTCCGCCCAGTCGTCCGCGCGCTTCGCGCCAAGCCAGCGTCCGACGTGCTCCGCCTCCGTCAGGCCGGGCGCGCCGAGTCGCGCAACGGCCCTCCTGCGCCTCGGCGGCGGCAAGGCTGCCGCCCACTCGTTGCCACGGCCTTCGCTTCGCTCAGGCCGGACCCCGCTCAATCGCCGCTCCGGCTCCGAAAAAAAGGAACCCGCGCCATTCACGCGCGTTTTAAGCCGTCGCCAAATCCGCCCGCGCGCGTCCGTTGACACCTTTCCCAGGCGATGCCCATCGCCGTGCCGAAGGCCGATAAACTCGGCCGCACCTCCAAGTTCAGCCACGCCCTATTTGAACGCGTGGTGCAGGACATCCGCGACGGTGCCCCGACGCTCACTGCCATAGAAAAGGAAGGTATCGACCAATCCACCTTCTACCGACACTTGCAGCGCCAGCCCGACCTCGTGCCGGTGCTGCAAGCCGCCCAGCTCGAACGCGACCGCGTGCGGAACGCGTCTCGAATCGAGGATGCCGAGCTGGAGCTGAAACGGCGTGGCATCGACGGTTGGAGCGAACCCGTCTTCGACGCGAAGGGCCAGATGTGCGGCGAGCGCAAACGCTACTCCGACGCCTGCCTGATTTTCTTCCTGAAGGCCCATAAGCCCGAGCTATACCGCGACCAGCCGACCACCGTCGTAGCCACTCAGGTCAATATCTCCGCCGACCGCGAAAAGGACATCATGCGCGAGTGGCGTTCTCGCCTTGGTGCGTGCGAGCCGCCGGCCCCTGCCAAGGAACCGTCACCATGAGCAAGAAGCTCAAGGTATCTCCGTTGGATCTGTTACTACCCTACCAGCTCGCATGGGTGCGTGACGAAGCTCGCTTCAAAATCTGGCTCAAGTCCCGCCAGATCGGCGGTTCTCTAGCGGCATCATTTGAGGTCGTCGCCGACGCGCTCGAAACCGGCGGCGACTGGGTGATCTTGAGCGCCGGAGAACGGCAGGCCCTTGAGTTCATGGATAAGGTGCAACGTGCCGCGTCCATCTTCTGCGACGCCATCAGCTACTCCACCGGCAAGGAATACCGGCCCGAGGTGCAGAAATCGCAGCTTAGATTTCCCAACGGTGCCCGCGTCCTCGCGCTCCCAGCGAATCCCGCCACCGCACGCGGCTACTCCGCCAACCTCGTCCTTGATGAGTTCGCATTCCACGAGAACCCCGAGGAAATCTGGCGCGCGGTCTATCCGATCATTTCCAACCCGCTGCGCGGTGCGCTCAAACTCCGCGTCATCTCCACGCCCGCCGGTCGCAACAACAAGTATTTCGACCTCTGGGAACACGCTCCGGCTTTCTCGCGCCACAAGACTACCGTTTACGACGCGGTCGCGAGCGGCCTCGCGCTCAACATCGACGAACTCCGCGCCAACCTCGCAGACCCCGACGGCTGGGCACAGGAGTTCGAGTGTCAGTTCATGGAGCACTCGTCGCAGGTGTTCCCGGCCGATCTTGTCCGCGCCTGCGAATCCGATGACGCCTCCCTCGACGCGCCCGAGGAGTTGTTTTCGCGCGAGTCCCGCATCCGACCCGCGCTCTTCGTCGGCATCGACGTTGGCCGCAAACGTGACCTCACCGTCGCCTGGACGTTGGAGCGTTTGCCCGGCGGCCCACTCATCACCCGCGAGGTGCTGGTTCTCGACCGCATCCCCTTCCCGCAGCAGGAGGCGATTCTCGCTCCGCGCGTCATGGCCGCAGCGTTCACCGCCATCGACGCGACCGGCATCGGCGGCCCCGTGAGCGAACACCTTGCCGCCGCCTTGGATGAAACCCGCTTGGAGGGCGTCACCTTCACCGGCGACCGCAAGCGCGAGTTGTTCGAGCGTTTGAAAAAGGCGTTGCAGGCCCGCGCCGTCACGCTCCCCGCCGCCGCAGTGATCCGCGACGACCTTGGCAGCATGCAACGCATCGTCAGCCCCGGCGGTTCGATCCGCTATGCCGCCGCTCGCACCGCCGACGGCCACGCCGACCGCTCCACTGCGCTTGCTCTCGCCATCCATGCCGCCCAGCGCAACCCCGGCGCGGGGTGGGGAGCCTTCGCATCAACCCGCGTGCCGACCGGCATGAACGCTCGCCACCGGCCCGCGCTGACGCGCTTTCGCGGCGCGTGGGCGCGATGACACGGAACCCTCGGCATGAGTGATTCACCGTCTCCCGCCAAACTGGCCGCGCCCGTCATTCGCCCCTCCGCTCGCGACTTCGAGCCACAGCTTTTCGGACGCTGCCTTTCGCCCGATGCCGTCGGCGCATTGCTCGACGCCGGAGCCCGTGGCGACCTCGCCGCGCAGAGCGATCTTTTCAACCTGATGGAGGACACCTGGCCGCGCCTCCGCGCCAATCTCCAGAAGATCAAAAACGCCATCCGCAAGCTGCCGCTGAACGTGCAGCCCTTCACTCCAAAGAACGGCAAACCGTCCGCGTCCGCGCAGGAGAAAGCCGCCTTCGTAGAATCCGCGCTTCACCTCCAACGCGGCTACGTGGACACCACTCGCGCCCCGCTCGGCTCCGCTGTTTACGAACTCATGGACGCCGTCGCACGCGGCCTGTCCGTCGTAGAGATCGACTGGACGACCGACACCACCGGCTACGTCGTGCCGGTCGGCTTCCGGCGCGTCCCGTCACGTTACATCGGCATCGACACCGACGGCACGCTCGCCTTGCGGCTCAATCCCGCCGCGTTCGCCGCGCTCACTCCCTTCGCCAAACATCCCGGAAAATTCCTGACCGGTATTTTTCAGTCCAAGTCCGGCGCACTCGGCGAAGCCGCGCAGCTCCGCGCCCTCGCTCCGCTTTGGCTCGGTCACATGCTCGGCTGGGAATGGCTAGTGCAGAAAGCCGAGCTGTTCGGCACGCCCTTGCGCTGGGCCAACTACCCCACGACCGCCACCCAAGCCGAAATCGACACCATCACCGCCGCGCTCCGCAACATGGGCACCGCGTCATGGGGTGCGTTTCCGCAGGGCACGAACCTGCAAATCCTGCAAGGCACCACGCCCGGTGTGTCCGGCCCCAACGATCCGAGCGAACGCCTCATGGGCATCGCCGACCGCGCCTGCGACATCATGCTTCTCGGCCAGAACCTTTCCGTTGAACACAACGGCCAGGGCAGCCGCGCCGCCAGCGAAGTTCATCGCGAGGTCGAGCTGGATCTGTTCGAGACCTACGCCGAGTTCATCGTCGCCATCCTCAACGACCAACTCATCCCCCAGTTGATCGCGCTCAACTGGGGCAGCGCCGAGGAAATCCCGTTCGTCGAGGTAGAGATTTCGCGCCCAGGTCGCGAGCAGGACATGGCCGCCCGCGACAAAACCCTGTTCGTCGAAATGGGTCTGCCCGTCTCGCTCCAATACCTCTACGAACGGCACAAGGTGCCGACGCCCGACGCGGGCGAAGCGCTTTTCAAACCCGCCAAACCCGTGGCGCAAGCCGTGCCGTCCGATCCCGCACCGGCTTCCGCGAAAGCCTGCGCGTGCGGTTGCGGCGTTCCCATCGACGCCACCAGCGAATCCTCTGCCGAACTCGCCGCCCGCCAAGCCGCCGCACAGGCCGCGTTCCCGCAGCAAGTCGCCGAAGCCAACGCCGCCGATGAATATCTCGTTTGGGATGCCACGCTCGACGCTGTCACGACTCCCCTTTGCCAAGGCCGTCACGGTCGCCGCTGGGGTGACGGTTGGTCTTCGCCGCCGCCTGCGCACTACAACTGCCGCAGCACGTTGATCCGCGTGCCCAAGGACAGCTACCAGCCACCTTCCGACGTAGCGGAATCGCAGAGCGATTTCGTTCAATCGCACGGTCGTTGACACCTCGCCAGCGGCATGACCCAGCCGCTACACGCCGCTTTCTCCAACGCCCTCGCCGAAAGCTCCGCGCTCCCGACCGACATCCAATACATGCCGCCCGGTCGGCATCGCATCCGAGCCTCCCAAGGCGGCAAACCCGTCTCCGTCGAGGTAGCCGTCAGCGCCGCGACCGCCGCCGTGCTCCAATCTTTTCTCGCGGCGAAAATGACCGCCGCCGCCGAGGGCAGCGAGGATCGGCCCTTCTTCGATTTCAACCACGAAGACCGCGAGGCCTCTGCTTGGCCCACCGAGTTCTACTGGGCCGGTGACGATCCGCAGACGGGCGGCGTGCGCGCCCGCATCGAATGGTCGGACGCCGGTAAACGCGCCGTCGAAGGCCGCACCTTCCGCCGCTTCTCACCGACCTTTCATCTCGATGCCTCCGGCCACGTCACCGGCTCCGAGATCAACATGGGCGGCCTCGTCAATCGCGCCGCCTTCAAGCGCATCGCGCCCCTGTTCGCCGCAGCCCCCGTTGACACCGCGCACGAGCAACCGCTCATGCAAACTCTCATCTCCACGCTCCGCTCGCTCTCGCTGGTCGAGGCGTCCGCCACCGAAGAGGCCGACCTCGTCGCACAGGTCTCGCGCACCGTCGGTTCGCTCAAATCCGAAATCACCGATCTCAAATCGACCCTCGCGACGCAGGCCCGCCAGCGCGCCGAGTCACTGGTTGATGCCGCTGTCCACGCCGGCCGTCTCCCCGCGAAAGACACCGACTCTCGCAGCTTCTGGGTTGATGCCGTGCTCCGCGACGAGGCCAAGGCCGTGAAGGCGCTCGACGGCCTCCCGATCAATCCGGTGCTCGCCCGCCTCACTCCCGGCGGCGATCCCGCTGCCGATCCGTCCCACCTCATCACCCGGCAGGAGCAAAAGCTCGCCGCCGTGCGCGCCGCCAACCCCGGCGCGGATTTCCCCAGCATCTACGCGAAGGCCAAGGCCGAGAGCCCCGAGCTGTTCCGCTGAACCCGCCTCGCATCACCCACTTTTAACGCCCTCTTCCCATGAAGACTTCTCTCGCCCGCACCAACGCCATCCTCCCCTACGAGGCCGCCGCCGATCTCACCGGCTATGTCGGCCGCTTCGTCAGTCTCACCGCTGGCAAGGTTTCTCTTGTCAGCTCCGCCACCGTCAAGCCCCACGGTGTCCTCCTAACCGACGGCAAGGCCGGTGAACGCGTCACCGTCGCCGTCGGCGCGGGCGGTCTCGCCGGAGTGATCCGCGTCAAGCTCGCCGCTGCCGTCACCGCGCCCGGCACCGACCTGCAACTCACCGCCGACGGTCTCGCCCAGACCGATGCGGGCACCGGTGCCCGCGTCATCGTCGCCCAGTCCCTCGAAACCGGAGCCGTCGATGAACTCATCGAGGCCGTCCTCTTCCGCCCCGTAACGCTCACGTGATCGTTTTCACCACGCCCAGCTAAACCGCTCTCGACCCGCCTCTCACCATGTCTTCGTCCAAATACAACGTCACCCTTACCAACTACGCGCGCGGTCTCGCTCAGGACATCTCCGCTTCGCTCGCCACCTTCCTTGCGCCGGAGGTCGTCGTTGCCGCCGCCACCGGCCAATACAAGAGCTTCGACGACAAGAACACGTTTCAGGTCATCGACACCTCTCGCGCCGTGGGCGGCCCCGCCAAGCGCCTTGAGTTCGCCGCCAGCGATCCCACCTACAACTGTCTCCCGCAGGCCCTCGAAATCGCCATCGACGACCACGAGCGCGACGAGGCCGGCCAGAACGATCCTCTCCGCCTGGAGGAGGCGAAGACCCAGACCCTCGTCTCGTCCGCCATCACTTCGCACGAGGCCAAGGTCTTCGGCATCGTCTCCGCGCTCACCGCGTCGGCCAACATCACCCTCGCGAGTGACGACCCCATTGCGAAGCTCGACGAGCAGATCGAGGCCCTCGCCACCGACACCGGCCGCATGCCCAACCGCCTCGTCATCGGCCTGCCTCTCTGGAACAAGCTCCGCAACAACGCCAAGGTCATCGCCCGCTTCCCCGGCGCGGCCTCCGTCGGCGTCAGCATGGCCCAGTTCGGTTCGCTCCTGCTCAACCCGAGCATCGACATCCGTGTCGGCATCCTCGCCAAGGACACCGCCAAGCTTGGCGCGGCCAAGGCCAACGTGAATATCATCGGCCAGCAATTGGTGATCTTCCACGCCAGCCAGAGCCCCACGCTCTACGATCCCAGCTTCATGAAAACCTTCCGCCTGCGTCGCGGCGGCGTGGACGTGGTTCGCATGTATCGCGAGGACTCCGCCCGCTCCGACATCCTCGCCGTCGATTGGTCGGAAGACATCCGCGTCACGTCCTCCGTCTGCGCCCGCAAGGTCACCGGCAGCTAAACCATCCACGGGCACCCAAGGGCGGCCGGTCTCACGACCGCCGCCCTTTTTCATGCCCATTTATTTCCGCCATGCTCGTTCCCGATTCCCTAGCCTCCGCCGGCCTTCTGATTCCCTTATGCCTCTACCCCGGCACCTTTCAGGGCACGGTTCAACTGGTCGCCTGACTTCTCAATGGCGCCATGAACCGCATCGGCAACCAAACAACCGTGGAAAACCCAACGACCTGTTCAAATCGTAGGCTCATCTTCTTCGACGTCCCACTGCGCCGACGCGTCGATTAGTGACTGCTTCAACGTATCGCGCGCGCTCACCGCGTTTTCCCCCAAGGTTTCCAAGCCGCGAGGATTCCATATCAGCATCATGGTGCGCGACAGATCATCCATATACTTCGACTCAATGACCTCTACCGAACCGATGTCTTGGACTGCGTGCCTTGGCACCACAGCCGCGTAACGTCCTGTCCTCACTGCCGCCAGACACAGCACCAGCGAATCACAGGTAACCTTTGGTTGAAACACGCCACCGAGCCGCGTTGCGACCCGCTTTACGCGTTCGGTAAATTGGCCGTCGGCGCTCAGTGCTGCGTGCGGTAGCTCTGTGAGTGCCTGCTTAATCGTCAACCTTCGCGGGCGCAGCCTCTCGGGAACCACGATTACATACTTGATCGTCCCGACGACGATACCGCCGAGGTTGTCTCGCGCTGCATCCCCTCGCACTACACCGAAATCCAGCCGCTCATCCCCGACACGAGCCACGATTTCGCTCGTGCGGTAATTTTGAAAAGACCAGCGCGCAGGCAAATTTCCCTGCGCCAGCGCCGGCATAAGCCACCATTGCAGCACGCTGTCTCCGGCACCTACTGCCCAGCACTTTTCCTCTTGGCGCTGCGTCTCCGCGAATCGCTCCAAAGCACCGAGCTGAGTCCGCGCCATCGCGGCCAAATCCTGCCCTGCGCTTGAGAGTCGCAGGGTGCGTCCGGATCGTTCGGTCAACTTTACCCCGAAAAATTCGCCCAATTCGCGCAGTTGATGGCTCATGCGCGCTTGTTGCCCGAGATCGTCTCCCGCCGCTTGTCGCAGACTCCGCGCCTCCGAGAGCAACACCAAGGTGTGCAGCCGCTCAATCGAAAGGCCTTTTTTTTGCAGAAAATCCTCAAACATGCGTTTTACGCATTACTAATGCGTTTTGAGCATTATCTTTCGCAACTTAAATCGAGTAATCTGTGCACATGTCACACACCACCCGTCCCATCCACTGCTCTGGCACCTTCTACACGGGCTTTCTCGAAAAACGCCGTGGTGCCGATCCCGTTTACGGCACTGACGATCAATCTGTTATTGAGTCCACCGTCCAACGGCTCCTCTCCAGCCCCACAACCGCCAAACACCCCGGCATTCTGCTTGGTAAAATCCAGTCCGGTAAAACCAAGACCTTCCTCGCCGTTACTGCCCTCTCTTTCGACAACGGTTACGACATCGCCGTCATCCTGACCAAGCCCACCACCGCCCTCGCCAAGCAGACCGACAAACGGGTCAGCCGTGACTTCGCCGACTTCATCGAGGCCGACCAGGCCAAGGCCTACGACATCCTCGAAATTCCCGAGCGACTCACGCAGTTCGAGCTGAACCAGAAGCTCATCCTCATCGTCAAAAAACAGAAGCAGAACCTCGAACGCCTCGCTGAGGCGCTTCTTCACACCTATCCCCAACTCGCTCGCAAGCGCATCCTCATCATCGACGACGAGGCCGACAACGCCTCTATTGGCTTCTACTACAAAAACGGCGACCTTGAGCTGCGCACAATCGCCGGCCAGGTGGACGAGCTTCGCCAGCAACTCCCCGCCGCCTCCTTCCTCCAGGTCACCGCCACCCCTTATTCGCTCTACCTCCAGCCCGAGGATTCCCCTCCTGGCCTGCAAATCGCCCCGGTTCGCCCCAAGTTCACCGAGCTGGTGCCAGTGCATCCCGACTACGTGGGCGGGCATTTCTACTTCGAGGAGAGTCGGCAGCCCCAGAGCCCCGCCCACTACATTTTCCATCCGGTCAAGGCCGAGGAGCTGGACGTCCTCCGCCAACCGGACGGCCGCCGCCTCAAGCTTGAAGACTGCCTCGTCAGTCCTCGCATCGAGGGCCTGCGCGCCGCGCTCGTAACCTTCGTCACCGCAGCCTGTCTGCGCCGCATTCAGGACGAAACGGAGAACCGCCGGCCCAAACGCTTCGCCTTCCTCTTCCACACCGAGGCCGCCAAGGCCGCCCACGCCTGGCAGGAAGAGGTCATCCTCGCCTTCGACGAGCACCTACGTCACGAAGCCGAGACCACCTCCGCCACCTTGCGCGATCTGGTTCAGGCCGCCTACACAGACTTGGAGCGCTCCATCTTGGCCGGCGGCCAGCCCTTGCCCGCCTTTGCGACCGTCTGGGCGCGCGTTTGCTCCGCCCTCACCAGTGGCGAGATCATGATCACCAAGGTCAACTCCGAGGCACAGGTCGCCTCACTGCTCGACGACGACGGACAACTCCGCCTGCGCACGCCGCTCAATATCTTCATTGGCGGCCAGATTCTTGATCGCGGCATCACCATCGCGAACCTCATCGGCTTCTACTATGGGCGCAACCCCCAGCGCTTCCAGCAGGACACCGTTCTGCAGCACTCCCGCATGTATGGTTTCCGCCCGCCTGCCGACCGCTGCGTCACCCGCTTCTACACCGCGCCGCACATCCACGCCGCCATGCGCCGGATGCACGATGCCGATACCGCCCTGCGCGACCGCATCGAGGACCAGGCTCAGAACCCCGACCGCACCGTCACTTTCATCGAGCTCGACGAGAACAACACCATCGTTCCATGCAGCCCCACCAAGATTCTCGCGTCCAACATCACCACGCTGAGGCCGCATCGGCGCGTCGTGCCGTCCGGCTTTGAGACCGACGTCAAAACCCGCCTCCGTTCGCTGACTCAGCAACTCGACGCACACTTGGCCGGGCTTGTCGGCCCGCTGCCTGTGCCCGGCGAGAATCCCGCCGCCATCGACATCTCGACCGACGAGGCTTGCGATCTACTCGCACGCATCGATCCCGCCTTCGTCAACTTTGCTCCAGGCTACGAGGACACATGGAACCTGCTCGAACACCAGGCCATCCTTCGCCACCTGAGCGACTCCACCGCCAACCCCGCCAATCGCGGCCGTGTGCTCCTCATGCTCCGCACCGGCCGCAAGGTCTCCCGCAAGCCCTCTGAAGGGGCGCACGCCGAGTTCAACGAGCCCGACACCACCCGCACCGACGGCACACCCGCCCGCGCCGCCGCTACCGATCTGCCCTTGCTCATGCTCATCCGTCAGGAAGGCTCCGCCGCCCAAGGTTGGAGTGACGCCCCGTTCTGGTGGCCGGTCATCTACACCCCGGAAAACATGCGCCCCACGCTCTTTGCCCACGCCAAATAATTTTACACCATGAAATCCGTCTTCTCCTGTTCCTTCGACATCACCCTACAAAAGCAATCTGCTCGGGCAGCCTTTCAGCGAGCATCCGAACTCACTCGCGATTGGATATCGGGGAAATATCAACGCCCCGCCGGCCCGCCAAGCTACGGTTTTGGCAATCCCATTGTTCTGCCTGATGAACCGGGGGAGCTAAAGCCGCTCGAAGGACATCTCATCAGGCGCGACGATCAGAACTGCACAATGGGCGAACTTCGCACGTTTTTGTGGGAGCATAATGGCGACGAGCCCGACGAGTTTTGGTCAACCCAGGTGCTGCTCGCTCACGATGAAAACCATGCCAGCGTTACCATCCATACACGAGTTGGCTCCCTGCGCTATTCGCTGCGTCCATTATCTTTTCAACCAGGCATACCGGGGCTTGTGAGGACACTCCTCACTAACTTCACGTGCTCTCTGAACGGTTGGCCCATGCCGGCGAGTCACTATCCCATCCCGCACGGACAGGTAGATCAATTTGTGGAGCGTTGTTTGTATTCACCGGAACGAACCCTGCCGATTGTTGTGATCAGCAAGGATGTCTGGTCTGAACAACCCCTCGTCGATCCTGTCCGCTGGGCACGTTCGCTTGCCGGCCTTGCCGAGGTCGCAGTGCTCGAAAATAAGTGGGCTGGGTTTCAGCTCACCGAGCAGGTAGGCAAGGCACTTTCGTGTTTTGGTGGCGCGGTGCGCATTTACTGGCCTGGTGTTTCATCGCAGGCTAATCCGGATCAACACCGTCTTTGGCTGCCCTCCGACATTGAGGCAGCAAAGCTAACTCCGGCTCCGGTCGAAAAACGGCTACTCGGTTTTCTTTGCGCAATCTCGGCCACAAATCACGTGGATTCCGGTTTGGTCGCGCGCCTTCGCCGGGCTATCGATGAACAACGCTCCGCTGAGCGTGCGGCTGCCATTGCAGCGGCGCGTGAGAACGCCAAAGCTCCGGAGGACTTCAACGAGCTGCTGAATCTTTACTCCAAGGAAAACAAAGAGCTTCTCGCGGAAAAGCAGGCGCTGGCATATGAATTAGATGCGGCTCGTGCCGCATGCGAAGAAGCGCGGCGTGAGATCGAAAATCATCGAGAGAATTACCTCGCTCTTTCGGTCGCACCGAAGCCAACCGAACCCGCTTCGCTATTGGCTACTTCGGCAGCAGTCCAGAACAGTCGCGAGTTTGCGTCCGTGCCAGAAGCCTATGAGGCCGCAGTTGCCGACTTCGGCCAGAATGACAGCCCGCTCCTTTTCCTTGAATCAGCCCAAAAATCTGCCGCCGAGTCTCCATACAAGGCCCCCGAGGAAGTATATTTCTTGATCAAAGCCCTACATGACACCGCGAAGCGTTGGCGCGATGGCAAAGGCAAGCTAGGGACTTCATGGGAGAGTGCGTTACAGCCTACTGGCTTCGCTTACTCCAACAACATTTCCCAAACTGCCGAAGGGAAATATGGGGACGATTATCGGTTCCTTTACGAGGGACAACCCCGCCTCTTTGAGCAGCACGTCACGAAAGGTGCAAAAACCAAGAACGCCTGCTTTTCGATCCACATGTATCGAGATGAGAAAAAACTCCTTCTCGTCATCGGCCACTGCGGCAACCACCTCACGAACACGAGCAGCTGATGCCCATGTCCCGATCCCGTCGCCGCACGCCGATGTGCGGCATCACCACCGCCCGCTCCGAAAAGGCCGACAAACGCCAGGCCAACCGCCGCCTGCGTGTCCGCCTCCGTTCTGCGGTCGCCCGCACCCTGCCGACCGCCCCCGGTGCCGAGCCGCTCTGGCCGGGAATCCGCGACGTGTCCGACCCGTGGGCCATGGCCAAGGATGGCAAACTCCGCTTCGATCCCGCGCACTGGCCCCGGCTCATGTGTAAATAACGCAACTAACGCATGATTTAGGTTCGTCACCCGGCCTGAAAATTCATGTAAATCACTCAACTTTCGCGCACCTGCATGACCGCTCCGCTTTCGTCCCCACAATCCGCCCTTCTCGCCCTCGTTCCCGCTGACGGCTCCACCGTCGGCAACACGTCGCTCCGCGAGCAACTCGGCTGGGACGGGGCCACCTACGCCGCCGTGCGCGATGAACTCGTCGCCGCCGGTCTCCTCGAAAAGGGCAAGGGCCGGGGCGGTTCGGTGAAACGCATCTCCGCCGCCGCGCCCAAGACCGAGCTTTTCGCCGCCGAGGAAATCGAATCCGTCATCCCTGAGCTAGAGCGCGCCCGTCGGGCCTCCGATGATGCCGCCGCTGCCAAGAAAAAGGAGAAGGAAAAAGCTCCGGCCGCCGCCGCGCCGTTCACCGAGCACCGCCACGCCCAGGCCACGCGCAAAAACCTGCCCGCCGCCGGCGACGCCCTCGGCCATGTCGAGGAAGCCGGCAAGATCACCTACGCCTACGATCCGCACCGCCCGCCCGTTCTGCGTTTCAACGAGGGCATCGTCGGCCTGCGCGAGTTGCTCGACGAGTCCCGCCGCCGTCCGCTCACCGTGGAGGAGACGGAGAAACTCGCCGCGCTGCTGGAGGCCCCGCAGCCGTGGCTGGAATGGACGGGTAAACGGGAGACGCCCGACTTCGCGGTCGAGCCCGTCGCCCTGCACATCCACGAGCGCGTCTCCGCCCAAGCCATCTTGAAGGCCGTGCGGCGCGAGGACATCCAGCGCGACCTCTTCGCCGAGGGCGCGCAATCGGCCAAGGAGGCCCGCGCCTATTACCAACACGATGTCGCTTGGGCCAACCGCCTCATTACCGGCGACTCCCTTCAAGTCATGACCAGCCTCGCCCGCCGCGAAGGCCTCGCCGGTCAGGTGCAGATGATCTATTTCGATCCGCCCTACGGCATCAAATTCAGCAGCAACTGGCAAAACGAGGTCGGCAAGCGCGACGTGAAGGACAAAGACGAAGACCTCACCCGCGAACCGGAAATGATACGCGCCTACCGCGACACGTGGACGCTCGGCGTTCACTCATATCTGGCGTATCTGAAACAACGGCTGATCGTCGCTCGCGAACTGTTGAAGGATTCAGGGTCATTATTCCTTCAGATATCCGATGAAAATCTTCACCGCGTTCGTGCAGTAATGGATGAGGTTTTTGGTGCCTCAAACATTGCGGCAATAATTACCTTCAGGAAAACTTCTGGGCTAACAGCTGATCGTTTGGCTCAAAATTCCGACTACCTTATATGGTTCGCTAAGGATATTAGCCAATTGAAGTATAAGCAGCCATTCGTGGAGAAAGGCACAGATAGTGATCTCGCTTTCTACGCTTACCTAGATCTTCCAAACGGAGAACGAGTCCGAATCAAGGAGGGGCAAGACGACGGTCTTCTTAAAAGCGGAAAGCCTTATTCGGTTAGCGATCTCACAAGCAGCCACGAATATTCCCTTGGGAAAGAAATCTTTGAAACAAACGGCTTAAAATTCGCCCCCGGTGCGCGATTCTGGACGACCTCGCCTGAAGGAATGAAACGATTGAGTGAATCCGGTAGAATCCACATTAGCTCGAACTCCATTAGATACGTCCGGTATCTCCAAGACTTCCCTGTTCAACCGCTGACAGCAAATTGGACGGATACTATCACCGGCCAATACTCTGATGGCCGAATTTACGTCGTTCAGACAGCATCTAAGGTCATCGAGCGCTGCATGCTTATGACCACCGAGCCGGGCGATCTCGTGCTCGACCCGACCTGCGGTAGCGGCACCACCGCCTACGTCGCCGAGCAATGGGGCCGCCGCTGGATCACCATAGACAGCTCCCGTGTGGCCGTGGCCATCGCCCGTCAACGTCTGCTCACCGCCTGCTACGACACCTATAAAACCAAAGACCCGGTCGCGGGCGTCGATCCGAGCGCCCCGCAAAATCCGGCCCACGGTTTTTATTACAAGACCGTCCCGCACATAACGCTCAAGAGCATCGCGCAGAACAAGGGCCTCGATCCCATCTTCGCAAAACACGAGCCCATCCTCGCCGCCCGCCTAGCCGAGCTGAACGCAGCTCTCGCCGCCATCTCGGCACCGCAAGCGGCGGCCCTGCGCCAAAAACTCGTCGCCAAACTCCTCGTCAAACACGTCGCCGACGGAGCCAATGCCGTCACCGACGCAGACCAGCGCCGCTGCCTCCTTCCCGGCACCGACAAGACACTCATAGTTGCAGGCAAAAAAATCACGCTCAAGCAGGTCGATGCCTACCGCGCCGCCATCCCGCCCACCGCTGCCTGGCGTGAATGGGAAGTCCCGTTCGACGCCGATCCCGAGTGGCCCGCGCCGCTCACCGCCGCGCTCACCGCCTACCGCACCGCTTGGCGGGCCAAGATGGACGAGGTCAACGCCGCCATCGCCGCCAACACCGAGCAGGAGGAATTGGTTGACCAGCCCGAGCCCGTGCGCGGCGTCGCCCGCGTAGCCGGTCCCTTCACCGTCGAGTCCATGCGCCCGCCCGAGACCTCCCTCAAGGGCGAGGCCGACCTTGAGGAACCATCTCCCATCGGTGGAACCCCCGGCGATCTTGATGCCTTCGAGTCCACCACCGCACCCGAGCGCGACGTCACCAACGCCGCGTCGCACATCGAGCGCATGTTGGAACTGCTCAAACACGACGGCCTCACCTTCACCGGCAACAAGCACGTCAAGTTCACCCAGCTCGACGCCATCGAGAGCAGTTTCCTGCACGCCGAGGGCGAGTTTCAGGCCGACGACGCCAAGCCGCACCGCGTGGCCATCGTCATCGGCCCGGAGTTTGGCAGCGTCACCAGCTACCAGGTGGACAACGCCCTGCGCGTCGCCCACCGCCGAGGCTACGACGATGTCGTCTTCGCCGGCTTCTCCTTCGACGCCACCGCGCAGGAAACCATCCAGGCCTACAACGACGAACCCCGCGCCGAGGTGCGCCTGCACATGGCGCAAATCCGCCCCGACGTGGGCATGAAGGACCTCCTCAAGAAGACCCAGAAGGTAGAGCAAATCTTTACGGTTTTCGGCCAGCCCCGCACCCGCGTGGAGCCCAAGGCCGGCGAGGTCGTCGTCCACATGGACGGCGTCGATCTCTACGATCCCGTGGCGAACGCCCTGCAAGCCACCAGCGCCGGCAAGGTCGCGGCGTGGTTCCTCGATACCGATTACGACGGCAAAGTCTTCTGCATCTGCCAGGCCTTCTTCCCCGACAAGACGGCGTGGGAAAAACTCGCCCGCGCGCTCAAGACCAGCGTCTCCGAAGGCGCGTTCGAGGCCCTGAGCGGCACCACGAGCCTGCCCTTCAAACCCGGTCCCCGCCAATGTGTGGCTGTGAAAGTCATCGATCCGCGCGGTAACGAAGTCATGCGCGTGCATCGGCTGGACGGGAAGTATCCGCAGGGAGGGGAGGAATAAGCCATGGCCGACGACCCGGAAAATCCCTCGCCCTCGGAAATCATCCTCTTCCAAACCGAGGACGCCCAGACGCGCATCGAAGTGCGGCTGGAGGGCGGCACCGTCTGGCTCACCCAAGCCCAGTTGGCGGAGCTATTCCAGACCACGCCCCAAAACATAACCATCCACCTCAAAGCTATTTACGACGAATTCGAGTTGGTGGAGGCGGCAACTTGTAAGGATTACTTACAAGTTCGCCGGGAAGGTAACCGCGAGGTCACTCGCAAGTTGCGGCATTACAACCTCGACGCCATCTTGGCGGTCGGCTTTCGGGTGCGTAGCCCGCGTGGCACCCAGTTCCGCCAGTGGGCTACGGCCCGCCTTAAGGAATACTTGGTCAAGGGCTTCGTCATGGACGACGAGCGCCTCAAGAATCCCGGCAAGGGCCAGGAAAACTATTTCGAGGAGCTGTTGGCGCGCATCCGCGACATCCGGTCTTCGGAGCGGGTTTTTTGGCGCAAGGTGTTGGATATTTACGCCACGAGCATCGACTACGATGCGCGGGACGAGGCCTCGCAGCGCTTCTTTGCCACGGTGCAAAACAAGATGCACTGGGGCGCGCACGGCCACACCGCCGCCGAGATCGTCTATGAGCGGGCCGATGCCACCAAGCCCCACATGGGCCTGACCCACGTCCGGCCCGGCGGTGCAATCCGCAAGGTAGATGTCGGCACGGCCAAAAACTACCTCAACGCGGAGGAATTGGAGGCGCTCAACCGCGTCGTAACCGCCTACTTGGAATTTGCAGAGATTCAGGCCCGGCGACGCAAGACGATGCACATGGGCGACTGGATCGCCAAACTCGACGATTTCCTGCGTCTCTCTGACCACGACATCCTCACCCACGCCGGCCGCATCTCCCACGAGGCCGCCGTGGCCAAGGCCGAGTTGGAGCTGGCCAAATACCGGGCGCTCACCGACGCCGAACCTCGTCCCGTAGACAAGGATTTCGACGCAGCGGTCGAGAAGCTTAAAAAACTGCCGAAGCCGAAGGCAGACGACGGCGGTCCGGACGCTACCCAAGACAACTAATCTCTTTTTTCATGGCCCGCGCCTCTACCACTTCCCCCGACGCCGAGTTGCCCATCCAGGCACCGGTCGAAGAGCCGATCATCAACAGCCCCTACGTCGTGCCCAAGGCGCACTGGTCTTATGGCGACGGCGGCAAAGCGTTCCGCTCTCCCGGTCGCCGCAAGGCTGAGTATTTTTGGACAACCCAGCGTGTTATCACCGGCCAAACTGAAATCGCCGGTGTTGGTTCTGGGGATCGAGGCAGCGAACCACTCCCTCTCGTCAACTCCCTCCGCGTGGATGTCGCCAAGTGGCGCGAGAGCGGCTACGAAAACGCGTCGCAGGTCACCAAAAAGCTTCTCGCCCACTGGACGCGGCCCGACCGCAAACGCCGGTTCTTCTTCTGCCAGTTGGAGGCGGTCGAAACGATCATCTACCTCAACGAGATTTTGGCTTCCGGCCGCCGCACCCGGTTCAACCCGACGGTCACGGCGCAGGACTACGCAGCGATGATCAAAGGCGAGAAACCGCCGCTCGCCGCCGGCATGGGGGATGATTTTTTTCCGCGTCTGTGCGACCAGCCTTGGGATGAAACCCAAAAGGCGCTCACCCGCTACGGCTGCAAGATGGCTACGGGTTCAGGCAAGACCGTCGTCATGGCCATGCTGGTAGCCTGGAGTTTCTGCAATCGCGGGGCCGTGCCCGGCGATACTCGGTTCCCCTCCGCCGTGGTGGTCGCGTGCCCCAACCTCACCGTGCGCGAGCGCCTGCAAGTGCTGCGCACCGACGGCGACCCGGAAAAGAGCTACTACGCCATCTTCGACATCGTGCCCGCTACCCTGCGAAGTCTGCTCTCCGTCGGACGAGTGATGGTCACCAACTGGCACGCCTTCGCCCCCGAGAGCGAACACTCGGAGGGCGGCGCCACCTATGCCGTCGTCCAGAAAGGCGAGGAAGGCGCGGATGCCTTTGCCCGCCGCGTGCTTCGCGATCTTTATGGCCGGGGTGATGTGCTCGTGATGAACGACGAGGCGCACCACGCCTACCGTCCCGCACCGCCGGAAGCGGCGGTGAAGACCAAGAAGAAGAAGGGCGACGAAAGCGGCTTCGGCGATGCCAGCGACGACGACCAAAAAGAGGCCACCGTCTGGGTGGAGGGTCTCGACAAGCTCAACGCCTCGGTGGGCGTGCGTTGCTGCATCGACCTCTCGGCCACTCCCTTTTATCTCGGCGGCAGCGGCTACATCGAGGGTTCGCCGTTTCCGTGGTTGGTGAGCGACTTCGGCCTCGTTGACGCCATCGAGAGCGGCATCACCAAAATTCCGCGCCTGCCGGTGGCCGACACCAGCGGGCGGCCCGATCCCAAATTCTTCCGCCTGTGGGACGAAATCAAACGCCAGCTCAAGGCCCAGGGCGACGCCAACTTTGATCGCGGCAAGCCCAAGCCCGAGGCCACCTGGCGGCAGGCGGAGCCCGCCTTGGCAATGCTCGCCTCGCAGTGGAAAGAACGCTTCGACCAACATCGCGAGGCCAAGGGCGGCCAAACCTTCGTGCCCCCGGTCATTATCGTCGTCTGCGACAACACCGATATGGCGCAGGTGTTCTTCGAGAAAATCTCCGGCGAGACGGTTGAGGAAATTTCCGAGGAAGACGACGACGGCACGGTCACCACGCGGAAGGAGCGCCGTTACAATTCGGACGGCGTGCCGTTCCGCGATCTAGCCAACACCGCCGGTCGCACCGTCACGCTGCGCATCGACAGCAAGCTGCTCGCCGAGGCCGAAGTCGGCACCGCGACGGGTTCCAAACTCAAGGAGGCCGAGCGTCTGCGCGAACTTATCGCCAACGTCGGCAAGCCCGGCACCCCCGGCGAACACATACGGTGTGTCGTCTCCGTGCAGATGCTCACCGAGGGCTGGGACGCCAACAACGTCACTCAGATCCTCGGCCTGCGTGCCTTCGGCAGCCAACTCCTCTGCGAACAGGTCGTCGGACGCGGCCTGCGTCGTATCAGCTACGACGCTTACATCGACGAGAAGACCGGCGAAGAGCGCCTGCGCCCCGAATACGTGGACGTTTACGGCATTCCGTTCTCGGTCATTCCCTACAAAGGGCGGGAAGGCAAAACCCCCGAGCCTGACGACAAACCCACCAATCTCGTGCAGGCTTTGGTCGAACGCGGCATGATGGAGATGCGTTTCCCCAACGTGGACGGCTACGTCATGGAACTGCGCCAGCACAAGGTGCGTTGCGACATTGCTAAGGTAGAGCCGCTCACCATCAAGCCCACCGACTTCCCCACCCAAGTTTACGTGCAGCCCCAGGTCGGAATCAAAGGCAACGGGCAAAAAGGCTCGGGGGACTTCGCCTTGGCGAAGCACGACCGGGACGAGTTTTACGAGCTGCACCACCTCCAGACAATTCTGTTCGAGATCACGCGTCTGATCGTCCACCGCCTTACCGAGTCGCAGCCCGGCAAGGAGGCCAAACTCAAGCACCACGCCCGCCACCAGCTTTTCCCGCAGGTGCTCGCTATCGTGGAGGAATACGCGGATCGCCGCATCCAATGGAACGGCTGCGCCAAGCAGGAACTCGCGCTGGAGGTTTACATGCGGAAGGTCGTCGAGCAGTTGACCGACGCCATCGAGCCCGACCACGGCGCGGGCGAGCCGCCGCTTCTTCCCGTCATCAATCGCTTCCGGCCCTACGGGAGCACCGCAGAGGTGCGTTTCACGACCACCCGGCCCTGTCACGCGACGTTCAAAAGCCACATCGACCAAGTCGTCCTCGATACCGACACGTGGGAACGCTCGGTTGCATTTCAACTGGAGGCCAGCGACGCGGTCTTGTTTTTCGCTCGCAACGATCACCTCGGCATTGAAATCCCGTATGAGTTTTACGGCGGTGCCCACAAGTTTCTACCGGACTTCGTCGTCCGTCTGAAAAATGGCGTGAGCGTGCTTTTGGAGGTCAAGGGTCTCCACGGCGAGAAGGAGGAGGCCAAGTTCCAGGCCGCCAAACGCTGGGTCTCCGCCGTCAACAACTGGGGCCGCATGGGCCGCTGGGCCTTCCACGTCTGCAAGAATCCCGACTCACTCAAGACAGAGGTCGAGTATCTGAACAAACAACCCATCGCGTAAATCGCCACCGTCACCATGCCGCTCGTCGTCGTTCACCGGGAAAACAAGTTCAATGAAGTCCTGAAACAGATGCGGCGCAGTGGCGGCGGGCGGGCCAACGCCTACCGCAAGATCGGCGAAATCCGCCAAGGCTTGGCCCTCGGCGAGCGTAACGTTTGCCAAACCACGGATCACGGCGAGAGCCGCATCAAAAACTGCATCAAATACGACCTGGGTAACGGCTATCGGCTGGTGTCCGTGGATTTCGGTGAGGTCGTCATGCTCTGCTACGCCGGTTCGCATGATGAGGTGAATCATTGGCTCGACGTGAATCGCGGCCAGTCCTTCACCTACGACAAGGACACCAAACGCATCGGCGTGATCGTTGAGCGAGAGATCGCCAACACTCCTCATCTTCCGGCGGCCACCACGCCGCCCGAGGACACCCGGCCTTATCTGGCTCACATCAGCGGACTCGATTGGGAGCAGCTCGTCCCGCCCAAAAGCGTTCGCCGCCGGTTGCTGGCGCTCGACGCCAATGCGACAGAGGAGTTGATCCAAGAAGTGCTGCAAGACGTGCAGGACGAAGCAAACGCCGAGGCCGCCAACCTCGCGCTAAATCTGATCGTGGCCTTGCGAGACGGCCTGCTCGTCGTGGCGGAGCGTCACCGGGATGTCTTTCTCGGCACGCGTCAACGCGCGGATGAGGCGAAACCGATCACTCCCGAGGTGGTAAAGGCCGAGGCCAATTCGGACACCCTCATCGTCCTCAACGATCTCACCGAGGCGGAGTTCGACGCTCTCTGGGAACCATCGCGGTTTCAGGAATGGATGCTCTATCTGCATCCCGGCCAAAAGCGCGTCGTGGTCGAAGACATTCCCAAGCCCTGCGTTTTCACGGGAGTCTCCGGCAGCGGTAAAACCTGCGTGCTCGTGCATCGTGCAATCCGCTTGGCCAAAGAATATCCCGACGAACCGATTCTTGTCCTGACCCTCAACCGCCCGCTCGCCGACCTCATCCGCAACCACATCGAGCGCTTGGCCGGTGGCGTGAAATACCCGATCCGGGTCATGGCTTTCTACGAGTATCTGGAATCCATGCTGAAGTTCTACGGCATGGAGGATTTTTTCACGTCCTTCGGCTCGCTGTTAGAACTCAAGGACGAGGTAAACGACTTCATCGGCGGTCGTAACCTCACCGAGTTGACCACCCTGTTTGACGCGCGGGATGAATATGAAATCGAGAAGCTTTGGGATGCGTTCTGCGCCGACCCCGAGTCACAGCCGACCAAGGATGCCCTTTCTCGTCTCACCGTTTATCTCTTTAGCCAAGACCAAGCCATCGATGCGCCTCGCTACTTGAAAGAGGAGCTAACCTTGGTGCGGAGCGCGTGCCGCTTGTCTTCGGCCTACGAGGGCTACGCCAAGTATGATCGAGGCGGGCGCTGCATTCAGTTCCAGGACAAGCGACGTGAAGACATCCTTCGCGTGCTGCGCACGTGGGAACGCTATCAACTCCGAAACGGTAAACTCGACGGCATGGAGCTTACCCAGGCCTCGACTGTCGCGCTCGACGATCATGCCGGTAGCATCCCCGATCATCTCCGCTTTCGCTGCGTCTTGGTCGATGAGTTCCAGGACTTCTCCACGCTCGATCTGGAGTTGATCTCCAAAATCCCCAGTGCGCCGCTCAACGGTCTTTTTCTCACCGGCGACACCGCACAGAAAATTTACACCAAAGATTTCGATTTGCCACAGGCGGGGCTTGGGCCGGGGCATCGCGTGAATCGCAGCATCCTCAAAAATTATCGAAACAGCCGACAGATTTTGGAGGCCGCACACCTCCTGCTCGAATCCTACGCCAACGAAGCCACGGCAAAGCATGAAGGCGTGACAGTGCTAAAACCAGAATACGCCCAACGGGACGGCGCACGTCCCTTCGTCTGCGAAACCAACGATCCCTTGCGGGCGGCATGGTCGCTAGCGGGCGAGTGGCTGGCATCTGGGTATCCGGGTTTTAGCATCTGCATCGCCACGGCAAACCCCGATGTAATTTCAGTTCGCAAGATTCGCGAAACCGCCCCGCCTGGCATCGCCACCTCACGACTCACGGGCGACTATCAGATGCGCGCCGACGTCGTCGTGGTGAGCGACATCTACAACATCAAGGGCTTCGAGTTTAGTCTGATAATTATCGTCGGAATGGGCGCGGGAGAGTTCCCGCCCAAGGGTGTGCCGGCGGGCGAGATCTGGCGCGAGGCACTCCGTCTCTACGTGGCGATGACCCGTGGCCGTGACGAAGTCTGCCTTGTTCACACCGGTGAACCCTCGCCGTTCTTAACCGCAATGACTGCGGCCGTCTCACCTCGTCCGTTGATTTTTGAGCAACCCGCTGAAGACGCACAACCCGCACCCAGCCCGATTGAGGCGGTGACCGTGTCTGACGTAGATGAACCGGTAGTTGAGCCAGTAATCATTCCCACAGCAGACGCGCCCGCAGCTGAAGTGCCGGTGATTACTGAACCGGTTCAGGTTGCAGCCGTAATTAAGCCCGCCGTCGCCGAGGTTCCGGATGAAGTAGCGTTAGTGCCGGAAAGTGATGCAGGCCATCCTACGCCAGTTTATACGCCCACGGACCAAGAGGAAATGGTGATTAACGGCGTGACGCTTATTCCCATTCGCGGTGAACCCACGGTGCGTAATGTAGCCGCCGCCCTGGGGAAAAGCTTCGTTCAGATTCATAACGACTTTATGAATCTAGGCGTCTTCACCCGCCCCGATCAGTCCCTCGTGCACGCTTTCGTTTTTAATGTGATGGGGAAATACGGCTGCGCTCCGATCTTCAGAAAATAGATGCTCGCCGGAGGCTCAAATTCTTCGTGCGTGGCCGTGCCCAGAGTGTGCCTTTAGGGTAGCACCTGCGACGGCTGGCGGTCTTCGCGCTGCGCACTCCGCCCGTCCACGCCTCTAGGTATTGCTCGCTGGCGGGCGCTGGCGACTGCGTCGTCCCGCGTCCCGTCCCGCTGCGCTCCACCTTGCGCAGCCGGTGCTTCCCGTCGGCATCCCTCGGGGGCGGCCGTTTTTTCGGTTTGGCCATCCGGGGGCTCCGCGTAGCGCGGCCCGCTACTCTCATCCGCGCCCTCGTTGGGGCGCACTCCTCCGACATCCCATGCGTGACATCTCCCGTGATCCTACACCTCAGCCCGGCGACGTAGTCCACCAGCCCGGCCACCCGTTCGACGGCTTCATCGTCATTTCCATTTACACCCGCGCCCAGGCCATCGCCGACGGCGTCCTTGCCGACGCCTCCACCGGCGACCTCGCCCAGGTTTCCCGCCAGCACTTCCCCGGCGTTCACGTCGCCATGACCGCGACTGTCTTCGCCCTCATCGAGCAGGCCGTCGCGAGCCCGAAGCACGCGAACGACTGGCGCGGCGTCTGGCACGACATCCTACACATGTCCCGAGCCTGCCCCGTCCGCGTCTGGCAGGGTGGGCGCCTGTTCCGCGTCATCATCACCGGCACCGGCCGGAAGCGCCTGCATACCCTGAAGGCAGAGCAGCACCCCGACGAGGCCGGCCGCCCCTGCCTTACGATCATGCTCCCCGACGAGGACTGACACGCAGCCGCTCCGGCCCCGGCGTGCCTTACAGCGCGCCGGGGCTTTTTCGTTTCTGAAAATGGAATCACCCGACCACGAATGAACAATGTTTCACCAAGCCTCGCGGCCTCGTGCCCATATTCGCCTCGCGGCTTTGGTCGTTTCGGCGTCCGGGAGCCAGCCCACTAAAATCGTCTGAGGTGCGGTTGTGTGTCGGGTGAAAATCTTACAGCGCGTCGAGTGCCGCGAGTTCTTGGAGTTCCTCCAGAATCTCCGGATGCCGCTGGTTCAAAAAGCGCTTCACTTTGGCGTTATCGAGGAGCTTGCGCACGTAACGCTGGGCCGCTCCGAGGTGCAAGGTGTTTTCGCCGTATTGGTCTTGGAAGAGCCGGAAATCGTGCTCCATCGACTCCATTTCTTTCTCCATGCGTGTCACATCCTCCGCCGACATACCGCGCACTTTCTTGGGTTCGTCCGGCTTCACCAGTTGTTCCCGGTTCGTCCCGACCAGTAGCGCACGCACGTAGGAAAAGGTGTAGTTGTTCCCGCTCACCATGAGCTGGGCCATTTCGATTTGCCGGAGTGCTTTCACGTTTTTGAGAAGACCGAGAGCCCGCTCAGTGATCGGCTTGTCCTTGAGAATTTGCACCGCCTCGTTGTGGATGCCGTCGAGGAGACGTTTGCGCGAGACGACCGTCTTCACGTCGATGTCGAGGGCCTTGGCAATCGCCTCCTCCGTCACCCCGCCGTCGAGCGCTTTCATGATCATGCGGTGTTCCTGAATGAGCGCGATGCGGCTGATCTTGTCGTTGTAGGTGAACGCGTCGTCATCCGTGGACACGAGGCACAGCGCGGTTTCGACTCCGATCTCTTGCATCGCCTTTACCCGCATATGCCCGTCGAGGAGCATATACGTTCCCTTCGCGGCGCGGTTGGGATACACCACCAGTGGCTCGACCAACCCAATCGCTTTAATCGACGCGAGCACGGTGCGGTATTTGCCGAAGCATCCATCTGTCGGCTTCACCTGGCGAATCGGCAGGATCGAGGACAGCGGCAGCTCGATGGCTTTTTTCTCGAAGCCGATGCGGACTTTTTTGGGCGTGCTCATCAGGATTGCTGGACGCGTTCGACGATGAACTTTGGTAGCGTGTTCAAATCCTCGGCTCGCAGGAGCGTGCCGAAGTTCTCATCCGCAAGCAGGGCTTTGAAGGCGGCTGTGAGCGACAGGAGCCGCGTCTCGCAGGCTCGCGCCTTCCGCACCATGAGCTTTTGTCTCTGGGTTTCTTGTTTGTAGGCGAGGATCAGCCCGTCCGCGCTGGTGCGGCGCCGCTGGCGTTGCCGGGAGTCGCTGGCGTAGGTGCGACCGAAACACTTCCGGTGTTCGAGGAGCTTCCGAAAGGTCGAGAGCGTGGACTGGCGCATTTCCTTCCGCTCGTAGGCTTCCAAAAGCATCCGCTGCCCCTCCTCGTCGTCGGTGCCGGCGATGCTCACCGCTATCGTGATCGGGAGCCGTCCGTGAAGCACCGCGTCCAACACGCGTTCCTCACCCTGCGCGAGCAGCTTGAGGATGCCCTGAAGGTAGGCCTCGCAGAGGCCCGTTTTGCGGGCGATGTCTTCAATCGAGTTGTCCTGTTCCTTCATCCACTGAATCAAGCGGATTTGATCAATCGCCCGCACCCGCCGACGCGCGATGTTCTCGACCAGGCTGGCAATCAGTCCGTCCTCCTTCGACATCTGCCGGACGAAGGCGGGAATCTCGCTTTGCCCAAGCGCGATGAAGGCTTCGAGCCGTCCCTGTCCGCACACGAGATCATAGGTTGGCCGCCCCTCGTCGTCCGGGACTCCCTCCGTGACGGTGATAGGCCGCTTGAGCCCGACCGTGCCGATGTTCTGCACGATCTGTTCAAATTTCCGGCGATCACGCACGCGCGGGTTGCCCACCCGCACGGCCCTCACCGGCACCAACACGACTTCTTTTTCTTCGTTGTTTTTCATGCTACGTCCTCAATCGAAATTCGCTCCGCCAGTGAGTAAAAGAATCCCAGGTCATCGAACCGGTAGGCATCGAGGAGCGCGTCGTTGCACTCCGCCAGCCGGAGCCGCAGCGCCAGTTGATCCAGCGAGGGGAACAGGTAATAATCTTTGATCGCCTGATTTGTCTCATCCATCCGGGCGACGACGGTGATGTCTGGCCGGTGGCTTTCCTCGAAACGCACCAACCACCGCGGCGTCCCCGCATCCGTGCGCAGGCACCGCGACAGCACCAGCGACACAATCAGCTCTTGATCGAGCACGAGCAGTTCCGTTTTCGGATCGCGCGCCACCTTCACCCCGATCTTTGCCAACTCCGAAATCACTTCCTGCACGACCTCCGGATGCTTTTGGCGGAGGTAGCGGTTGACCTCGATAAACCCGAAATCTGTCTCCGGCACGTAGCCTATGAGCTGATAGGCCCGCACCAGACTCCCAAAACGACTGCGAAAGACCGAACTCGACGGCAGGTCTTCCCGCTCGTCGATGATTACCCCAGAGATGCGCCCATGCTGGCGTAGCACGTCCCGCAGCTTTTCAAGCATCTCGTCGTCGGTGTAACGTTTCGCCCGCGCGATGATGATTTCTTGCGCACGGGTGAAATCCTCCGGCGTCACAATGGCCGGAAACGCCCGCTCCACCCTGATCCACATCTCCGGCGGGTTTTGGACGTGCTTCCGTTTCAGCTTAAACGAGGTCCGGTGATAGACGTTGTTCCCGAGGTATTTCTCGTTCGTGAGGAGCTGATGCACCGTGCCCCGCGTCCAGTCTCGCCCGAGGTCGGTCTTGAGCCCGCGCGCGTTGAGCCGGTCGGCAATCTCCCGCTCCGTCAGGGTTTCATCGAGAAAGGCCCGATACACCCCGCGCACCGTCTCCACCTCCTCGTCCGGCCCGAGCGCGAGGACGACGCGATCCGTCTGAAGGCTTTTATGTTCGCCGACCGCAAGCACGCCCTTGGTTTGTCCCGCCTGATCGACCAGCATCCGCCGCAGCCCATAGCCCGCCGTGCCGCCCTGCTTGAAGCCCAGTTGAATCAACCGGCAGGCCCCTTGGAAAACCTTGGTCGAGAGTTCGCGGCTATACTCGCCGGCCATCGACCGCTTCACGCTTTTGATGATATTCGACGTGGGCGATCCGTCGTTCTCGAACTGCTCCGCGCAGTAATGGACGTTTATACCCGCCCGCTTGCAGATATACTCGTAATAGCCGCTTTCGTCGGCGTCCTGGAACCGCCCCCAGCGGCTGACATCGTAGGCTAGGATGCACTTGAAATCCGTGCTACCCGCTTCGACTTCGGTAATCATGCGGCGGAGGCTTTCACGCCCCCGCACGTTGAGACCGCTTTTACCCGAGTCCTCAAAAACACGCACGATCTCCATTCCCCGGCGTGCGGCATATTCCTTGATACGGTCGAGCTGGTTCTCGGTCGAATACTGCTGATGCTCCGTGGACATTCGCACGTAGGCCGCCGCAGGGATTGCGGCGGTGTTTGGCCCAGGGAGCGGGAGTTGCGTTGGCCCGCCCATGATTACGCGATGTAGGCGGTTTTAGTGAGGTTCCCGAGGGTGCGGGGTGCTCTTGTTGGCGGTTGCGGTTTCGAGGGCAGAGAGGACGGCATTTCCGCACACCATGATTTCGCGCAGGTCGCAAGCGATGGGATCTTGTAACGCATGGCCCCGCAGCCACCCGATGATCCCAACGACTGCAACGACTTGAGGAGGCCAGGAATCTTGTAACGCAGCGCAGGAATCTCTCGAAAAGAACTCTGCCAGCACAGCGTGCAGGTCTGGCGTCTGCCCCTTTCCAGTGGCACGGCGACGCCAATACTGCGGATGCGTTCCGCGCCAGTCCCTCACTCGGTCGAGTGCCTCCGATCCGGTGTGATAGGCCCTGCCCTTCTTGTTTCTCAGCCACCGTTTTTGACTCAGATCGTGACTGATTTTCCGGCACTTGATCCGTGTGCAGTATTTCTGCCGACCAGCCGCGCGAGGCTCAGGGATGAACAGCGCACCGCAGGCGGCACACTGGGGCTGACGAGGCGTTTTTTTTGCGTGATGATTTCATGGCGGTCACATCATGAACGCAACCGCTCGAGGATCGCGAACAGACCCGCCACGGCATCGCTTTAGGTTGCCCAAAGGTTGCCAAATTTGTTGTTTTTGGCTTCACTTCGCTGCATTTTCCTGCTTCTCTATTCAAGTTCTAAACTACTAACCACCAACTAAGTCCGTGTTTTTTAGGGACTTAGCCAGCACCGGCGCTTTGGGTTCGAGTCCCTTCCCGAGCACCACTTTTAAGCCGCGCCACAAGCGCGGCTTTTGTATTTTTAGCCCAAGTGCATCATTCGAGTTCATACCCGCAAGGATGACAGAATACCTCATCTGGATTTGACCCGCGCCCAATGCGCGTGGAATGTCCCGCATCCCATGACGTTGGAAGAAATCAAACGCGCCCTGCTCGCCTCCTATGAGACCGAAGGCGGCATCAACCACTTCGACGGCATCAACCTGCCCTCCGAGGAGTCGGTCAACCGGCTTGCCTCCGACTTCATGCACCTGCTCTTTCCGGGCTTCTTCGAGCAGTCCATCCTGACCAAGAAGGAAGTTCCCGAACTCACCGCACGCCGCCTCGAGGCCATCAACATCCGCCTCTCCTCCGACATTGAGAAAGCCCTGCGTTTCGCCAAGGATCCCGATCCCGCCGCCAACGCGGCCCGCATGGCCATGGAGATGCTCGCCGCCATGCCCCAGGTTCGCCGGATCGTGCAGACCGATGTTCAGGCCGCCTACAGCGGAGACCCCGCCGCCCGCAGCACCGAGGAAATCATCCTCGCCTACCCGTGCGTCCTCGTGATCTCGCTCCAGCGCATCGCCCACGTCCTCTACAAACTCGGCGTGCCCATCCTTCCGCGCATGATCACCGAGTATGCCCATGAACGTACCGGCACCGACATCCATCCCGGCGCGCAGATCGGCACGCATTTCTTCATCGACCACTGCACCGGCGTCGTCATCGGCGAAACCGCGCACATCGGCAACCACGTCAAAATCTACCAGGGCGTGACCCTCGGCGCGAAATCCTTCGAGGTCGACAACGACGGCAACCCGATCAAGGGCGTGAAACGCCACCCCGACATCGACGACCACGTCACCATCTACGCGCACGCCACCATCCTCGGCGGCGACACGCGCATCGGCGCGCACTCGATCATCGGCGCCAACGTCTGGATTCTCGAGCCCGTGCCCGCCAACAGCATCGCCTACTATAAGAACGAGAACCTCGTCATCCGCTCCCGCCGCAAGAAGGAGAAGGCCCTCGAATGCCGCGACAAGGCGGAACTGCAGGCCTGGGACTGGTCCATCTGATCCGCCGGCGGCGCGTCAAAAACGCCGCTGCCTCAATGACACCGCACGCGCCAGATCGCGCGCAAAGAACGGCCCTCGGTAGATCATGCCCGTGTAAACCTGCAGCAGCGTCGCGCCGGCATCCATCTTTTCGCCCGCGCCCGCCTCGTCCATGATGCCTCCCACCCCGATGATCGGCAGACGACCGTGCATGGTCTTTGAAATATAGCTGATGATCTCGGTCGAACGCGCCCGCAGCGGGGCCCCGCTCAAACCGCCCGCCTGCCCGACGGCCTCAAAATAACCGGGGCGAGCCAGCGTCGTGTTCGTGGCGATGACGCCCGCGAGTCCAAACTCGGCGATCACCTCCAACGCACCATCGATCTGCGGGAAAGTCAGGTCCGGAGCGATCTTAAGCAGCACCGGCAGCAGCGTCGTTTTTTTCTTCGCCGCCCTCCCGCGATTGGCCGCCATGATCGCGCCCAGCAATTCGCGCAGCGGTTTCACATCCTGAAGCTGGCGCAAGCCCGGCGTGTTCGGGCTGGAGACGTTCAACACCAGATAATCCGCATGGTCGGCCAGCGCGGCGAAACTCGTCAGATAGTCCGCCACCGCCTCCTCCAGCGGGGCGACCTTGGACTTGCCCAGATTGATGCCGAGCGGAATCCGCCGCTTGCCCGGTCCGGTCTGGCCGGCGAGACGGGCGGCGACGGCTTGCGCCCCTTCGTTGTTAAAGCCCATGCGGTTGATCACCGCCTGTTGCTCCGGGTAACGAAACGCGCGCGGCTTCGGGTTGCCCGGCTGCGCCAGCGCCGTGACCGTGCCGATCTCCACGTGGCCAAACCCGAGCGCGGCCGCCGCCGGCCAGGCCTGCGCGTTCTTGTCGAAACCGGCGGCAAGGCCGATGGCGTTGGGAAATCTCAACCCGAACGCCTCGATGGGCCGGTAGAGCGACGCGGGCAGACGGTTCGCCGCCTCCAGCAGGCGGCACGCGGGCGCGCACCGGCCCAGCAACGCCATCGCGTTGACGCCCAATTCGTGCGCCTGCTCGGAATCGAGTTCGAACACCACGCGACGCACCACCTCTTCATAAATAAAACCCATGTCGCGCGACACTGCGCGGGCATTGAAAAAAATCAAGTGTCCGCCATGGCTCCGTCGTTCCTGCGGTTACGAGGCGGTGCCTCAAATTTAATCCCTTGTTTTTGTGCTTGTTTTTCAAACGACCCGCCGCACGCTGCGCGCAAAATTCCAGGCCCGAATGAGAGCGCGGCGGCTCCCCAAAGAAAGTTTAAGAAAGTTGCTTTCGCGGTTTGACTCCGCCGCCGCCCGCGCTCTTTGCTGCGGCTCAATTCTTCAGCAACATCCATGGCAAAATCCTCCGCAACTCTAGATTGGTGCATTGTTCGTCTCGGTGAAGACCACAACTGGTGGGTCGACGAAGTCAGTGATCCCGTCCGCTGGGACGTCGACGGCCTCAGCATCATAGACCCCCGCCAGATGGCCCACCTCATCGAATTGGTGGAGCCTTTGCGCGACTATGGCTTCGACCAGGACACCATGGAGTCCGCCTTCATCCCCTTCCGCATCGAGAAGGAAGCCGGCGCCCAGCGCGTCCGCCTCAAGCGCGTGAAGGACTCGTTCTTCGAGTCCGATGAAAAACTTTTCGCCCTCGCCGACATCCTCGACGAGGAAAACGGGCCCTACGCCGACCTGCTCGACCATCTCACCCGCTGCCGCGTGAAGATGCTCAACGACATCTTCAAGTTCGAGTCCAAGCTCACCGTCGACGAGGTCGAGGACGAGATCCGCGAGGACCAGAACGCCAGCTTCATCGAGGGCAAGGCCATCCACACCTTCGAGGAACTCTGCGCCATCCTTGATTATGTTCCCGCCGGCTGGGAAACCGAGGAAGGCGAGGAAGCAGGCAAATCCGGCGACGGCGAGGACATTGACGACGAAGATCTGCCCGAACTCGACGCCGACGAGGAAGAAAAACTCAAGAACGACGAATCCCTCAAGTGGGACGACGACGAAGAATCCGAAGACGAGGATGGCGAGAAAAAGCCCAAGTCCGACGACGACGAGGAAGACGAGGACGACGACGGTCCCAAGTCCAAGGCGTCGTCCGACGACGATGACGACGAAAAGCCGAAGAAGGCCGCCAAAAAGAAGCGCTGAGGCCACCTCAAAAACCCCATGTGCAAAAGAGGCTCCGATCTGGAGCCTCTTTTTTTGTCCAAAGTAGACGCGGCATCTTGCCGCGTTTCGAAACATCCCAACGCGGCAGGATGCCGCGTCTACTCTCTCACCTAAGCACGGCGGCCATTTCTTTTGCGAAATAGGTCAGGATCATGTCCGCACCCGCCCGTTTGATCGCAATCAGCGATTCGTGGCGCGTGCGCGCCAGGTCGAGCCAGCCCATCTTGGCCGCCGCCTGGATCTGCGCGTATTCGCCGGACACTTGATAAGCGGCGACCGGCTTGCGCGTGGCGTTGCGCACCTCGCGGATGATGTCGAGATAGGCCCCCGCCGGTTTCACCATGAGGATGTCCGCCCCTTCCGCCTCATCGAGCGCGATCTCGATCAAGGCCTCGCGACGGTTGGCCGGATTGAGCTGATAGGTGCGCTTGTCGAGATGATGCGTGCCGGCCGACGAGGCGCTGCCCACCGCATCGCGAAACGGACCGTAATAGGCCGAGGCAAACTTCGCCGAATACCCCATGATGGCCGTCTCCGTGCAACCCGCCGCATCCAGCGCCTTGCGAATCGCTCCGATGCGGCCGTCCATCATGTCCGACGGCGCCACGAAATCTACGCCCGTCCGGGCGTGAAGAACCGCCATCTTGACCAGAATCTCCACAGTGGCGTCGTTGGCCACGTCCAGATCGTCGGGAGTCAGCACGCCGTCGTGCCCGTGCGTCGTGTAGGGATCCAGCGCGATGTCGGTCATCACGATCAGTTCCGGAACGGCCTTCTTGACCGCACGCACCGCACGCAAAATCAACGCGTCTTCCGCAAGGGCCGCCGTGCCCGTTTCATCTTTCAGCTTGGCGGACAGCTTGGGGAACAGCGCCACCGCCGGCACGCCCAGCTTGGCCAGCGCACGACATTCCTTGACCAGATCGGCGATATTGTAACGGAACACCCCGGTCATCGAGGCGATGGGTTCCGGGGCACCCTTGCCGTCGACCACGAACAACGGCGCGATGAAGTCCGCCGGCGTCAGCACCGTCTCCTCGACGAGCGAGCGGACGGTGGAATTGCGCCGTAGGCGGCGCGGACGATGGGTCAAATCGAGCTTGAATGTGGCCATGCTAGGCCGATCAACCAAACATGGATGTTCCCCGTCCGCCATTGTTTTCCTAAGGCACGAAAATCAGGCCCTCCCGCAAACCAAGCGAACCCGCCACATCCACGCTCCTTATCTGATGCACAAGTATGTTCCGGTCGGAACATACTTGTGCATCGCTTTCGCGGCCTGTCTTCAACCCGCGGAGGCCGCGTCCGCAAAAAACACCTTTCCGCCCGACGAGAAACCCTGTTAACAAGACCCCTTCCCTTCTTCATGGCCATCAAGCTCCACGACTCGCTTACCCGCGAGACCCGCGAACTCCGCCCCGCGCAACCCGACGGCGTCTTCCGTTTCTACAACTGCGGACCCACCGTCTATGCCGCCGCGCACATCGGCAACTTCCGCACCTTCGTGGTCAACGACCTCCTCCGTCGCCTCCTCGAACTGGAGTTCCCCGGCAAGGTGAAGCACGTCCGCAACCTCACCGACGTGGACGACAAAACCATCCGCCGCTCCCGGGAGGAGAAACGTCCGCTCGGCGAGGTAACGAAGCAGTGGACCGATAAATTTCACGCCGACTGCAAGGCGCTCAACTGCCTGCCTCCCCACGTCGAGCCCGCCGCCACGACCCACATTCCCGAGCAGATCGACATGATCTCGATCCTCGAAAAGAAGGGACACGCCTACCGCACCGAGGACGGCTCGGTGTATTTCAAAGTCTCCTCCTACGACGGCTACGGCAGCCTCTCGCGCGTGAAGGAACGCGAACTCAAGGTCGGTTCCGCCCTCTCCGCCAAGCCCCAGACGCACGACGCCGACGAAAAGGAAGACGGCAGCGACTTCGCGCTCTGGAAGGGCCACAAGCCCGACGACGGCGACGTCTTCTGGCCGAGTCCGTGGGGCCAGGGCCGTCCCGGCTGGCACATCGAGTGCAGCGCGATGAGCAAGAAACACCTCGGCGACACCATCGACCTCCACACCGGCGGCGTGGACCTGCTCTTCCCCCACCACGAAAACGAGATCGCCCAAAGCCAGTGCTGCAACGGCACGCAGTTCTCGCGTCACTGGTATCACAGCGAGCACCTCCTCGTGGACGGCAAGAAAATGAGCAAGTCGCTCGGCAACCTCTACACGCTCGACGACCTCAAGGCCAAGGGCTTCAGCCCAATGGCGCTCCGCTGCGCTCTCCTGATGGGGCATCCAAGAAAACAACTCAATTTCTCGCTCGATTCGATGCATGCAGCAGAAAGCGCCCTACAGCGCTTGAGCAATCTCAGACAAAACTTCATATTCGCATTCAAGGAGTTTGATGAAGAATCAGCCTACACTGTCTTCAAAAAATCCTACAAAGAATGGCGGCATTTAGGGAACGCGTGGAGTTCACTCTGCGATGATATGAACATCCCCGCAGCCATGGGAGTGCTTTTTAGTTTTCTTGAACCGCTTAAGAGTCGGAAGCCAACCTTTGAAGAACGGGCTGAGTTTGAACGCCTAGTGGAAGATGCGCTAGGATACAGTTGGACTAGAGAGGCTCCTCATAAAGCCGACATCCCCGCCGACATCGCCACGCTCGCCGAAAAGCGCTGGACCGCGAAGCAGGCCAAAAATTTCGCCGCCGCCGACGCCCTGCGCAAAGAACTCACCGCCGCCGGCTGGTCGATCCTCGACCGCAAAGACGGCTACTCCCTCGAACCTATTAAAAAATAACCACCGAACATTCGTCACAGAGGGAATACCGAGGTTGCACAGAGCTTCACAGAGCCAATCCGGTTGTATTCCTCCGTGACACTCTGTGATCCCTCTGTGCTCTCTGTGACAAAACTCCGATTCCGATAATTCTCCTCCCTTTCCGAACATGTCCCACGTTATGTCTCCGCTCGAAGAACTCCGCCACTCCGGTTCGCACATCCTCGCGACCGCCATTCTGCGTCTCTACCCGGACGCCAAGCTCGACATCGGTCCGCCCACCGACACCGGGTTCTACTACGACATCGACCTGGACAAGAAACTCACCCTTGAGGATCTGCCCGCCCTCGAGGCCGAGATGAAGAAGGTTGCCGAGGAGAACCAAGCTTTCATCCGCAAGGAAGTCTCCCGCGAGGAAGCAGTCGAGATCATCAAGTCGCGCGGACAGGAACGCTACAAACTCGGTCGTCTCGCCGACATCCCCGAGGGCGAAAAAATCTCCTTCTACCAGAACGGCGAGTTCATGGACCTCTGCGCCGGCACCCACGTGCGCTACTCGTCCAAGCTAAAAGCCTTCAAGCTGCTCTCCATCGCCGGTGCCTACCATCGCGGCGACGAGAAGAACAAACAGCTCCAACGCATCTACGGCACCGCCTTCCCCACCAAGGAAGAACTCGCCCAATACCTCGAACGCCAGGAGCAGGCCAAGGCCCGCGACCACCGCAAGCTCGGCAAAGAACTCCAGCTCTTCCACATCGACGAAGACGTCGGCCAAGGCCTCATCCTCTGGACGCCCAACGGCTCCGTCATCCGCCAGGAGTTGCAGGACTTCATCATGAGCGAGCTCCGCAAACAGGGCTACTCGCAGGTCTTCACGCCGCACATCGGCAAGCTCGCGCTCTACAAAACCTCCGGCCACTTCCCCTACTACAAAGAGTCGCAATTCCCCGCCATCCCCGAGCCCGACCAGCTCGCGCAGATCGCCTCCGAAGGCTGCGGCTGCGCCGAGATGACCGCTCGCCTCGAAGCCGTGTCGTCGCACTTCGCCGCCGGCATCAACGAACGCGCCGGCAAAGAAGTCATCGGCCAGGACCGCGTGATGGACCCGACCAAGCTCCTCGACGGCTTCATGCTGAAGCCGATGAACTGCCCGCACCACATCAAGATCTTCGCCTCGCAGCCTCACTCCTACCGCGACCTGCCCGTGCGTCTCGCCGAGTTCGGCACCGTCTATCGCTGGGAGCAGTCCGGCGAGCTCAACGGCATGACGCGCGTGCGCGGCTTCACCCAGGACGACGCCCACCTCTTCTGCACGCAGGAACAGGTCGCCACCGAAGTCCAAGGCTGTCTATCGCTCGTGAAAACCGTGCTCACCACGCTCGGCATGTCCGATTACCGCGTGCGCGTCGGCCTGCGCGATCCGGACGGCAAGAAGTTCGCCGGCAACCCCGAGCAATGGGACCTCGCCGAAGCCGCCTGCCGCGACGCCGCGTCCACGCTCGGCGTTCCCTTCACCGAAGAACCCGGCGAAGCCGCGTTCTACGGACCCAAGATCGACTTCGTCATCAAAGACGTGATCGGCCGCGAATGGCAGCTCGGCACCGTTCAAGTGGACTACGTGCTCCCCGTGCGCTTCGACCTGCACTACATCGGCGCCGACAACGAAAAGCACCGCCCCGTGATGATTCACCGCGCGCCCTTCGGCTCGATGGAGCGTTTCTGCGGCGTGCTGATCGAGCACTTCGCCGGTGACTTCCCCGTGTGGCTCGCGCCCGAGCAGGTCCGCCTGGTGCCCATCAACGACAAGATCGGCGACTACGGCCCAGAGTTGCTCAAACAACTCCGCGAGGCCGGCGTGCGCGCAACCCTCGACGACCGCAACGAGAAGCTCGGTGCCAAGCTGCGCCGCGCCGAACTCGAAAAGATTCCCTACATGCTCGTCCTCGGAGCCAAGGAAGCCGAGACGAAGAGCGTTAGCGTGCGCAGCCGTGCGAAAGGCGACGAAGGCACCCTGCCCTTCGCCGACTACCTCGCGCGCCTCGTCACCGAGATCAAAACCCGCGCCCTGCCTGTGAAGGCCGAGAAGAAGGCCTGATCCGGAAGGTAGGAGCCCATTTATGGGCGATGAACACCATACGTAGATCCAACATTATCGTATCTCTCACATCGCCCATAAATGGGCTCCTACACGATCATCCGCATGTCCGATTGGAAACCTGAACTCGACGCCATCGTGGGCGCGCGCCATGGCGGGCAGATCGAGCATGTGCTTGGCCTGCTCCAGAAACTCGATGGGCGTCACCCCAACGTCGCGGAGATCAACTATCAACTCGCCTGGACGCTGGACGTTTTAGGCAGGCCGGCCGAGGCGATCCCGCTCTATGAGAAGGCCGTCGCGTTGGGGCTATCCCCCGGAGAACTCTCAGGCGCGTTCATTGGATTGGGAGCGACCTTGCGCGCCACCGGTCAGGCCGCACGAGCCGTTGAGGTTCTGGAGACCGGGCGACGGCAGTTCCCCGAGAATCGTGAGTTCGAGGTCTTTCTGTCCATGGCACTGCACAGCGCAGGTCGCCACGCAGAGGCGATGCAACTTGTCCTGACGACGCTCGTTGAGACCAGCGAAGACTTGGGAATCAGCGCCTATCAGCGGGCGATTCGCTATCAGGCCGGCCAACTCCAGTAACGCATTTTAGAATTAAACTGTAGCCGAAAAGGAGGTCGGACCTCCCGGTCCGATCCCAGTGGACTCCCTCGAACAATCATCAGGACGGACCTGGAGGTCCGTCCTCCGCGCAGCCGATCAGCGACTACAGTTTAACTTAAAACGCCTCATTCGCCGTGTAACACGGACACAAAAAAGCCGACCCAAAAAAGGGCCGGCTTGAAAAGCAAAAGGTGCTCCGAGCTCAGATCGCCGCGTCGCCGCGCTCGTCGGTGCGGATGCGGACCACTTCCTCGATGTTGAGGACGAAAACCTTGCCGTCGCCGATCTTGCCGGTCTTGGCGGCCTTCACGATGGTCTCGACCGTCTTGGTGAGAAGATCGTCGGAAACTACGACCTCGATCTTCACCTTGGGAAGGAAGTCCACGGTGTATTCGGAACCGCGGTAGATTTCAGTGTGACCCTTCTGGCGTCCGAAGCCTTTGACTTCGGTCACGGTCATGCCTTCTACACCGATTTCGGCGAGGGCTTCCTTAACTTCCTCCAGCTTGAAGGGCTTGATGATGGCGATGATGAGTTTCATTCAGAGTAGAATTTCGGGGTTCTTTGTAGGAGTAAAGCCAACTGACGGCGGGCGCAAGCTTCCGTTCCCTTTCATGCTTTTTTTCATGGGCAACGTCTGCCTCTTTCCCTCTCAGAGGCCAAAAAAAGAGGCCGTTCCCGGCAGGAAACGACCTCTCTTTGCCAAAATCCGACCACCGTCAGATTGCCGCGTCGCCGCGCTCGTCGGTGCGGATGCGGATCGCGTCCTCGACGCCGATCACGAAGACCTTGCCGTCGCCGATCTTCTCGGTCTTGGCGGCCTTCACGATGGTATCAACCGTCTTTCCGGCCATTTCGTCGGACACGACGACCTCGACCTTTACCTTGGGGAGGAAATCCACCGTGTATTCGGAACCGCGGTAGATTTCGGTGTGGCCCTTCTGGCGGCCGAAGCCTTTGACCTCGGTCACCGTCATGCCCTCGATGCCGATTCCGGCAAGGGCCTCCTTCACTTCCTCCAGCTTGAACGGTTTGATGATGGCGATGATAAGTTTCATAGGGTGCAGAATGTTTGGATGGGTTATGAGGATGAATTATTCTCGAACCACGAAGTTCGGATAGGACTCCTGGCCGTGTTCGGCGACATCCAAGCCCATGGACTCCTCTTCTGCCGACACACGAAGACCGATGGTGGCCTTGAGTATTTTGAAGAAGATAAAGGCGCTCACGAAGGTGAAGGCGAAGACGCTCGCCACGCCGACGAACTGGACGAACAACTGGTGCACGCCGCCGCCGTAGAAAAGACCGTCCGCGATGGCCGTGGTATCGGACCAGTAGGGCAGATCAATCGCCCGGCTCCCGAAGAGCCCGATGGAAAGCGTGCCCCAAGCTCCGCAAACGCCGTGAACCGAAATGGCGCCCACAGGATCGTCAATCTTGAGCTTCGTCTCGATGAAGAGCACGGAGAGGAACACAAGGATGCCTGCGACAAAACCGATGGCGACCGCGCCGCCCGTGGAGACGGAAGCGCAAGGCGCGGTGATGGCGACCAAGCCGGCCAAGGTGCCGTTCAGGGTCATCGAAAGGTCGGGTTTTCCGAAGCGAATCCAAGTGATGAGCATGGAGCCCAACGCACCGGCGGCGGCACCGAGGGTCGTGGTGACCGCGATGTGGGAAATGCCGCCGACCGCCAGCAGCGTGGAACCGGGATTGAAGCCATACCAGCCGAACCAGAGGATGAACACGCCGAGGGCGGTCAGAACCAAATTGTGGCCGGGGATGGGATTGATCTTACCATCGGCGGTGAACTTGCCCATACGGGGACCGATCACGATGCAACCGGCCAGCGAAGCCCAGGCGCCGACGGAGTGAACGACGGTCGAACCGGCGAAGTCGCGCATGCCCATGCTGCTCAGCCAGCCGCCACCCCATATCCAGTGGCCCGTGACCGGGTAAAGGAGAAGAGAGATGATGAGCGAGTAGAAGCAGTAGGCGATGAACTTGGTGCGCTCGGCCATGGCGCCCGACACGATCGTCGCGGCCGTGGCGGCGAACACCACCTGGAAGAGCCAGCTCGCGCTCAGGCCATAATCCTGGCCGGACGTGCCGGAGCCCAGCATCAGGAGATCGGCGTCCCAACCAAAGTAGGAGTTGCCGTGCGTGCCATACATGATCGCATAACCGACCGCCCAGAAGGCGAGCGCACCGATGCAGAAATCCATCAGATTTTTCATCATGATGTTGCAGGCGTTCTTCGCGCGGGTGAGGCCCGTCTCGACCATGGCGAAGCCCGCCTGCATGAAGAACACGAGGAAGGCGGTGAGACACAGCCACATGATGTCGGCCACCTTTTGGGGAAGATAGGCTACGACCTCGGCGGCGGGCGCCTCAGGCGCCGGCGTCGCCGCGACCGCAGCGGCCGCGTCTTGGGCGTGCAGCGAGGCGCACGCGACCGTGGCAAGGAGGAGGGAACAAAGACCCGCTTTCGCAAGGCCCGACCAGAAGTTGGATGGCATTCTGTTCATGAGTCTGATGGATGGTTGTTGTGCTGAGGACGGATTGCTCATCAACCCCGATAGCACCGGACGTGCCAGCGACACGCAGCCAACAAAAAAGACCGGTCTTGCGACCGGTCTCGATGGTATGAACCGAATTTGTCCTTACGCGGGCATTACAGTTTGAATGTGCAGTTCCTTGAGCTGTTTCGCCGTGACCGGCGTCGGGCTCTGCGCCATGAGATCCTGGCCCTTCTGCGTTTTTGGAAATGCTATCACGTCGCGGATGCTCGTCGTGCCGCAGAGCAGAGCGACCATGCGGTCGAGGCCGAAGGCGATGCCGCCGTGCGGAGGCGCGCCGTAGGTGAAGGCCTTGAGCATGTAGCCGAAACGGCTCTCGACCACATCGGCCGGAATCTTGAGCACATCTTCAAAAACTTTTTTCTGCAAAGCGGGTTGGTGAATACGGATGGAACCGCCGCCGAGCTCCATGCCGTTAAGCACGAGATCGTAGTGCTGTCCGCGCACGCGCTTCGGATCGCTGTCGAGATACGCGGCGTCCTCCGGCACCGGCGCGGTGAACGGATGGTGCGTGGCCGCGTAGCCGCCGCGCTCCTCGTCGTAGGACATGAGCGGAAAATCGATGACCCAAAGAAATTTCCAGTCGTCGGCGCGGATGGTGAGCTTGCCGCGCTTGGCGAGCAGTTGGGCGGCCTCGAGGCGGATGCGGCCAAGGATGGCGCAGGCCTTTTCCCACGGAGCGGCGGCGAAGAACACCATGTCGCCCTCCTCCACCCCGAGCTTGGCGGTAATGGCGGCTTTCTCGGCGTCGCTGAAGAATTTCACGATAGGCGATTTCCATTCGCCCTTCTCGGCCTTGATGAAGGCGAGGCCTTTCGCGCCGAGTGATTTTGCGATGTCTTCGAGGGCCTTGAGTTCGCCCTGCGTGAGATCGGCGAGTCCCTTGGCGTTGACCGCCTTGATGGAGCCGCCGCCGGCCACGGTGGACTGAAATACCTTGAAGGCGGAGTCCTTGAACGTCTCGGAAAGGTCGGTGAGTTCGAAGCCGAAGCGCATATCGGGCTTGTCCACGCCGAAGCGATTCATCGCATCATGAAACGGCATGCGCAGGAACGGCGCGGGAATGTCGACGTTGAGCACATCCTTCCAGACTTTCTGCACCATGCCCTCGAAGAGCGCGTAAACATCCTCGCGGGTGATAAACGACGCCTCGACGTCCACCTGGGTGAACTCCATCTGGCGGTCGGCGCGCAAATCTTCGTCGCGGAAGCAGCGGGCGATCTGGAAATATTTTTCCACGCCGGCGACCATGAGGATCTGTTTGAACTGCTGGGGCGACTGCGAGAGCGCGTAGAACTCGCCGGGATGGATGCGCGAAGGCACGAGGTATTCGCGGGCGCCTTCGGGCGTGGACTTGAAGAGCGCAGGCGTCTCAACCTCGATGAATTCCTGAGAGTCGAAATAGTCGCGGATGGACTTCGCGGCGCGGTGGCGCACCTGAAGGTTTTTGCGCATCTTCGGACGGCGCAGGTCGAGGTAACGATAGGTGAGACGCAGGTCCTCGTTGACCTTGTCGCCGCCGATGTCGTCGAGCGGGAACGGGGGGGTGTCGGAGAGATTGTGAATGGTCAGCGCGGTTGCATCGATCTCGATGGCGCCGGTGGGCAGAGTCTTGTTGACGGTGCCCTCGGGGCGGCCGACGACCGTGCCGGTGATGCCGATGACGGACTCCGGCTTGATGTGCGTCGCCTGAGCACCCAGTTCGGGGTTGGTCTGGGGGTCGAATTTAACCTGCGTAATCCCCTTACGGTCACGCAGATCGATAAAGAGGATGCCGCCATGGTCGCGGATGGAGTCCACCCAGCCGAGGAGCGAGACGGTCGTGTTGAGGTCGGCCAGGGTGAGCTGGGCACAGTGATGGGTGCGCTTCATGATTGTCGAAAGTCGTTCACCTAAGCGCACGCGGCCTGATGACGGCAAATCTAAACTCACCCCGTGTAAAATCACCTAGCCCCACAGGGGTGTTTACCCAAGCGAAACGGGAGGGAACGCCTGATATCCTAAAAACCTCGAATCCGGCAGGATGAGCACAGTTCAAACAACCACACCCCATGATCACCCGCTCACCTGTTTTTCGCAGTCCGGCCATTCTATCGGTAAGGGTATGCCCGACATTCCCCAAGCTGGTGTTTGTGATCACATCGCGCCCCTCATTGGTGGGAGCCGTGGGAGACCTGCTTCGCGAAGACGACCGAAAGTTGTCCGTCGTGTGGCTGCCTTCCGTGGCCCTCGCCCGCAATCGCCTCAAATGGGATCGCGCCGCCATGGTCATCCTTGATGACATCGGCGAGGCCACCGATGACGTGGTCAACACGTTGCAAACCGCCTCCCCCGGCACCCAGGTGTTGGTTTTTCAGCACGACGTCATCGCGCGCCGGTGAACGGCAGGCCTCTGCACGGGACCGCAGTCCACGCGCAGAGGAGTTCGCACGTCACTTCAAGATCAGGCTCTCACCCGTCATCTCGACCGGCTTGGGGAGACCCATGAGATCGAGGATCGTCGGAGCGATGTCCGCCAGACGCCCGCCCATGCGCATCTTGGTTTTGCCCGCGACAAGCCCCTCGCCCACGGCAAACACCTCGACGAGGTTGAGCGTGTGCGCGGTGTGCGGTCCGTTGAGCACGGGATCCCACATCTGCTCGGCGTTGCCGTGATCTGCACAGACGAGCGCCTTGCCGCCGACCTGTTTCAAGGCCGTCAGCAACTCGCCCACGCCGGCATCGGTGGCCTCGCAGGCCTTGACCGTCGCCGGGATGGAACCCGTGTGTCCGACCATGTCGGGGTTGGCGTAGTTCACGGCGATGAAGCCGAACTTGCCGGACAAGATCGCCGCCTTCGCCAGCGCGGTCACCTCGGCCGCGGCCATCTCGGGCTGCATGTCGTAGGTCGCGACCTTGGGGCTGGACGGGCAGGCGTTTTCCTGGCCGGGAAACGGCTCCTTGCGATAGTTGTTAAAGAAAAACGTGACGTGGGGATTCTTCTCCGTCTCGGCGCAGCGGAACTGGGCGAGTCCCGCGTTGGCTACAACTTCGCCCAGGATGTTTTTCAACTTGGGAGGCTTGGGCGAGATGACCTTCACCGGCAGGCCGGCCTCATACTCGGTCATCGTGGCGTAGTAGAGATCGAGCTTCGCGCCGCGGTCGAACTCCTTGAAATCATCCAGCACGAAGGCCTTCGTGATCTCGCGGGGACGGTCGCCGCGGTAGTTGTAGAACACCACCGCGTCGCCGTTCGCGAACGTCGCGAGAGGCTTGCCGTCGGCGCCGACGATGGCGGTCGGCGGCACAAACTCGTCGCCGTTCTGCGTCGCGCTGAGCGGGTGGTCGTAGTAATTCTGGATGGCGGCCTCGGCCGACGTCGCCGTCGCGGCAAATGCGCGGCCGGTCAGCAGATCGTAACCTTTCTTCACACGTTCCCAGCGGTTGTCGCGGTCCATGATCCAGAAGCGACCGCAAACGGAGGCGATGCGACCGTAGCCGAGTTCCTTGATCTTGGCCTCGACCGCACGGATGAACCCGAGGCCGCTCGTCGGCGCGGTGTCACGGCCGTCGGTGAACCCGTGCACGAACACTCGATCCGCCGGAATGCCGTCGAGCTTCGCCTGCACGAGCAGTCCGTAGAGATGCTCCAGCATGCCATGCACGCCGCCGTCCGAGACGATGCCCATGAGATGGAGCTTGGCGGTGGGCGAAGCCTTGATGCGGGCGACGACGCCGTGCCAGGTGGCGTTGGTCGCGAGCTGTTTGTCGGTGAAAAGCTTGTTCAGGCGCACGAGTTCCTGGTCGACGATGCGGCCGGCGCCGATGTTCTCATGACCGACCTCGGAGTTGCCCATCTGTCCGTCGGGCAGGCCCACGTCCAGGCCGCTGGCGCTTACGAGCGAGAACGGCGAGTGCGCGCGCAGGGCGTCGTCGGCCGGCTTCTTTGCCAACGCCACGGCGTTGAACTTGGCCTGCTCGGGATGCGGGTTGCTGCCCCAGCCGTCGCGGATGATGAGAAGAACAGGTTTACGCGGTGTGCTCATAGAAAAGTTAAGGTAGACCACGGATGACAGGGATACTCACGGATAAAAGTCAAAACTGGGGTGAGCACCCGCCTTCATCATTTCCGCTTATCCGCCGAAATAAAAACCGCCGCGCGTCCATGTTGGCAGTCGCCATGCTAAAATGGATTCCTCGATGACGCTTATCATACGAGACCGGCTGGTGAATCCGCCCACGTGGTTCGCGTCGTTCCGCGATCTCACGCTCTACTGCAACGTCTTCCTGCACGATCACATCGTGATCGAGTCGGACGACCCCGATCCCTATTATCACTGGATCAAACCCAAGGGCGGCATGGATTTTATCGAGGATTTCGTGCGACCCGGCAGCGAAGACGGCCTGCACCTCGACATCGAGCACAACTACCCGCATACCGTCGTCACCGACCGCATCGCCCCCGAAAACGTCCACCGCCTCATCGCCATGATCAGCAGCCTGCGTGGACAGATTTAAGGAAGCTCTGAAAAACTGTGGGACGATAGCGCTGATGGAGGGCGGACCGCCGTGTCCGCCATGGTAGTCTTACTGAGCCTTGCATAATAGAGCGACGATTTCCAGGTAGGGCGGGACCGCTGGGCCCGCCGTGATTTACCACTGGGCACCGCGCAACGGACAGCCCAGCGGTCCGTCCCTACCTGTCACCCTATTACGCTAGACTCAGCCGTAACGATGCAGTAGGAACGTGATTTTCGAGGTGATTTTTGAGCGAGTGCGCTACGCAGGGCGTGGGCGAGTTCCGACTGCATTGCAGTTGGGGTTGGGCGAGAGCAGTTTCTCCCAAAGGCT
>JBAZSJ010000009.1:0-133163 GCA_041662485.1 Opitutaceae bacterium | reverse complement strand
GCTCGCGGCAAACCCGTCAAAGTCGCCCTCACCGCCGTCATGCGCAAACTCATCGTCCTGCTCAATCGCCTACTCGCAGATCCCAACTTTGTTCTTGCCGACTGACACGGTTGCTCCCGGTCCGTCACGATGGTGTTCTGAGGAATGAAACGATGGTCGGACCGGGAGGTCCGACCTCCTTTACCGCCGGCCGTGCAGCACTTGGAATTTCTGCCCCAGGTGCGAGGGATGCAGCAGTTGCATCAGCGACAGCTTGCGCTGGCTCAGCCGGCTTGCCTCCGCCGCCATCGTCTTGGACAGAAATTCACCGGCATGGTGGATGAAAAACGCCTCCTGCGACTCCACTGTGGGTCGGCCAAAACCGCCGCCCTCCAGCGCCGCCGTCAGCCAGTCCCAGCATACGTGTCCGGTCAGGTCCTGTTCGCCCGGCCGGGCCAGCAGGTCGTTTGACTGCGTGTGTTTGAAATACGCCCGCGCCGTGCCGATGGGCGTCTCGGTGGCGAGCTCCGCGTAGTCCTTGCCGTAGTCGAAGGCGACAAACAGCCCCGTCCACGGCTGCGCGGCGATCACGGACGCCAGGTCGGCGGCGGCCCGAGGCGCGTCGAAGCCGTAGCTCTCGGGTGCTTCGGCGGGCAGCCAAGGTTCCGCCACGGAGGCCAGTTCCACCTCGCGCAAACCGGCATCGCTCAATTCAACTCCGAGTTCGCGCCAGCCGTCCGCGCGGCGCACGAAGCGCCGCAGGGGTTGCGCGTCGAAGAGTTCGTTGGAAAAAACGATGCAGCGCCCGGTGATTTCCATCGGCTCTCCGATGCGCACGGTCCGCGCCCCCGCAAACGGATGCTTCACGCCCGCGAGCACGCCGCCGCCCGGTTCGGCTCCGAGTTCAACAAAGGTATGCGTGGCGGCCACCGCTTCGCCGCCGAGCAGGGTGACGCAGGCCGCCGTCACCATCTCGCCGAAAACCGCGCCCGACGTGCTCGCCGTGTAGAAATCCGTCCCCGCACCGTAGCCCACGCGGGCGGTGTCGCTCCGGTAGTAGCTCAGTTCCGGATGGTAGAGCGCGAGATCCATGAATTGCGCGAACGTCATGCGCCGCCCCGGCCCGCTGCGGGCGAGGAAGGCTTGGGCGAACGCGGGTGAAAGTGTGTCTGACGATCCCATTTACAAAACCGATGAGTTGGCCACAGTGCCGGACATGCTCAAACGCATTCTCATGATCGCCGCCGGGGTTTTTCTCGGCATGGCGCTGTCCCTTGCCGCCGTCCGGGTGGCGGCGGCGTGGGGATTCTGGCCGAATCGGGACCTCGAAAAATCCTCCGGCTACGTCCGCGAGGTGCTGAAACTGGTCAACGAAAATTACGTCAAGGCCGGGGATGCGCAGTATTCCCGTCTCACGCAGGCGGCCTTGCGGGGCATCCTCGGGTCGCTCGACCCGCACTCGGAATACATGGACGCGAAGGACTACAAGGCGCTTTCCGAGGAGATCAGCAGCGAGTTCGGCGGCATCGGCGTGCAGGTCGAGATGCGTAACGGCAAGATCGTGGTCATCGCCCCCATCGCCGGCACTCCCGGCGCGCGCGCGGGCATCCGGCGCGGAGACCAGATCGTGCGCATCGAGGACGCAAAACTGGAAAAGCCCACCCTCGACGACGTGGTCGTTCATTTGCGCGGAAAGCCCGGCACCAAGGTGACCCTGACCTTCTACCGGCCTGAAACGACCAAGGAGTTCACCGTCACCCTCGTGCGCGAGAAGATCAAGGTGGACAGCGTGCGTGCCGTGCGTCTGCTGCCGGACGGCGTCGGCTACGTGCAACTCATCCAGTTTTCCGACCGCACCGGCGAAGAATTCATCAATGCGCTCAACAAGCTCAACGACGAGGGCATGCGCGCGCTTATCATCGATCTGCGCGACAACCCCGGCGGCCTGCTCGATGCCGCCGTCGAGGTCGCCGAGCCCTTCTTCAAGAAAGGGGAACTCATCGTCTACACCCAGGGCCGCCGCCCCGAGGATCGCGACGAATACCGGGCCGAGGCCCCGGAGAATCCCGTCACGATTCCGGTCGCCGTGTTGATCAACTCCGGCACGGCCAGCGCCGCCGAGATCGTTTCCGGCGCGCTCAAGGACACCCACCGGGCCGTCATCGTTGGCGAACGTTCCTTCGGCAAGGGCTCCGTGCAGACGATCATAGACCTGCGCAACGGCGACGGCATGCGGCTCACCACCGCGCGCTACTACACACCCAGCGGCATCACCATCCACGAGCATGGCGTGACGCCCGATGTCGAGGTCGTCATGACGGCGATGGAGGACCAAAACATCCGCCTGCAGCATTCCCGCGACGACGTCGCCGATCCGGCGGCCTTCAAGGAGGAGTTCGATGTCGAGGTCGTGCCCGACCGCCAGCTCATCGCCGCCCAAGCCGTGCTCAAGGCCGCCCTGCTGCTTGAAAACAGCAAGCCGTCGTCTCCCGCTGGCAAATAACCCAAGTTGTCTCAACACGCATGATATCGACCGTCCAATGCCGGCATAGTCTGGGGAAGGACGACCTCCGCCTCGTCCGTGCCAAACTCGGTCATGTAGGAGCGGCTTTACGCCGCGATGACGTGCGCAGCACGCCTCCGGAGTCGCGGCGTAAAGCCGCTCCTACATCGAACATCGCGAGCAAGCTCGCTCCTACGCCTAACCGGACGGCCCGGCGGTCCGTCCCTACCTCCTTCGCATGATCCTTGCCCTCGAAAGTTCCTGTGATGAAACCGCGCTCGCGGTCTTTGATCCTGCGCACGGACTGCGGGGCGAATGGATCCACAGTCAGATCGCGCTGCACGGGCGCTATGGTGGCGTCGTCCCAGACCTTGCCACCCGCGAGCACCTGAGAAACGTTGGGCCGTTGCTCGAGCGCGCCCGCGCCGAAACGGATTTTTCTCGAATCACGCAGGTCGCCGTGACCCACGGGCCGGGGTTGGCGGGCTGTCTCGCCATCGGCGTCGCCGCCGCCAAGTCGCTTGCCATCGCGCTGCGCGTGCCGCTCGTCGGCGTGAACCATCTGCGCGGGCACGCGTTTTCGCCGTTCATCGCGGTTCACGCGCAGGCGCCGGCCGAATTTGAGGCACGCTTCGAAGCGTTGCTGCCGCACCTCGGACTCGTGGTTTCGGGGGGGAACACGCTGCTGTTCACCATGGATCGCGCGCGCCGCATCACGGTCATCGCCTCCACCAAAGACGATGCCGCCGGCGAAGCGCTCGACAAGGGAGCCAAACTTCTCGCCCTCGGCTATCCCGGTGGCCCGATCGTCGAAAAACGCGCCGCCGCCGGTCGCGCCGACGCGTATGATTTTCCGCGTGGCAACGGTCCGCGCAGCGATCTCGATTTCAGTTTCTCCGGCCTGAAGACGAGCCTGCGCTACCAACTCGAAAAAATGACGCCGGCCGAGATCGAGGCGCGCACCGACGACCTGTGCGCGAGCTACCAGCAGGCCGTGATCGATGCGCTCGTGCGTAAGACGAGTTTCGCGTTGCAGCGCGATTCGTTCCGCAGTCTCGGGCTTTCCGGCGGCGTGGCCAACAACCGCACCCTTCGAGCTGCGCTCGCCGCAGTGGCGGACGCACAGGGAATCCCGTTGCTCGCCGCCGAGCCCAGACACACGGGCGATAACGCCGGTATGATCGCCTTTGCCGCGTGGGCGGATCCCTCGGTGCAGCCTGCGTCGACGCCGGCGCTCACCATCGAGCCGAGCCTGCCCTTGTAATTTGCGCCGGCTTTTGGCGGCGAATGGCGGGACGACCCTTTGCATTGGCTGCAACGGTGCAGCGCCGTATCACCGAGGTTGATTTACAGGCGGTTTCGACGTAGGGATACAGGTGTTTACCGTCCATGGGTCCCTCTTATCACGCCATTATTGATGCTCGGCTTTACGAGTTGATCGAAACTTCGGTCCGAAAGATCGATGAACATCCTTCGTTGCGCGCGCGTATGCATGAGAATGTCGCCAGGTGGCCTGATGAGCGCCTGCGCTTAAAGTGGAACGCAGTCCTCAACCTTCCCTGGGCACAGCTGAAATCCCGTTTGCTGGCACGCGACGACGCGGGTTCCTCTCTTCGCCAAGAGGCGCCGCTTGCCGGCATTTTGTCCAATTCCGAACGTCTGACCATCATGCGCAAATATTCGGTTTCCGATGACACGAGAGCAGCTTGAGCATATCGTCCGCGCATCAGGTGCGATCACGGATGAAAACATTATTCTGGTCCTGGGAAGCCAATCCATACTGGGCGCGTTTCCAGACGCGCCAGGCTCATTGTGCGCCTCCCGCGAGGCCGATGTTTTTCCCGTCAACAGTCCCGACAAGGCGGATCTGATATCGGGGGCCATAGGGGAGATCTCGGTATTTGATGGCACGTTTGGCTACTATGCGCACGGACTTCCCCCGGAAGCGTGCCCCTTGCCTGTCGGGTGGGAAACGCGCCTGATAGCGTTCAAGAACGAGAACACGCGCGGAGTCACGGCGCGCTGTCTTCATCCTCTTGATCTTGCGGCCTCCAAACTGGCCGCCGGAAGGGAGAAGGACATCGAGTTCGTGGCGGCTATGCTGGCGCATTCCCTTATCCAGCGAGCGGATTTGGAGATGAGCATCGGCCTTCTTCCCAAAGCGCAGGATGTAAGCACGGCCCGACATAAACTGGTCGTTGTGGATGCTCGCCTTCGCGGGCAGACCGCCCGCGAGGATTCATGAGCACCGTCCAAGGAATCCAGACGACGATCTTGTATCTGCCGCCGCAAGACCATGGCTCGTTTAATGTGCGCGGTTTATCGGATTGATGAACGGTTCAGGCGGTGGCTGATTTAAGGTTTCTTCCCATGCCGAACTTCAGCTCCGCGACCGCCCTGCTCAAACGCCGCCTCGGTGCGTGCGTCTCGACCGATCACGACGCGCTCTTCGCGGCGTCGTTTGACGGCAGCAAGCTGTCGTTCCTGCCCGACGCGGTCGTCCGTCCGCGCACCAACGCCCACATCGCGACCGTGCTGATGCTGGCAAACAAGCACCGCGTTCCCGTCACCACGCGCGGCGCGGGTTCGTCGCTCACCGGCTCCGGTTCGCCGGTCAAGGGCGGTTGGGTGCTCGATCTGTCCAGGTGGAACAAGATCACGGTCGATGCCGACGCCGGCATGGCGCAGGTGCAGGCCGGCGCGGTGGTCGGTGATGTTCACAAAGCCGTCGAGGCGCTCGGCTGGTTTTATCCGCCTGATCCGGCGTCGAAGAAATACTCCACCATCGGCGGCAACATCGCCTGCAACGCCGGCGGCATGCACGGCGGGAAATACGGGGTGACCCGAGACTTCGTGCTCGCGCTGAAGGGCTTTCTGCCGACCGGCGAATATGTGGAGTGGGGTGCGTCCACAAAAAAGTTTTCCGCCGGCTTCAACCTGCGCGACCTCTGGATCGGCAGCGAAGGCATGCTGGGCGTCATCACCGAGGCCACGTTGAAACTGATTCCACTGCCCGCTGCTCGCTGGACGCTGCTCACGGCATTCGAGGACGAGCTGGCGGCGTTTCGTGCGGTGCGCGCTCTCTTTGCGCAGCGCGTGCAACCGGCCATCTGCGAGTTTCTCGACCGTTACAGCGTGCAATGCGCCGAGGCGAAGAGCGGGAAAACCGTGTTCGAGGGGCAGGCGGGACGGCCTGTCGTGCTGTTGGAACTCGCCGGCACGCCGAGCGAAGTCGCCGACCAGAAGACTGTCGTGCTGGCATGGGCGCAGGCGAACACCCTCGCGTTCCGTGAGGCGCGCGACCGCACCGAGGCGGAGCAATTATGGGAAGTTCGCCGCAAGTGTTCGGGCGCGATGTTCGCGCTGGGCGACTCGAAATTAAACGAGGACATCGTGGTGCCGATGCGCAACTACGAGAAGTTCGCCGTGTTCTTGGACAAGCTGCGCCGCAGCTCGAAGCTTCCGATCCCGACCTTCGGGCACTTGGGCGACGGCAACCTGCACGTGAACATCATGTATCACCGTGACAACCGCGCCGAATACCTGCGCGCCGAGAAAGCCGTGTGCACGCTCATGGCGGGCGTGGTGAAGCTCGGCGGGGCGATCTCAGGCGAGCACGGCATCGGTCTGGCGAAGACGCCGTTCCTGCGGCTTCAGCACTCGCCGGCGGCGATCAAGGCGATGACCGCGGTGAAACTCGCGCTCGATCCCAACGGCATCCTCAACCCGGGGAAAATGTTCACGCTTTTCAAGGTCTGGGAGCACCCGCGCCTGAAGATCGCGCTGCCTTGGGATCACAAATAGCCCCGGCACCGGCCGGCTGGCGGGCGGAATCACCGGATCACCGGACGCGGGGCCAAATTGCGCAGCCACCAGCCGCCGCTGGACCGGTAGGCCTCGAGCCCGCGTTCTCCGAGGGCGGCGACGATCTTGCCGTTGGCTTCGCCGGCAAGCGCCGAGAGGGCCTGATTGCGCTGCTCGGGGGTCAGCTTCGAGTCGTTGTTGATCTGTTGCGCGCGTTTTTGCATGTCCTTGGAAAGGTCGTAGACGGCCACGGCGGTTTCCTTGGGGAGCTCCAGCCGTGCGGTGAGGCTGGCGAGTTGCTGGAAGTTGCCGTCCTTGGCGCGCTGATATTCGGCGTAGCGGGCCTCGCCGAGGGTTGTCTTGATCTGGGCCTGAAGCGCGGCCGAGTCAGCCGTGCGCTGCTGTCTGGCGGCGGCATCCTCGTCGGGCCGGCGGTTGGAGTATTTCTGGTCGTATTCGCGCTGAAGGGCGAAGAGGGAGCGGAACTCTTTTTCGGACGGATCGAAGGCTCTCAATTGGGAGCGCAGGCTGTTGGCGGTTTTTGACGAGCGGAGTTCGTAGTTTTCCATCTCTTGCGGAGTGAGGATGCCGGCCAGATCCTTGCGTTTTTCCGCCTCCAGAAAGGCGAGTTTTTCGCGATCTTCGGGAAGCATCACGCCGTTCGCCGAATGATAAATGTCCGAAGACAGGTCCTGATAGTCCTCCGTGATGCTCTGGAGCGCGTCTATCTTGTTCTTGGGAATCTCGCCAAACTGCCGCTTGATGGCGCCCTCAAATCCGGGCGTGGAATAATAGGCGTCGCCGAGCGCGTTTTTAAGTTCCTGTCGTTCCTCGCGCCATAATTCGCGTTGTGCGACGCGCGCCTGGGCGGACGTCGTCATGCCGCTTTGGGTCCAGTATTGGCTGTAGTCCGGCTGGAGAGCGGCGCGGCGGGCGGCATAGCGGTCGCGAATCTGGGCGGTGATCACCGCGGTGACAATGCGTTCGGGGATGCCGGCGGCCCGCAGACGCTTGGCGACATTGGCCGGTTCATCCTCGGGACGGATTTTTTTCATGCCGACCGGGTCAACAACCTGAGACGTGCCGGGCGTGGCAACGCGAAGGGTGGTGGCCGTGCCGGATGCGCGGGGCTGCCGCCACGAGGGAAGGGAGCGGTTGAAGACGACGCCGAGCAACGCGACGTTGGCCGTGAGCGAGAGCGCGAGCAGCAGGGTGATGGCCGGTTTCATGGGGGCGCCAAGGGGTGAACTTTAACCGCTGACCATCCTAAAAAACAGAGAGGATACCCGCTGGCCAGCCCTGATCCCGGCGATGGAGGCAAAACGGACCGTAGAAGGCCTTTGGATTGAGTTCATAACCCGCCAAACTTTGCATTTGCCGCGCACGGGGACGCCGTCTCAATGACCGCTTCTTTTGCATGCATCTCAAGGCGCTCAAACTCCAAGGCTTCAAGTCTTTTGCCGACCCCACCACCCTTCGTTTTGAACCCGGCGTCACCGCCGTGGTCGGACCCAATGGCTGCGGAAAATCCAACATCGCCGACGCCATCCGCTGGGTGCTGGGCGAGCAAAGCGCCAAGGCCCTTCGCGGCGGCAAGATGCAGGACGTCATCTTCGAGGGCGCCGACACCCGCAAGCCCGCCCAGTTGTGCGAGGTTTCGCTCCTCCTGACGGACTGCGAAAAGCAGCTCGGCAGCGAGTTTCACGAGATCGAAATCATGCGCCGCGTCCATCGCGACGGCCAGGGCGAATATTTCTTCAACGGCCAGGCGTGCCGCCTGAAGGACATCCAAAAGCTGTTCATGGACACCGGCATCGGCCGCACGTCCTACTCGATCATGGCGCAGGGCCAGATCGACCAGATCCTTTCGTCGAAGCCCGAGGAACGCCGCGCCGTTTTCGAAGAGGCCGCCGGCATCACCAAATACAAATCCCAGCGCAAGGAAGCCCTCTCCAAGCTCGCGATGACCGACCAGAATCTGGTCCGCGTCGCCGATGTCGTGGCCGAGATCGGCCGTCAGATCGGCTCGCTTCGTCGTCAGGCATCAAAGGCCCTGCGCTACAAGAAACTTTCCTGGCGTCTGCGCCACCTCGCGCTTTCGCACCACGGGTTCCATTACGCCCAGGTCAGCGGCAGCCTGGCCCAGCTTGAAGAGCAGGTCGTGCAACTCCGCGCCGCCGCCGAGACGCGCCGCGTCCATCTCCAGCAACAGCAGTCCACCCTCGAAGAACAGAAGACCCGACGCGCCCGTCTCAACCAGCGCGTGCAAGAGGCCCAGCAGGCCGTCTTCGACCTGCGCTCCGAAAAAGAGCAGGCCGAGAACTCCGCCAACCTATCCCAGATCAAGCGTTCCGGCCTGACCGACCGTCTCGAATCTTCGCGCGCCAACCTCGGCGAACTCGAGATGCAGCTCCACGAACTGTCGTCGCAGGTGGACAGCGGTTCTCAGGACAAGCAGCAGCAGTTGACGCTCCTCGGAGGCTCCGACGCCGTCTTCCAGGACCGCAACCGCGAGCTCGCCGTCGTCGAAGGGGAATTGTCGAAGTTCGAGCAGGAGCTTCAGCAGACGAAGTTCCAGCTCCTCCAGTTCGAGAGCAACGTCGCGCGTCTCCGCACCGATTGTTCCAGCTACGAGGTCGACCAGAAAACCTCCGCCCACCGCCACGAGTCCGTCGCCGGCGAACTTGAGCAGGTCCGCCAGCAACAGTCTTCCGCCACGCAGCTTGCCGCCGAGCTCAACGCCCGCGTCGAGGAGGCCAACGTCGCCAAGGCCCGCGCCCATCAGGAAACGCAGGACGTGCAGATCCAGATCGGCGATCTCACCCGCGAATTTCGCGACGCGCAGAAAAAACTCCAGGACATCGACCGCCAGCTCGCCCAGCGCACCGCGCGGCTGAACCTGCTCAAACAGCTTGCCGAGAAATTCGAAGGCTTCGGCGAAGGCGCGAAGGCCATTCTTCAGGGGCGTTGCGCGCCGGTGCTCGGCGAGAGCAAGGCCACGCCGATCACGCGCGGACTCGACGTGCAACCCGCCTTTGCGAAGGCCGTCGAATCCCTGCTCGGCTCGGCCGTCGAGGCCATCAGCGTGGCCGACGTCGCCACGGCCCAGAAAATTCTGGCCCAGCTCGAAACCGAGCAGATCGGCAGCGCCGTGCTCCAGATCGCGAACTTGCAGCAGGCGGTGCACGGGCAGGACAGTCTCCCTGCCGGTCTGCGTCCCGCGACCAGCGCGCTGGTTAATTTTGACGCCAATCATCCCGCCTCCGCGCTCCTCGGGGCGTGTTATGTGGCCGACGACCTCCACGCGTTTCTCGATTTTTGGAAGGCGAATCCGGCCTTCTCGTTCCTCGCCGTCGCCACGCCCAAGGGCGAGGTGGTCGACCGTCGCGGCCTGATCTTCGGCGGCTTCGCCAAGAAGAACAACAACAGCATCGTCCAGCGCGAGATCGACCTCCGCGAAACCGCCAAGGCGCTCGCCGACGACCAGAAGGCGCACGACGACCAGAAGGCGCTCATCGACGGCCTCAACGCCCGTCTCGCCGAGGCCGAGTCCACCCTCGAGGCCAAGCGCGCCGAGGTGCTTGAGGCGTCGCAGACGCTCGCCACCGTGCAGTCGGAGGAGCGCAACGCCCAGCGCGCCGTCGAGGAGATCGGCGCCCGCGCCACCCGCATGGACTCGGAGTTGCAGGGCCTTGAAGCCCAGCGCAACGAGACGCAGACCCGCTTCGAACGTGCCCAGACCGCGCTTGCCGAGGCGAACACCGCCGTCGAGCAAGGCCGTGCGCGCATCACGGAACTTGAAACGCGCATCGTGGAATTCCGCACCGACCGCGACGTGAAGCGCGAGACGCTCGCGCAGGCGCGCCTCGAACTCGCCGAACGCCGCCAGAAGGTCGAGGTGCTCGATCGCGGCATCGCCGACATGGAGCGCCGCCGCGCGCAACTCTCCGAGATTCTCATCCAGCGCCAGCAGGAGATCGAGGTGTGGACCGAGCAGATCGACCAGCTTGAGCAGGAAAGCGCCAGCCAGCGCGGACGCGGGGCCCAGATCGCCGAGACGCTCGTGGTCGCACAGCAGCAGGTGGAGCAGATCCGCATCGAGCTCGTCGAGGTCGAGCGCGAGATCGGCGGCGTGGAAAATTCCCAGGAAGGCATCCGCACCGACGCCGAGCAGGCGCAGAGCGAGCTCAACCGCTGCGAGGTTTTGCTCGCGCAAAACAAGTCCCGCTCCCAGTTCATCGAGGAAGATGTGCAGCGCGAATTCCAGATCCGCGTCGGCCAATACGACTGGCGCGCGCTCCTCTGGCGCTCCGAGGATGATCCGCCCGATCTCAAGCCGCTCGATTTGGATGACGACGAGGACGAGGACGCTGTGATCGTTGTAGCCGGGGTCGCTGACCCCGGTCCGCGTTCCGACCAAGGCAAAGACACCGGGGTCACCGACCCCGGCTACAACCAGCCCGCCGAAGGCGAAGCGCAGCCCGCGGTCACCGAAGCCGCTCCCGCGCCCAAACGCCGTAAGAAAAAAGGCCCGAAGCCCGATCCGACCGAGGAGGACCTCGTCGCGCTCGAAGCCTCCACCAAATGGGACGACATCAAGGCCGAGATCGACGCCCTCCGTCAGCGTCTCGCCGGCATGGGCGCGGTCAATCTCGTGGCCATCGAGGAATACGCCGAGCTCAAGCAGCGCTACGACTTTCTCAAATCGCAGAGCGACGACCTGAACAACGCCAAGGCCGACCTCGTGAAGACGATCGACGAGATCAACGCGACCTCGATGTCGCAGTTCCAGATCACCTTCGACCAGATCAAGAAAAACTTCATTTACACGTTCCAGACGCTCTTCGGCGGCGGCGTGGCCAACCTCGAACTCGTCATGACCGACGACATCCTGGAGAGCGGCATCGAGATCACCGCGCAGCCTCCCGGCACGAAGCTCAAGTCCATCACGCTGCTCTCCGGCGGACAGAAAACACTCACCGCCGTCGCGCTGCTCTTCGCGCTCTACATGGTGAAACCGTCGCCGTTCTGCTTGCTCGACGAGTTGGACGCTCCGCTCGACGAATCGAACATCGGACGTTTCACGAACCTGCTGGGCAAGTTCGTGGACAACTCGCAGTTCATCATCATCACGCACAACAAGCGCACGGTCTCGGCCGCGCAGGCGATCTACGGCGTGACGATGGAGGAGCGCGGCGTGTCGAAGACCGTGTCGATGCGTTTCAACTCCACGCATGGCGATGGCGAACTCCAGCCGGAGAACATCGCCGAGTCCGTGCGCGGGGCCAAGTCTACCGTGGGCGCGTAAGCGCCCCGTCCCTCCATGACTCTGCCCAAGGTCAAGTTCAGCTGGCGGACGTCTGCGATCACCGGAGGGATTTGGAGAGGAGGCCTGTTTTGCTTTTATGACGCCCGCGCGGCCAGCGCCGGACGTCTGCGTGCGTGGACGCTGGCCGTCAGTCTGCGAGGCCTGCTTCTTTGGCTGATGGCCCTCGCGGTGGTCGCTTATTTTTCCGGGGCGGGCGTGCTCTGGGCGTGGCTCCATCGGCGGCCTTACAACCGGGTGACTTACGCCGATCTGGTTTTGCCCGCGAACTGGCCGCAGCTTCAGCACAAGCGCGGACAGGCCCAGATCGACGCGGGCCTGGCTGACTTCAAAAATCACAAATGGCGCGAAGGGGAAATGAAGCTGCGCGTCGGGATCAACCGAGCCCCGGACAACCCCGCCGCCCGCATCGAGCTGGCCCGCTTCTATGTGGCCATCAATCAGCGGAACCAAGCGAAGGCCGTGCTGACCGCCGGTCTGGAAAACGGATATCCCGGCTCGGACTATCTTCGGCAAATCTATGCCTTGGCCGCCGACGCCGAGGACTACGACTGGTGGATACGGACCTGCGACACGGTGCTCGCACAACTGGCCGCCAGTCCCGACCGTCCCGTGGAGCGCCTGGAGGTTCTACGGCAAAAAATGTCCGCGCTCATGGCGGAGGACCGTCCTGAAGAAGTGATCAAGCTGGTGGACTCCCAAGGCGACAAGGGCGGTCCGCTGGTTGATGAATTCAAGGTGCTGGCGTTGATCAAGGCCGGCCGGCCGACCGATGCGGTGGCCTTGCTCGACGCATGGCGCAAGCGCAGCGGGCCCGGCCCGCAGGTGGTGCGCCTGCAGGTCCGGGCCTTTCGCGAGGCCGGGCGTCTGGCCGACATGGAGCATGCGCTCGAAGAGCTGCGCGCCTACAGTCCGGCCGTTCCCCAGCCCTATATTTACGGCATCATCCAGCAGTCGCTGGCGGGACGATGGCTGAAGATCGAGGTTGGCGTGGATGATTTCCTGATGAGGTTCGGCAGCGATCCGCAGACCCTGTTTGCGCTGGCCGAGCCGTTGGTGGAAATCGGCGACCAGCACGTGCTCGAACGGCTTGTGGCCCACGCCCGCCAGCAGGGCTTCAATCCGGAGCCTTTTCAAAACGCCCGGTTGAAGGTGTTCATGAACAAGGGCGACTGGTCTCAGGCGCGCGCGCTGCTGGCGGAACTTCGCGCCAAGTCGAAAACCGCCTCGGCCGAAAAAGAGTTCTGGTATGAGCTGGTCGAGCGCCTGTGCAACGCGGCGGTCGATCCGGGCGAGGGCGCCCAAGGTTCGCTGACCGATTTCGTGAGGGAAAAGCGGTTGCCGTTGAAAATGGACAAGGAACTCATCGTGAGTCTGCGCCGCGCGGGCCGTCCTGCGGCCGCCCGGGTGTTGATCACCTTTGCGCAGGGGAATTACCCGGAAAACGAAACGCTGAAAACCTGGCGTGACGAATTGGACAAGGAACTGGCCGTGGTCGTCGCCCCGCCGCCGGAGGTCGTTTTGCCGAAGGTTGTCGTTCCGGCGGCGCCGGTCTCCGTCGAGCCGGCTCCGGTCCGCGAGGCTGTTCGCGAGGGCGCGTTTTTTGAACGGCTGGCCGCGGCGGAAAAGAAAGGGGATTTCGCGGGGGCCTTGGCGCAAATCCAAGAAATGCGCGCGTCCCGTCCCGGCTGGTTGATCGCCAGGGAAGAGGCGGTTGAGATTGAGGAGATCCGCCTGAACGGACGGGCGGGGAATCTGCCTGCCCTGCATCTTGCCGCGAGTCTTTATATCAACGGCGACGGCAAACGCTCGCTCAAGGCCGCCGGACTGGCCCGCGAATTGTATGAGGCGGGCTGCAAGGAAGCCGCGATCATGCTGGCAAAGGATCTTTTGAGGAAAGTGCCCAACTATCCTCCCGCCAAGCGCATGCTGGCCGAATGGGAGCCCAAACCGGCGGTGGCGCAGCCATGATCGGGCAGGGGACGTCTGGGTTTCCCGGGTCGGTCGGACCTGTGCCGGCGGCGGTGAACGGCCTCGCAACAAATCGCCCGCAGATCCTGTGGAAAAACGGATTGCGACGCGCTGTTGGCAGGCTCTACGCTGTTTCTTCCTGTTCCTGCGTGATCCAGCGCGCAGAAGCGTCCTTAACCTAAGACACCCACCATGCCCATCGCCGTCGGCTCCAAAGCCCCTGATTTCACCCTCAAAACCAAGACCTCCGAAGGTCTTAAAGACATCAAGCTGAGCGACAATTTCGGCAAGAAGCAGACGGTCCTGCTCTTCTTCCCGCTCGCCTACACCAGTGTCTGCACCGAGGAGCTTTGCGACGTGTCCAACGGTCTCGACGGCTACGCCAGTCTCGGCGCCGACGTCATTGGCATCAGCGTGGACAGCCCGTTTGCGCAGGAAGCCTGGGCCAAGAGCAGCAAGATCACCATTCCCCTCGTCTCCGATCTGAACAAGGAAACGACCAAGGCCTACGGCGTTCTCTTCCCCGGTCTCGCCGGCATCGGCGACACCTCGGCCCGCGCCGCGTTTGTCATCGGCAAGGACGGCGTCGTCAAATATGCCGAGCAGACCGCCACGCCGAAGGATCTGCCCAACTTCACCGCCATCAAGGCCGCTCTCGCCAAGTAATTTTCTCCTGACCGCGCCGCATCTTTCCAGTCGGCGCGGTTTTCATTTCCACACTAACAATCCGCAAACCGTCCATCCGTGAGCCTTCCGAACCCGTTCAACACGCTCCAGTCCTTTTCCGCCAACGGAGCTTCCCACAAGTTCTACTCCCTGCCTGCGCTCGACGCGGCCGGCTTCAACGTCAAGAAGCTGCCCGTCTCGATCCGCCTCGTGCTGGAGTCCCTCCTGCGCAACGCCGATGGCAAGCGCGTCTCGGAGCAGGCCATCCGCGATCTCGCGACCTGGCAGGCCAAGGCCGCCCGCACCGAGGAAATCCCCTTCGTCGTCGCCCGCATCGTCCTTCAGGACTTCACCGGCGTGCCTCTGCTCGTTGACCTCGCCGCCATGCGCTCGGCCGTCGCCCGCATCGGCAAGAACCCGAAGATCATCGAGCCGCTCGTGCCGGTCGATCTCGTGGTCGACCACTCCGTGCAGGTTGATTTCGCCGGCTCGGCCGACGCGATGGCCAAGAACCTCGATCTCGAATTCTCCCGCAACCGCGAGCGCTACCAGTTCCTCAAGTGGGGCATGCAGGCCTTCGAGACCTTCAAGGTCGTTCCCCCCGGCATCGGCATCGTTCACCAGGTCAATCTCGAGTTCCTCGCCAAGGGCGTCCTCAAGGATGGCAACGGCACTTACTACCCCGACACCCTCGTCGGCACCGACTCGCACACCACGATGATCAACGGCATCGGCATCGTCGGCTGGGGCGTGGGCGGCATCGAGGCCGAGGCCGGCATGCTCGGCCAGCCCGTGTATTTCCTCACGCCAGACGTCGTCGGCGTTTATCTCACCGGCTCTCTCCGCGAAGGCGTCACCGCGACCGACCTCGCGCTCACCATCACGCAGATGCTCCGCAAGGCCAAGGTCGTCGGCAAATTCGTCGAGTTCTACGGCCCCGGCGCCGCCGCGCTGCCCGTCGTGGACCGCGCGACCATCGCCAACATGGCTCCCGAATACGGCGCGACCATGGGCTTCTTCCCGATCGACGCCGAGTGCTCCAACTACCTTCGCGCCACCGGCCGCGCCGACGCCGACATCGCCGTTTATGAGGCCTACTACAAGGCGCAGAACCTCTGGGGCATCCCGCAGAAGGGCGAGATCGAGTATTCGACCGACCTGTCGCTCGACCTTTCGACCGTCGTCCCGTCCGTCGCCGGTCCGAAGCGTCCGCAGGACCGCATCGAGCTGCCCAAGATGAAGCAGGAGTTCATCGCCGCCTTCTCGAAGCCGGTCACCGAGGCCGGCTTCGGCAAAAAGGCCGAGGACTTCGGCAACCGCGTTTCCATTTCGCTCAACGGCCAGCCCACGCAGACGGGCGGCGGCAGTCAGGAGCCGGTCTCGACCGCAAAATCCCGCGCACTCAACACCAATCCGACCACCGAGCTGGAGATGGCCAACAACCGTCCCACGCCCGACGTCGTGCGCGGCGCGGAAAGCCACGCCACCGGCACCCTCGGCCATGGCAGCGTGCTCATCGCCGCCATCACGAGCTGCACGAACACCTCCAACCCGAGCGTCATGCTCGCGGCCGGCCTCGTCGCCAAGAAGGCCGTCGAGAAGGGCCTCACGGTGAATCCGCTCGTCAAATCGTCGCTCGCCCCCGGCTCCCGCGTCGTCACCGACTACCTCGAAAAGACCGGCCTCGCGCCTTACCTCGACACGCTTGGTTTCCAGACGGTCGGCTACGGCTGCACCACCTGTATCGGCAACTCCGGCCCGCTCGATCCCAAGATCGAGGAAGCCGTCGTGAAGAACGACCTCGTCGCCGCCTCCGTCCTCTCCGGCAACCGCAACTTCGAGGCCCGCGTTCACCAGAACATCAAGAGCAACTTCCTCATGTCGCCCCCGCTGGTGGTCGCCTTCGCGCTCGCCGGCCGTGTTGACATCGACCTGTCCACCGAGCCGCTCGGCACCGGCAAGGACGGAAAGCCCGTCTTCCTGAAGGATCTCTGGCCCACGCTTCAGGAAGTGCGCGACCAGATGGCCGCCGCCCTCAAGCCCGAGGTCTTCCGCAAGCTCTACAGCAACTTCGCCGAGCAGAACCCCAAGTGGAACGAGATCCCGTCCACCACGGGCAACGTCTACTCGTTCGACGTCGCCTCGACCTACATCCAGGAGCCTCCGTTCTTCACGAACTTCTCGCTCACGCCCGGCGCGATCAAGCCCATCACCGGCGCGCGCGTGCTCGGCCTCTTCGGCGATTCCGTCACGACCGACCACATCTCGCCCGCCGGCGCCATCAAGAAGAGCGCGCCCGCCGGCAAGTTCCTTCTGGAAAACGGCGTGACCTTCGAGGACTTCAACTCCTACGGCAGCCGCCGCGGCAACGACCGCATCATGACCCGCGGCACCTTCGCCAACGTCCGTATCAAGAATCTGATGCTCGGCGGCAAGGAAGGCGGCAACACCCTCGGGCCTGACGGCGTGGAAACCTCCATCTACGACGCGTCCATCGCTTATCAGAAGCAGGGCGTTCCCCTGATCGTCATCGCCGGACAGGAATACGGCACCGGCTCGTCCCGCGACTGGGCCGCCAAGGGCACCAACCTCCTCGGCGTCAAAGTCGTGGTCGCGCAGAGCTTCGAGCGCATTCACCGCTCCAACCTCGTCGGCATGGGCGTGCTCCCGCTCCAGTTCAAGGACGGCGTCACCGCGCAGACCCTCAAGCTCGACGGCACCGAAACCTACGACGTCGTCGGCCTCAGCGAGGCGATCAAGCCCCAGCAGGACCTCACGTTGAAGATCACCCGCAAGGACGGTTCCGTTGAAAACGTATCCGTGCGCTGCCGAATCGATACGCCCATCGAAATCGACTACTACCAGCACGGCGGAATCCTTCCCTATGTGTTGCGCCAGATCATTGCCCGCAATTAATTGATCAATGACAGGGCGGCCCGCTCCCGGCGGGCGCGCCGCCCTGTCTCCTCTTTACCATGCCCGACGCAGCCAAACCCACCTTCCTCGTTGATACGCAGTCCGACCCCGTGGCCATCTGCATCGAGGGACGGGCTTCGTTTCAGAACAGCGCCTGCCTGCACGATTTTTTCACGGCGATGATTCGCCAGAAACGGCTGCGCTTCGTCCTGGATTTTCAGCACTGCACGAGCATGGACAGCACGTTTCTCGGGGTGCTCGCCGGCGTCGCGCTCGAACTGCGCAAGCACGTTCCCCAGGGAAGCCTGGTCGTCTGCCGCGTGGGCGACCGCAACCTTGAACTGGTCAAAAACCTGGGACTGCACCGTCTGATGACCGTTGATACGGGTGAGACCAACATCGCCCTCAACGCCGGCACCGCCACGTCCATCGATTGCAATCCCGCCCGCAGCGAACTGGAAAGCGCGCGTCTCGTCCTGGCCGCGCATGAAAACCTGGTCGTCGCCGACGAGGCCAACCGCGCGAAGTTTCAGGACGTGCTTACGTTCCTGAAAAACCGCGTGGACAACCCCTGAGCGGGAAAAATGTAGAAGCGGCATCTTGCCGCTTCCTTCATTAGGGCAACGCGGCGGGACGCCGCGTCTACTTTTCAGATGAAAACCCGTTTGCGTCGGCGCGCCTTCATGCCTTGGCTTGTTCTCTCATGCCCGCAGTAGCCGCAGCCTCCAAGCCCGCCGACCGTCATTCCCTGCCTGATTCCGCCGGCCATTTTGGCCCGTTTGGCGGCGTCTATGTGCCCGAGACGCTCATGACCGCCCTCCAGGAGCTGACCGCCGCCTACGAGCAGGCCAAGGCCGATCCCGCCTATCTCGCGCTGCTGCGCCACCACCTCAAGGAGTTCGCCGGGCGTCCCACCGAGCTCTACTTTGCCGAGCGCCTCACGGCCCACTGCGGCGGCGCCAAAATCTATTTCAAGCGCGAGGACCTGCTCCACACCGGCGCGCACAAGATCAACAACGCGCTCGGCCAGGTGCTGCTCGCCCTGCGCATGGGCAAGACCCGCATCATCGCCGAGACCGGCGCCGGCCAGCATGGTGTGGCCACGGCGGCCGTGTGCGCGAAGTTCGGCCTCAAGTGCGTGATCTACATGGGCTCGGTGGACATGGAACGGCAGGCGTTGAACGTCTTCCGCATGCGCCTCATGGGCGCCGAGGTGCGCGGCGTCGATGCCGGCCAGAAGACCCTCAAGGACGCCGTCAACGAAGCCATGCGCGACTGGGTGACCAACGTGCGCGACACCCACTACATCCTCGGCTCCGCGCTCGGCGCGCACCCGTATCCGATGATGGTGCGCGATTTTCACCGTGTGATCGGGCAGGAGACTCGCGAGCAGATTCTCGCCCGCGAAGGTCGTCTCCCCGACGAGATGGTCGCCTGCGTGGGCGGCGGGTCCAACGCCATCGGTTTTTTCTTCGACTTTCTGGCGGACACATCCGTGAAGCTCACCGGTGTCGAAGCCGGCGGACGCGGTATCGTTCGCGGTGAACACGCGGCGCGTTTCGAGGGCGGCAAGCTCGGCGTGCTCCAAGGCAGCAAGACCTACATTCTCCAGAATCCCGACGGCCAGATCGAGCTGACGCACTCCGTGAGCGCCGGACTCGACTACGCCGCCATCGGGCCCGAGCACGCCTACTACCGCGACACGGGCCGCATCGGCTACGCCTACGCGTGCGACGACGAGGTCATGGAAGTTTTCCAGCTCTGCTCGCGCCTCGAAGGTATTCTCCCCGCGCTGGAGTCCACCCATGCCATCGTGGAAGGCCTCAAGCGCGCGAAGGCGCTGACTAAAGACAAGATCGTGCTCATCAATCTCAGCGGTCGCGGTGACAAGGACGTGAACCAGGTCGCAAAGCTGTTGGGTGTTAAACTTTTCTAACCACGGTTACCTTACCCCATGAATTCCATGACCGGCTACGGCCGCGCGACCACGTCGCTCGGCAACTACACGCTTACCGTCCAAGTCAGCTCGGTTAACCGCAAGACGCTCGATCTCACGGTTGCGTTGCCCGACGTATGGGAGAGCTTGGAACCTGCGGTGGGCGAACTGGTGCGCAAGTTTGCGCTGCGAGGAAAAGTTCACGTCGATGTCGAGCTGACCGGTGACAAAGCTGGCGCGACCGCAGGCTGGGACGAGGCGGCGGCGACGGACACGTTCAAGCGATTGGCCGCCTTCGCCTCGAGCCGAGGCGTGCCGTTCACTCCCACGCCGGAACTGTTGCTTCAGCTGCTAAACACCCAGCGCAAGGGCACGGAACTGCCGGACGCCGAAGCTTCGCGCGATCTTTTCCTGGCGACTTTGGAGGAAGCGCTGCGCGCCTTCTCGGCGATGCGGGCCAAGGAGGGCGAGTCTCTGCTGGTGGACTTCATCAAGCGCCTCGAAATCCTTTCACGGCATGTGGCGGTTGTGGCGGAGCGTGCGCCTCAGGTTCCGTCTGGTTATCGCGACGCTTTGCACAAGCGTCTGCGCGACGCCGGACTGGAGCTCGATCTTGCCGACGATCGCGTGCTCAAGGAGATCGCGCTGTTCGCCGACCGCTGCGATATCACCGAGGAACTCACGCGCCTGCGCAGCCATTTCGACCAGTTCGCGACGCTGCTGAAAACGAGCGCCGAGGTCGGACGGAAGGCGGAGTTCATCCTCCAGGAAATCGGCCGCGAGATTCACACCATCGGCAGCAAGGCCAACGATCTTTCGATCTCCCAAAACGTCATCGAGCTGAAGAACGAGCTGGAACGCGTCCGCGAGCAGATCGCCAACGTGGAGTGAGCGGGTGTTTCCATATGTAGGAGCGGCTTTATGCCGCGATTCCGATCATCGCGAGCGAGCTCTGCTCCCACGGTCGAACCATCGCGGCGTAAAGCCGCTCCTACACCCGAGCAGTTGGGTTTTCGGCTAAAGTCAGGTCGTCCACGAAACCTGCACGGTGGCCCCGGCGTGATCGCCCGCGGGGAAAACAGCCGTCGCTGTTCTTAAAGGGGCGCCGTAAGCATCGCGAAACTCCACATCGACGCTTCCTCCCGTCTGCTGGATGTCGGCGATGTGCAGCTGCCATTCGCCTGAGTTCTCCTGCTGCAATTGAACGCAGCATATGCGGTTCACGCGGAGTGAACCGCGGCCGGCCCAAACCAGTTCGACCGGCTTAAGAAAGGAGGCCTGCAGCAGGCGGCATTCGGGCCACCACACGGCTTGGCAAGCCTCGGTGTTGGCCGCGATCTCGAAACTCGGACGCATTGCGATCTTCGTGAGTGCGGCGCGGTCGGCGTCGGCGACGAGATAGGCATAAGACGCGTTTTTCGGCGCTTCGCCGTGGTTCAAATACGCGAGGAAAACGTCCTGAGACACGGGATCGGCCGGGCCGCCTCCGATAAGGTCCCACGAACCGGTTTTCGCGCCGAGTTCTAGGGTCAGATCGGTGGGCTGCGGAAACACGAATCCCCAGGGTCCGTGTCGTAACCAGCGCGCACCGGCGAGCGTGGTGAGTCCGTTGCCGAGGGGCGCGGGGTGCGCGTCGCTTTCGACGGAGCCTTGCCGCAGGCTTTGGTCGAGCGTGGTCACGACCGGACAGGCGTTGTTGCTGCGGATGGCCGTGCCAAGGCAGACGAGTCCGCCTGGGCCGAAGAACCAGCTTTTGCGCGCGTCGAGATGGTCGGAGAGCAGGTGCTGCGTGCAGGCTCCGTATCGGCCGTCGCTTACCCCGCCGACTGCGGTGGCCATGCCACGGCGTCCCACGGTTTCCGGGGACTCGGGGTCGAGGGTTTGCAGACAGGTGATGCCGGGGAGCTTTTGCCAATCCCAGACGGGGAAGATGTCGCGGTATTCCGCTCCGCTGCGTTGCAGGTAGGTGAGTCCGTCGGAGAGATGATGGGAGCGTTTGCCCTCGGAGTTGCAGAGCTCGGCGCGCACGGTGCGCGACGAGTGCATGCGCACGGAGAGGCAGGAGGCGGCCTCGTGCTGCACCATGAAATCGGAGCGGTAGAACATGCGGTTCCCCGTTAGATTGCCCGGCGCGGACCGGGCGCGGAGGGAGTCGGCGAGGTCATGCAGTTCGTTTTGGCGGCGGTCGTTTGTGCGGGCGAGAAACGCGGTGATGGGCGCGAGACCGGCGTTGGTTTGGCGCGTGCGGGTGATCTCACGGTCGCGGCAGCCCGGATTGATGTCCTCGCCGCGAAGCATCCAGCGGGTGCCGTCGAGCAGGAAGTCCGCGAGCAGTTCGCGGCACGCGGGAGCGGGTGCCCAGCGGGTGCCGTGGGTGCTTTCGAGAAAGAAGAGGCACTCGGCGAGAAACGCGGCGCCGTAGCCGCCGTTGTAGAGGAGCGGTCCGTGCTGGTGGAAGCTGGCGTCCACCTGGATGCCTTCCTCAGTGGACGAGGATACGCGGACTTCCTGCAAGGCCGCCGTGATCGCGTCGGCGATGAGGGCTTCGTCGCCGAACAAGGCGCCCGCGAGCAGACGGTTGGCGGAGATCCAGAGGCGGTTGGCCCCGGTCCAAACCATGGGATGGCGCGTGACTTTGTCGTCGGCTAGGAAGAAGTCGCCCGAGCGTTCGAAAATATAGCGACTCGCGGCCAGCAGGGGAGCGGGAGCGTGTTCACCGAGCAGCAGCAACGATTGGGCGAGGAGGCGGGGCGTGCCGATCTGGTTGTGCCACCAATTCAGCGAGACGGGATCATGCTCGAACCACCAGCCGAGGGCCGACAGCGCGGCGGCACGGGCGTCGCGATCATCCCCGGTGAAAGACCGCACGGCCAGCGCATGGGTTTTGAGCAGGTGCTGGCGGGGACTCCAGATGCCGCGCGATTTGTCGGCGTAATCAATGTCCGTCCATGCGCCGTCGGGGCCGGGTTTGCCCGCCGACATCACGGGAAAATCGGGATTATGCGGAGGCTGCGCCATGATCCGCCGCCGGAGATTTTCGCGCAGTTTTTCCAGGTCGGTGGACGGCATTGAAAGGGTGAAGGCTCGTGCGATTCTCCTGTCGGCGTAGGGCGGGCGGACTAGTCTTGAGGGGCGGGCTGGCGCAGCGAGTAGATCAGGTAGATGACCACGCCCACGCAGATGCCGGAATCCGCCACGTTGAACGTGGGGTAGGTGTAGCTGCCGAAGTGAAGGTCGAGGAAGTCGATCACGTGTCCGTGGATCATGCGGTCAATCAGGTTGCCGACGATTCCGCCGCAGAGCAGACCGAAGGCGATCTGCACGGGCAGCAGCCGCAATCCGAGCGAGTGGCGCCAGACGTAGATCGCGCCGAGCGTGATCAGGGCCATCGCGGCGAGCAGGCCGCTCTTGCCGGACAACATGCTCCAGGCCGCGCCGGTGTTGCCGACGTGGACGATGTAGAAAAAGCCGTCGATGACGGTGATGGCCTCCGGCGGGCCATACGTTCCGAAGGCGAGGCGGTCGCTGATCCAAAGCTTGGTCGCCTGATCGAGGACAAACACGGCCAGCGCTATACTCCACAGCCAGCGGTAGGCGTGGATGCGTTCCCAAGGGGAACCCGCCACCGGGGAGGTGGCGGGCGGGGGTTGCGCGGGCGTGGACACGGGGCTGACGGGAGCGGGACTCATTCGTCGCCGCCACCATCGTCGCCGCCGCTGCTGATCGTGCCGCCTTCTTCGCCCAGTTCGCCGAAGAGGCCGGCCTGGGTGCGGGAGCGATGGCGGTTTTTCTCAATGTCTTTTTGCGCCTCGGCGGAGTAACGCGTGAACGGAACGGCGAGCAGGCGTTCCTTGGCGATGGGCTTCTGCGTGATTTCGCAGAGACCGTAGGTGCCGACCTTGATGCGCTTGATGGCGGCCTCGACCTCGGAAAGGGCCTCCTGCTCGGAGGAGACGAGGGAGAGGGCGAAGTCGCGGTCAAAGGTGTCGGTGCCGGCGTCGGCCATGTGCTGGCCGTAGCTAGAAAGATCGCCCGCGTCGTCCTTGGCGGAGCGCTTCAGGGTCTCCTCGGAATGGGTGTCGATCTGGCCGGTGAGGTGATTCCGGAGATCGGTCAGCAGGCGGTAATAGCGGCGGAATTTCTCGGGAATTTCCGTGTCGTCGTCGGCGGCGGGCTGCTTGGCCTTCTTGGGGTTGAAACCGAGGATGTCGGCGAGCGAGGCGGCCTTGATGTGGTGGGGCTGGGAGTGCTTCGCGAGCTTTTCGGCATCGAGATGCTTGTCGGATTTTGCGGCGGACTTGGAGGCGGCCGCCTTGGCCTCGGTGTCGTTTTTGACGGAGGTTTTCGCGATTTCGCGAATCTCATCAAAGGAGAACGAGATCGGGCGGGCGGGGGCCTTGGCGCGGCTCTTTTCGAGAATTTTGCTTCGCAGGCTGTCGCGGGCGGAGGATTTGGCGGTGGGAACGGCGGGCTTGGGCACAGTGATGGGAGCGACGGGAGCCGGTTTGGCGGCTTTTTTGGAGGAGAGAACGGGAGCGGGCTTGGCCTTGGCGACTGGCTTGGGGGCCGGTTTGGCTGCTTTAGCCGCAGGCTTGGGAGCCGGCTTCGCCTTGGGAGCGGGTTTGGATTTGGCTGGGACGGACTTTTTGACGGGCTTCACGGGTTTCTTCGGAGATTTTTTCGGAGACGGCTTCGCGGGTTTGCTGGCAGTCTTCTTTTTCGGAGCCGGGGCGGGCTTCTTGGTTTTTTTGGCCATGGTGGGATGGGGTTGCTAAGAAAAATTGATCAGGCGCGGAGCGCCTCGGCGCAGCGCGGACAGGTGTCGCCGTGCTCGGTCGTCTCCAGCGCGGGCACCCAGCGCCAGCAGCGCGGGCAGCGCACGTAACCGAGTTCCTCGCCATGGCGGACGCTGGCCGCCAGGGCGGCTCCGCTCGTGGGCGTGAGGGTGACGTGCGAGACGATGAAAAGTTCAGGCAGAAAATCGCGGTGTTTTTCGAGCACCTTGAAGGCGGGGTCGGCGGCATCGGCGGAGAGCGTGATGACGGCGTCGAGGGACTTGCCGAGCTTGCCGGCGGCGCGGAGGGGCTCGATCGCTTCGTTGACCTTGGAGCGGACCTTGATGAGCGCGGCCACGTCGGCCTCGATCTCGGCGTTGGTCCACGCGGCGTCGGCCACGGGCCAGTCCTGGAGGTGGATCGGATCGTGGGTGAACTCGGTCTTCGTCGTGGCGTAGGCCCAGGCTTCGTCCGCGGTGAAGGTGAGGACGGGGGCGAGGATTTTGACGAGGACGCCGAAGATGTGGTGGATCGCGGTCTGGGACGAGCGGCGCAGCGGGTTGGTCGTGCCGAGCGTGTAGAGGCGGTCCTTGAGGATGTCGTGGTAAACGGACGAGAGGGTCGTGGCGCAGAAGGAACTCACGGCCTGGATGACGCGGTGATACTCGTAGGCGTCGTAGGCGACGGTGGCCTCGGCGAGAAGCTTGGAGGTCTGGTGGAGCGCCCAGCGGTCGAGCGTGTCGAGCTGCGCGTAGGGCAGGGCGTCGGTCGCGGGGTTGAAATCCCAGAGGGTCGAGAGCTGGTAGCGGAGGGTGTTGCGCAGGTTGCGGTAGCCCTCGGAGGCGTTGCCGAGAATCTTGTCGGAGAGGGTGATGTCCTGCGTGAAATCCTGGGAGGCGATCCAGAAGCGGATGACGTCGGCGCCGTATTGGGCGATGTAGTTGTCCGAGGTCGGGGGCTTTTCGTAGGAGCCGGACTTGGAGATTTTCTTGCCGTCTTCGCCGACGATGAAGCCGTGGGTGAGCACGGCTTTGTAGGGCGCGCCGTTGAAGGCGATGATGCTTGTCCAGAGGGAGGATTGGAACCAGCCGCGATGCTGGTCGGAGCCTTCGAGGTAGAGGTCGGCGGGCCAGGAGGTGGCGCCTTGCTGGTTGCGGAGGACGGCGGCGTGGGAGGAGCCGGAGTCGATCCAAACGTCGAGGGTGTCGCGTCCGGCGGTGAGCGCGGAGGCGGCGGGCCAGCCGGCGGGGAGTGTCACGCCGGCGAGAATCTCGGCGGCGGAGAGTTCATACCAGAGGTTGGTGCCGTGCGGGTGGGTCGCGATCTTGTCGGCCACGGCGCGAATGACGCCGGCGTCGATGAAGGCGTTTTTGTCGGCGTCGTAGAAGGCGATGATGGGCACGCCCCACGAGCGCTGGCGGCTGATGCACCAGTCGGGACGGGCTTCGACGGCGCCGCGGATGCGTGCTTCGCCCCAGGTGGGAACCCATTGGACGCCGGAGATGGAGGCGAGGGCGGTTTCGCGCGGGGAAACGGGTGAAGTGGCGGACGTGCGATCAAGGCCTACGAACCACTGGTCCACGGCGCGGAAGATGATCGGGGTCTTGGAGCGCCAGCAGTGCGGGTAGCTGTGGACGTATTTGGCCTTGGCGAGGAGAGCGCCGGCCCCCGCGAGTTTTTTCAGGACGGCGAGATTGGCGGGCGAAGGTTTTTTCGCGGCGAGGTCTTCGACGGTTTCGAGCGTGGTGATGCCGACGAGGTCGGCGGGCACCTGGCCGTCGTCGAGGTAGCGTCCGTCGGCGCCGACGGGGCAGTAGATGTCGAGCTTGTAGCGGAGGCCGGTGAGATAGTCTTCCGCGCCGTGGCCGGGTGCGGTGTGGACGGCGCCGGTGCCGCTGTCGGTCGTGACGTAGTCGGCGAGAACCACCGGGGAGGCGCGGTCGATGAAGGGGTGGCGAGGGGCGAGACCTTCCAGTTTTGCGCCCGGAATGACCAATGACGAATGACCAATGACGAATGCCGGATCGAGCGTCTTGGAAGTCTTGGCGGCAGCGATGACGGGTTCGAGCAGGGCCTGCGCGACGAGGATGCGTTCGGTGCCGAGGTCGGCGACGACGTAGTCCACCTCGGGGTGGACGGCGATCGCGAGGTTGGCGGGGATCGTCCAGGGCGTGGTCGTCCAGATGACGACGAAGAGCGGCTTGTCGGAGGGGAGGTTGAACTTCGCCGCTTCGGCGGCGGGGACGGCGAACTTTACCCAGATGGCGGTCGAGATGTGGTCCTTGTATTCGATCTCGGCCTCGGCGAGGGCGGTCTCGAAGGGGATGCTCCAGTAAACGGGTTTCTTGCTGCGGTAAACGAGGTCCTTTTCGACGAAGGACGAGAAGGTGCGGATGATGTCGGCTTCGTAGGCGGGGGCCTTGGTCTTGTATTGGTTGGCCCAGTCGGCCTGGACGCCGAGGCGCTTGAACTGCTTTGTCTGCGTGGTGATCCAACCTTCGGCGAAGGCGTCGCAGAGGGACCGCATTTCGGCGGTGGAGACCTGCTTGTTTTCGGCCTGGAGGCCGCGCATCACCTTTTGCTCGATGGGGAGGCCGTGGCAGTCCCAGCCGGGGACGTAGGGCGTGCGGAAGCCGCGGAGGGACTTGTAGCGAAGGGTGATGTCCTTGAGCGTCTTGTTGAGCGCGGTGCCGATGTGGACGTCGCCGTTGGTGAAGGGCGGGCCGTCGTGGAGGACGAAGGTTTTGCCGGAGACGGCGTTCTTGCGCTGGATGGCGGCGTAGAGATCCAGTTTCTCCCAGTGGGCTAGGCGCGAGGGTTCGCGCTGCACGAGATTCGCCCGCATGGGGAAATCGGTTTTAGGAAGCTGGAGAGTGTCTTTCAGGTCTTGCGCCATGCCAAAGAAAAGCGCGAGAGGCTACCCCCGGTGCCCCGGTAGTCAAGGCCCGCGAACGGGTCGGCGTTCGGGTCGCCTTAAACGAGGGCTCGGGAGGCGAGTTTTTCGCCCGAAGCGATGCAATTGGGCATCGAAATGCCGTCGCGGACATGTCCGCCGATGAGCAGGCCGGGGTGGGCGGCCTCGGCGGCGGTCATGACGTCGAGAAAACGTTCGTAGCCGAGGTCGTATTGGGGGATGGCGAGGGGCCAGACGTTGCGGCGGACGAAGACGGGGTCGCCCTTCACGCCGAGGAGGGCGGAGAGCTCCCGGGCCACGATGGGCAGCAGGTCGGCATCGTGGCGGTGGGCAAGGCGGGGAGAGCGGACGCCGCCGGTCATCACGGTGAGCGCAACATGGCCGTCGGGCGCGCGGCGGGTGAAGAGCGTGGAGTTGAACAGCACGCCGAGGAGCTGGCGGATTTCCACGGGCGGGACGAGCATGCCAAATCCGTCGAGACGATGGGCGACCTGGTCGCGGCGATAGCCGAGGAAGAGCGAGGAAACCGGCGGATACTCGATTTCGGAGAGTGCGGCGAGCGGTTGGGAAAGCTGCGCGCCGGACGTGGAGTGAAAGGACAGGTTCGCGAGCGCGGCCGCGGGCAGGGCGAGGATGACGGAGGAGAAGGACTCGGAGCTGATGGTTGAGAGCTGGGAGTTGGCGTCGAAACGCGTCCATTGCACCTGCCATGGCTGGCCGTTGACCGGAGGGGTGAGGCCGGTGACGCGGGCGTTGAGCTCGACGCTGCCGGCGGGCAGGCGGGCGGCGAGGGCGCGCGGGAGAGTTTCGAGCCCTTCGTTGAAACTGATGATCGGCGAGGGGCCGGTCGGTTCGCCGCGGGCGCGCCTGGCTTTGGCGGCGGCGATCTGCCCGCGGATGATCGAGCCGTGCGTCCGCTCCATTTCCCAGAGCGACGGGAAACTGTGGCGCGTGGAGAGGTTTTCCGCATCGCCGGCATAGACGCCGGAGACGAAGGGGCTGAGTCCGTAATCAACGAGCTCGCGGCCAAAATGAAACCTGCCGAAGTCCGCCAGACTGAGATCGGCGGTGCGCGTGCGGGGGCGGACAAACATCTCGCGCATGAGGCGCAGCTTTCCGCCGACGGTGAAAAGACCGGAGGTGATCAGGCCGGGGGGCGAGGCGGGCGCGGCATGCGGTTTGCCGTTGCGCACGATGTAACGGTTTTTCGCCTCGGGGCGGGCGGTGAGCTTGACGGAATCGAGGCCGAGTTCGGTCAGGAGGGCGGCGAGCGCGGGCGTCTGCTGGAGGGAGTTGGGGCCGGCCTCGATGAGCCAGTCGCCGTCGCGTTCGCTGCGGATGGAGCCGCCGAGACGGGGCGAGGCTTCGAAGAGGCGGACGGCGCGGCCCTTCTGCGCGAGGCGATAGGCGGCGGTGAGGCCGGTGATGCCACCGCCGATGATGGCGACGGGAAGTTGTGCGGAAGAGTTGCCCACGGAGCACACGTGATACACGGAAATCGCAAAAGACGCTAATCGTCTTTTGCGATTTTCATGGCCGGGGAACGGTCATTTCCAAGACGTGACCGTATCGACGAGGGCCTGCATGCACTCGATCTTCGCCTGCGGGGTGATGCCGTGGCCGAGGTTGAAGATGTGGCCGGCGGTGCCGCGCATCGATTCGAGAAGGCGGGTGGCTTCGCGGGCGACGATGGCGGGAGTCGTCTGCATGAGCACGGGGTCGAGGTTGCCTTGGACGGAGACGTTGGAGGGAAGGGTGCGGCGGACGATGGCGAGGTCGTTGGTCCAATCGACGCTGACGGCGCGCACGCCGGAAAACGCCTGGTCGGTGAGGTGGGGCGCGGTGCCCTTGGCGTAAAGGATGATCGGGAAATCGGCGGGCAACGCGGCCACGATGCGGCGTATCCACCGGAGGGAGGCGGCCTCGTAATCGGGGCCGGCGATGATGCCGCCCCACGAGTCGAAGATCTGGATCGCGTCGGCGCCGGCGGCGATCTGCATCTTGAAATAGGCGATGAGGGCGGAGGTGAGTTTTTCGAGGAGGGCGTCGAACATCACGCGGTCGGTGTAGAAGAGGAGCTTGATGCGCTCGAAGTCGTCGGAACTGCCGCCCTCGACCATGTAGGTGGCGAGCGTCCACGGGGAGCCGCCGAAGCCGAGGAGGGTCTTGGTGTCGCCGAGGGTTGTCTTGAGGAGGGCGAGGGTGTCGCCGACGTAACCGAGGCGTGCGACGGCGGTCTCGGCGGAGGAGAGGGATTCGATCTGGGAGAGCGTATCGAGGCGATAGGCCATCTCGATGCCGCCGGTGTCGCGGAAGGCGTAGGGCTGGCCGAGGGCCTCGGGGATCACGAGGATGTCGGAGAAGAGAATGGCGGCGTCGAGTCCGGGGAAACGGCGAAGGGGCTGGAGCGTGACCTCGGCGGCGAGCGCGGGGGTCTGAACCATGTGAACGAAGGAGGACCGGGCCTTGAGCTCGCGATATTCGGGCAGGTAGCGACCGGCCTGGCGCATGACCCAGAGGGGAGGGCGGTCGAGCGGCTGACAGGCGAGGGCGGAGAGGAAACGGTCGCGGCTGTTCATGGAAAAACAACGCTCAACGCTTAACGCTTAACGCTCAACGTCCAAGTGGCGGAAAAACGGCCGGTCATTGAGCGTTAAAAGTTGAGTGTTGGGCGTTAGGCGTTTTCGGCTGAGAGCCAGTCGCGGGGTTTGAGGAACACGTCGTAGAGGCGGGCTTCGGGCGAACCGGGGGCGGGGTGCCAGTCGTATTTGAAGCTCACGAGCGGCGGCAGGCTCATGAGGATGGACTCGGTGCGTCCGCCGCTTTGCAGGCCGAAGTGCGTGCCGCGGTCCCATACGAGGTTGAACTCCACGTAACGTCCGCGACGGTAGAGTTGGAAGTCGCGCTCGCGTTCGCCGCAGGGCGTGGCCTTGTGGCGGGCGACGATGGGGCGGTAGGCGGGAATGAAGGCGTCGCCGACGGCGCGAAGGGCGGCGAAGCTGCGATCGAAACCGAGGGCGTTGAAATCGTCGAAGAAGAGGCCGCCGATGCCGCGTGGTTCGGCGCGGTGCTTCAGATAAAAATACTCGTCGCACCCTTTTTTCCACTTGGGGTAGAGGTCGTCGCCGAAGGGGGCGACGGCGTCGCGGGCGGTGCGGTGCCAGTGGACGCAGTCTTCCTCGAAACCGTAGTAGGGCGTGAGATCGAAGCCGCCGCCGAACCACCAGACCGGCGCGGCGGCGGTCGCCGCGCCGGAATGACCAATGACCAATGACGAATGACCAGTGGAGGACGCAGGCGTGGTTTCACCGGCGCAGAAAAAGCGCACGTTGGCGTGACTGGTGGGGACGTAGGGGTTGCGCGGGTGGATGACTAGGGAGACGCCCAGCGCCTGCCAGGGTTTGCCGACGAGTTCGGGACGGTGGGCGGTCGCGGAAGGAGGGAGCGCGGTGCCGTGAACGTGGGAAAAGCCCACGCCGGCTTTTTCGAAGACGCCGCCTTCGGCGAGGATGCGCGAGCGTCCGCCGCCGCCCTCGGCGCGCGTCCAGTTGTCCTCGATAAAGCGGGCGGAGCCGTCCTCGGCCTCGAGTTCGCGGCAGATCCGGTCCTGCAGGTCGAGCAGGTAGGATTTGACGGCGGGAAGGTCGATGGCGGAGGGCATGACGGGAGGAAACGAGGGAGAACGAGAACGATTAAGAGAACGAGAACGATTTTGAGGAGTCGGGTCGCTCACGCTCCCCGCTACGTTTCCGGGGCGCGGGGGGCTGATCTTTCTTCTTTCCTCTTAATCTTTCTCTTTCGTCAGGAGATCGGAAGGGAGGGAGAAAGAGTAAGAGAAAGAGGAAAGAGAAAGATTTTGGGCGGAGGGGGCTTGACGACTTTGCTAGAGTTCACGTTCGACAGCGGCGCCCGTCGGGTAGATGGATGTCCGCTTCGCTTCACACCAATGAACTCAACCGTATTGGCGACCATCGCCGCGACCGGCTTCACGGTCGCCTTTTTTCACGCGGCGATCCCGACGCACTGGCTGCCGTTTGTGCTGGTGGCGCGGGCGCGCGGCTGGTCGCGTGCGAAGACGCTGGCGGTGGCCGCGTTCGCCGGGCTGGGGCATGTCGGGATCACGAGTCTGCTGGGTCTGGTCATCGCGTGGTTCGGCTTTCAGCTGGACGAGCGCATCGGCCACGCTTTTCCGTGGGTTGCGGCGGGCGTGCTGTGGTGCATCGGAGGATTTTACCTGTGGCGGCAGTGGCATGGCGGCGGAGTGCTGCATCACCATCTCCACGGCGGCAGCCACGAGCCGAGCGCGCATTGCGGACATGAGGAGGACCACAGCCACTGGGAGGACGAGTTGAAGGACACGCCGCTGGTTTCCAGCCGCAAAGGCGATTGGGCGGCGATCAGCGGGTTGCTGGTCATGTTGACGCTGTCGCCCTGCGAAGGGTTTTTGCCGGTCTATCTCTCGGGCGTGCAGTTTGGCTGGAGAGGATTTTTAGTGCTGAGCGCGATTCTCGCGGTGGGCGCGCTGGCGGGCATGATGCTGTTCACCTGGCTGACGCTGGTCGGCCTGGAAAAGGTCGAGCTTAAAAAAATCGAGCGTTGGGAGGCCGGGTTGCTCGGGACGATTTTCACGTTGCTCGGCGTGCTCGTCGTGGTGATGGAGCACTGAGTGGCTGGAGGGTGGTATGGATTGCCTTGAGGAATGAAGGAGGCATGCTTCGGGCAACTGCTTCGTCATGGTCGCGCTCAATCTTCGTTATGTTTCCGAGTTGGCCGGGTCGGGGCGGCTTGGGTTTGTCGCCACCAACGGTCTTCAGGATTATCTGCTGATCGAGGGGCGGCAGGAGGACGAATACCGGCGGCGCATCTGCGAGGGCTGGCGGGTCGCGGAGATCCGGCCGATCTGCCGCAGCATCACGCCGAAGCTTTTTCACACGCACCCGGACTTGCTGAAGGCGCGGGCGTTTTCCTACTCGCTGGTCATCCTGGAGCACCCGGCGCTGGGCTTGAGGAAAGCCGGGGACCCGGAGGCCGGGGCCGAGGGCGGCGGGAGACGGGGTTAGCGGCGGGGGACGCGGGAGAGGGCGTTGCTCAGAGCCACGCGGTTCAGGGGCTTGGTGATGAAATCGTCCATCGAGGCGGCGATGCAGCGTTCGCGCATGCCTTGGAGCGCGTGCGCCGTCACCGCAATGATATACTGGTGGCGAAGTGTGCCCGAGGATTCGCTGAGGCGGATGCGGCGGACGGTCTCGAAGCCGTCCATCACGGGCATTTCGATGTCCATGAGCACGACATCAAAGGTCTCCTGCTCCAGCAACAGCAGGCCTTCCATGCCGTTGCCGACGAATTCAGGCCTGTGGCCGAGGCGGTTGAGCAGGGCTCGCATGACGGCCTGGTTCACGAGATTGTCCTCGCAGACGAGGATGCGCAGGGGGCGTGCGTCGCCGACAGGCGGGGGCGCACGGTCGGCCGGTGTCGGCGTGATGGGTTCGGACGCAACCTCTTTGACCGCGCCGACCAGAAAAGTGGCGGTGAAAACGGAGCCTTTGCCCACGCGGCTTTTCAGCGTGAGCGTGCCGCCCATGATCTCGCACAGGTTGCGCGTGATGGCCAGACCGAGCCCGGTGCCGCCGTAGCGGCGGGTGGTGGAGGCGTCGCCCTGGCGGAAGGGGTCGAAGATGTGCGCCTGTTGCTCCGGGGGGATGCCGATGCCGGTGTCGGTCACCGTCAGGGTGACCAGATGGCCGGTGTCTCGGGGGGATGTCTCGATGTCGATGGTGACGCCGCCGGTTTCGGTGAACTTGATGGCGTTGCCGGCGAGATTGGTGAGGATCTGGCCGATGCGCACGGGGTCGCCGATGACGATCTCGGGGACCGAGGGGGAGACATGGCAGGAAAGGGTGATTTTTCTATCAACGAGCTGCGCCTCCAGCAGGCAGCAGGTCTGCCGAGCGATCTCGGCCACGTTGCAGGGCACGCGCTCGATCTCCATGCGGCCGGCGGCGATCTTGGAGTAGTCGAGGGCGTCGTTGACGATGACGAGCAGGGACCGGCTGCTTTGGGCGATGATGCCGACGTAGTCGCGCTGTTCGGCGGAGAGCGGGGTTTCGTTGAGGATCTGCGTGAAGCCGAAGATACCGTTCATCGGCGTGCGGATCTCGTGGCTCATGGTGGCCAGGAAACGGCACTGGGCCTTGTCGGCGGCCTCGGCGGCTTCCTTGGCGATGCGGAGCTGGTTCTCGGTGTCCTTGCGGCGGGTGATGTCGCGAAGAATGAGGATGCGGGCCTGAACCGAACCGCCCTTCGGCGGCGTCACCTCGAGCACCGAACATTCAAAGATCACGGGGCCCAGCTGGAACTCCGCGGGTTTGCCACCGAGGGACGGAATGAGCGCGCGTAGTTCCGGCCACGGGGCGAGCACCTCGGAGGAGGTTCGTCCGATCACTGCGCGGTGGCTGAGGGCGAAGGTGGCGAGGGCGGACCGGTTGATGTCGATCACCCGGTCGTCGGAGTCTAATACGATGAGCCGGTCGTCAAGACGCTCGATCAACGAGGAGCGGGCCACGGGGGCGAGGTTGAGCATGCGCTGTCCAAACAAAGCCCAGGCGATGAGGATGCTGGTGAGCGGAAAGAGAACCGGCGCGTAATTGATCCCCGGGGTGGGCGAAAGGTTCAGGGCATAAAGCAGGTTGGCGGTCACCCCGACAAAGGTGGCGGCGATGAAGAGCAGGCGTCCGCGACGTTCCCACGGGGCTTGCAGGCGCGTGAGGAAAAGAATGAGACAAATCCACACGGCGATCGCGAGGATGTAGCCATAGAACACGGCCGCCCACGGGCCGAACTCGAAGTGAACGACAGGAACGGGACCGGTGGCGTCGAGCAGGAAGGAGTGCCGGAAAATCGGGTTTTGGCCGGGGCCGGGCAGCCAGACGAGGGCGAGGCTGATGACCGGCACCACCAAGGCCGCGGCGAGCGTCCAGCCACGCAGCAAGGCGCGTCCGTTGACCATCCGATAGGCGACCTCCAGCCAGACGGGCGCGTAGAAACAGAGGAACGAGCCCCGCAGTTGAAGCAGGAAGAGTTTTTCCTCGAAGGACGTGCTGCCAAGATCGAGGGCGTAGTTGAACGCCCATAGCGCCTTGAGGAGCAGGCCGAGGCAAAAGGGCTTGGCGGCCAACGTGTTCAAGTGCCCCCGGATGACAAGCAACAGGCCGAGTTCGAAAGCGGTGGCGAAATAGAGGCTGGCGAGTTGCCAATTCACCATGAGAAGACAATCAACCGGAACCTATTGAGCAATCTTCTTGGCAGGTTTCAGGCTAGGGAATGAACCTCAGGGGACTCACGGGAGAAAGGAGACCTCAGTCTTCGGTGCGGCGGACTTCGAGAATGACGGCGTCGGTAAGATTTGCCTTGAGGTAGGCGGTGGTGGCCTGGCCGAAGCCGGCGGCGCCCCACTGCACGCCCCAGGAATTTTTAAAGAGGAAGACGACATCGTCCAATGTCTGCGTGGCGCTGTGATAGCCGACGAGCGTGACCGCGTGGCCGTAACCGGCCATGGGTTGCTGACGGCTCAGGTAGCCGGCCTGGCTCGCCGCGTAGTGAGGCCACTTCATGCCGACGACGACGGGCACGCCGGCGTTGAGGGACTGCACGAGGTTGGCAATGAGATCGGTCTGCGGCACCGGATAGACCGCCACGTGACAGCGTCGTCGCGCCTCATCGATCAGTTTTGGCGGAGGTTCGGCGATGTCCTGCATTTTTTTGCCGAGGGTATCGGGCATGCGCTCTTCCAGTGGAATGCCGTAGGTGCGCAGGGCGGCGACCACTTGGGCGATGGCAAAGCCCTCGTCCTCGTCGCCGGTGGGGGGCGTCGTGGAGGTGGCGGCATTGGCGGCGGGACGGTCGCGCCCGAGGATTTTTCGCGAGGCCCAGATGAGGTATTCCTCGGAGAGTTTTTCGGGGTGGCCGAGGAGTTCGGCGTTTTGAAACTCGAGCGCTCCGACCACGGCGAAGACGGCGCAACTGGGGCGGCGGCCCTGGTTCTTGGCGTAAAGGCCGAGCTCGGTGAAACGCGGGCGCAGGTCGACGTCGGGGCGGATTTCCGGCGGCCGGCCAAACTGGCGGAGCAGGGCGTCGAATTTGGAGGGGGCGGACCGCTTGGGCGCGGAAGGTTTGCGGACGAGGACGGGCGGCGGGGTTTTGACAGAGGCGTTGTCGGCGGCCGCTTCGGCCTCGGGGGAATAACCGAAGGCTTTCTGGAGGTCGGGAGGGAGATCGCGCAGGCGGATGGAACCGAGGCCGTCACGATGAATGATCACGAGGCTGCGCACGGTGACGGCCCGCACGCGCACGTCGTGATAAGTGGTGGCGCCGACTTGCAGAATGGGGAAGGTGGCACCGACACCAAGCGAAGCGGATTGCGGGGATGTCTCCGCATGAACAACCGAGGGGCCGCAGGCGCAGGCGAGAAGCAACGCGGCTAACAGACGGATGGCGCGGAGGGGCGGACTCACGCGGATGATCAAAGGCAAGTCGCGGTTCGAGGGAAGCAGGGAAGAGAAGTTTGTTGCCAAGGTCCGGCCCGGTGCCCTGCGGTCAGCTGGACGGCGGCCAGGAATTCGTGCGTTTTTTCTTCGGATCAGGAGCGGCCGGATCGCCATTGGTGGCCGGCGCGGCTGGGGATGGAGCCACCCGGTGATGGGAGCGGTCGATGGGAGTCACGGGGCGGACGGATGGAGACGGCGGCGTGACGGCCGGTGGTTTCACGAAGCCGGAACGCGGAGTGATGACCGGAGTAAGAGGAGGAAGAGGCGCAAGGGCGGGATTGGCGGGCGCGAGAAGCTTCTCTTTGTCCCGGGGAATGTGAGGCGACCGGTTGGGGGTTGAAGGTCTCATGCCGGGAGAACCCTGGGGGCGCGGGGTGGCGGACGGACGCTGTGGCGAGTTCACCTGCGAGGTCTGCGGTTCGATCCGGATGGGGCGCGGGGTGGGCGCATGGGAGTAGGCCTGAGAATGGGGGCGGGGCTTATAGTTGGTGGACGGATGCCAGGGTTTGCCGGGAGGTTTCTGTGAGTGGACGACGTTGTGGTGCCAGTATTGCGGCTGGCCATGCCAATTGGCCGGACGGGAAACGACCCAGACGGTGCGGCGGCCCCAGTCGCAATCGTAGATGAACCAGGAGCCGATCCGGTAACCGAAACCAAAGGAGATAAGGGGGCGGTTGACCACGACGGCGGTGCGTTGGACGTAGACCACGGCGGGATCGTAAACGGGAACGTAAACGATGTCCGGCTGGGCCGGCACGATCACGACGGTGGAACCCTGCGTGACCACGTGTTGCTGAGGCGTGTCAACGAGAGCGCCGGAGGCGCGGGCGCGGGCGCGGAGGCGCTGCACTGCGTTCATCACGTCGGCGGGTTGGTCGAGGAAAGCCTGGCCGAGGGACTGCGTCCAAGGGAGGTTTTCATCCATCCACTTGAGAACGTCCGGATAGTGGACGAGGGCCTTGACGCTGTCGCTCCAAGGCTGGGAATTTACGGCGGCGGGATCGCCTTTGGCGGACAGGTAGCGGGCGGCGAGAACGACGTCGGTGGGAGAAGTGGCGGCGGGCAGCATGAGGGCCACGAGGGCGTCGGGGTAGAGCGCGATGGGGCCGAGGAGAGAGTCGAGAATCTCAGGGGTTCGCTGGAGCGCCGTGGACTCGGCGGTCATGGGCGCGGGCGCCGCAGAGGGCACGGGCGGGAGAGCGGAGGCGTTTTCGTCCTGCGCACGGGCGACGAGGGCGAGACACAGGCCGAGCAAAACCGAGGAGGTTGTTTTCATGGGGGCAGGGATGACTGCTGGAGGGTGTGACACCGGCTCGGGCGAATCGTGCCATGGGGGCGTGAACATCCACTCGCTGGCGCTCGCGGCTACCGGAGGGCGCAAAAAAGGCGCGACCGGTGAAGGTCGCGCCTGATTGATGCGTAAGGGATTGGCTTACTTGCCGAGGCTGGCGCGGAGGCTGTCGAGCTGGCCGGCGCTGCCCAGGAGGACGTTGCGGCTGGCGATGAACTTCGCGTATTCGACGATGAAGATCTTGCCCGGGGGGCGGAAGTCGAATTCGGAGGGCTTGTCGCGGAAGAACTCGCGGTGAACGCGGGTCCAGACGAGGCGGCCGTCGGTGTCGATGTTGATCTTGGTGACGCCGAGCTTGGCGGCGGGGAGGTATTCGTTGACGTCGACGCCCATGGAGCCGGCGATCTTGCCGCCGGCGGCGTTGATGCGGGCGACTTCGTCCTGGGGAACCGAGGAGGAACCGTGCATGACGAGCGGGAAGCCCGGGACGAGGTCCATGATCTTCTGGAGGACGTCGAAGTGGAGGGACTGCTTGCCCTTGAACTTGAAGGCGCCGTGGCTGGTGCCGATGGCGCAGGCGAGGGAGTCGCAGCCGGTGCGCTTGATGAATTCCTGGGCTTCGAGGGGGTTGGTGAGGGTGGCGTGGCCGTCCTCGACCTTGATGTCCTCTTCGACGCCGCCGAGCATGCCGAGCTCGGCCTCGACGGAGATGCCCTTGGCGTGGGCCTTGTCGACGACGCGCTTGGTGATCTCGATGTTCTTCTCGAACGGATCGTGGGAGGCGTCGATCATCACGGAGCTGTAGAAGCCCGAGTTGATGCAGTCGTAGCAGGTTTCCTCGTCGCCGTGGTCCAGATGCACCGCGAAAATGGCCTCGGGGAAAATCTGGTCGGCGGACCGGATGATCGACTCAAGCATGAGCTTGTTGGTATAGCTGCGGGCACCCTTGGAAATCTGGATGATGAACGGGGCCTTGGAATCAATGGCGCCCTTGAACAGACCCATGGTCTGTTCGGCGTTGTTGATGTTGTAAGCGCCGACGGCGTATTTGCCGTAGGCGTGTTTGAAGAGCTGCGCGGTGGTTACGATCATAGGTGGATGGTGTGAAAACCGTTGGTCACCTTACCGACCGCACGAATCATGCCGCAAGGGTTTTCTCTGCGCAGATTTGGCGGAAGGGTGCGCGGTTTTTAGAGCGGTTCAAATAAACCCGTGGCCATTTATTATGGGAAGGATGCCCGGGTGTAGACCCGACCGGTGGTCGGGCTGCTTGGAGGCGAAAAAGCCCGACCACCGGTCGGGCCTACATTTCAGATCAGCTACAGGTTTACTGAAACGCTCTGAGGCCAGGCGAAACGGTCCGCCGCGCTGCGCCGTTCTTTTAGAGGAAGCGCTCTCCGGACCGAGGCGTTTCAGTTGCCGCCGGGCGCGCGGTTTCCGCCGTTGTTGGTGCGGAATATCTGGCTCATCTTTTGCTGGGCCTGTTGCTGGGCCTGAAGATCCTTGAGGGCGGTGACCTGATCGGGAGTCAGAACGCTTTGAGCCTGCTGGATGACGGCGTCGGTGATCGCAACGGTGTTGCCGCCCCGGCTTCCGGGACCGCCCGGGCCGCCACTCTGGTCGATCGCAGTGGCCGCGGCATCGGTGGACTGGGTGCTGAGAGCCTGCACAAGAAAACTGGACTGTGTGCTGGTGAGCGGCGTGGCCGAGTAGCTGAGACGCTGCTCGAGCTGGGAGACGACGGCTCGCTGCGGTTGGGTGGTCTGGTAATTCTGATACTGCTGGTAACCGGTGTCGCCCAGGGCGGCCTTGATGCTCTGGTCGACGTCGGCTTGGGATTCGGCGACGAGTTTGTTGATGGCGTCGCGGTCGGCGCGGGGATCGATGCCCTTGTCCCGTGCGGCGGCGTAAACATCCATCGCGGCTGAATCGCGCTCGACCAGCAGGTTTTTGAAGCTTTCCAGCTGAGAGGCAGAGAGGTTGAGCTGTTTGAAAAGGCCGGCGTAGCGGTTGTCGAGCTGGGAGCGGCGCTCGATGTTCCAAGCCTTGGCGAACTCGGGGTTGGCCATCAGGGCGGTGAGATTGGGGCGGTTGTTGTTGCGCTGCTGGCGGGCCTGCGGAGAGGGGGGGGCGTCGGCAGAGGCGACAGCCGCGTCGGTGGCCGTCTTGGTATCGGCGACAGTGGCGACGGAAGGCTGGGGTCTGGCGGCGGCCTTGCGGGGGGAAGGAGCAGTCTTGGCGGCAAGGAGTTCGGCTTGAAGGCTGTTCAGGCGCTGATTCTGGCGCCAGGCGATGGTTCCGGCGGTGGCGGTGGCGAAGGCCAGCAGGATGATGAGGTAGTTTTTGGCTCGAGATTGCATGGAGGGATGACGCCGGGAAAGGCGTTAGGTTTCAGGCGGCTGAGGCAAGAAGGCAGACGGCGCCCGGAGGTCGCCGTCCACCTTGACTCAACGAGACGGGAATTCGAACTCGGCCTTTTTCTTGTCCTTCGATAGCGTCAGGTAGGCGCTGAAGGTCGTGCCGCGTTTGGAGAGCAGGCCTTCGATCAGACCGGTCTTGCCCATTTCGACGAGGCGCTCGATTTCTTCGACGGGGAGTTCCTTGCCGCAGAGGATGCGCTTCAACTCGAACACGGTGCGCGGGCTGCCGTCGGCCTGCGGTTTGACGACCACGAAGGCTTCGGGTGTGAGGTAGAGTTCGCCGTCGTGGAGTTTGCTCTCGCCGAGTTTTTGCGCGGTCGTGAGGTCGAGAGGAGCCTTGGCTTTGCGGGGTGCGCGCGGGGTGCCGTCGGCGTTCTTGCCGCCGGCGCGGGGTGCGCGGGGCGGGAATTCCCATGCGATCTTCGGACCGACGCGGAGCAGGAAGGCGTCGAACGGGCGGCCTTTCTTGGAGATGAAGGCCTGGATGAGGCCGGTCTTTTTGTTCGGGCCGACGAGGTCGATGGCCATTTCGCGGGTGATCGGCTTCTGGCACATGATGCGACCGACCTTGAAGCTCTCTTTCCATTCGCCGGTTTCGGCGTCTTTTTCTCGCAGGATGTAGCTGGTGGGCGCTTCGCAGAGTTCGGCGCTGGTCTTGGGATCGGTCCAGAACGGTTCGAGCGTGCCGACGTCGACCTTGTTGCCGAAATCGAGCTCGGCCTTCTTCTGGCCGGGCTTTTTCGCGTCGTCCACGATCTTGATCTTCGAGGGGAAACGGTTGCCGGTCTTGGCGGAGACGAAACCGTCGAGCGGGCCGATTTCACCGGTGGCGACGAGTTCGCGGACTTCGGACTCGTCGAGTTTGCGACCGCTCATAACCTTATAGACCGTGAGGACGCCGTCGCGGGATTTGAAGCCACGGAGGGTTTCGAGCATCGGCTGGCCGTCGGTGGGCGAGAGGATGTCGGTGACGCGGGAGTTGGACTCGTTTTCCTCGAAGGTTTTCGTGCGGTCCACGATGCCCTTGGTGACCTCGATGATCTCGGCCATGAACTTGTCGCGCGGGAACTGGTTCTTCTCCATCAGGCGGAGCTTGTGTTCCCATTCGCCGGTCATGTCGGGGCGGGTGAGTGCGTCGGCCTTCACGGCGGCGAGGAACTCGATCACGGACTCGGCCTTGGTGGTCGGAGCGAGTTCGCGCTGGTTGCGCTCCATGTATTTCTGGTTGATCAGGCCTTCGATGGTGTCGGCGCGGGTGGCGGGGGTGCCGAGGCCGCGTTCCTTCATGGCGTCGGCCATGGCTTCGTCGTCCACGAGTTTGCCGGCGCCCTCCATGGCGGAGAGGAGCGTGGCTTCCGAGTAGCGGGGAGGGGGCTTGGTCGTCTCGGTGTGGAGTGTGGCGGTCGCGGTGATCGCGCGGGCGTTGTCGGCGGGGGTGAGCGCGGGGAGGGCCTTGGAGTCGGGGGAGTCGTCGTCGACGGTGTTCTTGCCGTAGACGGCGAGCCAGCCGGGGGCGGTGAGGACCTTGCCCTCGGTTTTGAAATCGTGGCCGGGGGCGACGGTCGAGATGCGCGTGGTGATGTCGAACTCGGCGGACGGGAAGAACGTCGCGACGAAACGGCGGGCGATCATGTCGTAGACCTTGGCCTCCATCTCATCGAGATTGGCGGGCGCGGTGGTCGTCGGGATGATGGCAAAGTGATCCGAGATCTGAGCGTTGTTGAAGATGCGCTTGTTCGGCTTCAGCCAGCCTTGGTCGAGGACGGTGCCGGCGTGTTTGCCGAGGTCGCCGGAAAGGTTTTGCAACGTCTGGCGACAAGTCGGGATGTAATCCTCGGGTAGGGCGCGCGAGTCGGTTCTCGGGTAGGTGATGGCCTTGTGGCGCTCGTAGAGGGCCTGGGCGATCTGGAGCGTGCGGCGGGCGGGGAGGCCGAAGCGGCCGTTGGCCTCGCGCTGGAGGGTCGTCAGGTCGTAGAGACGCGGGCTGGCCTGGTTGGAGCCTTTTTTCTCTTCGCGGACGGATGCGAAGATCGGAGCGCCAGCAAGCTGGCTGCCTACGCAGGCGGCGAGGACGGCCTCGGCCATGGCCTTGTCCCAGACGCGGTCGATGCGGTCGTGTTCGTCGTTTTCGACCTTCTTATAGTTAGAGCGTTGGTAAACGCCCTCGTAGGTGCCCTTGGCGACTTTGAACTCGGCGGTGACACGCCAGAAGGCGCGGGGCTTGAAATTGCGGATTTCGAGCTCGCGGTTGAAGACGATGGCGAGGGTGGGGGTCTGCACGCGGCCGACGGAGGCGACGTTGCCGGCGCGGGAGCCGAACATGCGCTTGGTGAGGGCGCGGGTGCCGTTGATGCCGATGAGCCAGTCGCTCTCGGAGCGGCAGCGGGCGGCGTCGGCGAGGCCGCGCATCTGGGAACCGTCGCGAAGTTTTTTGAAGGCTTCTTGGATGCCTTCGGTGGTCATGGTCTGCATCCACGCGCGTTTCACGGGGAGCTTGGACTTGGCGAGTTGGTAGAGGTATTCGAAGATCAGTTCGCCCTCGCGGCCGGCGTCGCAGGCGTTGATGACGAGGTCGATGTCCTTGCGGGCGAGAAGTTTTTTGAGCTGGTCGAAGCGGTCCTTGGAGTCAGCGATGGGCTTGAGGCCGAATTTTTCCGGGATGATGGGGAGCATCTCCAGGCGCCAGAAGCCGTATTTCTTTTTGTCGATGTCCTCGGGCATCTCGAGTTCCACCAAGTGGCCGACGGCGGACGAAATCACGTAGGTGTCGTCTTCGTAGTGGTCGCCTTTCTTGGGGATTTTGCCGAGGGCGCGGGCCAGATCGGCCGCGACGGACGGCTTCTCGGCGATGATGAGGGACTTCATGGGAGGCGAGCCGATAGGCGGCGAAGGCGGCGATTTCAAGGATTAGTTTTGCGGGCGGGCTGCAATCACCGCCGTAAACGTGCGTCTATGGCGAACGTCACGGGTGATCCAATCATGAGCTTGGCGAAGCGTGGATGAAGCGGATTTAGGAGGAGATTGGATTCCTGCGGCACGATGGCGCTGGGCACGGAAAGGGCCAGGTGTTGTCCCTCGTCCAACCACTGATCGCCCAAGCGGCGAGTTTGCGTCAAATCAGGCGGCACTCCGGACAACGAATACGCGGCAGGCAGGCCGGCGGGGATGATGTCCGTTGAAAAAAGTTGCGAGGGGAACGCCAGGAAGCGTGGCAAGGGCATCGCCGGGTCGAGATGGACCAAGGTCTCCAATGCGGCGAGCGCGAGCGAACCGCTGGTATAAACGACGCGGCGCCCGGGGGAGTTCCAGCGTCCGCCGTAGATGCGGGCCCCTTCGCCGTCGAAGGCGTTTTCGGCATGACGCTCTTTCACCAGACGCCAAATGCGCAGGCCGGCGGGGTCAGACGTAGACGCCATGCTCGATGCGGCCTATCAAATACTCGACCTCGCGGGCGCCGGTCTCGCTCTCGGCGAAATCGACGGGGGTGCGGCCTTTCAAGCCGACCGCAGGGCGGCGCAGCCAAGCGCGGGCGGTGACGGAATCGCCATCGTGCAACTCGACCGCCAGCCAATAGAGACGCGCGTAACGCATGATGCGGTCGCCGTGGGCGGGATCAAGCGGCTCGCGGTGCTGGCGGCGACGCGAAAGGGTGGCGACGGAAATGCCGATCTTGCGGGCCATGTCTTCGACGGTGAGACCAAGCAGCTCGCGCAACGCGTCGAATTCGAGCACAGGCAACCCGTTCATGATGCGCTCCACAACGGCGGCCGGATCGGCGGGGGAGATCGCGGCGGCTTCGTTTAAGACCCACGGAGCGGAATCGTTTTCACCTTGGGTGTATTTCATTTGAGTAGTTTTAGTATTTCAAATGAAAGAGTCAAGGATTTGGGCATGAAAAACGGCAGGCTTTTCGAGCCTGCCGTTGTGACTGTGAAGAAAACGGATCGCTTAAGCGGTCGCGAGCTTGGGCGTTTCGGCGAGGGCGGAGTCGAGGGCCTTGATGAGCTCGGCGATGGTGGCGTCGGTCTCGTCGCCCATGTTCGAGATGCGGAAGGTCTTTCCCTTCAGCTTGCCGTAGCCGCCGTCGATCACGAGCTTGTGCTTGGACTTGAGGATCTTGTTCAACGCACCGAGATCGACGTTCTGGGTGTTGGCAAAACAGTTGAGCGAGACGGCGCCGTAGCCGGCCTTCGGGAACAGCTTGAAGCCCTTCGAGAAGATGAAGTCCTGGACCATCTTGTTCAGGCGGGCGTGACGGGCGTAGCGGGCGTCGATGCCCTCGGCCTTGATGTCTTCGAGCTTCGACTTGAGGGCGTAGATGAGCGCGATGCACGGGGTGCTCGGGGTCATGCCGTTCTCGTGGTTCTTCTGGAATTCGATCAGGTCGAAATAATAGCCGCGGTCCTTGGCGAGGGCGGAGCGGTCGAGGGCCTTCTTGGAAGCCGTGATCAGGGCGAGACCGGGGGGCATCGCGAGGGCCTTCTGGGAGCCGGTGATAATGATGTCGAGGCCGAGCTCGTCCTTCTTGATCGGAACGACGGTGAAGGAGCTGACGGTGTCGATGATCGAGACGACGTCGGGGAATTCGCGGAGGACGGCGGCGAGGGCGTTGATGTCGCTCATCGTGCCGGTCGAGGTCTCGTTGTGGATGATCGTGATGCAGTCGTAGGCGCCGGTGGCGAGTTCCTTGCGGACGGCCTCGGGATCGACGGGCTGGCCCCAGTCGAACTTGAGGGCGGTGGCCTGCTTGCCGCAGCGGAGGGCGACGTCGTTCCATTTGTCGGAGAACGCGCCGTTCATGCAGTTGAGAACCTTTTTGTGACAGACGTTGCGCAGAGAGCCTTCCATCACGCCCCAGGCCGAGCTGGTGGAGATATACACCGGATCCTTGGTGTAAAAGAGCGCCTGCAAGTCCGGCTGAATGGACTGGTAGAGCGCCACAAAGTCGGGGCTGCGGTGGCCGATCATGGGCTGAGCCATGGCGCGCAGGGTCTTGTCGGAGACGGCGATTGGACCGGGAATGAACAGTTTGTAGCTCATGGGCGTTGGAATTTTCACTTTCGCGCGCGGGTTGCGGTAATCAGCGACTCGTGGAGGATTAAGTTGCGTGACCCGGCCCGCGGCGTAGTAGAACTTTCTACCAAGCTTTACCGCCGCCGCACCGTCAACTCCCTAATCCACCTCCATGTCGTCCTGGCTTAAGCGCCAAATCAACAGCTTCGAACAATACACGATCGACGTGATTTTCGGGCGGCGCGAGGACGTGCGGGCGACGCTTTTCGCGGCGTTTCTCCAGTCGCTTTCGGTGTTGTTCAACGGCGTCGCGCAGGCCCGCTTATGGCTCTACCGCAAGCGCATCCTCCATGACCAGCCGCTCGGCTGCCTCGTGGTCGTGGTGGGCAACCTCACGGTGGGCGGCACGGGCAAGACCCCCGTCGTGGAAAAATTCGCCCGCGCCCTTCGTGACCGCGGCCGCCATGTCGCCATCCTGTCGCGCGGCTACAAAAGCAAGGCCCCGCCGATGTGGAAAAAGTGGTGGTATTGGCTCTCGCACACCTCCGAACCGCCGCCCCGCATCGTCAGCGACGGCAAAAAAGTCCTTCTCGATTCCGAGCAGGCGGGCGACGAGCCCTACATGCTGGCGCGAAACCTCCCCGGCGTGATCGTCCTCGTGGACAAGAACCGCGTGAAGGCCGGCACCTACGCCGTCAAAAAATTCGGCTGCGACACGCTCATCCTGGACGACGGGTTCCAATATCTTCCGCTCAAGGGCCGGCTCAACCTGCTGCTCGTGGACAAGACCAATCCCTTCGGCAACGGCCACCTCCTCCCGCGCGGCATTCTTCGCGAGCCGATCAAGCATCTCCAGCGCGCCAGCTACGTTTTTCTCACCAAGTCGAACGGCCAGCGCGACTCCGAACTCGAAGACCTTATCCACCAGCACAACCCGGGCGTGGACATCATCGAGTGCGCGCACCGTCCGCAGTATCTGCAGCGCTTCGGCTCCGACGAACGCCAGCCGCTGGAATTTCTCAAGGGCAAAAACGTCGGCGCGTTCAGCGGCATCGCGGTGCCGGAGAGCTTCGAGAAATTCCTGCGCGACCTGGGCGGACACATTTCGTTCACGCGCCGCTTCCTCGACCACTACCGTTTTTCCTACGAGGACTTCGTGGAGATTTTCAGCGCGGCGCTGGCCCAGAAGGTCGCGTTCATTGTCACCACCGAAAAGGACGCCGTGCGTTTGCCGGACGGCCTTCCGTGTCCCGTGCCGGTTTACTACCTGCGGCTGGAGATTGACATCATCCGCGGCGCGGCGGACTTCGACGAGGCGGTCGACCGGATCTGTTTTCCGGAGACGGCCATGCCGATCGGTTAAATTTTAAAAACATGATCATTGATACCCGTTACAACAAACTGGCCGAAGGTCTGACCGGTTTTTCCTGCGATCTGAAAAAGGGCGAGCGTGTCCTCATCGATGCTTTTGACGTGCCCGAGGCGATGGTCATCGCGCTCATCCGCGCGACCCGCGCCCGGGGCGCGCTTCCCTACGTGAACATCCACCGCGCCCGCGTCACCCGCGAGCTCATGCTCGGCGCCGAAGAAGCCCAATACGCACCGCACGCCGAGGTGGAGCTGCACCGCATGGAGAAGATGGACGCCTACATCGCGCTGCGCGGTTCGGACAACATCTTCGAAAACGCCGACATTCCCTCGTCGCGCGTGCAGCTCGTCTCGCGGCTGATGAAGCCGGTGATCGACCACCGTGTGAACAAGACCAAGTGGGTCGTGCTCCGCTGGCCCACGTCCGCCATGGCCCAGCAGGCAGGGAAAAGCACGGAGGAGTTCGAGGATTTTTATTTCAAGGTCTGCACGCTCGACTATGCCCGGCTCATTCCCGGCATGACGGTGCTTCGTGATCTGATGGAGAAGACCGATCGCGTGCATATCAAGGGCCCGGGCACCGACCTCCACTTTTCAATCAAGGGCATTCACGCCAAGGAGTGCGGCGGCCAGCGCAACATCCCCGACGGCGAGGTGTTTTCCTGCCCGGTGAAAGACTCGGTCGAGGGCGTCGTCAGCTACAACGCACCGACCGTTTATCTCGGCACGTCGTTCGACAACATCCGTCTCGTTTTCAAGAAGGGGAAGATCGTCGAGGCCACCGCGAACAACACGAAGCGCCTCAACGAAATCCTCGATAGCGATCCCGGCGCGCGCTACATCGGCGAATTCGCCATCGGCTTCAATCCGCACATCCTTGAGCCGATGCGCGACATCCTCTTCGACGAGAAGATCGCCGGCAGTTTCCATTTCACGCCCGGCCAGGCCTACGAGGGATATGGCAACGGCAACCAGTCGCAGGTCCACTGGGACATGGTGAACATCCAGCGTCCGGAGTGGGGCGGTGGCGAAATCTGGTTCGACGGCAAACTCATCCGCAAGGACGGACTCTTTGTCCCGAAGGCTCTGCACAAACTGAACCCCGATTACCTGCTCGGCGCGAAATAACTTCATTCCGAATGTAGGAGCGGCTTTACGCCGCGATTCCGAACATCGCGAGCCGGCTCGCTCCCACGCTCGAACCATCGCGGCGTAAAGCCGCTCCTACGCTCAAACCTTTTGATCACGGGTATGTCCTTAGACGATTTCATCCAGGCGCTGCCCAAGACGGAAACGCACCTGCACATCGAGGGTGCGTTGCCCTACGAGCGGTTGCATGCGTTGAAGCCGGATAAGTTTCCCGAAAACCCCTACTTTCACGCGGCGGATTATCGTTATCCGACGTTCCCGAAATTTGACGAGGTTCTCCTTGGCCACGCGCTGCCCTGGTTCACCTCGGCGGAACGTTATCATGAGGCGGCGAAGGCGGTGTTCGCGAAGCAGGTCGCCCAAAACGTGCGCTACGTGGAACTCAGTTTCCACCTGCCCGTCGCCGGTTTCATCAACACGACGGAGCGCGCGATCATCGCGGCCATCCGCGCCGCGGTTCCCCGGGGTCTGGAGGTTCGTATTTTCGCGGGCATGCGCCGCACCGACTATGAAGGGCCTATGCGGGCGGTGATCGACGATCTGGAGAACTGGGACGAGCTTGCCGGGGTGGATCTGCATGGTTTCGAGCAGGTGCCGACCGAGGCGTGGACCGCCAGGGTTTGGGCGCGCCTGCGGGCCGCCGGCAAGGTCACGAAGGCCCACGCCGGCGAGTTCGACGGCGCGCATCGCGTGCGCGAGGCCATCGAGCAGCTCGGCGCGACACGCATCCAGCATGGCGTGCGCGCGATCGAGGATCCTGAAGTGGTCGCGCTCGCCGTGGATCGCGACGTGACCTTCGACGTGTGTCCGCTCAGCAACGTGAAACTCCGGGTGGCACCGTCCATCGCGGAGCATCCGTTGCGCGCGCTCATGCAGGCGGGCGTGCGTTGCACGATCAGCACGGACGACCCGCTGGTTTTCGCGAACACCCTGAACGACGAATACCGCGTGCTCGCGCAGGAGGCCGGTTTCAGCCGGGCCGAACTCGTCCGTCTCGTGCGCAACGGCTGGGAAGTCGCCGATGTCCCGTCAGACATGCGCCGGCAGATGCTCGCGGAGATTGATTCTTTGGCTGGTGCGTAGGAGCCCATTTATGGGCGATGGTTGCCATACGGTTAACTAATCGCCCATAAATGGGCTCCTACATGGAAACCAACACCTACACCGTTCCCGAAGGCATCCGGCGCGCCCGCGCCGACAAAGTCCTTGCCGCCGCCTTCCCCGAGCACAGTCGTGTTGCGTTTCAACGTTCGCTCGACGCCGGCCTGGTGACGCGCAACGGCAAGGCGATTGATCGCAGCGCCGAGGTGAACGAGGGAGAGGTGATCACGTTTTCGTTTCCCGAGGTCGTGGCGGCCGAGCTCAGGGCGGTGGACATCCCGCTCGACGTGATTTTCGAGGACAAGCACCTGCTCGTGATCAACAAGGCGGCGGGCATGGTCGTCCATCCCGGTGCGGGCACCGCCGAAGACACGCTCGTGCATGCCTTGCTTTCGCACTGCAAGGGGAGCCTGAGCGGCATCGGCGGCGTGGAACGCCCCGGCATCGTGCATCGCTTGGACCGGGAAACGTCCGGCGTGATGGTGGTCGCCAAGACCGACGCCGCCCATCGCGGACTCGCCGAACAATTCGCCGCGCGCACTTCGCACAAGGAATATCTGGCTCTCGTGGACGGCGTGCCCGGACTCATGAGCGGCAGCATCCGCCGGCCCATCGGACGCAACCCTACGCAGCGGCACAAAATGGCCATCGTCGAGGGGCCCGGCGGACGCGACGCGCATACGGATTGGGAACGCGTGGAGGCGTTTGGGGGCGATCTTGCGTCGCTCATCCGCTGCACGATCCACACGGGGCGCACGCATCAGATCCGCGTTCATATCAAATCACTCGGACACATTTTGCTGGGAGACATTGTCTATGGATGGAAGGACAGTCCGCGCCTGCCGATCCAGCCGACACGGGTGATGCTGCATGCGGAGCACCTGGTGATCACGCATCCGGTCACCGGCAAGGTGCTCGATCTGCATGCGCCGTTGCCGAAGGATTTCGAGAAGATGCTCAAGGCGTTGCGCAAGGAAGTGAAACTCGCGGCGACTTCGATCAAGCGCGGTCTGCGCAGCCCGAGCAACAAGCGCGGAGACGGCGCGGTGGCGAAGGCGGCCAAGGCCAAGCCCGTCAAGAAACGGATGTCTCGCAAGGCGAAGTAAAGTAGACGCGGCGTCTCGCCGCGTTGCCTGAAGGCGGCAACGGAAACGCGGCAAGATGCCGCGTCTACTTTTGATCGAGCGCTTCGGACGCAAGGCCCCAGCGCAGGTTGTAGAGCGAGTGGTGGAAGCGCTCGAACAGGCCAAATTCCGCCAGCGTGACCACCGTGACAAGCGCGGCGGGGAAAACGTCGGCGCGGGCGGCGGGCATGCCGGGGATTTGTTTGCGCTCATCAAGCGAAAGAGGGCCGACTTCGTCGAGCAGGTCGCGGAGGGTGTCCACGGGAATCGTCGCCGGAGTGTCGGCGAGGCTAGCACCGTGGCGGGCGCCTTTGATGAGGCGGACGCTGGTCATGGTGCCGCCGGTGAAAACGGCCTCGGCGTCGGGCAGGTTGAAGCGAAAGCCGGCCTGCCGGAGCGTGTCGCGCACGTGGAGGGCGAGGGCGGAACAGTCTTCGGGGCGGAGAGGAGCAGCGGGATCGGCGATGAATTTCTCCGTGAGGCGCACGCAGCCGAGGCGCAGGCTGAGGGCTTGCTCGATGCGGCGGTCGCGAAAAGAGAGGCATTCCAAGCTGCCGCCGCCGAGGTCGAAGACGTAGAAATTTTTAAGATGGGTCAGGTCGGGGTCGCAAGTGAGGCCGCGCCCGATCAGATCGGCTTCCTCGTCGCCGGTGAGGATGCGGATGGTCTGCCCGGTGGCGGCGAGCACGCGCTGGCGGAACTCGGCGCCGTTGAGCGCGTCGCGCACGGCGCTGGTGGCGACAAGGATGGTTGTGGACGGCTGGAACGGTGCGGCGTCGGCGAGCAGTTCCTGGATGGCCGCGAGTCCGCGAGTCATGCCGTCCTCGGTGAGACGGGGTTCGGCTTTGCTGATGCCGGCGCTGATGCGGGCGTCGATGGTGCGGCCCTTGAGAGAGACGAGGCTTCCATCAGGCTGGCGACGGGCGACGAGCAGCTTGATCGAGTTGGAGCCGATATCGATGACGGCGACGACGGGAGAGGCGGACATAGCGGCAGAGTTTAAACCACTGATGAGCACTGAAGGGCACTTATTCCGGAATGATGAATGGTTCGGATCAGTGTCATTCAGTGCTCATCAGTGGTTAATGTGGTTGATGGTCAGAGCACGAAGTCGCCCGGGGCGATGAGGACGACGAATTCGCCCTTGAGGCTGCCTTTTAGCAGGCGGTCGCGGACGTCGGCGGCGCGGCCGATGAGGAAGGTTTCGTGGAGCTTGGTGACTTCCTTGGCGATGCAGACGACGCGGTCGGGGCCGAGCGTGGCGACGATCTCTTCGGCGAACTTGTCGATGCGGTGGCAGCTTTCGTAGAGGGCGAGCGTGAACTCGAAGTCGCGATATTTTTCCAGAAAGGCGGTGCGGGCGGAGGTTTTGGCGACGAGGAAGCCGGCGAAGAGAAAGCCGTTGGTGGGAAGTCCGCTGGCGCTGAGCACGGCGGCGACGGCGCAGGCGCCGGGGACGGGGACAACGGGGAGGCCGCGGCGGCGGCAGGCGCGGACGATGCGGAAACCGGGGTCGCTGATGGCGGGCGTGCCGGCGTCGGAAACCACGGCGACGGATTTGCCGGCGGCGATCTGGTCGGCGAGGCGTTCGGCGACTTCCGTCTCGTTGTGATCGTGATAGGCGACGAGGTCGCGGCGCAGGCCGTAGCGGGTGAGCATGCCGCCGGTGGTGCGGGTGTCCTCGCAGGCGATCAGGTCGACGGCACCGAGGATGGCGCGTGCGCGCTCGGTGAGGTCGGCGAGGTTGCCGATGGGCGTGGCCACGACGTAGAGGTGGCCTGGCTGCGGCGTGAGCGAGTTGTTGACTGGGGCGTCGGCCATGAAGCGATGTCAGCCGATTGCCGGCGACGGGCAAGCACGCTCCGAAACAGGCGCAAAAAAATCCGGCCCTTGTGAGGCCGGATTTTGAAGAGGTTAATAACCGTTGCCGCCGCTGCCGGGGCTGCCGAGGCCGCCCATGCCGGGAATTCCGCCTTCCCATGAGGCGGGCCGGCTCCACGGGATGCTGCTGTCGTCGGGCGTCTTGGTAGAGCAGCCCGAGGTGAACAAGGAGGCACCGAGACCCGCGAGGGCCAGTCCTGCCAGAACCAGCTTTTTGCGAAGCGGCATAAATTACGGTGCGACCACCAGGGTGGCGGTGTCGCCCTTGTCGAGGCTGCCGCGGAGGGATTCCGTGATGACCTGGGCGATGGCGTAGCCGTCGTCGACGCTGCTGACCTGGGCGCTGGCGACGGTGGTGGTGCCGCGCGTGATGTTGAATGTCTGATTAACCTGCACGCCCTTGGCGGCGCCGACGTTGATGACGACAAATCCATTTTGAGCGCCGATGCTCACGACCTGGCCGCTGAGGCCGACGGCGGGGGCGACGGGAGCGGGCTTGGTGGTGGTGGTGCCATCGGCGTTCGTCACGACGGTCGCGGCGGGCTTGCCGGCTTCCAACTCGGCCACGCGGGACTGCAGGGTTTCGATGGTCTTCTTGTAATTGGCGATTTCGTCGGGCGAAACGGCGGCGAGCTTGGCGGAGGCGAGGTCGCGCTTGAGGCCGGAGATTTCGTCGTTGAGCGCCTTGGCGGCGTCATCCTTGGCGGTGACCTGGTTGGTCAGCTGGTCGACGTTGCGGGCCAGCTCGACGTTGCGGTTGTCCGCCGAAGTGAGCTTGGACTTGGCCTCGCCGAGGTCGCTGTCGAGGGCGGCGCGGCTCTTTTGCAGGGCGTCGATTTGGGAGTTGGCGTCGGTCAGCTTGGCCTGTTCGGCCGTGGTGCGTCCTTTTTCCTGGACGACCTGCTGTTCCAGCTTGGTCTTGGTATCACCAATTTGGAAATAGAAGAACGTGGAGGCGGCCGAGCCAAGAAGCGCGATCACGCACAGAACGAGGGTAAGGGATTTCATAAGGGGAAGTTGAACTAGTCTCACCAGCACGAACCGCGTTGAAAAGGGAAAAGTTTCCCAAAAACGGATTCAATCCGGTCCCGCCGACAGGGAGTGGCGGAACCGGATGGTGATATTACGAGGTGTAAACAGACTCAAACCAAGGCGTTTTTGAGGTTTTTTTAACCCCGCCATTGGCGGCGAGATGTTCGAGAACCTTGAATACGAGTTCGGCCTTGTCGGGCGCACCGAGGGCGGCGGCCAGCGATTCGGCGGTGAACGGCTGTCCGGAGGACGCCTGGAGTTTGGCGGTGATCTGGAGCTTGAGGGCGATGACGCCCGAGGCCGCCTTCTTGCCGGCTTCGACGCCGGGCTGGTGATAGGCGTTGATGCCGACGAGCGAGGCGTAGAAGCCGACCACGCGTTCGTAGAGGGCGATCAACATGCCGAGCGTGCGTGGCGAAACGTCGTTGACCGTGATCGAGACGGACGAGCGGTTGCTCTCGGAGAGGGCGTCGCGGGTGCCGAGATAGAAGCCCTGCAGGTAGTCGCCGGTGGTGACGCCGGGATCGACGTCGAAGGAGGAGCCGGCGCGGTCCTTGAGAACCTCGATGAAGGTGACGAAGAAGTTGTTCACGCCGTCGCGGAGCTGCTGCACGTAGGCGTGCTGGTCGGTCGAGCCCTTGTTGCCGTAGACGGCGATGCCCTGGTTGACGACCTTGCCTTGGAGGTCGAGCTCCTTGCCGAGCGACTCCATGACGAGCTGCTGGAGGTAGCGGGAGAAAAGGAGCAGGCGGTCCTTGTAGGGGAGGACGACCATGTCCTTCGCGCCTTTGCCGTCGGTGGCGTAGTGCCACATGAGGGCGAGGATGGCGGCGGGATTTTCGGAGGTCTTGGTCGAGCGGGTGACGACGTCGATGGCGGCGGCGCCGTCGAGCATGGCCTGGATATCGATGCCCTGCAGCGCGGCGGGAAGGAGGCCGACGGCGGAGAGTTCGGAGGTGCGGCCGCCGACCCAGTCCCACATGGGGAAACGGGCGAGCCACTTCTGGTCGATGGCGGTTTTCTCCAGCTTGGAGCCGGCGCCGGTGACGGCGACGTAGTGCTTGGTGAAGTCGAGGCCGGCGGCCTTGAAGGCGGCGGCGGCTTCGAGCTGGCCGTTGCGCGTCTCGGCGGTGCCGCCGGACTTGGAGATGACGACGACGAGGGTCTCGGGGAGCTTGCCGGCGAGCGAGGCGAGGACGTAGTCGATGCCGTCGGGATCGGTGTTGTCGAAGAAGGAGACGGCGAGTTTGTCAGTGGCGGGCTGGCCGAGGGCGTGGTTGACGAATTGCGGTCCGAGCGCGGAGCCGCCGATGCCGATTACGAGAAGTTGCGTGAACTTTTTGCCGGGCGCGGGGGCGATGGCGCCGGCGTGGACGTTGGCGGCGAAGGTCTTGATCGCGGCGAGGGTGTCGGCGATTTCCTTGGCGAGGGAGGGGGTGGGGGCGAGCTGAGGGGCGCGGAGCCAGTAGTGGCCGACCATGCGGTTCTCGTCGGGGTTGGCGATGGCGCCCTTTTCGAGGGAGGCCATGTCGGCGTAGGCCTTCTGGATGGCGGCTTCCTTTCCGGCGAGGAAGTCGTCCGGGAAAGGGATGCGGCTGATGTCGAGCGCGAGGCCGAGCCCGGAGTTTTGGTAGTAGTATTTCTTGAAGCGTGACCAGGAAGACATGGTAGAAACGGCAAGTTGAGACTTTTGCAGACCCAAACGGGAGCAAAAAATGCAGCCGCAACATGAAGCCTGTGCCTCAATCCGATGAGGATGACGCTTACAAGGAGGGCTTCTTTCCTGTATCATGCTGCTGAGTCGGCCGCCGCCGGTCTCAGAGAGCGTCTAAAAAGGTAGGGACGGACCGCTGGGCCGTCCGGTTGGATATGCGCATGCAAGCAGACACCCGTATTCGCGGCGGGCCCAGCGGTCCCGCCCTACCTTCAACCCGACTTTTTAGACGCCCTCTCAGCGCCAGCTGTAACCCAGACCGCCCAGGAAAATGTCGGAGTCGCGGTTGTAGCTGCTGGTCACGCGGTCGAAAACAAAACGCCCGGTCCAGTGTTCCGATATCCGCACGGCAAAGGTGAACGATACCAGCGGAGCGACCGCGGCCGGATTGTTGTCGCTTCCGGGCTGAGGGTTGCGGCGGTCGATATACACATAGGGACCGACGCCCACGCCCACGGAAAAGCGGTTGTCGGCGAATGAATTCACCGCCCAGAGCTGGGCGGCCAGGCCGTTGCGCCGGATGATTTTCGGGTCGCCCTCGTAGATCGCGGTGATCGTGCCGTCGACGTGGGGGATGATGCCCTGGCGATACTCGAGGGCGGCGGCGACCGCCTTCTCGCTGAGGAACGTGTTGACCACGCTCTGCCCGCCGAAAACGGTGATCTGCGGCGCCGTCACGTAGTCGTCGGGCTTGGCCGGATCCTTGGACGGCTCGCTGCCGCGCGGACGCCGGTTGGGGCCGAACCAGACGCCTACGCCCACGGCGGCGGTCGTCGAGTCGAAGTCGTTCGACGGCGTGATATAGTTTACCATCACCCGGTAGAAGACACGGTCCGTGAAATAACCCGTGGCGGAAAAACTGAAGATCGGGGCGGCCCCGTGAAGGTTCCGGCTGCCGGTCGGGGTCTGCGCGGTGTCGTAGTAGTAATAGGCGCCGGCGCCGAACGAAAGCGCGATGCGGTCGTTCCAGAAAGGCAGGTTGCCCCAGAGTTCCCACGCGGTGCCGTCGCGGTGATGGTCGATCACATGGCCTTCGTTGATGTAGGCGACCGATCCCGCGAAGTTGCGGTAAAAATTCTGCCGGTAATCAACCTGCCACGTGTAGCTGGTTTCCTCGTAATTCGAGGTGGCCATGGAGCCGGCGAGCAAGGAGAGCTCCTGCGCCCGTCCCTGCGGGCTGGCGAGCAGCCAGACCATGAGAGCCAATAACAAAGGTAAAACCGTCCGACCGTGCTGGAGTGATTTTGCAAGAGGGCCGGCGGAGGAATATTTCATGATGGAAAACGATTGGGCGACGGGGTGATTCCAGAGGGTGTCAGAAGCCTACCCGTTGAACCCGTTTCAAGCCATGGGGTGTTGATCGTATATCGGACGGACTCCGAAATGGGCAAAAGGTTACGGGATGTCCCTGTATTACCCGCAAACTTGCGAGCAATCACGGACGGAGCGGCGACATTTTCGGTTCAGAATCCGGAGGGGTCAGGACAATGAGGGGGGAGGTTCGACGAGGTATCCAACCAGTCGGAGAACGCGGCGTCGGTCGTGAGCGTGGCGCCGAATTGGTAGTCGCGGTCGAGGAGCTGGGCGTAACTGAGCTCGGCGAAGCGGCGGCAGTGGAGGAGGACCTTGGCGCGCTGGCCGGGGGCGCGCACGAGGCGGCCGAGGGCCTGGTTCACCTTTTGCATGCCGGGGATCTGGTAGACGCGGCGGAAGGCTTCCTCGCGGGTGAGGCGAGGCAGGGCGGCGAGGCGGGCCTTTTGCACGGCGTTGACCTCGGGCAGCGCGGGGCCGACGACCATCGCGTGGCTGATGCGCCCGCCGAGCACGTCGATGCCCTCGGCGAAACTGCTGCCGAGGACGAGAAAGAGCGCGTCGGAGAGGGCGAGTGATTCGTCGACCCATGATGATTGCGCGGCGAGGTCGCTTTGGCGGGGTTGGATCGCGGCGCGCACCGCGGGATGGCCGGAGCGAAGGGCGCGCTCGACCGCCTCGGCGTAGGCATAACTCGGGAAAAACACGGCGACCGGGCCTTGTGCGGCGGCGTGGAGGGCGGCGATGGTCGCGGCGGTGGCGGCGTAGTAGCGCGGGCGTTGCTGGTAGGTCGTGTCGACGCGGATGTCGTAGGCGATGTCGTAGGCGGCGTCGCGCCAGGGGGTGTGGGCGATGACGGATGTGAGCCGGGAGGCTGAGGGTAGGGCGTGACCGCTGGGCGCGCCGTTTGGGATGCGCAAATCGAGGGTTGTGCGCGGCGGGCCCAGCGGTCCCGCCCTACCTTCGATCAAACCGCAGGCGGCGGCGAAGACTTCGGCGGGGCCGGGGGTGGCGGTGGCAAAGACCACGCCGCCAAAGGGGCGAAGGGATTCGCCGATGGCGGACGCCGCATCGAGGCAGGTGCCGCGAAGTTCGCCTGCGCGCGGGGACCAGAGAAGTTTTTTTAAGGAGGCGTCGGCGAGCCAGGTATTGAAAGCGGGGATGAGCCAGAGCTGGTCGGAGAGATGAGGGCCGAGCGTGGCGAAGTCCGGCGGGTGGAGCGCGAGCTGTTCGGAGACGGTGCGAAGGGTGTCGGCAAGGTCGTCTTCCTGATTGAGATCGAGCGCGTCGCAGACGGGGAGCGTGGCGAGAAACGTGGTCCAAGCTTCCCAGGCGCGGAGCAACGGCGCCGCAGCGCGAAGGTGGTCCAACTCGGCGAGGACTAGGCGGGCGTTGTCGGCGAGGAGTGTGTGCGAATAGGCGTCGGCGACACGCGAAGGCAGGTTGTGCGCCTCGTCGAGGACGAGCAGGGTCTCGGCTGGATTCCAGCCGGGTTGGTCGAAGAAGAGGCCTCGGTTGGCGGGGGCGAAGACGTAGTTGTAGTCGCCCACCCAGACGTCCTGGAAAGCGAGGGCGGTGCGGGTGATCTCGTAGGGACAGATCATCGCGTCGCGTCCGGCGGCTCGGAGGGCGTCGAGATCTCGGGCGGAGTTTTCGAAAAGATAAAACCGGGCGAGTCCGCTGCGCGCCCAGCGCTGGTCGAGGTCGCGCAGGTAGAAGCAGCTCTCGCGGATGCAATGAAAAGTGTGGTTGACGCAGTGTTCGCGCTTCGGGCGGACGTGCCACGCCGATACCGGCGTGGAATGACCAATGACCAATGACGAATGACCAATGGACGGAGAGGTCATCGCGTGCAGAGTTCGCATGACCTGGAGCTGGCCGGTGGATTTGCTGGTGAGGTAGAGGAGGCGGGAGTAACGGCCGGCTTTCATCGCGCCGAGGGCGCATTCGAGGAGGACGCCGGTTTTGCCGAAGCCGGTGGGGGCGGTGAAGAGCACGCGGGCGTGTTGCGCGAGCGCGGCGGTGAGGTCGGCTTGCGTCGTCTCCTGTCCGGCGCGGAGTTCGCTGAACGCAGGTTGGAAGGAGAGGGCGCGAAGACGTTCGCGGGCGCGGAGGCGGAGGTTGAGGAACTCGGCGACACGTTCGAGCTGGACGCGGAAGGGTCCTTCGTCGGCGGAGGTGAAGGCGATGGTCTGGATGAAGCCGTTGCCTGCTTCGACGAAAACGAGTTCGCCGCGGATTTTTTCGGACGGGTCGGCGATGCGGCGAAGGGCGAGGTAGGTGGCGAGTTGCGCGAAATAGTCGGGGTGGTCGGCGCGGAGATCCTCCTCGGGGATGGGCAGGGAATGAAGGACGGTCTTGATCTCGCGCAGAACCGCAGGCGCCGTAGCGGTTGCGGGCAGGAGCTGGTCGATGCGGCCCGTGAGCGTAAGCGTCCAGCCGGCGTGGAAGACGCGGCCGGTGACGGGAACCTCGAAGGTGGTTGCCGGAGTGGTGGCGCCGGCGGTGGCGCGGAGTTCCTGATGCCAGCGGGTGCCGAGCTGGGCACGCCAGAGACCTTGGGAGCCGTCGCCGGATTCACGCGGGCCGATGGTGAAGCCGGCGAATTCGCCGATGCTCAGGCCGGCGGTGCGTTGATCGAGGTCGAAGTCCATGCGCTGTTCAATCGAGCACGATTTCCGTGTGGCGGCGGAGGTAGTCCTCAAGTCGCAGGAGAAGGCGGGTGGCGTCGGAAGGAGAGACGGTTTGCTCGGCGAGGGGAAGGTTGAGCAGTGAGGCGGCGAGTTCGCGGTCGGATGGCGTGAGAGCGGGGAACCACTGCTGTTTTACGGGGTAGCCTTCGTCGCGCGCGAAGCAGTAGAGGCTTTTCAGGTAGACGATGTCCGGCTGGTTGGAGGAGGCGAAGGACGTGAAGGCGGTGTGCAGCAGGGCGTGGACGGCGGCGCGGCTTTCCTCGGGAACGGGATTTCGACTGACGAGCGTGGCAAAGGAGGAGGCGCGCACGAGGGCTTCGTAGTTGCGGCCGATGCCGCCGTGGCGGGCGACGAGGCGGGTTTCCTTCACGAACCAGGCGTCTCCCTGCGGGGCGCCTTCGAGGAGAAAGGAGACTTCGTCGAAGAGATCGAGAGTGACGTGCGCCGCGGTGGGTTTTTGCGGGATGCGCTGGATGACGCGTATCAGGCCGTGACCGGGCGAGAAGGCGGAGAAGGTCTGAAAGGCGTCGGCGGGGTGACGTTTCAGGAGGATGATGGCGTCGGTGGTGAGAGAGGGGCCGGACATGAACTGCGTGTCGGCGGACGTTACGGCCTCAGCACGAAGACGGGGACGGCTTTTGCAGCGCGCAGAACGGTCATGGCGCGGGCTTCGGCGGCGCGCATGCGGCGTTTTTTGGCGGGGACGAGATCGTCGTAGCCGGCGAGGTGCAACCAGCCGTGGACGACGTAGAGGGTGAGTTCCTCGCTGAACTTCTTGCCGTGTGTCTTGGCGAACGTGGCGGCGGTGTCGGCGGAGACGCAGACCTCGCCGGCGACGCCGAGCGCGGGCTGGCCATCAAAAGTAATGACGTCGGTCGTGGTCGGGTCGTCGAGAAAATCGCCGTGGAGTTTGGCGAGGGCCTTGTCCGTCAGGAATGCGAGAGAAAGTTCTCCGTCGGGGCAGCCGCCGTCGAAACGATTGCGATGCGCGTCGAGCGTATGGATGACTTTGGCGACGGCTTTTTTGTCGAGGCGCAGGCGCGGGTGGGCGTTGCGGATGTCGATCGGGCGGAGGTCGGGCATGGAAATGAAATCAGGCCTGCGCGGGCTTCTCGGGCTCCGGCGCGGAGGGATAGGTCACGCGACCGTGAAGCATGTTGAGCAAGGTAAAGGTGAAGCTCGTCTTGATCTTGCCGAGTTCTTCGAGGGTGAGCGGGGCTTCGTCGAGCTGGCCGTCCTCCATGCGGTCGTGGAAGATCTGGTCGATGAGTTCGCCGAGGTGCTGCGGGGTGACCTTGCGGAGGGAGCGCGAGGCGGCCTCGACGCCGTCGGCGAGGTTGATGATGGCGCTTTCCTTGAACTGGGGCTTGGGGCCGTCGTAGCGGTAGGTGGTCTCGCTGACGGGCGCGGGGTCGAGTCCGGGGGCGAAAGGATTGCGCGAGGCGAAACCGGGGAGCGGCGAGCGCGTGTCGGTGACGGCGCGGTGGTAGAAGTAGCGGATGAGGCTGGTGCCGTGGTGCTGCTGGATGACGTCGAGCACGGCGCGGGGGAGCTTGTGCTTGAGGGCGAGGTCCACGCCGTCCTTCACGTGGCTCTTGATGATGAGCGCGGAGAGGGAGGGGTTGTTGTCGTCGTGGGGATTGACGCCGTCGCTTTGGTTTTCGGAAAAATACTCGGGCTTGGCGGTCTTGCCGATGTCATGGAAAAGGGCGCAGACGCGGGCGAGGAGCGGGTTCGCGCCGATGGCGGAGGCGGCGTTTTCGGAGAGCTGGGCGACGACGAGCGAATGGTGGTAGGTGCCGGGCGCTTCCATCTGCATGAGGCGGAGGAGCGGATGGTTGTAGTCGGTCAGCTCGAGGAGCGTGATGTCGGTTGTGCGCTTGAAGAGGCCCTCGAGGACGGGCAGCAGGCCGACGACGACGATGCCGGTGAGGATGCCGGTGATGAGCCCCGAGCCCATGTGCTTGAGGATGGTGAGGAACTCGAGCCGGTCGACCACGCCGACGAGCAGGGCGAACACCGCCACGGTGAGGCCGGCGAGGACGGAGGCGCGCACGACGTTGCCGCGCTTGCGGGTGTGGCGGCTGCAAAAAATGGCGACGACCGAGGCGAGAAACGTGATGACGAGCAGGTCGAGGCGGTTGCCGTAGATGACGCTCGTGAAGATGGAAATGAACAGCGCGACGAAAATCGCGGAGCCCGAGTTGATCAGGATGGCGACGACCAGTGGCGCGATGGCGGTGGGTGCGAGGTAGGGGAGGATCGAGGCGTCCTGCGGATGATAGACGAAGAACGGCAGACTGCCGAGCGCGTAGGTCACGCGGACAAGCGCGAGGTTGATGATGACGACGAGGGCGAGCAGGCCGAGGCGGCCGTTGCTGTTGAGGGTTTCCACGTCCTCAAGGCGGATGTAGAAAACGCTGGCCATGACCATGGCGAGCACGAGCAGGACGCGGCCGAAAAGCTGGAGTCCGTCGTCGAGCGCGGAGGCACCGCTGGCAAGCAGAAACTCGCGCTGGGCGACGAGCATCTCGTATTGCTCGGGGGTGACGCGAGTGCCGGGCTCGATGATGGTCTGGTCGCGCGTGACGTTCACGCGGACGGGGGTGAACGTCCGCAGGGCCTCGTCCTGCAGGCGCAGGGTGGCGTCGCGGTCGTAGATCAGGTTGGGCGTGATGCCGTTTCGGAAGATGCGGAACAGCGGTCCGGAAAGGGCCCGGTTGCCGGTCTCGGCGGAGAGGTTGACGCGCAGGTAGGCGAAGGCCTGCTCGATGGAGATGGAGGATTGCTGGGTCATCGTGCCGTCGCCTCGGGTGACCTGGAAAACCGTCACGCGCCCGACGTCGCCGGCGCCGCCGAAGGAGCGGTCGTCGTGGACGCCCTGATTGTAGATTTCGCGGAGGATGCGCAGGCCGGTGTCCACCGAGGCGGTGCGGGCGGCGGCGTCGCCGACCTTGAAGAGAGCGGTGATGTCCTCGGTGCCGACGTGGTAGGGGCCCTTGGCGTTGAAGGCGTTCACCACTGAGGCGAAATCGGGTTTGACGCTGGCGGTGAAGGCCGAGTTGGCGGGGTGGGTGCGTTCGAAAGTGTCGAGGTCGGCGAGCAGCTCGCGGAGGTTGGTGTCGAATTGCTGGAGCGAATCGTAGTCGAGCCGGTAGACGGGCGGGACGCGGTCGCGCATCTGCTCCACGGCGGCGCGGGTCTTTTCCTTGCTCTCGTAGGAGAAAGGGGCGCCGGCGGTGATACGGACGCTCGCGAGCTGGTTGGTGAGGACGGGCAGGTTGACGGTCGAGACGCCGACGAAGCTGATCAGCACGATCAACGCGATGGTCGCGACGAAGATGAGCAGAGTGACGACGCGGCTGGTTTCAAGAAACTCCACGGTGCCGGACACCGTGGCGGTCTTGCGCGTGCGCGGCTTTTCGTGGCGGAAGAAGTTTTTAAGCGAGCTTAACATCGGTTAACGGGCCTCGTCTTCATCGCTGGCGGCGATGGGGTTCTTGTAGCGCTCGTAGGCCTCGATGATCTTGAGGACGAGCGGATGGCGGACGACATCGGCGCCGCTGAACTGGTGAAACTCGATGCCGGGCACGTCGCGCAGGATGCGCTGGACCTCGAGCAGGCCGGACTGCTTGGAACGGGGCAGGTCTATCTGGGTGATGTCGCCGGTGACGACCATTTTGGAGTCTTCGCCGAGACGGGTGAGGAACATCATCATCTGCTCGGGCGTGGTGTTCTGCGCCTCGTCGAGAACGATGAAGGAGCGTGAAAGCGTGCGTCCGCGCATGTAGGCGAGCGGGGCGATCTCGATGATGCCCTTCTCGGTGAGGCGGGTGATGTCCTCGGGGTCGAGCATGTCGCCCATCGCGTCGTAGAGCGGGCGCAGGTAGGGCAGGATTTTTTCGCGGAGATCGCCGGGGAGAAAGCCGAGGGTTTCGCCGGCCTCGACGGCGGGGCGGGTGAGGATGATGCGCTCGACCTCGTTTTTCAGGAGGGCGGAAATGGCGGCGGCCATCGCGAGATAGGTTTTCCCCGTGCCGGCGGGGCCGATGCCGAAGACGAGCGAGTGCGTCTGGATCGACTGGAGGTAGAGTTTCTGGCCGAGCGTCTTCGGGACGATGGTCTTGCGGTTGGTGGCGATGACGAGCGGCTTGCCGAAGAGCGCGCGGAGTTGCTCCGCCTCGCCGCGGGCGACGCATTCCACGAAGCGGACGAGGTCGGGCGTGCGAATGGCGACACCTTGGGCGCGGGCCTCGTTGAGGAAGCCGAAGAGCGTTTCGAGCTGGGCGATGGCGGCCTCTTCGCCGTCGATCTTCAGCCAGTCCTCGCGGGTGACGAGGGTCACGCCGAGGTGTTTCTCGATGAAGGCGAGGTTTTCCTCGCGACCGGCGTAGAGCTGGTGGAGGTGGCGGGGTGAAGGGAAGTGGAGGGTGCGAGTCGCCATGCTGGCTCCTTAATGACCAATGACCGAGAAGGAAAAGCGGACGGAAAGTGGCTTGAGGGTCATCATTCGGAATTTGTCATTGGGCATTTGTCATTCTCGCGGCCTCGGCGGCGAGGCGTTCCCAGGTGGATTCGAGGGCCTGGGGAAGAATGCGGGTCTGGCCGAGCACGGGCATGAAGTTGTTGTCGCCGTTCCAACGGGGGACGATGTGGCCGTGAAGGTGGGCGATGCTGCCGCCGGCGGAAGCGCCAAGGTTGAAGCCGATGTTGAAACCGTCCGGCTTCATGGCGGCGCGCAGGAGCTTTTTCCCGAAGGTGATGATGGCAAAAAGATCGGCGTTTTCAGCGGGTGTGAGCTCCTCGATGTCGGACACCTCGCGGAAGGGGATGGCGAGCAGGTGCCCGGGGTTGTAGGGAAACCGGTTGAGCATGAGGTAGGACAACGCGGTGCGGTGAACGATGAGGGCCTTGCGGTCGTCGCCCAGCGCGGGCAGTTCGGTGAAGGGGCGCTGCAGCTCGGGCATGCGCGGCGCCTCAATGTATTCCATGCGCCAGTAAGGATGTAGCTGCGACATGTTGAAAGGGCGGGGAGTCAAAAGTCTGCCATCGCCAAAGTCAAAGCCCCCTGTCGCAAGTGTTTTGACCGTCCTCAGTTTGAAATTGTAGGGACCGCCCGGTCTCGCGATAAGTCGGGGTTCATCTTCTCATGCATACCTCCCAACCCTCCGTTCGTCGTCGTGTGGTGGTCACCGGTCTCGGTGCGGTCAGTCCACTCGGCCTTAACGCGCCCGACAACTGGGCCGGCCTGACCGCCGGTCGTTCCGGCATCGCCACGCTCACGCGATTCGATGCCACGGGCTGCACCGCGCACATCGCGGGCGAGGTCAAGGGCTTCGAGCCCACGCGTCCGCTGCCCGCGCCGCTGCACCCGCGCGGACCCGGCGGCGAGGCGTTGACGACGGTGTTTTCTCCGAAGGACGCCAAGAAGTTCGGGCGCTTCACGCATCTCGGGGCGGCGGCGGCGGTCGAGGCTTATGCGGACTCGGGGCTCGACGCGCATCGCGCCGCGCTCAATCCCGAGAGGATCGGCGTGGTCTTAGGCGTGGCCATGGGCGGACAGCCGGAGGTCGAGTCGATGCACGACACGTTCAAGGCGGGTGGTTTCCGCAAGATTTCTCCTTTCTTCATCATTCAGGTCGCGCCCAACCTGCTCGCCGGCCAGGTGAGCCTGCTGCTCGACTGCCGCGGGCCCAACATGTCCGTCGCCTCGGCTTGCGCGACGAGCGGCCACTCGCTGGGCGAGGCGGCGGCGTCCATCGCGCGCGGCGACGTCGACGTGATGATCTCGGGTGGCGCGGAGGCGGCTATCACGCCGCTGGTGCTCGGGGCGTTCGCGCAGATGCGCGCGCTCTCGACCCGAAACGACGCGCCCGAAAAGGCCTCGCGCCCTTACGACGCGGCGCGCGACGGCTTCGTGCTTTCCGAGGGCGCGGTCGTGTTTGTTCTCGAAGAGTATGAACATGCCGTGAAACGCGGTGCGCGGATCTACGCCGAACTGCGCGGTTACGGCGCCTCGGCGGACGCCTACCACCTCTCGTCCCTTGCGCCGAACGCCGAGGGCTCCCAGCGCTCCATGCGCTCGGCGCTTGTTTCGGCGGGCATGGCTCCGGACGAGATCGACTACGTTTCGGCCCACGCCACTTCGACGCCCGGCGGCGACGGGGAGGAGTCGGCCGCGATCGCGGCGGTGTTCGCCAGCAACAAGGACAAGCTCCACGTCAGCGGCGTGAAGTCCATGACCGGACACCTTCTCGGCGGCGCGGGCGCGATGGGCGCGTTTGCGGCGGTGATGGCGATTCGCGACGGCATCGTGCCGCCCACCATCAATCTTGAAAACCTGGACCCGGCCATCGCCGCGCTGGGGATCAACGTGACGCCCAACACCGCCGTCAAAAAGCCGGTGCGCGGCGCGCTCGCCAACTGCTTCGGCTTCGGAGGCACGAACTGCTCGCTGGCGTTCAGCGCGGTTTAAGCAAACGCGAACCCCGGCGGATCAAGGATAACCCGCCCTACCTGCCAAACCCAATGGAACGCCGCCTTGTCTGGTTGTTTGTGATGATCGCCCCCGTGGCCGCGTGGTCGTGGATCGCGCCGCACGACCGTTTCACCTGGTGGCTGGAGGCGGCGCCGGCGGTCATCGGCGCGGTGTTTTTATTGGCGCTCCGGAAATCGTTTCCGCTTTCGACCCTGCTGCTGGTTTTGCTCGGGCTGCACTGCGTGGTGCTGCTCGTGGGCGCGCATTACACCTACGCCAAGGTCCCGCTCTTCGACTGGATCCGCGACTTTGCCGGCGGCGCGCGCAACAACTACGACAAGCTCGGCCACTTTGCGCAGGGCTTCGTGCCGGCGATTCTCGTGCGCGAAATCCTCCTGCGCACCTCGCCCCTGCGCGATCGCGGCGACGGACGGCCAAGCCGCTGGCTGCCGTTTTTGGCGGGGAGCGTCTGCCTGGCGTTCAGCGCGTTTTACGAGCTGGTCGAATGGCTGACCGCCGTCACCCAAGGCGCGGCGGCGGACGATTTTTTGGGAACCCAGGGCGACGTCTGGGACACCCAGACGGACATGGCCTTGGCCCTGATCGGGGCGATGGTGGCGCTCGTCGTTTTGCCGCGCCTGCACGACCGGTCGCTGGCGAAAGTGCTGGCCGCGCGCCGGTGAATCGGCCAATTCCCAATCACCCATGACACCCCTCTGGAAAAAATGGACCTCGGTCGTGCCGGCACCCTTTTTGACGGCGCTGCTGATGGGCGCCGGGTTCATGGCCTTCGTGGCATGGGACCAGTCGTATTGGTGGCGCATCAAGGACGACTACGGGTTCGGCTGGCTGGTGCCGGCGTTCGTGGCCTTCGTGGTGTATGACCGCTGGCCGCGAATCCTCGCGGCGGTGCAGGCCTGCGCCGCGCCGGGCAGTCCGCGCGCGTCGGGCCGCGCGGGGTCGATTCTGGCGCTTTATATCCGGGGCTCGATGGCGGCCGGTGCATTGTCGTTTTTGCTGGGTGCCTTTTACCGTGCGGGAGCCCCCGCGTATCCGGGCACGCTTGCCTTGACGCTCGGCATGGGCGCGGTGCTGCTGCCGTTGCTTCTGATCAACGCTCCCGAGCCGGCGGGCACGCCGGCGGAGTCCGGTGTTTTTGACGACGCGCGGGTGAAGCTGGTGTCGCTGTTCATGTTTCCCGTGCTGGTGTGGCTCGTCTCGGCGCCGATGATCTCGATCATCGAAAGCAACCTGAGCTTGTTCATGCTGCGACGGGTCACGACGGTGGTGTTTTTCACTTTTGAAACCCTGGGCATGCCGATCGAGCAGCAGGACAACATCCTGAAGCTCCCGCTCGGCGATGTGGGCGTCGCCGATGCGTGCTCGGGCATCCGCTCCTTTACGGCCTGTCTTTTCGCCGGGTCGTTTCTTGCGGCGGTGTTTCTCGACAGGCTCTGGAAAAAAGTGGGGCTGGTGGTCTCGGCCATAGGCTTCGCTTTTTTCACGAACCTGCTGCGCAGTCTTTTTCTCACGACCTGGGCGTATCAATACGGCCCCGAGGCCATCGAGGGAAAGGTGCACGACATGGCCGGCTACGCGGTGCTGGGGCTGACGGTGGCGGGGCTCATGTGCCTGCTGCCGGTGTTCAACCTCAGGTTTGTCTCAAGCCACGAGGATGAGCCGGAGCCGGTCGAAACCAAAAAGTAGGGGAATGATGATCTGGCTCTACCGACTCCTGTTTCCGCCGGCGATGCTGCTGGCCTCGCCGTATTATCTGCTGCGGATGCGGCGGCGCGGCGGGTATCGCGCGGATTTTTCTCACCGGTTCGGCGCCACGCCACCGCTTCCGGCGAAGAGGCCGGGCGTGAAACGCGTGTGGCTGCAGGCGGTGAGCGTCGGCGAGATGCTGGCGGTCGCGCCGCTCCTGGAGGCGTTGCACGCGGACCCGGCGGTCGAGGTCTATCTCACCACGACGACGAGCACGGGTTATGCGCTCGCCCGCGAGCGTTACGTGAAACTGGTGGCGGGCATCGGTTATTTCCCGGTGGACTGGTGGCTGTTTTCGCGGAGGGCGTGGCAACGCATCGCGCCTGATCTGGTTATTCTCACCGAGGGCGAACGCTGGCCGGAGCACATCCACCAGGCGAAGGCGCGCGGCGTGCCGGTGCTCGCGGTGAACGCGCGGCTTTCCGACCGCAGCTTCCGGCGCATGCTGAAGTTTCGCGGGCTGATCGGCCCGCTGCTGGGCGGCATCACGCGCGTGCTCGCCGGCTCGGCGATGGACGCGGAGCGGTTTCGCGCGCTGGGTTTCCCGGCGGACCGCATCACGACGACGGGCAACATCAAGCTCGACGTGACCATCCCTTTGATCGGCGATGCGGAAAAAACCGCGTTGCGTCGCGAACTCGGGTTTGGCGACGAGCCGATCCTGCTCGGATCATCCACCTGGCCGGGCGAGGAAGAAGCGTTGATCGCGGCGTATCGGGCTTTGCGCGCGGCAGGACAATCGGTGCGTCTGCTGATCGTGCCGCGTCATGCGGAGCGGCGAGCGGAGGTGGAGACGTTGTTGAAGGCGAGCGGACTGGGTTATCATTTTCGTTCGCGCGGCGCGGCGACGGCGCAGGTTGACGTGGCGGTGGGCGACACGACGGGCGAGCTGCGCCGGCTCACGCAGTTGGCGACGGTGGTGTTTGTCGGAAAAAGCCTGCCGCCGCATCATGAAGGGCAGACGCCGGTGGAGGCGGCCGTGCTGGGCAAGCCGGTGGTCTTCGGGCCGGCGTTGACGAATTTCAAGGCGATCGCCCGCGAGCTGCGCGAGGCAGGCGCGGCGCGTTCCGTGGCGGATGCGGATGGGCTGACGGCTGCGGTGCGCGAACTGTGGACAGATACGGCGGCGCGGGAGCGCATGGCGGCGGCGGCGCAGGCGTGGCACCGGGCCAACCAGGGCGCCGTCGGACGCACGCTGGCGGTGCTCCGCGCGGAGCTGATTCATTGAGGGGCAAGGAGACCCCTGTTGGAAAGGCGCGACCCCAAAAGCGGTTGTCCGCGTGCATTTCAACGTGCGTTCTTAATTAAAGGTTGCCCGCCATGGAGCGCGGCCTACGTTCCAGCCTTTTACGTTGGATGCAAACGCACGGTCCGAAACGAGTCTACACCCCGCAGTCGCTCGAATTCTGGTTCGGTAAACTGGAACACGACTGGGAGCGCCATTTCAATGAAGCCCAGCTTCAGGAAGGGCACCGCATCTACCGCGACGGCGAGGTCCGCGAACTGGAACTGACCGCCTCGGACGCGATCGTCCACCGCCGCATCGAAAAGAAGGACGAATACGCCGTCATCGAATGGAAGGACGAGGGCGTCTCCGTGAGGTCCTCGTCCACCGATCTGGACCAGGCCTACGCGCTGGCGGTCGCCGGACTGCACGAGATCGAGGAACTGGTGGCCGACGAAATCTCCCCTTTGCCCGACGCCGTGCCGGTTGCCGTTTCCAACGGGAACTCGAATGGCAACGGGCATTCGAACGGTCACTCCAACGGTAACGGGAACGGACACTCGACCGGCCGCGCCATTTCCCTCACGCCCACGCCGCCAGCCGCCGCCTCGCGCCGGACGCCTGCCGGGGCCGCCGCCCGCGCCGCGTCCCGCACGCTGATCCTCGTCTTCAAGACCACCGCCGACGGCCTCACATTCCAGGCCCATTGGGTGAATCCGGACAAGAAACGAGTCCCCGCGCTCGGCCAGGCCGCGCAGGCCGCCGGCAACGGACACGCCACGGTGAGCTCGAGCGAGCGCGCCAAGCTCATCGGTCTCGCCGCCTACGCCCGCAAGGCGCACTTCGCGTATTTTCAGGAGACCGGCCTCTACGTGCTCGGCTCGGTGGTCGAGATTCCGAATTTCCTGCGCACGACCCTGCCGGCCTGGAAAAAACTGTTCGCGGTCGAGCTCGACGCGCATGCCGGCCTGCTTTTGCAGGGCACCAAGGACATCACCGTCGAGGCCGTCGCCCAGGTGAGCCGCGGATCTTCCGGTGTGGGGCAGGGGCTCGACCTGCGCTGGATTTTCAAGGCCGGGGAACGCCTGCTCACCGATGAGGAAGTCTCCATCCTTACGAAGAAGGGCACTACGCCCGTCATCATTCCCGGCATCGGCATCGTCTCGCTGCCCACCGACCGTCTCGACACGATCAAGGCCTGGCAGCGCAACGTCGACGAGACCCACGCCGTCGGCGAACTTTCGCCGTATCTCATTTTTTCGCTCTACAGCGACGCGCGTTTCAAGCTCACGCTTTCGTCCGAGCTGGAGGCGTGGCGCCAGAGCGTGCTCACCGCCACGGCGGTCACGCCGGTGCTGCCCGAGCTGCTGCGCCCCTACCAACGCCGCGGCGTCGAGTGGATGCACCACCTCTGCGACGTGGGCTGCCACGGTTTGCTGGCGGACGAGATGGGCCTCGGGAAAACCCTCCAAGTGCTCACGCTGCTCGCCGCGCGTCCCGAGAACGGCCGCCCGAACATCATCGTGTGCCCCGCCAGCGTGGTGCCGGTGTGGCGCGAGGAGATCGCGCGGTTTTATCCGCACCTCGCGGTGGACGTGCTCAAGACGGGCAACGATTTTATCGCGCGCAAGGATCCGGTCATCTGGCTCGCGAGCTACACGCAGCTTCGCAAACACCGCTCGCTGCTCGACCAGATCGAGTTCGGTTACGCGGTGCTCGACGAGGGCCAGTTCATCAAGAACCCCGACGCCAAGATCACGCAGACCTGCTTCGCGCTGCGCGCCCGTCACCGCATCGTCCTGACCGGCACGCCGCTGGAAAACCGCCAGCTCGATCTGTGGTCCATCTTCCGCTACCTGCTGCCGGGGCTGCTGGGTTCGCGCACGACCTTCGAGTCGTCGCTCAACAACGACCGCACGGGCACGCTGGAACGCCTGCGCTCGCAGCTCGCGCCGTTCATCCTGCGCCGCACCAAGAACGAGGTCGCCACCGAGCTTCCGCCCAAGGTCGAGATGGACCTCATCTGCCCGCTCACCGACGTGCAGCGCGCCGAATACGCCCGCATCTGCTCCGAGGGCCTCAACCGCCTTGGCGACGACGTCGGCACGGCCATGCGGGAAAAATCCTTCGGCTTCCTCGCGCTGCTCACCCGCCTTCGTCAGGTCTGCTGCGATCCCGACATGCTGCCTTGGCTCAAGGCGCCGATCAGCGACTCGGGCAAGATCACCCTGCTGGTCCAGAAGCTCGCCGAGATCATCAGCAGCGGCCACAAGGTCGTCATCTTCTCGCAGTTCGTGATGTTGCTCGACCGCGTGCGCGAGGCGCTGGCGCAGAATTTTCCCGACCTGCCGCGCTACGAGCTCACCGGCATGACGCTCGACCGTCTCAAGCCCGTGCAGGCGTTCCAGAACGCCGGGGGCGCGGCCGCCATGCTCGTGTCGCTCAAGGCGGCCGGCACCGGCATCACGTTGCACGCGGCCGACTACGTTTTCCTGCTCGACCCATGGTGGAACCCCGCCGTCGAGGCGCAGGCGGTGGACCGTGTTCATCGCATCGGGCAGAAGAGCACGGTTTTCGTCTATCGCATGGTCACGGCGGGCACGATCGAGGAGCGCATCCAGGCGCTTCAGGCTTCCAAGAAGGATCTGTTCAACCGCGTCATCGGCGGGATGGACGGGGACTTCGACCTCAGCCGGCATTTCACGTCGTTGCACGAGTTGGTTCAACTCACGACCACGCAGGTCGAGGCGGAGCCGGTGCTGTAAGGGGTTTCCGCAGGGTGGGAGAGGGGCGTCGGTGGCTGGACGCAGTCGGGATGAATTTTTTTCAAAAAGGGCCGTTAATTACCCTCCCGTAACACAACCGCCATCATTTCGTAACAATCGCCTGCGATCTTGGGGCAACGGCACGCACCGCACGTGCGACCGTTGCAAACACACAAACACCCAAGAACATGGCTACAAAATCATTCAAATGGCTCGCGCTGCTTTGCGGCGTCTCCATCGGCGCGGCCTCTCTGGCCCACGCCCAGGACAGCGGTCCGCTCATCGATACCCTCGTCAAGAAGGGCGTCCTTACCGATCAGGAAGGCGAAGACCTCCGCGTCGAGCTCCTGAAGGACTTCGGCACCTCGTCCGCCGGCAAGCTCAACCTCTCTTCCGCTCTCACCGAGCTGAAGTTTTACGGCGATGCCCGCGTTCGCTACGAATATCGCACGGGCGAAAGCGGCAACACACCCGTCGCCAGCGCTCTCGCCGCCGGCAGCACCAACAATACCCAAGAACGCAATCGCTTCCGCTATCGCCTGCGCTTCGGCTTCAACGGCAAGTTTCATGACGGCTGGTTCTTCGGCACGCGCCTGGAGACGGGCGTGGGCAGTCGCTCGACCAACTCGACCGCCGGCGCGGTGACTGCCGCCAACGGTGTTACCTCCAAGGACAACAACACCCTTTTTGTCGGCCAGGTTTACATCGGTCGCACGGTCGAGGATTTCACCTTCACCGCCGGTCGCATGCCCAATCCCTTTGTGACCACCCCGATGGTCTGGGATGACGACATCAATCCCGAAGGTCTCGTCGAGCAGTGGCAGCACGAGTCCGGCAACGTCACTTGGAAGGCCAATCTGGGCCAGCTCCTCTACGAGGGCTCGGGCACGACCAATCCGATCGGCACCGGCATCAGCCGCCAGAACACCTTCCTTTGGGTCGCCCAGGCGGGCGCCAAGGTGAAGTTCAACAACGGTTCCGCCGTTCAGGTGATGCCCACCTATTACGGCTACAGCGGCAGCGCGACCAGCATGACCAAGCTCGGCACGACCGCCGCCGGCACGAACAGCGGCATATTGCGTCCCACCGGCCTGTCGATCATCGACATTCCCGCCGAGTATTCCTTCAAGCTCGGCGGCCTTCCGGCCAAGGTGTGGGTTGACTACGCCTACAACATGGATGCCGAAGACCGCGCGGCTGCCGCCGGCCGTCCCACCTTCGATGGCGAAGACACCGCCTACCAACTCGGCGTCGGCGTCGGTGCGGCCAAGGTCAAGGGCGACTGGGAAGCCAAGCTCTACTACCAGTCCGTCGACGCTTTCGCGTTGGACTCGAACTTGGTTGATTCCGATCTCTTCGACAGCCGCACGAACATGGAAGGTTTTGTCACCTCCTTCTCCTACGTGCTGTCGAATGGCGTCACCGCCAAGTTCACCTACGCCAATGCCAAGCGCAAGGAGCAGAACCTTGCCTCCTATGGTGCGGGCGATATCGCCACCCCCAACTTGGACAACTACCAGCTCTTCCAGGCTGACCTGAACGTTAAGTTCTAAGTCTTTTCCCCCTCAAACCGGGACGCGGGTCCCCGCCTTCGTCCCGGTTTTTATTCTCCTGTCAATCAAAGAAATCAAAATATGAAAAAATCCATTCTCATCGCCTCCGCTCTGCTCGCCTCCGTGGTTTCCGCGTCGGCCCAGAAGCTCGTCATCAAAGGCTCCGACACCCTCGGCGCCAAGCTCGTCCCCCAGCTGGCCGAGGAATACAAGGCCTCCCACCCCGGCGTCTCCTTTGAGATCGCCGCCGAGGGCTCCACCACCGGCATCACCGCCATCATCGACGGCACCGCCCAGATCGGCATGTCCTCCCGCCGCGCCAAGGCCACCGAGATTTCGGCCGCCACCGCCAAGGGCGTGACCATGAAGCCCATCATCGTGTGTTACGACGGCATCGCCGTGATCGTTAACGAAAAGAGCCCTCTCGCCGGCCTCAACAAGCGCCAGGTGGAGCAGATCTTCACCGGCGACGTCACCGACTTCTCCGCTGTCGGCGGCAACCCCGGCGCGATCTCCGTCTACACGCGCAACACCTCGTCCGGCACCTACTCGGACTTCAAGGACCTCGCCATGAAGAAACGCGACTACGCCCCTTCTTCCCAGAAGATGGCCGGCAACGAGCAGATCGTCGCCGAGGTCGCCAAGAACCCGAACGGCATCGGCTACGTCGGCCTCGCCTACATCACCGCCCCCGGCATCAAGGTCCTCACGGTTGACGGCGGCCTGCCCAACAAGGAGTCCGTGCTCGCCAAGAAGTATCCCTACGCCCGCCCTACGTTCTACTACACGAACGGCGAGCCCACCGGCGAAGCCGCCAAGTTCATCGAGTTCACGCATAGCGATGCCGGCCAGGTCATTGTGACGAAGGTCGGGTTCATCCCGGTCAAGTAAGTGCGTCTGGTTTGTAGTTTTGTCACGAAATCGTAACAGGGGCCCGCTTGACGGTCGTCGGGCGGGCTTCCTGTTTTTTAGACGTCGATCAACGCGATTTTAAGGCCACCCTTTCATGCCGTCTCCCTCCACTCCCGCCACGCCCGTTTTTGTGATCGGCAAAGCCCGCACCCGCATGCTCGGGCTCACGTGGGACGAGTGCATCCAGGCCTTCTTCGGCGGCAACGCGATCGTCGCCGTCATCGTGCTGGCGCTGATCACCTTTTTTCTTTTCCGCGAGGGCGCCCAGTTTTTCACCCAGAACCGCGACAACATCCGCATCTATCGCGAGGCCGGCCTGGAGTATGTGGACTACATGCGCCAGCAGCAGGAGGACCACACCGCGCTCACCCGCTACCTGTTCGATGTCCGCCTGCGCACGATCAAGCATCTGACCGAGGTGGAGAAAATCCCCCTCGTCGAGGCCAACGCCCGGCTCGCCGCCTTCGACGACTTCGCGGGCCGCTACGGCGACACGATCGATCCCGTCCGAGGCCTCGTTTCCGACCTCACCGAGGTCGCCACCGCCATCAAGACGAAGTATACCGTCGCCGAGGACGCCAAGACCGGTCGCGACCAGCTCCTCGCCGCCGGCAAGACCGCCGAGGCCGCCGCCGTCGTCATCGAGCCCGTCGATTTCAAGGCCGAACTCGCGCCCATCCTCGGCACGTTGCCCGCCTACAAGGAGGCCGCCGCCACGGTGACCAAGAGCATCGACGATGTTCTCGCCACCATTCCCGCGCTGCCCGTCCCGTCGCTCCAGCCGCGCATGGACCGCTTCAAGCAGCTTACGCGCGACTACCTCGCTACTTTCCCGGCCACGTTGCACTCGATGGAGGTCTGGGATTACACGGTGCCGGTCCCGATGTGGAAATCGTTCACTGGTTTCATTCTTGGGCGCCAGTGGCTCACCGCGAGTTTCTGGCAGGACTGGTATGGCATCGTCCCGCTGTTCGCCGGCTCGCTGCTCATCTCGATGATCGCGTTGTTCATCGCGGTTCCGCTCGGCGTCGGTGCGGCCATCTACGTCAACCAGATCGCCTCGTCCACCGAACAACGCCTGATCAAGCCCACCATCGAGTTCATCTCCGCCATTCCCTCGGTCGTGCTCGGCTTCTTCGGCATCGCCGTCCTCGGCCAGGCCTTGCGGGCGATCTCCCAGATCGAGTCCCTCAACTGGATTCCCGGCTTTCCCTTCTCCGAGCGTCTCAACGCCCTCACCGCCGGCTGCCTGCTCGCGCTGATCGCCGTGCCCACGATTTTCACGCTCGCCGAGGACGCCATCAACAACGTCCCTCGCGCCTTCAAGGAAGCCTCCTTCGCCCTCGGGGCCACGCGCATGCAGACGATCCTGCGCATCATCGTGCCGGCCTCGCTCTCGGGCATCGTTTCGGCGGTGCTGCTCGGCCTCGGCCGCGTGATCGGCGAAACCATGGTGGTGCTTCTCTGCGCCGGTAACCGCATCCAGATCCCGGATTTCTCCGCCGGCCTCGGCGTCGTCACCCAGCCGGTCCACACCATGACCGGCATCATCGCGCAGGAGATGGGCGAGGTGCCTCAGGGCAGCATCCACTACCGCGCGTTGTTCATGGTCGGCATCGTCCTCTTCTTCGTGGCTCTGCTGATCAACTTCTTCGCGCAAAAGATCGTCCGCAAGTATCGCATCTCCATCGGCTGAGCCTCCGCACCATGAGCGACCTTCCCCACATCTTTGCCAGCAAGCCCAGCCGCGGACGTTCCCTGGAAAAGGCGACCTTCTGGGTCTTCCGTATCGCCACCTACCTCGTGCTGGCCTGCGGGCTGTTCGTCTTCGGCGACATCTTTGTCAAGGGCTCGGGCACCGTGTTTCAAAGCAGCTTTCCTTTCGTCAACACCACCTTCCTCACGAGCGCGCCCGAATCGCTCTACGTCTTCGAATACGACGGCAAAAAACAGGAGATGGGCGACACCGAGTTCCGCGCCTTCCGCGAGGGCGAGGAGGCCAAGGCGAAGGCCGCCGGCAAGCCCGCGCCCGTGATCAAGACCGAGAGCTACGTTTATTCCGCGGGCGGCATCTGGCCGTGCATCGTCGGCACCGTGCTGCTCGTGATCGGCTCCATGACGATCGCCCTCGCCCTCGGCGTGAGCAGCGCGATCTACCTCAACGAATACGCCCGCGACGGCCGCTTCGTGCGGTTCATCCGCCTCGCCATCCTCAATCTCGCCGGCGTCCCGTCCATCGTCTTCGGTCTCTTCGGCCTCGCGATGTTCGTGCTCGCGCTGAAATGGAACGTCTCGCTCATCGCCGGCTGGTTCACGCTCGCCTTCATGGTGCTGCCGGTGGTCATCACCGCCTCGGAGGAGGCGCTCAAGGCCGTGCCGAAGGGCTTCCGCGAGGGTTCGCTCGCGCTCGGCGCCACCAAGTGGCAGACGATCCGCTCCAACGTCTTCCCTTACGCGCTTCCCGGCATCCTCACGTCGTCCATCCTCGGCATCGCCCGCGTCGCCGGCGAGACCGCCCCGATCATGTTCACCGCCGCCTATGTCGTGCGCGACAAGCTCCCGTGGGCGCCCGTGACGGAGGCGTTTTCAAACACCCTGCACAAGAGCGAAGGCGGTGGTTTTTTCAACGCTGCGGGGGCCGCGATTTCCAATATCGACGATACGCTTTTCCAGGGCGTCGTGGCCCTGCCTTACCACATCTACGTGGTCTCCTCGAAGATCCCGCAGAACGAATACACCGAGCGCGTCCAATACGGCACCGCCTTCGTCTTTTTGCTGATCGTCGGTCTCATCGCCGCGACCTCCATTGTGCTTCGCAACAAGCTTCGGGGCGCCTACAAATGGTAACATCCACTCTTTCTCCTTCTAAAACGTCCACCGCCGCGCCCATGGAAACGCCCGCCGCTCCCGCCAAGTTCTCCGTCACCGTCCCCGCCGCCTCCCCGGCCACGGGCGGCGTCGCGACGACGTTGATCGACATCCGCAACTTCGACTTCTACTATGGCGCCAAGCAGGCGCTCTTCGACATCAACCTGAAGCTCGACGACAAGCGCGTGACCGCCTTCATCGGCCCGTCCGGCTGCGGCAAGTCCACCCTCCTGCGCTGCCTCAACCGCATGAACGACCTGATCGACGGCACGCGGATCACGCGCGGCGACATCAACATCCGCGACGTCGACATCTACGGCCGCGACGTGGACGCCATCGAACTCCGCAAACGCGTGGGCATGGTCTTCCAGAAGTCCAACCCGTTCCCCAAGTCCATCTACGAAAACATCACCTACGGCCTCCGCATCCAGGGCGTGAGCAACAAGGCCCGCCTCGACGAGGTCGTCGAGAAATCCCTCCGCGGCGCCGCCCTCTGGGACGAGGTCAAGGACCGCCTGCACGAGAGCGGCCTCAGTCTCTCCGGCGGACAGCAGCAGCGCCTCTGCATCGCCCGCACCATCGCGGTCGAGCCCGAGATCATCCTCATGGACGAGCCCTGTTCCGCGCTCGATCCCATCGCCACCGCCAAGGTCGAGGAGCTCATCCACGAATTGAAGAAACAGTTTACGATCATCATCGTCACCCACTCGATGCAGCAGGCCGCCCGCTGCTCCGACAAGACGGCTTTCTTTTACATGGGAAAGCTCATCGAATACGACGACACCCGCACGATCTTCATGAATCCCGGAAACCCCCAGACGGAGGCTTATGTCTCCGGACGTTTCGGCTGAGCTAGCTCCTAGCCACTAGCCCCTAGATACTAGCCACTCATTTATGAAAAGATTCTTTGACTCCGAACTGGAAAGCTTCCGGTCCACCCTCATCCGCATGGGCGAGACGTCCATCCGCCAGGTGCGCGACGCCGTGAAGGCCCTCGTCGAGGGCGACGTGGCGCTGGCCGACCGCGTGATCGCGGCCGACGACGAGATCGACAACTTCGAGATCCAGATCGACGAGGAGGCCATGCGCTACATGAACCTCCGCGCCCCCATCGCCACCGAGCTCCGCCTCGTGATCGTCGGCATGAAGGCCTCGCACGACCTCGAGCGCGTGGGCGACGAATGCACCACCATCGCCAAGCGCGCCGTGCGCCTCGCCTCGCTGCCGCCCCTCAAGCCCTACATCGACATCCCCCGCATGGCCGACATCGCCATCGAGATGCTCCGCGACGCCCTCGACTGCTTCCTCAACGGAGACACCGAGAAGGCCCTTGCGGTCGTCCGCCGCGACTCCGAGGTCGATGCGATCAACAAGCAGCTCTACCGCGAGCTCAGCAGCTTCATGATCGAGAATCCCTCCACGACCTCGCGCGCGCTGGAGCTCATGTTCATTTCGAAATCGCTGGAGCGCATCGCCGACCACGCCTGCAACATCGCCGAGGAGATGGTGTTCCTCGCCAAGGCCCAGGACATCCGCCACCGCGAGGAATTGAAGAAGGGCCCGGCGCTCTGATGTAGGCCCGATCGTTGATCGGGCTTTTCGGGGAACCAGACCAGCGGTCTGGTCTACAACGAGCCACGGCAAAGCGACCGCGCCTACTTGGCCGCTTCGGCCGGGTCGAGCCTCACGGCGACGGAGGTGTAGAACTTGTCCGTGGTGGTTTCGCCGGACTTGAGCTTCCGGGTTTCTTCGCGGCTCGTCAGGCCGATGATCACCCAGGTTCCGCCCGGGATCGTGATGTTGCTGTTGATCTCCTGTATCCCGCCGACCCTGGCCTTGAGTTGGAGATTAAGGCTGAAGGTTTTCTGATCCTTCTCCTGCTTCACGCGGTATTGGAGTTCCAGGCCGTCCTTGCCGGTCAACGTGCCGACGTCGTTGGCGTCGACGGGCACGGTCGTGACCTTGGCGAAGGCGAGGAACTCCTTGTTGACGACAAAGCCGCCTCCGCCGTCGGGGTCCTTGGGGGGCGGAGTCTTCATGGTGGCGCACGCGATCAGGAGGCGCCAGGGCTTCTGCACGGCAAGCTCCTGCGTCGGGGACGCGCCGTCGGCGTTCGCCGCAACCGCATCAACGGGCACGGCGGCAGTGACGATGAGGAGGGCGAGAACGGGCAGGAGGAGTTTCATGAAGGAAGACCGGAAGGAGGAAGACTTGAGGCCTGAAGGCTGAAACCTGAGAGCTGAAGGGCGGATTTTTTAACGCGAAGGCGCGAAGGACGGAGAAGATCGCGAAGGGGGGAGTTCGGTGCGAACACCCAACGTCGAACACCCAACGTCGAACATTCAACGCCCAACGTCCACCACCGAACTTTTCACGATCACGCTCGCGTAAAAGGACAATCCCCGGTGTTTGTAGACGCGTCATGCCGACTTCCGTCGCCTCCCCTAAAATCGAGCTCATGGCTCCGGCCGGCTCGCGGGCATCCCTCGCCGCCGCGCTCAAGGCTGGGGCGGACTCCGTGTATTTCGGCGTGGGGAAAATCAACATGCGCGCCCGTGCCGCAAACAACTTTGAGGCCGACGATCTGCGCGAGATCGTCGCCAAGTGCCACCGCTACGGCGCCAAGGCCTACCTCACGCTCAACACCATTCTCTTCGACGGGGAACTCGCCGAGGCGCAGGACGTCTGCCGGCGGGCCAAGGCCGCCGGGGTGGACGCCGTGATCGCGGCCGACCCCGCCGTCCTCCAGATCGCGCGCGCCGAGGGGCTGCCGGTTCACCTCTCCGTGCAGGCCAACGTAACCAACCTCGCCGCCGTGCAGTTCTACGCCGGCTTCGCCGATGTGATCGTGCTGGCCCGCGAACTCGGTCTCGACCAGATCCGCGACATCATCGCCGGCATCCGCGAACGCGGCATCACCGGTCCGTCGGGACGGCCGGTGAAGGTCGAGATCTTCGCCCACGGCGCGCTCTGCGTGGCGTTTTCGGGCAAATGCCAGATGAGCCTTTCCCTTTACGGGCCCAAGGCGGCCGCCACCCGCGGCGCGTGTTTCCAGCCCTGCCGGCGCGATTATCTCGTGACCGACCGGGAAACCGGCGCCGAGCTCGTGCTCGACGGTCATCAGGTCATGTCGCCCAAGGATCTCTGCACCCTGCCGTTTCTGGATCAAATCCTGGACGCGGGCGTGGGCGTTTTGAAGATCGAGGGACGCGGGCGCGCGGCGGATTACGTGGCCACGGTGGTGCGGGTTTACCGCGAGGCCATCGCGGCCTGGCAGGACGGCTCGTTTGCCGCGCGGCTCGGGACGGGCGCCTGGATGGCGGACCTGGATTCGGTCTTCAACCGCGGTTTCTGGCAGGGCGGCTATTACCTGGGGAAACCGCTTGGCGAGTGGACCGCCTCGTCCCGGTCCGCCTGCACCGAGAAAAAAGTCTTTGTCGGCAAGATCACCAAATACTACGCGCGGCAGGGCGTGGCGGAGGTGTTGGTCAACGCGGAGCCGATGGCGGCGGGGACCGAGGTTTGGATATTGGGCGAAACGACCGGCGCGATTCGCGTGCCCGTGAAGGAGCTGCGGGTGGGCGACACCGGCACGCCAGCCGCGAGCGCGGGGCAGGGCGAGGTGGCGGCGTTTGCCGTGCCGGTCAAGGTAAGGACCGGCGACCAGGTTTACCGGATCGAGGGCGCGGGCCTTGAACGCCCAACATCCAACGCCCAACGCTGAACTTCCAAGGGTGGAGGGCTGAGGACCGGATTAAATCTGGAAAGCCGGAAATCAGGAACGGACCGGAGACAACTCACTTGTGATCCGTTTGACCAGGGGATGTTTGGCATTTAGTGCCTGTGCTTTTGCCAGCCACCGCCGGGCTTCCGCATGGTCGCCTTTGGCCGCAGATGCTTTGGCCATGAAGGCGGCTCCCATCGTTTGGTCTTCCGGGCACTCGCTTCGTTTTATGGCTTCACTCAAAAAGCGGAGACCTTCGTCGATGCGGCCTAGTTCGATCAAGACGCCACCACGCGTTGCCTTCAGAGTTATGGCGTTTGGGGCATGGCGCATCGCCTCGTTTGTCCAGGCGTCCGCTTCGGCGAGCAGGTGCGTGCGACCGTAATAGAGCGGGAGGCAGCTGAGGTTATCCAACAACTCGGCCAGTTTGCATGCATTCATCCCGGACCGGGTGATAAGTTCGCGCCAGATCGCCTCTGTTTTATCCAGTTCCCCCGTCTGCTGGTGCAGCGCTCCGATGCCCTGCCAAAGATCGATACTGTCGGGGTGTCGTTTGACCAGGGGATACGCGATTTCAAGCGCGTCGGCGAACCGGCCTTCGCGGCACAATGAATTCACCTGCTGGAGCTCGCGGAAGAACTCGCACTGCGCGGGCCGCTCACGACGAAACTTCCAGAGTCGCAGCAACTGCAGTCCGTCCGTGGGAACCTTGTCTCCGCCGACATAGCCCTCGACCGGCCGAAGATTCAGCAATGTGTGATACCCGCCGACGAAGACGATGTTGATGAGGCAAAAGGCGACAAACATGTCGCCAAAGGAATGGATGTTGTCCGGTGCCGTGACCGTGCAGGCGATTGCGATGATGAAGCATCCTTCCGCGACGACTCCCGCGAGCAGAAAAACAATCATTCGCGGCGCCGAATACATGTTCAGCGATGGCTTGAGCGTGACATACCCCGACGACGGTGCCGCGCGGAGGTTGGCCGTGACGCCCTTGATCGAAAATGAAACCAGCCTGCGCCAATGGCCGATTGTGATATCGGATATTTCGAGTCCTGTGCATCGGGCGGCGAGCCAGTGGCCGAGCTCATGGACCACGATCAAACTGTAGCTGATCACAAATCCGACGATCCAAAGAATGACTATGCCGACCGGTGAGCCCTTGTCGTAAGGGGAGTCGTCATATCTTGCCGCAAGAATGGCGAGGGGGATCATCGGGGCGACGAACGCGCCCGCATGAAGAACCGAGTGTCTGCCTGAATACCGGCTCATGGTTTGATGGCCTTATTTCAGACAGCCAAACAGGGCGAGCAGGCAGAAGATGGAAAACTTAAGGGAACGCATGGTCGGCGGGCGTCGTGAGGAACAGGGCTACTCCGGCAAGTCGGACAAATCCCCCCGTTCGGTGCCGGGGGCCATGATCATCATGATTCCATTGGTCGCTTTCCATATTCCATAAAGACCGATCAAAACCGTCAGGGTGAAAAGCCTTGTCGGGATGGCCCCGTTCATGATGAAGACGATATAGGCGACCAGGGGGATGGGGATGAGCAGCGCGCCCATGGTGATCTTTTTGATGCCGGAGCTGCGGATGACCTCCGCGCGTTCGCGGTCAAAGTTCGCGAGGTGCTCAAAGATTTCTTTTTCACCAAACCCGTGGCCCTGCAAAAAGGCGGAGACGTTCTCGCTCGGTTCGCCCCAGATGATTTTCGCGCGGGCTTCGATCTTGGCTTCCTCGGGTTTCATCAGGGGCGGAATCAGGCCTTTTGTTTGCCGAGGTGGCGCTCGACGAGCTCGCGGAAGGCGGCGAAATCCGCGGCGGTGGCGAAGGCGCGCCGGGGGATCATGTTGAAGATGGCGCTCGAGTGGTAGAGCAGGAGCACCTTGTCGTTGGCTTTCCATTTGTGGAAATCCGACCACGGGAGCTCCATGTGTCCGCGGACGCTGTCAACCCGCATGCCCTGGTCGGTGAACGCGAAGGTGGCGGGGTCTTGCAGGTTTTTCTGCTGCCTGAAGATCCGGCGCGATCCGAAGGGAATGAAGACGAAATAGAACAGGGCGAAGTAGACCGGAGCCAGGATGAGCAAGACCATGCCCGGAGGCGATTGTCCGGAGAGGAGGAAGGTCCAGACTTCACCGGCGAGAGCCGCCGCCAGCAGGGTCAGCAGGACATAAAGGGCTATTCGAATGCTCGTGCGCGGCCGGAGGGCGAGGCGGCGGGCGTTCACGTAGTCCAGGGGAATGAGGGTGATGGTAAATTGCATGAGGGAAGGGGGGGCTTCGCGTATAGGCATCGCCACGCGATTTTACAGATTGGTGAGAGGGGAGGCGTCGGCCTTGGCTTTGTTCTGGGCGCGTTGCTTTGCGAGGGGGGTATTCTCTGGCTTGCGCTTTAAACCCGGAGCTCTGCCTTGGCACCAATCCCAATGGTGTTGAACGCTTGTCAGTTTGAGACCGCGCACGAAGTCTCGGGCATCTGTAAATGATTGGTAGCGGCCACGCATTGTTGGACAACGTATCTAATTACTCATCCTCGAAGTAATTTTGATCCAGTTCGTGGATCTCGTATTTGTGGGCTACTCGGGTGCCGATGCCGTGCTTGATCATCAGGTCGATGAGCATTTCACCATCGATCAGCACCACTTTGAGGTTGGAGCCGCGTTGGACATAGTCACGGGCGCCGTCGGCAAAGCTGCTGGTGGTGATGAAGACGCCTTTGTTTACGCCTTGGCCAGCGAGTGATCCCACAAACGCCTGAATGGTTGGCCGACCAATGGTGTTATCGATGGCATACCGTTTGGCCTGCACGAGGATCTGATCCAGACCGAGCGCATCTTGGTTGATCCGACCATCGATCCCCTCGTCGCCACTGCGTCCGACATGTTCAGTTGCGACAGCCAACTTACCGCCGTAGCCCATGGCCTGGAGGACTTCCAAAACCAGCCGTTCGAAAAACTCGGGGGACTGGTCAAGGACCGCCTGAAGCAGACGGTCGCGGGTAACGGTGTTCATCGCGTTGACCTCGCGTTCAATGATTTCCTCGGGCGTAGCAGTGAGTTCACCTATCTTTTGATCGGTGAAGCCCAAAGAAGGGTTTTCATCTTGCGCCTTTTTTTTACCATCACCCCACGAAGCTTCCCAATCTGAGATGCTTCTGAGATCGGCGAGTGTGATCGTCTGCGGGTGTTTGCCGAGAAACTCACGACCGTAGGCGGTGGCCCGATAGGTTTTGGTGGCGATCTTCTCGATGAGCTTACCTTTCGTGAGGAAGGTCATGGCCCAGCCGGTGCGGTTGCGCATGGTTGAGCCGCCGCTCGCAAGTTTCTGATCAACCTCCGCGGGCGTGAGTTTGAATTGTCGGAGCATTTCCTTGTTAGCAGAGGTGCGTGTGATCGGTTCGCGCGCCGCCATTTCAAGCACGGGACGGAAAAGCTTATCGTAGGTAGGGATGCTCATTTGAATTGGGAGGCGAAGAGGAGGATCTCGCGGTTAAGTTTATTACGGTCGTGGGCGTAGTGCGCTTCCATAACAGTTACCGCACAAACGTGCCTTTGGTGTCGCCGGGGTGAGCGCGGGCCAGGGCGGCTAACGTTTCCAGGATTTCGCGGACTTCGGATTCCTTTGCGCGGGTGAACTGCTTCGTGAGTTCGGCGGACGTGATAGGGCGGGCGGCGGCGGCGAGCATCGTCTCCACCGCCTTGGCGCGGTCGGCGAGAGTCTTGGGCCAGGGGCGCTTCGCTGCCTTCGGAGGACGGTGGCCGGAGGACGGAGAGGCGGATGGCTTGGACTCGGTGAGGCCGAGCTGGCTTTGCTTGGTGCCGGCGAAGAGGGGTTTTTGGTAGTCGGGGCGCAGCCAGCGGATGTGGCCTTGGGCTTCTTCGGCGGCGCGGGCGGTGTTGAGGGTGACGACGCGTTCGAGGATTTCGGTGTCGGTGATCTTGGGGGACTTGGGCGCGTCGTCGGTGAGATCGAAGGAGAGCTCGGACGGGTCGCTCACGCTCCCCGCCACCTTCGGCGCGGCGTATTGTTTGGCTTCGAGGACGAAGCAGTCGCGGCGGTAGAGATCGATGCGACCGATGGTGGTTTTGGAGGAGCCGCGATGATGGAAGGTGACGGCGCGCTCGAAGACGTAGGCGTTGGTCTCGGTGTCGGGGCCGGCGGGATCGGGACGGGGAACGCCGAGGAGGTCGCAGGGTTCGGTGAGGAAGAGAACGTAGTTGGCGCGTTCGGCGGCCTCGGCATGGGACCAGCGGGAGATGAACTTCGTGACGATGGCGGGGCTGGGGGTCTCGGAAGACATGCGACGGGTGAATCTTGTGAAGCTCGCAAACGGCTAGCGCAACGCTGGTTTCCGAGAAGATGAAGAAACCTGAAGGCTGAAACCTGAGACCTGAGAAGGAAGCGGAGGACGGAACGACGGAGAGCGGAGACTTCATCCAGCCGGTCGCGCCTGCGGTCGTCACGGCGGAGGGACGGAGAGGGGGCTGTGAGCTATAGTCCGCTTTTCTTGGCGGCCTGCCGGGTGGCTATGAGCTGCTGGAGAAAGCTGCGGTCGGCCGTGTCTTTTTCACGCGGCTTTGCTTCATCTTCAACATCAGCTCGGGACCGGCGAAGGGCGAAACCGACGACGACGACGTAAGCCACGCCGCAACGGTTGAGCTCGCGGGCGAGCGAAACCAGATCGGCGTCGGTGGGGACACGGGGCAGTTGCCGCTCCGGTTCAGTTTCGCCGTCCATGTGGTGCAGGCTTCGTTGGAGGAGAAGCGGAATACGCCTTTGGGCTGGGGCGAGTTTTGCGGCGGTGCGCTGCAGCCGGGCGAAACGCTGCCACGGGGTTTTACGCAGCTGGCCGATGACTTTGATCGCCGGTGTTTCCACGGCACAATGTTCGCGAGGCAGGCGTTGGGCGTCAAGCGTGGCCAGCGCAGTTTAAAGTTGAGAGATGAGAGTTGAGTGCTCCGTGAACTCCCAACATCCAACATCGAACGCTCAACTTCAAATGGGGGGGACCGGAGGGATGAAACTTGAAGGCTGAGACTTGAGGCGGAGAAAAGTCATCGTCGCGCGGCTGCAAGATTCGCTGACAGGAAAAATCCCGCGAGAAATGGCCTTGCACTTTGTGCAGCGGGACTTTGTTTCAAGCGGACTGTTCCGGAGAGGTGGCTGAGTGGTCGAAAGCAGCGCTTTGCTAAAGCGCCGTAGGTGTAAAAGCCTACCGGGGGTTCGAATCCCCCCCTCTCCGCCAGTTTAATCCTTAGAAATAAGGCACTTAAGTTTTTCATGGAGCTAGGTTGCCCAGTTGGCGTGGCAACCTAAGCATGAATCAGTCGCCATTCGTCCTCACCCGGTTTCAAAACCGCAACGGGGTTATCTCGTGGAGAGTAGACGGACGCCTTCACGGCGTCCGCATCCGGAAGAACTTCAAAACCCGCGAGGAAGCCATCGCCGAAAAAGCCACGCAGGAACTCAAGGCGCTCCAGGCCGACGCCGGTCTTCAGTCCGCCACCACGTTCCTTTCCGAGGAGCAGCTACGCGAAGCCGAAACCGCGTTCAATCGCCTCAAAGAAAAGCCGAGGTCGCTTTCGTTTTATCTCGATTACGCGCTGGCGAACTATCGCGAGCCTCAGATCCAGAAGCTCCTTTCCGAAGCTGTCACCGCCTACACCGAGGCCAAGGATCACGAGTTCGCCCAAGATCAAATTTCGGCGCCACAACTTGAGCGCATCAAACGCGACTTAAAACGCCTTCAGAAGCACTTCCCCAAGTTGACCGTAGCCGAACTTACCGCCGAGCGGTTGATCGGTTTTTTCAACCTCGGGAAACCCTCGCTCAAGACCTACAACAACCGGCGCGGCATCGTCTCGACCTTCCTCAAGTTTGCTTTCCAGCGCGGCTGGATCAGCGAGAACCCGATTGCCAAGGTGCCGCATCATCGGATTCGCCGGAAGCGCGGAGCCGTCGCCACCCTCTCGACCGCCAAAGCCGCCGAGCTGATGGCCGCAGTTGAAGCGCTCGACGGTGGTCGGTTCGTGCCGTTCTTCGCCCTCTGTCTGTTCGCCGGCGTCCGCCCATGCGTGCGCACGGGGGAAATTCTCCGCCTCAAGCCCGAGGACGTGAACCTTGAAACCGGGTTTATCTTTGTGAGCGCCAACGTGTCCAAGGTCCGCGAGCCGCGCAAAGTGACGATTCAGCCCAATCTCCTTGCTTGGCTGAAAGCCTATCCGCCGACCGACGAACGCCCCATCGTCCCGAAGAATCTGCAACACGTCCGGGCGCGCCTCGCCAAAGCCCACGGGCTTTCTCACGACATCATGCGGCACACGTTCATTTCCATGTTCGTCGCCAAATTCCGCTCCATCGGAGAGGCCGCGATTCAGGCGGGCAATTCCGAGGCGATCATCCGCAAGCATTACCTCGACACGAAGAGCCAGACCGAGGCCGAGGAGTTTTTTGGGATCATGCCGAAGAAGCCCGCCGGAGAGCAGCAACCCAAGGCCCTGCCCGCCGCCGCCTGACCACCTCGCCGGGGGCGGTCGGCGAGGGCCGCGCCACGGTGGGCGGTGCGACACGCACCGTGTCGTTTTCCAGCGCAAGGCCCGCCGCCACTCGCTGCGTTTACACCGGCGCAGGGGTATGGAAACGCAACTACCCGCATCACCCCTCGCTCACCTCACCGACATCACCGGCCTCCGCACCTGCGGGCTTTTCCCCAAGGGACGCGAGCCGTCGATTCGCACCCTGCGCGAATGGACGAAGCTCCGCCGCATCCCTTACCACCGTGTCGGCCACTTCGTTTATTTCGACCCGGCCGAGGTGGCCTTGCACATCCAGACCAAGCTCAAGGTGCCCGCTCGTGGCTGAAAGCACGCCCGCCATCCGGCGGCGTGACACGCCGCATCACCCGCCCGCCAGTCCGCGCCGGGCTTGCCACGCCACCGGGCGCGGACTCGCCGCGAGGCACGACGCCAGACACGCCGTTTCCTGATTTTTCCGCGCCGGTTTTCTCAGGGTGAGGCGGCGGTCAAGGTGTTCTCGGCGGCGATGCACGCCGCCTGCGCTCCACCTTTGCGTTCGGCCCTTCCCCCTCGTCGCTGCGCTCCTCGGTGGGCCTCACGACTCGCCGCCTGACTTCGCTTCCCGAAGCGCGGGCAGAACTGCGACATCCCGAAACGGTTTCGGGGACTGGACTGCCTGCATTCGCAGCAGTCTATGAAAACAACGAAGGACACACCGACATTCAGGTCGTTGATCGAACAACTCATGCGACGCCACGACGCCTACAAGGTGTTTGCGGCATTCACCCACATGACGGCCTGCGCACTCGCGCACGGCACCCGAGAGGCGGAATACTTGAACGAAGCCAAGAGATGGGAGCGGGACGAGTTGGAGGTGTTCAGCCACGCCCTCGGCGCACTCGTGATGGAAATGGAGGCCCAGCCCTTCACCGATCTACTCGGCGGCCACTACATGGACTTGGCCCTCTCGCACAAAGGTCAGCAGTGGAACGGGGAATTTCACACCCCGCAGCCCATCTGCGAACTCATGGCCCGCGTGATTGCCAGCGACACCCTGCCGCCCGATGAAGGCCCGATCACGCTCTGCGAACCGGCATGTGGCGCCGGGGCGATGATCCTGGCATTCTCCCAAGCCCTTCCAGCCGACGCGCGCCGTCGCCTGCGAGTCACCGCCATCGACCTCAGCAAGGTCGCCTGCGACATGTGTTTCATCAACACCACCCTCTGGGGCATCCCCACCGAGGTGATTCACGGCGACACGCTGCGCATGGAGTTCCGGGCATCCTGGCGAAACATCCATTGGATTTTCAGGGGCAACCTGCACCTGCTCACCGGACTCGGCGACCGCAGTAACGCGGAGGCGGCGGACGCGGCTCAGACCGATCACGTAGCAACGATGCCGAATCTCGCGAGGGCCGTAATCGTATCCGCCGCCGAAGGACAAGGGCAGCCGCCATCCAAAGAAAAGACCGAGCAAATCAAGGCAGCACTCGGCCAGCAGATGATGGACTTTTCCTGACTGTTCTCAACCGAGTTGCCGACCACACACGCAAAGCGTCGGTCAAACGTCAGCACCACGTAGGGGCCTCATCCGCCAATGGCCGTGAACGGAAGCTCAATCGTCACACTCAATCCTCCTCGCTTCGCGTTTTCCAAATGCAATCGGCCACCGTGAAGACGCACCACCCGATCAACGATCGCCAAGCCCAACCCGGCGCCGCGTTCCGACCGAGCGACATCCTCCCGCGCGAAAGGCTTGATGAAATCCGCCGGATCGCCGCTGCGAACGCCGGGGCCCTCGTCCGTAACGCGTATGACCACGGAACCCCTCTCACACCTGGTTTGCACGCGCACGCCGCGTTGCCCATAGCGCACCGCGTTATCCACTAGGTTGTCCAAAACCCGTCGGATGGAATTCCTGCGAAAGGCGAAGGGGGGCACCGGCCCAAGATCGGTTTCAATCAAGTGACCTCTAACGGCGAAACGTTGCGCGGTTTCTTGAACAAGGGCGTTGAGGTCATGTTCTCTCGGTGTCTCCTCGCTGCCGTCTCGTGCATAATCCAGAAACTGCCGGAGAATCGAGTCCATGTCCTCGATGTCGCAAATCATCGCCGGATCGATGTCGTTGGTGGCGAGTTCGAGGGCGATGCGCATGCGGGTGAGCGGAGTCCGCAGGTCGTGCGAAATACCGGCGAGCATAAGACGGCGGTCGGCCTCGAGCTTCATCAGATCGCGCGACATCTGGTTGAATCCGTCACACAGCGCGCGAATCTCCTCCGGGCCTTTCGTTTCCAGCAGGCCGGGCGGATCCCCCCGGCCTATCGCCTTCGCCGCCTCGGTCACGTAGCGCAGTTTCTTCGTGAGCCGAAACACGATCAAATACGATCCGCCCGCTGCCAGAACCAGCAGCAGCGAGATGAGCAGAAACTTGGCGAACGTGACGGCGCTTTGGTCGGGTTCGGTGAGGAACTTGAGCCAAAAATATTGGCCACGCGCGGGAAAACGCAGCCAAGTGACCTCCACTTTTTTTTCCCGGAGGCAAAGCGCGGACGGACCAAACCGCTGCTGTAAAAGTTCGCTCAAGTCTCCAGGAATGTCGTCGGGGTCGTGAGCGATCAATTCGGGGCGAGGCAGGGAATCTGGAACGATCTCCAAGGCACGCAATCGAGGCAGTCGCGGCGCATGCGCGGACGCGAGTTCGGCGTCTGGAGCCTGCCCCTCGACCAGAGCTTGGGCCATGGCAACCATGTCGACAATCTGCCGTCCGTAGGCGGGTTTTATCTGGGTCTCCAAGAGATAACGCGCCGTGGCGGTCCAGAAGATCTGGCTTATCACGAGCAGCGTCCCAAGGTAGAGCGCAGTGCGCCCCAAGAGAGTTTTTGGCAGAAACTTCATGACGCGGTCGGATCTTCTGGCACAAACACGTAGCCGAAGCCCCACACGGTTTGAATGTGGCGCGGCTTTGACGGGTCGTCTTCGACCAGACGACGCACGCGCGAGATCTGCACGTCCATGCTTCGGTCGTAGGAGCCATGCTCCTTCCCGCGGGAGAGATCCATGAGCTTGTCACGCGAGAGGGGCACGCGCGGATGGTTCACGAGCGCCTCCAGCACCGCGAATTCACCGGTCGTCATCACTAGTTTTTCATCGCCCCGGCTAAGCTCGCGCGTGCCGAGGTTCAGCTCGCACCGGCCAAATTTCACGATTTGCGACACCTGCGAAGGCGCGCCGTAAACAGGCGCGGCGTGCCGCCGGCGAAGCACGGCGTTTATCCGGGCGACCAGCTCGCGCGGACTGAACGGTTTCGAAACGTAATCATCGGCACCGATTTCCAACCCCACGATCCGGTCGATTTCGTCACCTTTGGCCGTGAGGATGATGATGGGAATATCTTCGCCCCTTGCCCGCAGGCGCCGGCAAATGGACAGGCCGTCTTCACCCGGCAGCATGAGATCGAGAACCATCAACTTGATGGAGTGCGTAGCCAAGGTCTCGTCGAGACGGCGGCCACTGGCCACGGAAACGACGGGAAATCCCTGCTCTTTGAGATAACGCTCCAAAAGAGTCCGGGTTCTGGTGTCGTCCTCGACGACGAGAATTTTTGAGGGCGACTCCATGATGGTGATTTCGAGCCAATCAGGTCCGCAACCAGGAAGGCAGACCTGAATGTGTAACAAGATGTTTCCAGAGGTGGGTTTGGAAACAATCTTTTGCACTCTTGACGGAGACAGCGGGCTGGGGGGGCGAGACAACGGTGGGCGTATGAACCACCGCTCAAAATCCACTTCCCGAGGTGCCGCACTGCTCCGTCCGGTCCTCTTTCTGTCCGCCACGCTCGTTTTGAGCTGCGGCATCGCCACCTCCAGACTTGTCGCCCAGCCCGACGGCTCCGGCGGACCGGGGGGGCCGCCCGATACCTTCGCGCTTACCGAGATCACCACGACGTATTCGTTTTCGTCCGACGGTGACATCGAGCGGAACGGGAAACTCGGTTCTGCCGAGGTCAGCCATTATGAGTTCGAGGCATCGTTCTCGCTGCCCGCGCCTGAAGGCTGGATGTTTTCATCGGCGCTTTCCTGGAAGCGTTACGAATTCGATCTGACCGGTGCCGTTCCGCTCCCCGATAAACTGGAGGAAATCGGCGTCAATTTCATGGCGATGAAAGACCTCTCCAACGAAATCGGCGAGGGCTGGTCGGCGATGGCGATGCTCAGCCCAAGTTTCGCTTCCGATTCGGCAAGTATCTCTGGCGACAGTTTCAACCTCATGGCAATGGCGACCATCGGAAAAGAACTCAGCCCCACATTCTCCTGGAACGTTGGTGTTGTGGGCATGACGCGAGGCGACATGAAGGTGATTCCGGTGCTGGGGGTTCATTGGCGCTTTGCGCCCGATTGGGATTTGGAACTCGGGTTTCCAAACACCGGCGTTTCCTACCAGGTCAGCGAGGCGCTTCGTCTGAACGCGGGCGCCCGGTTCCACGGCGGCACCTACTACATCTCGAAGGCCCCCGCCGCCGGTCTGGGCAAGACCTATCTGGATTATCAGGAAATTCGTCTCGGCCTCGGTGCCGAATACCAGATCAGCAAAAATCTCTCCGTGGTCGTCGATGGCGGCATGACGATGGACCGAACCTTCGACTACTACGACAGGAATCTGAAGCTGGACGGAAAGTCGGCCGGCTACGGCAGCCTCGGCCTGAAATACCAGTTCTAGCCGACGGCGAAATCGCGTCCACCGCGGTGGTCCGAAAGCGACGGCGGCGCGTCGCTGCCCGCGCTTTTCACGCGCCCCCTCCGGCCCGCATTCGCCGGGAGCCGACCGAAGGCGTCGAATCAAAAATGTATCCAATTTATTAATACTAGAATCATCGCATCATGAATCCATCCGCCCATAAAACACGGCGCCTTCTTCCCGTGCTTCTGATCTCCGTCTTTTGTGAGACCACGCTCCGCGCTCAGATGGTCCCGATGCTTCCGCAGGAGGACGAAGATGAGGTGGTCGCCGTCGCGGTCGCCGATCCCTTCGAGAAGTTCAACCGCGCCATCTTCCGGTTCAACGACGGCGCATTCACCTATGTGTTTCGTCCGATCAATCGCGGCTACGAATTCGTTGTTCCAAGTCCGGTTCGCAAGGGCCTGGGCAACGCCTTCGACAACGTGAAATTTCCCGTGCGATTCGCGGGCTCGCTGCTGCAGGGCAAAGTCGGGCGCGCGACGCGGGAAGCGGGGAAGTTCGTCGTCAACACCGTGGGTGGAATCGGCGGCTTGTTTCGCACCGCCGAGAAAATCCCGGCGCTCGCCGACCTGCCCGAGGAAGACATGGGGCAGGTATTTGCCACCTGGGGCCTTCACTCCGGCCCGTATATCGTGCTGCCGTTGCTCGGCCCTTCCAATCCGCGCGAGCTCCTGGGCTTTGCCGGCGACTACGTCCTCACGCCGACCAACTGGGATTCGCTCAACGTCGGCAATCGCACGTGGATCGACGAAGACTACCAGACGCTCGTCACCGTGACCGAATTCGTGAGCGCGCTTCCGTCGGTCGTCGGTGCCTACGACGCAATCACCGGCGAGGCGATCGATCCCTACATCGCCTTGCGCGACGCCTACGCCAGCCACCGCGAGTCGGAGATAAAGAAATGAGCACCTGTTCCCATGATTGAAATCGCCCTCAAGATGCTCTTCGGAGAGCGCGCGAAATACGCGATTCTCGTCAGCGGGATTTGCTTCGCCACCATCCTGATGACGCAGGGCCTGTCGTTTTTCTTCGGCATTCTCGGTTTCTCCTACGCCACGGCGAAGAACATCCGCGCGCCGATCTGGGTCGTTGATCCGCTGGTCCAAAGCGTGGACGAGAACCAGCCGCTTCGCGACACGGACGTGAACCGCGTGCGCTCGGTCGAGGGCGTGGCGTGGGCCGTGCCGCTCTACATTGGTGGCACACAGGCGAAACTGTTGAGCGGCGGGGCGACGTATCAAGTGACGCTGGCGGGTCTCGACGCCGACACGCTGGCAGGCGCACCCGCGAAGTTGATTTCGGGCAACATCCTCGACCTGCGGCTACCTCAGAGCGTCATCGTGGACATGGCGTTTGTGGAGCGGATACAGGAGGAACGCGGCAAGGAACTCAGGCTGGGCGACATGCTTGAGATGAACGACCGTCGGGCGGTTATCGTGGGCATCGCGGAAGCCGCCGAGGGACAAGGAAACGGTTCATTCGTCTTCACCACTTGGGATCGGGCCAAGGAATACGCCCCCGGCCAGCGCTCGATGCTCACGCACATTCTCGCCGCGCCCGCGCCGGGATGGTCGGAAGCCGACGTCACCCGCGCCATCACCCGCGAGACCGGTTTGAAGGCCGTGAGCGAGGCGCAGTTGAAGCAGATGAGTTCGGATTCGATGGTGACCAACAGCCCGCTGCCCTACTTCGTCGGCTTGCTGGTCGGGGTGGGCTTCGTCATCGGGCTCGGCATATCCGGCCAGACGTTTTATGCGTTCGTGCTGGAGAACACGCGGCATCTCGGCGCGTTGAAGGCGATGGGCGCGAGCGACTTCAAACTGGCGCAGATGATCGTGGTCCAGGCGGCCATCGTCGGCTTTGTGGGCTTCGGCGTCGGCGTGGGCGTGATGAGCGGATTCTTTTCACTGCTGCCCGAGGGGCGCGCGCCGCTGGTGCTGCTCTGGCAGATCCCCCTCATCGTCTTCCTGGCCGTTACTCTCATTTGCATGGTAGCCGCCGTGGTCTGTGTGTGGCGCGTGTCGCGCATCGAGCCGGGCATCGTTTTCCGCTCCTGACCTAAATGAACGACTCCAATTCCATTCTTGAAACCGGATTCGCCGTGCGGTTGCGCGGAGTGAACAAGTCGTTTCGGAGCGGCGACCAGATCACGGACGTGCTCAAGCAGATCGAATTCGAAGCGCGCACCGGCGAGATGACGTTCGTCGTCGGTCCGTCCGGCTGCGGCAAGACCACGCTGCTCTCCGTCCTGTGCGGCACGCTCGACACCGACGCGGGGGAAGTGACCACGCTCGGCCATGCCCTTCACGCGTTGTCGGCCGCGCGCGTCACGCAGTTCCGCGCGCGAAATGTCGGCTTCATTTTCCAACAGTTTAATCTGCTGCCCACGCTCACCGCCGCCGAGAACGTCGCCGTGCCGCTTCGTATTCAAGGCGTCCCGGCAAGCAAGGCGTTGGCGCGCGCGCGGGAATGGCTCGCGCGCGTTGGCATCCCGGAGAAGGCGAACGAACATCCCTCGCGACTTTCCGGCGGGCAGCAACAGCGCGTCGCCATCGCACGCTCGCTCGTGCATGAACCTTCCTTGATTGTCTGCGACGAGCCCACCTCGGCGCTCGATTCCGTCACCGGTCATCAGGTGATGGAGCTGTTGCGCGACACGACGCGCGGCGGTCGATGCACGGTCATTGTCGTCACGCATGATCCGCGCATTTACCAATACGCTGATCGTGTGGCCGAGATGGAAGACGGCCGGATCCTGCGGGTCGCCGCACCCGCTCCCGCGCAACCGGGCAACCCCGCCACAAACTGATTTTATGATCATGCTTCTTCGAAAACCCTCATTCTGGGTCGCGCTCCTTGGCGTGGTCTTTGTCATCTACATGGTTCGCAAAACCACGTCCGTCGAACCCATGCCCGCGCTGCCTTCGCCGGCCGCGCAGAAGCCGGCGGAGCGCGTCATCGCGGCGGCTGGCATGGTCGAGGCGTTGCGCGAAAATACGAGCGTCGGCGTGCCGGAGGCGGCGCTGGTGAAAGAGGTTTTCGTGAAGGTATGGGACAAGGTGGAGGCTGGTGCGCCCCTGCTGAAACTCGACGACGGAGAATTACAGGCACAGCTGAAAACACAGATCGCCGACGTGCGCGTGCGCGAAGCCGAGCAGGCCAAAGCCCGTCGCCAACATGACCGCGCGGAGTCCTTGCGTGCCAGCCAAGGTGTTTCGCAAGACGAGGCCGACACCCGGAGCGACGAGTTCGCGGTGGCGCGAACTCGATTGGAATCCGCGCGAGCGATGGTCGCCCAAACGGAGACGTTGATTGGGCGGCTGACTATTCGCGCGCCGATCCGGGGAACGATCTTGCAGGTCAACACCCGCACAGGCGAATACGCGACGCCCGGCGCCAGCGAGCCGCCCGTGCTGCTAGGCTTGATCGAGGAAGTGCAGGTTCGCGCCGATGTGGACGAACAAGTCGCTCCGCGCGTGAAGGACGGTAGCAAAGCCGTGGGCTTTCTCCGGGGCGACACGCAGAGGCCCATCCCGCTGGAGTTCGTCCGCATAGAGCCGTTCGTCACGCCCAAGCGCAATCTCACCGGCTCAAGCTCCGAGCGCGTGGATACGCGCGTGCTCCAAATCATCTACAAGTTCCCCAACGACCTCGCCCGGCGCATCTACGTCGGACAGCAGATGGACCTGTTCATCGAGGAGTGATCCCGGCGCCCATATGAATCGCATGACACTTGCCTCGGTCCCGTTTGTCGCCGCAGCCATCCTCCTCGCAGGGTGCGTGGTGGGTCCGGATTTCAAACCACCGACAACACCATCTCCCGCAACCTGGCGCGATCAGGGCCCGACGATTTCAGCGCCGGATCGTCTCGCGACGGATTGGTGGACGATGTTCGCCGACGAAACGCTGAACGACCTCGAAGTCCGCGCGCTCTCCGCTAATCAGGATTTGCGAAAGGCCGTCGCGCGCGTGGACGAAAACCGGGCGAGTCTGCGCGTGGCGAAGGCGGCGCGCTATCCCGCCATCAATCTCAACCAGTCGTATGAGCGCCATAGGAGTTTGGAAAACGGCTCGACTCCCTCGGAGCAAAATCAGTTTCGCGCCACGCTCGAGGGCAGTTACGAATTCGACCTATGGGGAAGAGTTCGCCGCACCGTGGAATCGGCGGCGGCGCAATCTGCGGCGGTCGAAGCCGCTCGCGACACGGTGCTGCTCAACCTGACCGCCGACGTGGCGGACAACTATTTTAATCTACGTTCTCTCGACGCTGAAATAAGCGTTCTCGAACGCACGTTGAGTCTTCGTGAAAAGGCGCTGGAGGTGAACCAATCACGGCTCGATACCGGGATCGCTTTGCCGGCGGATGTGAGCCAGGCAGAAACCGAGCTAGCCAACGTGCAATCGGATTTTAGCGAGGCAAGGAGGCGGCGGTCTGTATTCCGTAACGCCCTGGCGGTTTTGTGCGGTGAGCCGGCTTCGACCTTCGAGATTAAAACCCAACCGCTGGCGTCGACGACGCCGCCGGAAGTTCCGGCGGGATTACCTTCGGAACTGTTGCTGCGCAGACCGGACGTGGCCGAGGCGGAGCAAACGGCGGCGGCAATGTGCGCGGAAATCGGCGTGGCGAAAACCGCCTTCCTCCCCTCGGTCAAGCTGACTGGCTATGCGGGGTTTGAGAGCGTGGCGCTCAAAGATCTGCTCAACAGCGAGAGCCGGATTTGGGCGATAGGTCCGAGCGTGTCGTTGCCCATTTTCAACGGAGGGAAAAATCGCGCGAACCTCAAGGTGGCCGAGGCACGCTACGAACAGGCCGCGGCCGCTTATCGCCAGAATGTGCTGGGTGCATTTCGGGATGTGGAGGATGCGCTCGCCAACACCCGCGCCTATGCAGAGCAGGCGGAGGCGTTGCGACGCGCCGAGGAATCCGCGCGCCGCACGGCGAGCTATTTCGATCAACGACTGCGAGGCGGGATGATCGGCTACCTCGACGTGTTGGAGGCGCAACGCACCTTGCTGCAAGCCGAGCGGGCAACCGTGCAAAACCACAGCGCGCGCTACTCCGCATCGGTGCAATTGATCAAATCCCTCGGCGGCGGGTGGAAGGCAGGCGCTCAGCCTCTTGTGCACACGCAAGCACTGTAACTCGGGAAGGTCCTTAAATACCCGAAAATGCAAGATACAGTCGATTCGCCAAATATCCGAAACGCTGATCGGCACTGATATCATTGGACTCAGCCGCAAAAAAAAGCGGCGGTCGCCGAAACGACCGCCGCCGAACAAAACCCACGGTCACGGGGTCACACCGCGACTCTGCACCGTCTGATTCAACGCGAGCGATTTTGCGGCGGTGATGAACGCCCGCTCGCGGTTTTCCGGCGGCACATTGCGGATGCGCTGTTCCACCTTGGCCTTGATTTCGGGGTTCTCCTCCACCCAGGCCACGATTTCCTGATTCCGTTGGTTGGTGTATTCCGACCGCTGCATCTTACCGAGCATCAGTTTGCGGATCAGCTCATCTTTGCTGAGGCCGTTGTAATACTCGACGAGCTTCGGATTCTCCCCGATGAACGCGTCCAGTTTGGCGTCGATCTCGGGGTTCCTCCGCAGCTCTGGTTTCTGCTGTCCTTGCTGCGATTTGCGGGCGGCTATTTGTTCTTTTAGTGGCATAACGCCTCCTTGGTTTCCCCAGCCATTTTTAGTTCAAGGCGACTGGTCGCCAGTGGCATTTGACCTTGTCTGAGCGAGGATCGCCCAAAGGGATTAAAGGCAGTCTTCATCGAAGTCTCCGTGTTCGTTCGGGTGTAAACCCCGGTGTTTGATGTCGAGAACCGAGCGCTCGAACTCCGCCCGCACGCGCCACGATGCGCCGCAGGCGAGCCAGAGGCGCATGAGCGCGAGCGCGCCGGGACTGACCCCGTAGAACTCGCGTAGTTCGGCGTCTGCCTTCTCGAAATTCTCCCAAAGGTGGGGCGGCAGGACCACGGCGTGGCCCTCCTCAATGGTGGCGGATTGATCGGCCATCACTGGCCTCCTTTCGTGCCACCGGACGGGGCGCGCCCGCGCAGGTCGGTGAGTTCCTTGCCGAGCTTCACTAGCTCGGCGGCCAGCGCCTCGTTTTGCTCGATGAGCGCGGCCATGAGCTGATTTTGCTCGGCGACTTTTTGCTCCAACTCCGCCGGCAACGGATTGCCCTGCGTCGCGCCGTCCGACACCGCGAGCACCGGGCCGAGCGGGACGACGGTAGGCGCATTGGGCGCGAGATTCCAACTCGCCCCGGCCTCCTTGCGATACACGACATGCGATTCGTGCATGACGTTCGGGTCGTTCGGATCGACGTAACGACCGATTGGATACGCCTTGAGCGTTTCGCCCGCGCGCACCTTTTCGACGTTGGTCTGATCCAGATCGGTTCCCGATACCGGCACCGGCGGCGGAGCCGCCATGACCGAAGGTTTTTTCTTGGTGGCACAACCCGTGCCGAAGAGCAGCACGAGCGCGCCAAGGACGGGCATCAGTTTAGTTCGTCGTCTCATTTTTTGTCCTCCAAATTTCTTCGTTTCGGACGTTGCCGCGCACGCCCTTCGCCTGATCCACCGTCTCCGTGACGTAGAGGTAGAACTGTTTTCCGGCGGGCACCCGGACATAGAAGCCGTCGCGGGCGATTACGTCCTGAATCTGTTTCGCGTAGAGATTGAGCACGTCGGACGTGCCTTGCAGGGCCGCGTTTTTCCCGGACGCGACTGGCACCGGCACATCGCCGAATGCGGTGCTCTGGTTTCTCATTTCCTGCAACCCGCTCGCCATGCCGGCGAGGAAGGTGGACGCGAAAAGTTTTATTTCCTGCAAGTTGTCGGAGCGGATCAACTGCCCGACCAGACCGGCCGAGCCGTCGCGCATCCCAAATTCCCCCGTAACGTCGTCCCGCTGACGATCCAAGGCGATGCCGCTCAGCACGAGTTCCGTGCCGTTGAGTGAACTGCCGTCGCGCCAGACGACGACCCAGCGGCCGGCGACCGCGACGCGTTCACGCGAACGGTCAAGCGACGCGCGCCCATGCACCTCCGCACCGGCGGGGATAATCAGCCGCCCGTCGTGCCAAACGTCCTCCGTCACAAGGCCGATGACCGGCGTATCGAGGCGCGACGACTCGATGGTGACGACGGTTTCGCACGGGATCATGCGCCCATAGGGGGCGTAGGTCTTGGACAGATCCGTAGCATCGGACGTGGCCGAGCTGGTGAACAAGCTGATGGGGAGCGCCGCCGGGTGCTTGCGCTCCGCCGTGCGGTCGCGTGCGGCGCGTGGGCGGGATTCACCATTGGCGGTCGTTTCCTGCCGTGGCTCCGGCGTAAAAGTAGGCGGCACTTTGAGAGGTGATCCATCGCGCAGGATGGATTGTCGGCCCACATCCGGCGCCGTCTCTTCCACCCGCGCCATCTGCTCGGCGCGTGCCTGGTCGCGCGCATAGGAGCGAAATACCATGAGGCCACCGAGCAGGATAAACCCGGCAAAGACGGCCAGATTGCCCGAGGGCGATTTGATGAATGTCCAGAGCTTCATGACTGGCTCACTCCGGTCGCACCAGCTCAGCGTCCCGCTCCACACGCGGGACGATGACGCTGACGCGGTTTTTGATGCTCAGGTTAGCGCGACCGCCATGCGGCGTGCCGGTGATCGCGAAATACCCCGTCGCCGTCGCCTGCGGCGGGATGATGCCGGACGCGTCGGCGATGGACGCGTGATAAACGTTTTGCCCGATGCGGGCCGCAAGACGCTGCGGCTGGTAGATGACCTCGGCGTCTCCCGCGTTCTCCAGTTTGAGTTTGAAGACCAAGGTGTCTTCGGGATCGAAGCGGAAGACCTCTTCGACCGTGACACGGAAATCCTTGTAGAGCGTCACGTCTCCGGGGGCGGCGTGCTCGATTTGCTGCACCGCCTCCGGGTATTGCTGAGCGACGATGCGGAAGCTTTTCGCCCGGTCGAGCAGGCCGAGCAAAACCTCGGGCGTCACGCGGCGTTGCAGGCTGGCGCTGCGTCCGGCCAGCGCGTCGTCGTAGAACGTCACCGACGCATACGGCTCTTTCGAGACGAAGAAGCGCAGGACGAAGGTGCGGTTTTTCCAGACGACATTGACCGCCGCCTTCGCGTTGGGATCGGCGGCACGGACGCTGAAAAAGTAACGACCGGGCGTGTAGGCGAGCAGCACCGGGGCCGGCGTGTCGGGGTTGGCCGAGATGTTCGCGCCCTCTATCGCGGTGAGCGCGGACGGAAACATGAGGGTTGTCGGCACGTCCGGCCCGATGGGAATCTCGTAAACCGTGCGCTCATCCAGCGGGAATTGCTTGATGACCTGCGGTCTTTTTCCCGTCGCTTGCGCGACGCTAGCGAGCAGCAACGCAAGCGCGAGGTTTAGAACAACGTGTATTCGTAATTCCATACGCCAAGGGGGTAGCGTTTGTTCGCCAGCATGTTCGGGTTGCGGGCAAACGACAGGTTGAGGGTGAATTTCGGCGACTCCGTGAACGCCTGATTCTCGAACACCCCGGTTCGGATCAACTGACCTTCGACTTTGACCAGCACGCGGTCTTCCCGCGTGCGCAGGATCTCGATTTTGAAGACCTCCGGTTTTTGGTGGATATTCTTCGTCTCGAATTCCGTGTGCGACGCCTCACGGTCGTCCTGCGCCTTGGCGGAGGCTTCCACGAGGAAGATTTTTTGCAACATGTCCGGGTAATCAAACCCGCGAGGATTGCGCTGAAAGAGCGCGAGCGTCGCCCATAGCGCCATCGATTCGTGCAGTTCCTTCGCTTCCTCGAAACCGAGGAGGGGCGAGACGGAGAACGTTCCGCCGCCGTCCAGCACGACAACGCGCTCTTTCACCCGATAAGCTCCGATGATGAGATACGGTTGAAGGAAGCAGAAGCCGACCGCGCCACAGGCGACGAGGAACCACATGCGGGCGGCAAAAGCGTTGTCCGCGAAAAGTCGCGTGGGCGAGAAACCGACGCTCCGGCCAGTTTCAGGAGGGAGGCGCTTGGTCTGATCGACCGGCGTTTCGCGCAGGATGGCGGGATCAAGTTCGGGAGTGGGTGCGGGAGTATTCATCTTTCTCCTCCGTTAGATTCCAGGAGCGCCAGCCGACGAGGGCGGCGGCGCAGGGGGAAGATTGCGACCGGCACCGCCAGCGGCGGCGGCTGATGCGGCGGACGGGCCGCGACCGGCGGAGCCGCCGCCGGTGATGCGTGCGGCCAGCCCCGAGACGAGGCCGGTAGAGTTTCGGACCATACCCACCGGATTGACCGAGCTACCGGTGAAGGCGTTGCCCTGGGCAAAAAGAATCTGCATCACCAGAGGCGTCGAGACCATGCCGATGATAATCATGATGGTGGCAAGGATGCCGCCCATCATGGTGAGGAAGGGGGAATACAGCGCGTCACCGATAGTTTCGGGATTGGCTCCGACCGCGCCGCGAAAATCCGTCCAGATCGCCAGCGCCACAAGGTTCGTGAGCGCAAATCCAATGGGCCATGCGAGCACCGCGAGCAGTTGCTGGAAGAACCGCACCGCCACGCTGGTCATTCCCGGCACCATGAGAATCGCGAGGGCGAACGGCGTTAGCAGGTAGAGCAGCCACCTGAGCACGTATTGCAGGATAAGCATCGGGACGGTGATGAGCGTGCCGATGTAGATAAAAATGTTCGCGAGCGCGTTGGAGACGGCTTGGTAAATCGACTCATTCAGCTTCCGCCACGACCATTCCTGACCTTCGGGATTTGTCGTGGTGGACTCGCGAATAGTGCTGGCGGCGGCATCGGGCCGCTCGTTGTAGCCGGGATTCAAATACTCGGCCACATCCAGCATTATGCCTTCCGTTTTCGGGAACCAACGATCCATCGTGGCGATAGCAGCCACGATGATAAGGGCCTTCGCCAGCGTGCGGACGATGCTCGTCCCGGTCGGGCTACCCATGCCGACGTAGCACACGAGCCCGACTACCATAATGGCAAAGACGACGATGCGGAAAGCCGCGACCAGCTCGATCATCTTGGCCTGCAAAGTTGGCAGGTAGATTTCCATACCGGCTTATGGCTCTTTCGTTGGCTCCGCAGGTTTCGCCGTTTCATTGGCTGGCGGTGGCGTGTCAGCGGGAGGCTGCGCGGGTGCGTCCGGCGGAGGGCTAAACGTAGTGCCCGGAGCCTTACGCCCAAGTTTGTTTCCGATGCTTCGGAACGCTTCGTTGGCGATGCGCCGTTCTTCTTCGGCTTTACGTTCCAGTTCGAGGCGTGCGCGCTCGCGCTCGGCGGCTTCGCGCTCCGCTTTCGACGGGCCGCAGCCGGTGGCGAGGACGGACAGACCGAGGACTAGGAGGAGGGCGATGATTTTCATGGTTGGGTGCTTCGGAGTTTGAGGGTCTTCATGTAGGCAGTGACGCGCTGGTTCGCTAAGTGGTTGTCACGCGCCTCCAGCTCGGCGACGGCCAAGCGCTCCTGTTCGAGGCGCGCGTCGTTCGCGATTTTCTGGAGCGCGACCTCATCGACCTCGCGACGCCGCGCCGTCTCCACTTGGGCGAGCTGACCGTTCAGCGCGACGAGCTTGGCGGAGAGTTTTTGCACCTCCGCGTCGGTAGTCGCAGCTTTCAGCTCTTGGAGCGTGAGCGCGATTTCTTCCTGCAACTCCGCTTCGCGCGCCTTGGTTTCGTCCGTGACCTGCACGGTGTTGGCCTGCTTGGCATCGAGGACGGAATAACGGCGGAACGTGAGCGGGTCGCGTTGCAGATTCCCGCCGTCGAGATCGGTGCTCCGAATCGCCCGGAAGTTTCCATCGGCGGTGTTTTCGAGGGAATCGAGACTACGGGTGACGCGGATAATTTCAGCACGCGCGCGGCCATATTCGCGGGCCAGGTCTTCCTCCCCGAGCACATCGAGGACGACGTTGGCACCGGCTTCCACCGGGTTTCCGGTCCACTTGCGGATGTCGCCCTGTATGTTGATTTGCTGGTTTAGCTGGTCGATCTGCGTCCGCAGTTTCGCGATGCTATCGACCCACTTGGCGATGCTCTCCGCATGGGAGACTTTTTGCGCGGTGAGGTTGGCCGCGTCGAAGACCGGGAAGCCCGAGGCGAGCGCACCCGTGGCAATGAGCGGGAGAATGAGCAGATGTTTCATGGCGATTCGACGCGGACGTATTCCACGCTGGGGTTGAGGATGACGCCGTTGACCGTGGTTTCAGGCAGCTCTACCGGCACGAACCGGGTGCTGGACTCGCGGCGATCTTCGTATGAGCGCTGTTGGTTTTGGATGATCCAGTATTGCTGTTTTACGGCCTGATTCATCGCGCGGTCGTGGCCACGTTGCTCCGCGTTCTTGATGGCCTTCTTCATCTGGGCCTGGGCGACCTGTGAAACGAGGTAGCCGCCAGCCGCACCGGCGGCGGTGACGGCGATGTCGCCGTCTGATAGTTCGTAGGCCAGCGCGCCACCGGCACCAGCCAAGCCGATGTCGGAGGCCATGCCCCCGCCGTGCTGCAACCGGACAGGCCGACGGCGGCGGCGAGTCCGAGCGCGCAGGCCGCGCCGAGCCTACGCCGATTGTTTTTCTTGGTTTTCATAGACTTCCTCAGGGGAGGGTTGGACGTTGCGCACCGTGCCGCACAGGGGCGGATCGGTGACGGGCGAGAAAAAGCAGAGGCTGGAGAACTTTTTGCCCGGCGGTTGTTGCTCCGGCATCGGGTAGTTCTGGATGGACGCGCAGACGGATTCCGGGAGCGCGATGTCGCGGGCGATGTCGTCCACGTCGTTGCGGTCGAACTGCCGCATGAGAAAAAATTGCTTCGAGTTGCCGATGACGACGGGACGAATTCGCGCGTCTTTGAACCGGCTGTATTGTTGGACGATAGAGGCCGTCCAGCAGTTGAACTTGCGAAGCTGCGCGTAGGACTCCGCAACAATCTTGTCCCCGCCCGGCACGTCGAGGAAGCGGGCCAGCTCCTCGTAGATGATGCGTTTCCTCAGGGCGCGCGGTAGGGAAATGATGTGCTGGCGGGCGAAGCCGGTGACGAGCAAACCAGCGGCGGTTTTGAGTTCGATGGCCTGCTCCGGGATGTAGCCCAACTCGAAATGCGCGATGGCGCCGGTGAGGGACACGTTGGTCCGGCCGTCGAAAAGTTTCCCGTATTGCCCGTAGGCGCACCACGAGGAAAGCAGCGTGGCGAGGTGATCGACCTGCTCTTTCTTGTGCTCCGGGAAGCGGGAGAACTGCATCAACTCCACGAGGCTCGCGTGAACGGGATAGTCCTCCGGCGCGTAGTAGGCATGGGCGAGCGCCATCACGGCGCGTTCCGTCTGCGGCTCCTTAAGAAATTGGGTGATTTCGCCTTCCGTGACGGAAGCGATGAACGACAGGGCTTCGTCGTCACGACGCGCGCGGCGGTCGCGCAACTCGGCGTAGGCTTCCATTTCCGTCGAGCCGAGGCACATCTTTTCCCGTTTCCACCGATGCACCGCGCAGGCCATGCGCTCGATCTCCGGCATCAGCTCCGCATGTTTCTTCGCCCAATCGTCAAAGCCGTCTTGGTAGAGCTGTCCGACGTATTGGCCGAGCATGGCTTGCCGGATTTGCTGCGCCTCGGCGTCGGGTGATTCGCCGATCATGCGCGCGACGAGCGCGACGGCGGACGCTATGTGCAGGTGATTGAGCGGGAGTTTTCCGGTGTCGAAATAGTTGATCGTTAGGTCGCCGTCCGGGTGAATGATGATGGGCGTTTCACCCATCGACCGAGTGAAGTCCGCGTAGGACAGACCTTCCTCCACGAATACGGAATGGTGGTAGTAGGCGGCGGTCTGCGTGAGCAGGTCGCACATGGTAACGGATTTTCCCGCGCCGGTCGCGCCGAGCAGCACCGCGTGCTGCGGCGTGGGCGGTGTGCCGAGGAAGGTGCGCAGGCCGACAAGGTTTCCCTGCGAGCCGTCGTAGATCGCTTCGGCCTCGGCCAGGTGGCCGGTGAATGTCGCCGAGAACGGCAGCAAATCGGCAAGGTAGGTGTCCTCGGCGTAGAGCGCGCGGTGCTTGTAGGGCGAGCCCGTCCAACCCGGCCACGAGGCGAAGAAAAGTTTCTTCGCGGTGGAGGGTAGCGCGCACTCGTAATACTGCGCGCCGCCGAGGTTGTTGATCGCGTTTTTGATCGCCGCGCATTTCGCGCTCAAAGCGACTTCGTTTTCGTCCCACATGCGGATGACGTAGGTAACGGAAAAGGGCCGGATGAAGCCGGTGGAGAGCGACTCGATTTTCCGCTCCTTCTTGCCGATGGCGACGAGGAGCGAGTGCCGCTCGCTGTCCTCGTATTCGCCCCGCAGGCGTTCGATGGCTTTTTCTTCCTGCTCCACCTCGCGCTTGGATGGCAGCGGGGTGACGTTGACCGTGATTTGGTAGTCGAGAAACGAGAGACCGGTGAGGCGGAAGACGATGCCGGGATACGTGCGGCTCGGCCACCGCTTCAGGGTGAAGACAGCGTGATACCGTCCATCGGAATAGAAACCGACGCGTTCGAGTCCGACGCCATCGGAGTTCCAGCAATTTTCCTGAATGGTGAGGGCCGGGTTGAACTGCGCGCCGAAATCCACGTCGAACCGGTCGGCCAGCGACGGGTTCAAAAACTTCATGTAATAGGTGAAGTGTTCCGTGTCGCCCATCGGCGTCACCGTGGTGTCGGTGCCGAAGAGCGTGCGCAGGGTGCCAGTGATTTCGTCGAAACGGGTGCGGAGTTCGGAGAGCACCTTGTCGTAGTAGGCTTGGAGGCCGACCTTGGTTTTGAGGTTGCCCGAGTAGCTGGTGATGTCGGTCGAGACGAACACCACGAGTTTTTCCCGGCGCAGTTCACGCCGCTGCATCTTCCGCCAGTAGCGGTTGAATCGCTCATCGCGCACGCGGCGGATGTGCGGATGCGTGACGCGTTCCGTCTCGCGGTAGTAGCGGGTCAATTCCGTGAGGTAGTCGGGATCGACCGTCCACTGGAGTTGCGCCCGCATTCCTTCGCCGAGCAACGCGAGGAAACTGCGGATTTTATCCTGATAGGCGTTCAGGTTCGCGATGCTCGCGCCGCGCAGGTCGGGCGGTTGCAGGACGTAGCCCTTGCTCACGACGCCGCCCTTTTCGAGGGAGCCGAAGAGCAGGAGTCCGCCAGCGAAGTAGCCGTTAGGTGCGCCGCTTTTCATGGGTGGTCGAGCCGGTGCGGCCGGGATGGACGGGTTGATTACGCGCGGCGAAGGACCAGCCTTCACCGGTGACGAGTTGATCGAAAAAATCCTCCGCGTAGCCGTCCGGTTTGTTGTGCCGGAAGAGCAACACCCACGCGGTTGGGAGGACGAGGATGGGCAGCGCCAGGAGGATCGAGGGCAGCGTCGCCGCGCCGAGCAACACGTCGAGGAGCAGGTAACACGCGAAGGCGGCGACAAAGCCGCCGATGACGTAGAGGAAATCGTTCCCCTCCAAACCGAGCGCGCGGCCCTTGCTGTCGTTGACGCTGTTCGTGTCCGTGATGCGTAGCTCGCTCATGACGGGACGGCGTTGGCGGTTGCGTCAAAATTGCGGCGCGAGCGCGCCGTCGGAGAGCCCGAAGATGTAGAACAAGGCGCTCATGATTGCAGCGGCACCCGCGATGATGATGCCGGAGACGATGCCCATTTTTCCTTCGGCATCGCCGCGCTTCATCTTTTCCGCGCCGCCCCAGATGTTGATGACGCCCCAGATGAAACCGACCATGAACAGAATCCCCAGGCCGTATTGGAAACCGGTTTTCAGTTCGGTGGGGATTTGCGCGATGGGCAGCGAGACAACGGCAGCCGAGGCCGGATTGAGCAGGAGCGCGAAACCGAGCGCTCCGAGGGTGAGTTTTGTGCTTTGGGTTTTCATGGTGGAGAGAGAACCGGGAGCTGAACTGGAAGCGGTGCCGTTGGACGGCCACCGATTGAACGTCGTAACTCTACCTCACCAAATTGCGTCTGGCTTGGACGCTCGTGCTGAAAATCAGAACAAACGCGATATTTGCGTCAGTCCCGGAGCATGACGCTAGGTGCGCGCCCGTAGAGGTTGCGACAATGCCGATCCAAGTGGCTTTGGTCACAGAATCCGACGGCCAAGGCAGCTTCCGACACGCGGTATTCCCCACTGCGCAAAAGTTCGAGCGCCTGATCCACGCGCATTCTGATCCAATATCGGAGCGGTGGAGTTCCGAAGGTGACATGAAACCGACGCGTGAAATGCGCGCGGCTCAGACCCAGTTTTCGGGCAAGCTCCGAAACCGTCATCCGCTCCGCCAGGTGCTCGCGCAGGTATCCAAGCACGCGCGTTTTTTCCGAAGGCGAAAACGGAGGCATTCCACCTGCGTATCCATTCTCACGATACATCAAGGAGTGGAGTAGTTTTAGCGCGAGCGCGAAACCAAGCGTGTTGACCCAAAGCGCCTGTGGTTGCCGAAGAATCACTCGCCCCAAATCCGCCATCAGTTCGCCGGCCATTGTATCGTGCGCGGTGAGTTGCCGGAGGTTCTCAATCACCACAGCGGTCACGTTTCTCCGCGCCATTTCGGCCAGTAGCACGCCTCCCACCAAAAGCGAAACGACTCCACGCACCCGTAGGCCACTCACCAGATGGGACACACCCGCAGGAATCAAACAACAGTCCTCGGCATGGAGTTCAGCCGTCTGTTCCACCCCGTCGGCATCCCGCCAGACAATCGCCCCCGACGTAGTGCCCATGTTCAGAATCAACTCCGCAGAGGCGTGGTTGTGCTCCACCGCTTCGCCGGGGGCGTGCATGAATGAACGAAGGATTACCGACACCGCTTCCAACTCATGCCAAATTGGCGGGGTATTCCCCGTTCCCCCTTTTCCGAAGCCTGACCCTGCCGTTCCAGATTCACCGTTGTTTGGGTTATTCATTGGAGAGGTTCCTTTCTGTGGAGGCCATCGGGGCGATAGGCTTGTATAGGCTAGGCCAAATCACCCACGGCTTTTCGCCATAGATTATCAGATGGGAATTCGGTTCCCCAAGTTTTCGCGTATCAGGGAGATAACCCCGGCAGTTTGTGTGCTCTAACACACACGCGAGACTCAGCCATTCGCTAGGCTGTGTGCTAGAACACACGTGCCGCGCGATCAAAAGAAACCTCCAGCCGCCACCGGACGACGAAACCACGTCGGTCCGCAGGTTCGCCGACTCCGCACGGTGAGTCATTGGTCCCAAGGAGAGCTTGCGGGCGCGTGCCAGCGTCAGGGATGGGACGCGGGACGCGATATAGTCGCGCGTATCGAAGCGGGGCTACGCCAAGTGACGGATCACGAATTGATCGTTCTGGCGCATGTTTTGGGGACTACGGTCGCGGAGCTGATCGGAGAAGCGCCGCTGCCTTCGGATGCCGACACGCTACGGGCTAAACTGACCGCGCGCCGGGCTCTTCGTGACGGGAAGGCTATGCCTGATCTTCTGCCCCGCGGCTAGACGGACGCGCGGACATCCAGCAGTTCAGCCGCGACCTGTTCTTGCAGGTAACGCTCCACCGCCGCCCGCATGGGCCGTGCCCCGAGGCCGCGATGATACCCCTCGCGGATCAACGCCTCCAATGCCTCTGGGCCGACCGCCACCGTTTGACCCAGCGCACGCAGCCGTGCGCATTCGCGTTCCACCATCTGCGCACAGATCGCGCGCTGCACCTCGTAGTCGAGACTGGCGAAGACCAGTTTCTCCGTCATACGGCCGACGAGTTCGGGACGGAGCTGTTGGTTCACCCGCGACAGCACCGTCCTCTGAACCGAGGCGAATGGCGCCGAGCGCATCCGCATCGCTTCGGCCGCGCCAATGTTGCTCGTGAACACGACATAGAAGCCGCTCAGATTTTTCCGTTCGCCTGACGCCAGTGTGATCGCGGCATCGTCCAGAATCTGAAGAAACAAATCCAGCACTAGGGGGTGAGCTTTCTCGATTTCATCGAAAAGCAGCGTGCCGGTGTCCGTTGTCGCCAGCGCGCGACCGAGCAAGCCCGTGTCGCCGACTTTCTCGCCGATCAATTTTTCAACCGAGCTGTGCGTCTGGTATTCCGACATGTCGAAACGCAGCGGCTTGCGACCATCGAAAAGGTATTCAGTGAACACGTTCGTGACTTCGGTTTTTCCAACGCCCGTAGGCCCGACAAACAAGAACGATCCGCGCGGCCTGCGCGTGCTCGCCAAGCCCAACTCGCCACGCCGGAGCACCGAGCAGATGCGATCCATCACGTGATCTTGTCCCTTGATTTGCTCGCGCAGGTGATCCGGCAAGCGCCGCAGTTTTTCCAGATTCGTGCTCATAAGCTCACTTCCCATACCAGACCGGGGGTTTCCCGTTCGCGGCCATCGGCGGGAGTTTCACGCGGCGAAACCCGCCGCCGCAGTGTTGGATGACCGCCTCAAACGTCTTCAGTTTTCGCAGTTCGTGCGGCTCGAAAAAATACTTCTCCTCCTCGGTGAACGACGTCGTGCGCCGACCGCCGGAGTAGCCGTAGGTCTTCTTCAAAACCTTCCGCTTCCCAATCGTATCCGCCGCCATCTTGGCGGAGTCTTCATCAGGTGCCTTGAACATGATCCGGTTCGCCATGTTCGCGATAAAGACCTTCGTCTTCTCCTGGTCGCCGATAGGCGGAATCAACGAGGTGTAGGACTGCGTGGCCGCGACCACGGTGGCCTTCGCCTCGCGAATCACGTCCACGACGTTGTAGTCACTCGTCCCGTCCTCGTTTGCGGTGACTATCTTTTGCGCTTCGTCCGCCCACAAAATCAGCAGGTTGTCCTTGGCACGCTCTTCGGCAGGTTTGTCGAACCGCATCAGCACATGCGAATAAAACACCAGTTTCATGAGCGTATGGATATACCGCCTCTCGACCTTGAAACGCTGGGGAATGGAAATGCAGATGACCTTTCCCCGGTCGATGTCGGCAAAGGAGAACGTCGATTTTTCCGTGCAGAAAACCGCCGCGATGTCCGGCGACGTGAAATGCTTGAGCCGGTTCGCCAAGGTGCCGCGCACGCCGCCGAGCTGTTCGGCGGGTTGAGTGGCGATATGCGTCTCAAAATGACTGACCAGCGCCTTTGCCTCCGGCGTGTCATGATCTTCGAGCAAGCCAACCACGTCCAAAAGCATTTCGTCCGAGGAGAGTAATTCGTAGGCGCTATCGAGCGTCACCGGAAACCCCGCGCACTTGAGCGCGCGGAAAGCGAAATCCATCTGAATTTCGGCCTGCGTTTTGAAAAACGATTGGTCTCCGTTTTGCCCGAGCGAAGCCGCCACATCGCAAATATCCTTGGCCTTGGCCGAATAGGGCAGGCGCGAGTCTTCCAGAAAATTAAACGTGTGCTCCGGCTTCCAATCGGCCGGCGCGTCGTCCGGCCGAACCTTTAGCAAAATCAAATCCTGTTCGCGCCCGAGGTGGCGGAACATTTCTGACAGCGTTTCCCAATACAGACCTTTGTCGTCGATACAAATTCCACCCCAAGTCGGGCAGTTTTTCGACACCTGCCAGAGCATCGAATTGATCGACGCGAGCGTTTTGCCGCTACCCGTCTCCCCGACGATCAACCAGCCACGGCAAAAACTGAATAAATCCCACGAAAACCCGCCGAGCCGCAGGATCGGCGCCGAGGCCGCACGCGTGCCGCGCATCGCGCACCACACCGACCACGCGGCGAGTCCGCCAAAGGCGAGCGCTAGCCCGGCGGGTGCGGCGTCGATCTTGGCGACGAGCACCGCCGCGCCCGTGCTCAGGCCGGCAACCATGAAGTGGAGAAACATGCGCGGGGAAGATTCCCCGGACTATATCCGCGCCGCCGCCGACAGGATTGGACGAACGTGCTTTTTTTCGGAACGAAACGAACACGCTGAGCACGAGCGGCAAGAGATCAGGCTTCGGGATCGGCCAGATTTTCGACCGTGAGCGGCAATTCATCCACACGCGTCACCGTGATCTTGGCCACCACGGTATGCCCCGTTTTCGAGTGCCCCTTGTAGTCGCCGCTGCTGTCGTGCTCGCGAATGGCATAAAGCCGCATTTCTCCAATCTCGGGCATAAGACGATCCAAGTTTTGGCCCTCTACGCAGACGACGTGATGAGGGAAGGTGAGGACGATCTTTTCCCGCCCTTCTGCGAGGTCATGCCACACGGAGACCAGCGTTGACCAAGGAAAGCACCATGCCTCGCCCGCAGCTTGATGCACGGTGATGACGGGCGCGGTGCCGTTCAGGCGAACGAAGTAATCTTCCGGCGCATTTCGTGCGGCGCGGCGTTCGGCGAGGGCTTGTTGCAGGTGGGTCATGGTCTGGTTCCTCGCGCGATTATTTCGGTTTCCTCACAAATTAGAACGAAATGCCCCTCCCTGCTTTCGTCATGCGGGTCGGATGATGGGAAACGTAGTCGAAAACTTCTCGACGCGACACGCGCGCACCCCGTCGGCCGGACTCCGTGTGCAGCTCATGCTGTTTTAGGATTTCCCGAAGATCGGACAAGGGGACACCCATCACTTGAGCGGCTTCCAGCAACGAGTAGGTGCGTTCTGTATGCGAATTCGATGCCTCGCGCTGCGAGACACCAGCGTGGAAATGTAGTGCGTTTTTCATACCCCATGATCCCGCAATACGGCTCAACAAAATAGGCCCTGCGTGAGGCACGGCCATTGCCCCCATTTTGGGGTGTCACTCACGGCCTCATCCCTCGCCTCAATCCCTGGGCAACCGACGCAGCGTGCTGCGCGAATGCGCGATGGGACCGCGCGCGTTGCGCCGCCGCCATCGCCTGACGCTGCCGCTTCGCCACATCGCTCAGCTTGAGTGAAAGCGCCAGCTCGCGGTCGCCCGGATTTTGGAGATTGGCCCGCAGGCCCATCCGGTCGGGAGTGAAAATCAGGGCACGCCGCCGTCCGCGTGATATGCTCACATACCATTGTTTTTGGTTCGTCGCCGCGCGGTTGGCCGAGTCCGCGAGCAAGACCGTATCCACTGTCTTACCCTGCGAAGCGTAGGACGTGACGGCGTAGCCGCGCGTGAAAAGCCGTTGCTCCGGCGAGAGGGTTTTGCGTCCGCCCTTGTCGTCCTCTACCACCAGCCGCGCGTCCGGCTCGATCCGAAGCACGGTGACGAGTTCGCCGTTGTTCAAACGCGAGCCCTCGGCGGAGCGCCCGTTGAACTTGAGTTGCAGCCGGTCGCCCGGCGACAGCTCCAACTCGACCGGTCGCGTGACCACCACGCGATCCGCGTAGCGGAAACTGAACTCCGAGCGCCGACTGTCCTTCACGAGCACCAGACCATGCTCGCTCGCGCCGGCGACCTCACAGGAATCGCCCGCACGGAATCGTCCGTAGCGGCGTAGGAACTGCACCCGCTGCCCCGGCTGATAATACCGCGCATCGCGCTTTTGTGCCTCCGTCCAGTCCAAGGCTTCCAAGGCCGTCACCGTTTTCCCCGGCCCGAGCGATCCCGCCACCGCCAAACCTTGCCGGATGGCCTCATTGATGGCGCGGACTTCCTCGCGGGTCTGCGCGACCACCAGCACATTTTCCTTCCGCGTGCGCGCGGCGAGGTATTCCGCCGCCACGGCACCGCGCAATTCATCCGACGACAATTCGCGTATCCAGCCAAGGGCATCCAGCCGTTCCAGCGAGTCCAAGGTTTTGCCCGAGGATGCCTTTTTCACGGCGGCGCGATACGCGCGAATTTCCGCGCGATCTTGCCGCGTTTTGCCCGCCTTCGGATCTTGCCGACGGATCTTCCGAATCTCGATGGGCTTTAGGCCGGAGTGCTTTTCGATGGCCTTGAGCGCATCGGAGGCCGTGACCGCGCCATGCTGGCGAGTATCGCCGGAGAGGATCAGTCGGCCGGCGTGCTCTCTGGTGAGCCGTATCACGTCCCGCAGCTCGCGCCCGCCAAGCTGGCCGGCCTCGTCCACGATCACGACCGCGCCGCGTGGCAAAGCGCCGACGGCAAGAGTCCGCGATACAGTTTCCGCCGGCAGGCCGTCCCGGCGCAGGTCTTCGACCTGCTGCCGTTGCGGAGCCAGGACAACGACCGCCCGGCCGAGCAGCGCCATGCCGCGATCAACTTCCTTGAGCGTGAAACTTTTCCCGGTGCCTGCGCCGCCCCGGAACAGCGTGATGAAATCTCGGCTCCCGAAAATTTGCCGAACCGCCGTCGCCTGTTCGCCGTTCAAATCCGGCATCGGTTCAAAGTCCGGGTTAAACGCCTCGAAACGTCGCCGGCCATGCTGCGCGGCCGACACGACTTCCTTTTCGCACGCCAACGACGCCGCCGAGGTCAGTTTCCGCGAGTCGGCTTCGCGCAGGTAGTCGCCCCCATCGACCGCTTGCCGAAGCTCGGCAAGGTCAACCTCGACGCCGCGACCACGCACCAACGCGGCGGACAACAGTTCGTAGTCCGCGACCACGGAGCGTCGTTCAAACAAGTGTTGCTCAGCCCACGCGACCAAAGCCGACGCGTCTCCCGTCGCCTTCGTTGGCACCTTCGTTGGCCGCAACGCGGCCAAGGCCGCTTGCTCCTCCGGCGTCATTTGTCGCGCCCAAAACGGGCGCAGCCGATCCGCCGTCGCGTCCGCCGTCTTGCGCTTGCGCGCCGCGCGCGCGACCTGTTCGCGCACCGCCTTTTCGTTTCCCTGAAGGCCCTCGGCGGCGATGCGTTTTCCGGTCTCTTGGTTGATCTGTTGATGCCGCTTGGAGAAGCGTTCGACCAAGCTGACCGGCACGCCTTTCAGCTCGAAATCACGAGCGTTGTTTTCGACCTCGTAGCCGAGTTCCCGGAGGCCTTTCGCCAGCTCATGGTAGTATAAGTTTTCGACGAACTTTTGCGCGGCATACATGCCTCCGGCCTGAATCGCCTTCCACCGATTTTCGGTCGCGTCGAAAGTTGCGTTGAGCACCACGCAATGCGTATGAAGATGCGGATCGAGCTCCCGGCTGGTATCGTGCCGGAAGGCCGCGCCGATCACGTTACCCGTTTCCCGGTTAGCCTGCGCGCCGGCCTTCCGCACCCGTGTCGCTGCGAATTTTTCCAGCTCCGACATCGCCGTTCGCACCGCGCGGTCATGAAGCGCCAAAATGCGGTCATCCTGATAAAGACCGACCACCGAAACGCTCTTCGGCGGACTGATCGTGAAATCGTAAAACACGCGCCGATTCGCCAGCTCACCGCCCAGCGCCTCACGTCGCACCGAGTTCAAGCGCTGGGTCAGTCGCTCACCCGTCTTCGGATTCCGGCCCTCGCAGAGCGCGAGGAAATCCGCCTCGCCGACCGCCCCCGACAGGCCCAACTGATCCGCCGCCAGGCCAAACCACTCGCCGCGCACCTGCGCCTTCACCGAGTAGTAATCGCCCACGCTCAGATGCTCGCGAAAGTATGCCTTCGCGTGCTTCAAATTGAGCTGTGCCTTGGGACTCAACATCGCCCAAGGCGCGACTTGCGCGCGTTTAACTTATGAAACGCAGCCGCGTTTCTCTCAAGGTAGGACGCCCTTCCCCTTACGCTGCCGCGTAACGTTTGGGATTTCGCAAAATACGATGTCATCTCGCATCCGCTCGCGTGTAAACCCACGCACGTTTCCGCCCACCGGGGCAGGGCACAGCGGCGCAGGTTCGCCGCGTTTCCCAACCACTCATGCGACACGGACGGGTCGCACCACCGACGCTTCGCTCTGGCGTGATGATTCGACCAGGCGGGCGGGCATAACGGCACCGGGCGGGCCGACGGACACGGGCTCCGCTTCGCTTGGCTTCTCGCCTGCGCGGGCCGCCTCCGGCGACTCCGCTCCGGCACCGGCCAGGCTGCGCTCCACCCGGTCCGCGACTCCGCCCCGGCCGAAGCTCATCCCGACCGGCGGCAAACGGACGCGCCGAAAATAGGGACACCTGCCGATCCGACCGATGCCCCGAAAGCCCCGAGGACGGGCCTCGTTTCGATCACCGACGCCCGCAACCCACTGCATCAACCTCGTCACAGGCTCCTCGCTTGATGCAGCCGGTTGCCCTTGGCGGATGCCATGCGACACACGCGCGAAGACACGGGCGCGTTCGTCGCCTCGCTTCTCCGTCCGCCTGCGCGGGCCTCCTTCGTCGGCTCCGCTCCGGCTACCGGCTCGCTCGGCTCCTAACGTCCCGAGACTTCGCGCGGGCCGATAAGATTAGCTCATGTTGAGCAGGCCACGGGAACGCCTTTCAGGACAAGGGCAGCCCTCTGTTTTCCTAGCCTACCACGCCCGGCAAGGTAGTGCGCTGCGCGCCTCCACCACGGCCCTCCGCGCATGGGAGCGGACGGCCTTTGCCTGGGCGTGCTGACAGGCCGGGAGATCGGGCTGGCGGAGATACCCGGCACGGTGCCGGAATCCGACCACGCGCGACCTCGCGACACACCATGAACACCGAAGTTCAACGCGATACCGCCGTCAAAAAACTCCGTGAGACCGTCACACAGGGGGCGACCATCTACGTCCTCTTGCGACGCAAGAATAAGCTCGGCACCTGCCGCTGGGTGGAGTTCTACCACATCCACGACGGCCAACTGAAATGCATCACTTGGGACGTGGCTCTCGCCATCCAAGGCGAGTATTGCCGCGAGCATGACGCGATCAAAATTACCGGCGCGGGCTTGGATGTCGGCTATGCCAGCGTTCGCGACTTGAGCGATGTGCTCGGCCAAACGTTAACGCACAAGTGGCTTTGAGCGCACCACGCGCGCCGGCGCGACCGGCGCGCATTTTTTCCGGCGACTTAACGCCGGGATTTTTTTGCCGCCGGCTTGGATGGGACAGGCGAGCAGCGGCGGAGTTGAATTTCGTCAAACACGACCTCGATTTCCGTCACGGCCAATGGCGGCACGAGGCCACCGCGGCCAGCGACCTGCTTGCCGATCACCGTGCGCTTGCCCTTGTCCGTGCAAATCCAGCGGCCTGTCTCGGTGAGAAATTCCTGACCGACCTTGAACTGAGCGTGCGTCATCCCGACCGGCTTGAAGGCACCCGCTCCATGCTAAACCTTCGACTAAAGCGGACACATTTTTCCGAAAATCCGGTAGAACTCCGGGATGTCGCAGCCGATACTTGGATCAACGGAATGCCCTCGGGATTTTGGTATTTTGTCGGCCGACCGCTGACTAACCGTATCTGGGGAGAATCCGCCGGTTCCCGCACGTGGCGGTATAACGTCGATGTAAGCGAATGCCGCCTGCTGATTAACCGTAGCAAACATCATCGATGAATTATTTTCCAACAGCATACGGCCATAAGCGAATAATGCTCCCTGCCGGCTCTCAAGTTCGGGTTTGGTTTCAAGCCTCTTCGCCCGGACCTTTTTGACCCTGGTCAGCTCAATTAACGCAGATAGTATCACACTGAGGCGGAGGCCACGCGCAGGGTCGCCATATTGTAGGTTCTGATACATTATAGGCGTTGGCCTTTACAGACGAGTTACGCTCACTGGCGCACGTCGTTCCAATTTAGGCGGACGCAAAGCCTTTGGACTCACCCCATCGGAAACCAGACCTGACGCCGTAATGATGGGAAGGTATTGATAAATCTGAGGAGGATGAAAACCCTTCATTCGTCGTCTTAATTCAGGCAAGGTGACCTGCTGATCGAATGCCCAAGCGCGCTCAATACCGATGGCATAACCAATCGTCGCTCCTTCGTAATACTTAGCGAAGGCTGCATGATCAATTTGGGCCTTAGCTCTGCATTTTCGCCAAATTTGCTCCGGTGTTCCAGAAACCACGTTAGCGACCAAGAATGCCCCAGTTAAGGCGCAGCGCGGCGAAGAGGTATAAACTAGGACGAGATCGCCAGACTCCAACCGAGGCTTTGTCCGCCGTAGTTCAACCGTCTTTTCGCCAGAAAATATCTTCTCGGCATAATGCGGACGGATAGAAAGCAAAAGTATCTTACTCATTGGATTTGCCCCATGCCTCGGCGATAGAGGGTCGCGAAGAGTTCATCAGATATGGCCAAGGGAGATGGTAAGTTGGAGCGCACGCCCGCCAACTTTGCCTCAGCAAGCGGAATAGGCCTACGAAAAACTTCAGTATCTGCGAACCGGAATGCCATCACCGAGGCATGTGCATTCCCTTTCGCCAAGTCCCGCACATTCTCCCAGATGAACACTCCCAAGTGCTCGTTCTGACGGTAAAGATTCGTAGCGGGACCGACATTCACAGTCACAACACGAGAACATGCTCGAATGTGCATGGTTCCATCGTCGTGGCCAGCTGCGGCAGCCAGCGAGAAGAGATCGGGAAGGCCGTGGTCAAACCACCATAATTTAAGAACGGAACCATCCTTCTTCTTTCCTCGTCGTTCACCTCGAGGAGAAAATCCAAGACGCGGCCAAACGTCATTGGCATCAAAATCCACCCGACAGGAAAGACCTATTCCGCGTAGTCCTTTCTGCTTGGTGATCTGCTTCACATGATCGATTAACAGCTTGGCTACATTCCTGCGCCGAGCCTCTTCCATCACACACAGATGAATGAGAATCGCTCTGTCGCCGCTCATCCGGTAGGCAGTGTAACCTAAGAACTCGTCGGATGAGACCGCCGCGACCAACATTCCTCGACGGGCGCAGTCCGAGAACGCTCCAGCAGGAAAGAATCCAAGATGGTCGCTATTGCGACGCCACAGTTTTTGAACCGCCTCGAAAAGAGGCGAGTTCTGGCTGATAACGATTGGCTCAGTAGGGGTAGGAGCGGGACTATTAGACATGCCCGTGTTAGGTGCGATGACGCATAACAGACGAACTAGCGAATCTCTAGCAATTTTGCTTTGAGTAACGAGTTCCAGCGGAGAAGAGCCAAATCCAAACGATGTTGTCGGGCACTCTTGCCTCAATCCTTTTGATGCTCGCTGCGCTCGGATTTTTCTAGCGGGGGCCGCTCCGGAGGAATGCCAAGGCTAGCACCTGCGACGGCTGGCGGGCCTGCGGCGCAAGCGCCTCGTCCCGTCCGCGCCTCAAGGAGTTCTCGGGCTGCGCCCTGCGCTCCTCCTTGCGCTGCCGGTGCTTGCCGGAGGCATCCCTCCGGGACGGCCTTTTTAAGGTTTGGCCTGACAGGGACCGCGCGGCGCGGCTCGCCGCTCCCCCCGCGCCCTCGTTGGGGCGCACGACTCCCACAGCCCATGTCTTCCCCCTCCGTTGATCTAATGCCTCATCACGGCGAATTCGCCCTAAGCTGCATGATTGCCGCAAAACAGGCGTTCGCCGCTGGGTTTCCGAACTTCGGAAACGCCCTTTGCGACGTGCTCAAACAGGAAATCGCCGAGCATCCACAGCACCGTCTGCCAGCCACGCTCCGAGGGATGCCGCCACTTCTGCGGAAAACCCGTTGAGCCGAACCCAAGCAACGCCAACCCGCGCCCGGAAAAGGCGCACAACTCTTCAAATCCCATGCGTGACTTGTCCCGTGACCCGGTTCCCCAAACCGGCGACGTTATCAACCAACCCGGCCACCCGTTCGACGGCTTCGTGGTCGTTTCCGTTTACACCCGTGCGCAAGCCATCGCCGACGGCGTCATTGTTGACGCGACCGGCGGCGACCTGGGCGCGATCTCCGCCCAGCACTTTCCCGGCGTGCATGTCGCCATGACGGCGGCGGTCGCCGCGCTCATCCAGAAGGCCGTTGACCATCCCGACCACGGCAACGACTGGAAAGGCGTCTGGCATGACGTGCTCTGGATGTCCCGCGTTGCCCCGGTGCAGTCCTTTCCGGGCGGTCGTCTGTTCAAAGTCGTTATCACCGGCACCGGTCGCAGGCGTTTGCACACGCTGAAAATCCAGATTCACCCCGGCGACAAGGGCGAGCCCTGCGCAACAATCATGTTGCCGGAGGAGGATTGACCAACCACGAGCCCCGGCGCATCTCATAAGGCGTCGGGGCGGCCGTGCTTTTGAACGCGCCTAGGTTGCCCAAAGGTTGTCCAAACCTTTGTTTTTGGCTTCACTTCCTCGCACTTTTCTGCATCTTAATTCTCGTTCTAAATTATTAACCATCAACTAAGTCCGCGTTATTTGGCGACTTAGCTTCACCAACCGGCAGAGGTTCGAATCCCCCCCTCTCCGCCAGTAATTATCGCGTAGCGAATTTACTGTTTCTCGGGCGGAAGGCATCACTCCTCGTCTTCGTCCTCGACGGGGCGCTCAAGCTCTTCGCGGCACTCGTTCATCACGCGCAGCCAGATCTCGCGGAGGTCGAAGAGGCGGGGCAGGGCGTCCTCGCTGAAGCGGACGACGGCGGGAAGGTTGGCCACGGCGGGCGTGCCGAGGTGGGCGAAGGATTGGTTGAGCTCGCGGAGGGCGCGTTTGAAGAGGCTGATGGCCATCGCGTAGTCGCCGAAGTCGAGCGCCTGGATCGCGAGCATGGCCTGCTCCTCGCCGCGATAGATCGAGGCGTGCATGGCGATGGCGAGCGGCTGGGGAACCTTGTCGGCATCGGGGGCGATGCGTTCCCATGAGCGCTTGAGGCTGAGGTAAATGGCCTTGGTCGCGATGAAGATGGGGTTCTTGTGAAGCGTGTAGGGATCCGTGCCGAAATCGGCGGAGTCGGCGGGGGAGGACTCGCTCTCGGCCTCGGGTGCGGCGGATTCGCGGGAGGTGATGGTCTCCGCGGAGTCGCTGCTCCAGGATTCCTCGTCCCAGCCCATCTGATGGGCGACCTCGTCGATGCGGTCCGGATGGCTGTGGAGCTTCTCGTAGTAGGCGAGGTAGCGATGGATCACATCGTCCTGCTCCCTCAGATATTTTTCCCAATCAAATTCGTTCCAAGCAAGGTCACCGCGATCATCCCAGTCATTGTTGTCCGAGGGGCCGTCAGTTTCGAAATTGCTCATTCGGTAGAAGGTCGTGTTGACCTTGCCTGCACGTTGCTTTCGCAGGGTGAAAAAGCAAACGAAATTCCCGGAATGTCCGGTGCGGCGGGAGGGCTGATTTACAGGTTGAACGGAGAGGGATGGCGGGCAACCTGACTCTTTCCCTATGACCGAAGTGCATTACGAGAAGGTGTATTTCTCAGGCTTTGTGCAGGGTGTGGGCTTTCGCTACACCACGTTGCAAGTCGCCAGAGAATTCGAGGTGACGGGCGCCGTGGCCAACCTGGCCGACGGGCGCGTGCAGCTGGAGGCCGAGGGGGAACCCAGGACGGTGTCCGCTTTCATATCGGCGCTGGAGGAGCGCATGCACGGCCACATCCGCAAGGTGGAGCGCGCCTCCGAAAAACGCGCCGCGCAGTTCAACGACTTTCGCATCCAATGACCAACCCCACGCCCCCTGTCGCGATCGAGATACGCGACCTGACCAAGGATTTCCCCCTCACGCTGCGCGGCGTAAAGCTGCGCGCGGTGGACAATCTCACGTTGAGCATTCCCGAGGGACAGGTGTTCGGCCTGCTTGGGCCCAACGGCTCCGGCAAGAGCACGACGATCAAGATCATCCTCGGCCTGCTCGACCCGACGGTGGGCGAGTGCAAGGTCTTCGGCGTGCCGAGCGGTCGCGTGGATTCGCGGCTGAACGTGGGCTACCTGCCGGAGGCGCCGTATTTCTACCGTTATCTGAGCGGGACCGAGCTGGTGCGGTTTTACGGCCGCATCTGCGGCGTGCCGCGCAAGCGTCTCGACGACCGCGTGAAGGAAGTGATCGACTGGGTCGGCCTGAGCGGCGCGGCGCACCGCCGGGTGGGAACGTATTCGAAAGGCATGTTGCAACGCATCGGGCTGGCGCAGGCGCTGGTGCATGATCCGCGGCTGATCATCCTCGACGAGCCGACGGCGGGCGTCGATCCGGTGGGCTCGGCGGAGATTTCCGAACTGATCTTGAAGCTGAAGGCGCAGGGCAAGACCGTGCTGATCACGTCCCACCTGCTCGCGCAGATCGAGGACGTGTGCGACCGCGTGGCGATCCTCGACAAGGGGAAACTGATCCTTGAAGGCGACATGAACGACCTTGTCGGCCAGCGCGGACGGCAGGCGTTGATCGTGGATCCGCTGACGACGGCGCAGCTCGCGGAGCTGCGCGTCTGGCTGGCCGAACGCGGCCACACGCTTGATGCGGTGGAGCAGCCGCGCGCGCGGCTCGACCAGCTTTTCCTCAGCCAGGTGTCGCGGGCGGTGAAAGGAGAAAACAAATAATGAGCACAACAAATCAGGCCGGCGTTCCCTTTTCCCTGTCGCGACTGCTGATCGTGGCGGGCAACACCTTCCTCGAGGCGGTGCGGCAGAAGCTGTTCAACTTTCTGCTGCTGCTCGCGATCGGGCTGGTGGCGAGCGCGCAGTTTTTCCAGGAGTTCAACTTCGGCTCCTCGGAGCTGAAGTTCATCTCGGACTTCGGGTTCGGCGCGATGGTGTTCTTCGGCTCGACGCTGACGATCGCGGCGACCGCTCAGCTGTTTTTCAGCGAGATCGAGAACCGCACGGCGCTCACCATCCTGGCGAAGCCGATCTGGCGGACGGAGTTTATCTTTGGGAAGTTCGTCGGCGTGTTTGCGGTCGTCGGCGTGTTTTGCGCGCTGACGACGCTGCTCCTCGTGGGGCTGCTCTACCACCGGGAAAACGCCATCATGGCGCTGCATCCGGACGCGTTCGAGCACGGGCGGATCATCCACTATGGCGACCTGATCGTGATGGGAGTGCTGCAATGGCTGAAGTTCGGCGTGCTGGCGGCGATCACGCTGTTCATCGCGAGCTTCTCCAACACGAATCTCTACACGGTGGTGATGAGTTTCTTCATGCTCGTGATCTGCCACCTGCAATATCTGGCGCACGACGCGTATGCGCAGGTGGCTTCGCTGCCGCTGCGGATGCTCGTGCGCGTGTTGAGCTACATTTTTCCGAATTTTCAGCTCTTTAACCTGACGGACCAGATCGGGATCGGGGCGGGGCTCGATTCCGGCCTGGCGCTGCGCGTGGCGGGCTACGCGGCGATCTACATCGCGGTGTTCGGAGGTTTGGCCGTCTACAGTTTCCGCAGCCGTGAAATCTAACTTTCTCGTAATTCGTTGCCTGCGGATCGCGCTCGTGATCGCGGTGCTGGTCGTCACGGGCTGGGCCATCCGTCCGTTCGAGGATCCGGCGTGGCAGGTCGTGCGCGCGCAGCAGCCGGCGATGAAACTGGACTCGTTGCAAGGCGCGCTGGGGCAGGGCGTGACCGTGGGCCTGCTGGGAGGTTTCCGCGCCATCGTGGCGGACTTTTTCTGGATCAAGACAAACTCCGTGTGGAGCGACAACGACCTCCCGACCACGCAGAAATTGATCAAGCTTGTCACGGTGATCGACCCGCGTCCGCTGTATTTCTGGCAGAACGGCGCGCGCATGATCGCCTACGACATGCCCAACTGGCGCATCGTGGCGGGCGGCGGCTACGAGGTCGTGTCAAAAGAGGAGCAACGCCACATCGACGAGGAACAGTCGACCGTGGCGATCAACTACCTGACCGAAGGCTTTGGTTATCACCCCAATTCGGCGCTGCTCCATATCGAAATCGCCAACGTCTACCTCAACCGGCTGAAGGACATGGATGCCGCGGCCAAAGCCTACTTTAAGGCGGCCCAACAGCCCGACGCGCCTTACTACGTGGCCCGCATCTACGGAGAGTTGCTGCGCCGGCAGGGCCGCAACGCCGAGGCTTACGCCTGGCTGAAGCAGCTTTACCCCACGTTGCCCAGGATCATCGAGGGCGCCACGACCCAGCCGAGCGCACAGGAGCTTGAAATGGGAATGGCCCCCGTGGTGTTGGAGCGTATTCGGGAGCTGGAGAAGGAATTGAAGATTCCTGCGAGCCTGTCCTTTAAACCTTAACTTTACAATGAATCGGGCTTTTTACTTGCCCGAGGTGTTTTTATTTTAAAGTTTATCAATTTACTTAACTCAAACGAAGCGTGCCTGAAACCAACCTCTATCCTATTTTTGACCGTGTGCTCGGCCGGACCGAAAAAGAAGCACGCCTGCGGCAGCACGGTCGGGTGATATGGCTTTATGGGCTGTCGGGTTCGGGAAAGAGCACGCTGGCGATCGCGTTGGAGCGGAGGCTGCACGCTGAAGACGTTGTGACGCACCTGCTTGACGGCGACAATGTCCGCACGGGGCTGAACCGGGACCTGGGGTTCACCGATGCCGACCGCTCCGAAAACATCCGGCGGATCGCCGAGGTGGCCAAACTCTTTGTGCAGGCCGGGGTGGTCGTGATCTGCGCGTTTATCACGCCGCAGAAGGCCCACCGGCAACTCGCCCGGACGATCATCGGCACCGACGATTTCAGCGAAATTTACGTGGCGGCATCCTTCGAGACCTGCGCGAAACGCGATCCCAAGGGGCTTTATGCCAAGGCCGGCACGGGCGCGGTCAAGCAGTTCACCGGCCGCGATTCCTCCTTCGAGACGCCGGCGGACGGTGACGGGGCGTTGATCATCGACACCGAGGCCGAGACGCCCGACGCCTCGCTGGTCCGCCTGCACGGCATCGTTTCACCGCTTATCCATTTCCAGTCATGAGTTCCTACAATCTCACGCACCTCTCTCAACTCGAGCACGAGGCCATTTTCATCATGCGGGAAGTCGCCGCGCAGTTTGAGCGGCCCGCGCTGCTTTTCTCCGGCGGCAAGGATTCCATCGTCATGGTGCGCCTCGCGCAAAAGGCCTTCGCGCCAGCGAAGTATCCGTTCCCGCTGGTGCACGTGGACACGGGGCACAATTTCGAAGAGACCATCCAGTTCCGCGACTACCTCGCCAAGGAGACCGGCGGACGCCTCATCGTGCGCTACGTCGCCGACTCCATCAAGGCCGGCCGCTGCCAGGAAGAAAAAGGCCCGAACCCCTCGCGCAACGGTCTCCAGACCATCACGCTGCTCGACACCATCGAGGAGTTCCGTTTCGACGCGTGCCTCGGCGGCGCGCGTCGCGACGAGGAGAAGGCCCGCGCCAAGGAGCGGTTCTTCTCGCACCGCGACGAGTTCGGCCAATGGGACCCGAAGAACCAGCGCCCCGAGCTCTGGAATCTTTTCAACGGCCGCAAGAACGTGGGCGAGCACTTCCGGGTGTTTCCGCTCTCCAACTGGACCGAGATGGACGTGTGGCAATACATCGCCCGCGAAAACCTCGCGATCCCCTCTATCTATTTCACGCACCAGCGCGAGGTGGTGAACCGCAACGGCGTGCTCCTCGCCAAGTCTCCCTACATCACGCTCCTCGAAGGCGAGAAGTATGAGACCCGCACGGTGCGCTACCGTACGGTGGGCGACAGCACCTGCACCGGCGCGGTCGAGTCCGACGCCTCCAACCTCGGCGAGGTCATCCAGGAAGTCGCCTCCGCCCGCCAGACCGAACGCGGCACCCGCGCCGACGACAAACGCTCCGAAACCGCCATGGAAGACCGCAAGAAGGCGGGGTATTTCTGATTCCCGAAGGAAGGTAGGAGCCCATTTATGGGCGATTCTGAAAACCCGACGCACACTCCTTCAAGCCTTCGCCCGTAAACGGGCTCCTACCTTTCGATCCTCACGGAACCATCGACCACTTTAAAAAATGACCGCTCCCGCCCAACAGCACACCGACCAGCATTACCTTTCCATGGACCTGCTCCGCTTCACGACGGCGGGCAGCGTCGACGACGGCAAATCCACCCTGATCGGCCGGTTGCTCTACGACTCCAAGGCCATCTTCGAGGATCAGCTCGAGGCCATCGAGCGCGTCACCGAACAGCGCGGCGAGGGCGTGCTCAACCTGTCGCTTCTGACCGACGGACTCCGCGCCGAGCGCGAGCAGGGCATCACCATCGACGTGGCCTACCGCTATTTCGCCACCCCGCGCCGCAAGTTCATCGTGGCCGACACACCCGGACACATCCAATACACGCGCAACATGGTGACGGGCGCCTCCACGGCCAACCTCGCCATCATCCTGATCGACGCGCGCAAGGGCGTGATCGAGCAGACCTGCCGCCACTCCTTCATCGCCTCGCTGCTGCGCATTCCGCATGTCATCGTGTGCGTTAACAAGATGGACCTCGTGGACTGGTCCGAGGACCGCTTCAACGAGATCGTCGCGACCTACACGGAGTTTGCCTCCCGCCTGGAGATTCCCGACGTGAAATTCATCCCGATCAGCGCGCTGCACGGCGACAACGTCGTGGACCGCTCGGCCCACATGCCGTGGTATCAGGGCAGCTCGCTCCTCTACACGCTGGAGACCGTTTACATCGGCAGCGACTCCAACCACATCGACGCCCGCCTGCCGGTGCAGACCGTGATCCGTCCCAACAGCGACGAGCATCACGATTTCCGCGGCTTTGCCGGCCGCGTGGCCGGAGGCGTTTTCAAGCCGGGCGATGAGATCGTCGCCCAGCCTTCCGGACTTACCTCGACGATCAAATCCCTCCACGGCCCGGACGGCGATCTGGCCGAGGCGTTTGCCCCCATGTCGGTCGTGGTCACGCTGAACGACGAGATTGATGTCTCCCGCGGCGACACGATCACGAAGGCCAACAATCCGCCGCACGTCACCCAGGACATCGAGGCGATGGTCTGCTGGTTCTCGGAAAAGAAACTCCAGCCGAACGGCAAATACATCATCCGGCACACCACCCGCGAGTCGAAGTGCGTGATCAAGGCCGTCCGCTACAAGATCAACATCAACACGCTTCACAAGGCCGAGGGCGACCTCGACATCGGGATGAACGACATCGGGCGCATCCTCCTGCGCTCGGCCACGCCGCTCATCAACGACTCCTACCAGCGCAACCGCAGCACCGGCAGCTTCATCCTCGTGGACGAGTTCACCAACGCCACCGTGGCGGCCGGCATGATCCTTTGACATTGCCCGCGCGCGGGCGTTGATTGAAGCAAACTTCCGTTATCCCGTGATCGTCCATTACTGGCTGCTTTCGTTCGCCCTTGTGCTGCTTTGGTTTCCCCGGCCATGGTTTCGTTTTGGTGCCAAGGTGGTTTCGCTGTCTTCGCGCAAGCCGGTGGACAAAAACCTGCGCGACTCGAACGACGCGTCGTTGCAGTTGATGGATGAGCTCCCCAACCCGAGAAACTGGGTCGATTTATTTCGCGCGCTGGCGGGCGGCATCGCCGTGATGATGTTTTGTTTCGAACGCGTTCGCGGTGCGCCCAAGGGCACGGCGGAAATCATTTTCATCATCCAGTGCGCGATTCTCGTGATCGCGCTTTTCGTCCAAACAACCCGCAATTTTCAGCAGCGGGTGACTTTGGTGGCGCCGATTTTTTTCATCTTCGGGCTGAGCTTCGGGCTCATCGGCTGGCAGGCCGCGCTGTTTGCCTGCGTCACGATATGGGTGGTCAACCTCTTGCTGCCCTCCGCCGGGATTTTCCTGATGGTCTTCGCCGTTCTGGAGGTTGTTTTCGCCAAATTGCTGGCGCGTGGTTTTCACGCCCACACGCGCACGCTCATCCTGGCCGCCATGCTGACGTTCATCCCCGTGTTGCTGAGCGCGATGATGAACCGTCGACTCGTGAAGCTTAACAAAAAAACACGGGTCAGATCGGCCAAAGCCTGACACGCATGGGGTCGCGTGATCGCCAGACGACTTGGATGACCTGGGCGGAGGCGGCCCGTCCGCGCACGCTCCCGGCGGCGGTTTCTCCGGTGCTGGTCGCCACGGCGATGGCGCTGCGGGACGGCGGGTTTGACGCTGCGGCCGCGCTGGCCTGCCTCGTGTTCGCCCTGCTCATCCAGATCGGAACGAATTTCGCCAACGACTATTATGATTTCATAAAAGGCGCCGACACGGCGGAAAGGGTCGGTCCGCGCCGTGCGGTGGCGGCCGGTTTGATCGCGCCGGCCGTGATGAAGCGCGCGATGATCGGGGTCTTCGTCATCGCGTTCCTTGCCGGGCTTACCCTGCTGAACTACGGAGGCTGGCCGCTGCTGGTTGTCGGCGTGGCCAGCATTATCTGCGGGATCGCCTACACGGGAGGGCCGTATCCGCTCGGATATAACGGGCTTGGCGACGTGTTCGTGTTTGTCTTCTTCGGACTCGTGGCGGTGGGCACCACCTATTTTGTGCAGACCGGCCAGCTATGGGGCGAGGTGTTGCTGATCGGGGCCGGGATCGGCGGGCTCGCGACGAACATTCTCGTGGTTAACAATTATCGCGACGCCGACACCGACGCGAAGGCCGGCAAACGCACGCTCGTGGTGCGTTTCGGCCGCCGGTTTGCCCGGGTGCAGTTTGCCTGCGGGCACATTCTGGCGGGCGCAACGATCCTGATCGTCGGCCTGCACGGCTGGCGTCCGCAGGTGACGGCGGCGTTTTTCCTGACGGCGGCGGGCGCGGGGATCTGGCAGACCCGCCGGCTTGCGAAGGCGCAAACTCCCGCCGAGTTGATCGAGCTGCTCGGGCAGACGGGGGCTTACCTGGCGTTTTACGCGCTGCTGCTTTCCGCCGGGCTTCTTTGCGGGGAGTGAAAATATCCGGGAGGCATTGCCCGGCATCGCGGCGTAAAGCCGCTACTATGCCGTATCACGTTTTATTTCGGATCGTTGGTAGGGCGGGACCGCTGGGCCCGCCGCGAAGTCATCCGGTTTACATGAGCTGAAGCGGACGGCCCAGCGGTCCGTCCCTACCTAAAATCCCGCCGAAAGATGCGGATATTTTGATGTTACATCATACTACATCCAAGCCAAAACTTCGGGCTGTCGGCCCCAAGGAAATATGAGGGCGCAAAAAAGCCGGCATCGGAAAGATGCCGGCTTGAAGGAAGGCTAAGCGGTGGACGCTTACTTCACCGTCACGGGGATGGAAACCTGGCCGGCGCCATAGCCCTTGAGGACGAGGCTGCCGGTGCCGGATTTTCCGCCGGTGACGTTGACCGTTATGCTGGTGCTACCGGCGGGGACGATGATCTCGGGCATGATCACGCTTTCGGGGACGTCGGTGGTCACGTCGAGCAGCAGGCCGCCGGTGGGGGCGGGCGACGGCAGGGTGAAGGTGAGCGACTGCGCCTGGCCGCGGGTGAGGCTGAGCTCGGCGGGGAAAACGGTGAGCGAGGTGGGATCGACGCGGAAGGTTCCGACGGCGGAGGTGCCCTTGTCGCCGGCGATGTCGACCTTGTAGTTGCGGGCCGGCTCTATGGCGGGAACGAAGAAGCTGACGGAGTTGGGCGACTCGAAGACGGTGCGGACGGGGGTGCCGTCGAAGCTGACGACGTCCTGAGCGGTGAAGCCGCGACCGAGGATGCTCACGCGGGCGCCGACGGGACCGCGGTTGGTCTCAAGCGAGAGCACATAGCGGCCGACGATCTTGGTGTGGACGGTCTCGATGAACTCCTCGGCGGCGCGGGTGATGCCGTTGCTCACATACTTGTAGTTCACGAGAAAGTAGTAGGCGATCTCGTCGCGACCGGCGGGAAGCTGGTAGTCGAAGGTGTAGATGCCTGAGCCCAAGTCGCTCTTCGTCATCTCGAAGCTCTGGCCGTCGATGATAATGCGCGTGGTGAGCGTGCCGGGGATGATGTTTGCGGACCGCGGGGTGACACGGGTCGAGATCGTGTAGATCTGCGACGGATTTTCCGGGATCACGCTGGGCGTGAGGTTCGTGATGGCCGTCTGGCAGCCGGAAAGGATGAAGAGGCCGAGCGCCGCGCTGATCGCCAGGAAGATTCGTCTCGCGTGGGAGAAGCGGTTGTTTTGCATTGGGTTTTTCAGATTCAAAGTCGAACGATAGGCAACAGAAACACCGCACCTTGGCAATGAGCGAAATCAATTCCGCGCCGCAGACAGCGCCTCACGCCGAGCCGTTGGGGGTGTATGTGCATGTGCCGTTTTGCGCTTCAACGTGCGATTTTTGCGCTTTTTACCAGACCGCGCCGACGGCGGACGGGGTGCAACGGTTCCTCAAAGGCATCTCGGACGAGGCGGCGCTGGTCGTCTGGCCGAGGCCGGTGACGACGGTTTTCTGGGGAGGGGGCACGCCGGGACTGCTGGCGCCCGGCACCATCCGGACACTCGGGGAGATCGTGCGGACGCGGCTTGGCGGCACGCCGGTCGAGTGGACGGTGGAGATGGCGCCGGCCTCGGTGACGGCGGCGCGGTTGGAGGCGCTCAAGGACATCGGGGTCACGCGCATCTCGATGGGGGCGCAGTCGTTCCAGCCGGCGTTGCTCGACGGGCTGGGGCGGCAGCACACGCGGGAGCAGATTTTCCGGGCCTACGAGCGCATCCGGGCGGCGGATTTCGCGAGCGTGAACATCGACATGATGTTCGCCCTGCCGGGACAGGACGAGGCGGCGTGGCTGGCGGACCTTGGCGAGGCGCTGGCGCTCGCGCCCGACCATCTGTCCACGTATTGCCTCACGTTCGAGGAGGACACGAAGCTGTGGGTGAAGTTGTCCAAGGGGCAGGTGAAGCTCGACACGGAGCACGAGGCGCGACTCTACGAAACCACCTGGGCGCGGCTGGAGGCGTCCGGCTACGCCCAATACGAGGTGTCGAATTTTGCCCGGCCGGGGCATGCGTGTCTGCACAACCTCAACACGTGGCGGATGCACGAGTGGATCGGCCTCGGGCCGTCCGCCGCCTCCCAACAAGCCGGATGGCGAGGCGGCAATGTCGCCGACCTCGAACAATGGCTGGCGGGAGTCGCGCGCGGCGAGCGGCTGACGGAGGACCGCGTGGCGCTCACGCCGGCCCTGCTGGCGGAGGACTCGCTGATTTTTGGCGTGCGCATGAACGACGGTGTCGATCTCGCGGCGTTGAAGAGGCGTTTTCCGGACGCGCCCTGGCGGAAGGTTCATGGCGAAGCGGAGAGGCTTGTTGAGGCGGAACTGGCCGAGCTAAGCGGTGAGTGCCTGCGCCTGACGCCGCGCGGACGGCTTTTGGCCGATTCGGTGGGAACAGCCCTCATGGATGCGTTTTCGGAGGAGGTTCCGGCGTGATGCGCGGTAGCCCTTGCTATTCCGGCCCCCCGCGGGCAATGGTCTCGCGCTCTTCCTTTTTTGGCCCTTGGTTCATCTCCTTATGAAAACCCCTGTTTCGCGGCTCGCCTTTTTTCTGCTTGGTCTTGTCACGGTTTTTGCCGTCGCGGGCTGCAACACGTTTTCATCGAAAAGGGATTACACTCCAAGTGTGGCCCGTTTCTACATAGAAGCTGAGGACGGGGATGCGTTTGCCCCTGCTGTTCTGCCGGTCAGCGGGGTGCAGGTGGCGGTCAGCAACAAGCCGTTCATCACCGAACTCGACATCGTGCATGTCGAGATAGCCGTGTCGGACATGGGGCGCCTCTTGGTGTTTCAACTGACGCCTGCGGCGGCAAGGGATCTTTACCGGTATACGGGTGACAATCAGGGCCGGCGCATCGTCGTGGCGATCAATGGCGTGCCGCTGGGCGCGCGGCAGATCGACGGTCCGTTTAACGGGGGGGCAATCGCCATGTTTGTCGAGGTTCCCGAGGAGCAACTGCCGCTGCTGGTAAAAAACCTGAACGGGACCTCGGCTGAAATCCAAAAAGCGTCCGCCAAGCTATAAGCAGAACGAACGATGGGACTCCGTTTTGCCTGGGGATTTTTTTTGCTGACGCAGGCGCTGTGGGCCGCCGGGTCGCGCATCGAGCTGGCCTGGCCGACGCCCAACACGGCCTACCTTGAGGGCAAGCCCATAGAGGCCTACGTCCAGGCGACGGCCTCGGGCGAGGCCGAGTCGGGACTGTTCGGCTGCGCGCGCAGCGGCGGGGCGCAGTTTCACGAGGGCGTCGATCTCAAGCCGGTTTCACGCAACCGCCAGGGTGAGCCGACCGATCCGATCTTCGCGGCGCTGCCGGGTGTCGTGCGCTACATCAATCCGGTCGCGGGCGAGAGCAACTACGGTCGCTACATCGTGCTGGAGCATTCCGACATGCAGCCGGCGGTCTACACGCTCTACGCCCATCTGAGCTCGACGGCACCGCGGCTGAAAACAGGAGATCCCGTGGCGCGCGGGCAGGTCATCGCCACGATGGGACACACGGCGGACAAGGGCGGCATCCCGCGCGACCGGGCGCACCTGCACTTCGAAATTGGGCTGATGGCGACGCGAAATTTCCAGAGTTGGTATGACTGGAAGGGGTTTGGGAGCATCAACTCGCACGGGCTCTACAACGGGATGAACCTGATGGGCGTCGATCCGCTGGATTTCCTCAACGAGTTCCGGGCGCGGAGGGTGGACAACTTTCAGGATTATTTTTCACGGATGCCCGCCGTGGCCAAGGTGCGCATCGCCACGCGCACGGTGCCGGATTTTGTGAGGCGGTATCCGACGCTGCTGACGAAGGAAATCCCCATGGCCGGTCCGGCGGGCTGGGAGATCAAGGTGAGCCGGACGGGGCTGCCGTTTTCATGGACGCCGCTGGAGGCCGGCGACGTGGCCGGCTGGCGAACGAACGAAGTGCGGCTGCTCGACGTGGATGCGGAGACGTTGCGCAAGCACCGCTGCAAATCGATCGCCGTGCTGCGGCGTGGAAATTACGTTCCGGGCAAGGACCTCGAAACGGTGCTGCAGCAGGTGTTCGGGCTGCGGTGAACGATTGCGGGTAGGGCGGGACCGCTGGGCCCGCCGAGAATGGGTGTTCAACGTGGGAGCGAGCTTGCTCGCGAGGGGCTAACATCGCGAGCAAGCTCGCTCCCACATTCAAACCGGACGGCCCGGCGGTCCGTCCCTACCTGTTCAAGCCCGCTTGCTCCAGTCGAGCATGCGCTGGATCGGGACGAGGGCCGCGCTGCGGATCGGTTCGGGGACGTCGATCTGCGGGGACATCGTCTTTAGCGCGTCGCGCACCTTCTCGATGGTGTTCATCTTCATGAAGCGGCAGTCGTTGCAGGCGCAGGTGTCGGTCGGGCCGGCGATGAAGGTTTTGTGCGGCACTTCCTTGCGGAGGCGGTGGAGCATGCCGCTTTCGGTGACGACGATGATGCGGTCGGCGGGCGTCTCCTTGGCGAACTTCACCATGAGTTCGGTCGAACACACTTCGTCGGCGATGTCGCGCACGGCCTGCACGCATTCGGGATGGGCGACAACCGGCGCTCCGGGGAATTGCGCTCGGACTTTTTCAACGGCCTGCACGGTGAACATCACATGGGCGTAACAGCTGCCCGGCCAAAGTCGCATCTGGCGGCCGGTTTTTTGGGAGACCCACTGGCCGAGGTTCTGGTCGGGGACGAAGAGGATTTCGCGGTCGGCGGGGATCTGGTTGACCATCTTCACGGCGTTGCCGCTGGTGCAGATCACGTCGCTCAACGCCTTCACGCCGGCGGAACAGTTGATGTAGGCGACGACGTAGACGTCGGGGTTGGCGGCCTTGTAGGCGGCGAGGCGGTCGGCGGGGCAGGAGTCGGAGAGCGAGCAACCGGCTTCGAGGTCGGGAAGGAGAACGGTGCGGCCGGGGTTAACGATCTTCGCGGTTTCGGCCATGAAGTGGACACCGCAGAAGAGGATCACGTCGGCCTTGGCGGACTGCGCCTGATAGGAGAGGCCGAGGGAGTCGCCCACGTAGTCGGCCACCTGTTGGATGGCCTCGATCTGGTAGTTGTGCGCGAGGATGACGGCGTTGCGTTCGCGCTTGAGGGCGAGGATCTCCTCCTGGATGGGCGTGAGCTTCGGCGGAGCGGAGCGGGGGACGAGGACGAGCGGTTCGTAGTCGAGGACGGCGGGCATGAGGGAAAGTGACCAATGTCCAATGACCAATGTCCAATGATTTTATTCGGAGATTCGTTTAACCGATGAGGATTTTTCCAATGGTCATTGGTCAATCGGTCACTGGTCATTCCAAGGCCGCTGGCCTTGGCTCAGCTCTGCGGCTTCAGCTTGGCGACGAGGGCCTGAAACTCGCGGTTCTGCTTGAGCGTCTCGAGGTCCGGATCCTTGGCCATCCAGGCGTAGTCGTCGTAGCCGAGCTCGATGGCGCGTTCGAGGATGCGGAGGGCGTCGGACTTGCGTCGGCAAAGGGCGAGGCTGCACGCGAGGTTGTAGTGGGCGGTGGCGTTGGACGGCTCCAGCTTGACGAGCTTGCGGTCCATCCTGAGCCCGTCGGCGATGCGGCCCGTCTTGGTGTAGAGGCCGCCGAGGATCTCGATCACCTCCGCGTAGCGCGGGTCGCGCCGGAGCACGGATTCGTAGAAGGTGATTTCGAAGGCGGGATCTTCTTTGCGGGCCATGTCGTGAGATTATGCGGTGGCGCGGTGTTTGCAAACGCCGGTGTCGCGAAGGGTGTTGCAGTGGGCGCTGACCTGAAGGCGCTGGGTGACGGGCGTGAGCCCGAGCTTGGTGGAAACGGTGCTGCCATACCATTCCATGAACGGGGCGCTGATCTCGAAGATCTTGTCGCAGTCGAGGCAGATGACCTGGGCGACCTGGGAATTGTTGCCGACGTTGGGGTGGTAATACTTGAGGTTCGTGCCGATATCGACTTCGCGGAGCAGGGCGCTCTCGGTCATGATCGGGAGGGTGCGGTAGACGGTGGCGCGCGAGACGGAGTCGTCGATGGCGCGGGCGTGGTCGAGGAGTTCCTCGGCGGTGAAATGGTCGGTGCGGGCGAACGCCGCCTCGAAGATGGCGAGGCGCTGGTTGGTCACTCGGAGGCCTTTGGTGGCGAGGTAGGCTTTGAACTTTTCCCGGGCCGCGTCGTTGCTCACAGGCGCAATGTCCCTGTCGGGGCGATGGCTGTCAACTGGTTCGTGGGCGCGCATTTTTTGCGGGCGGGATGCTTGCGTGCAGACCCGACCGGTGGTCGGGTCGCTTGGGGGATGGGACGAAAAAGCCCGATCAGCGATCGGGCCTACATTTCAAATCGGTTCCAGTTTTCCCCCTTGGTCTAATCCCCCGAAGCTTGCTCCGGCTTGGATGTAGCCGGCCTCGCTGAGGCCGGTCCGGGGTCAGCGACCCCGGCTACATTTTAGCTACCTTTGTTAAATGCCTCCGGGCTTGTCCCGGGAATCTTCACTCGACGGGACAAAAAAGCCCCGGAGTCGCTGGGACACCGGGGCACAGTTTGCGCAACGCCAGATACGGCTCACGGTCAGGCCGGAGTGCTTGGAGTCGGGGCGGGCGCGACTTTGTTGCTGCGGTTGAAGAAGCGGCGCAGACCCTCGCTCAAGTCGTCGTCCACGCCGGCCATCCCGGAGTCCTTGAGTGCCCGGCGCACGCCGAGCAGCTCGGCAAAGGCGTCGCTGCGGGAGAGGAATCGGGCGCTGCCGATCCGGTCGAGCACGCGGGCCAGCCGCAGCTCAAACGGCGCGAGGGCGGCGTTCAGATCGAGATCTTTTTGCACCGCCGCCGGGTCGAAGTCGCGCGGGAGGCGTCCTAGGTTTTGCTGGGCGCGGGTGAGCATGCCGACCATCCAGCCGTCGGCGGTTTCGGGTGGTTTGACCAAGCTGGCCTTGTCGTCAGCCGATAGCACCGGGAAGGCAGCAGCCAGGGTTTCCAGGCTGCCAAGCGCGGTGTCGAGTTGCGTGATTTGCTCGGGAGTGAGCGCGATATCGATTTCGTTTTGATGGGACATATTGGATAATGTTACCCGTATGTATAAGCAGTTTGATTGCCATAGTTGTCTTATGGGCAAAGAAAAGCATCGGCCTTGGCCAAAAAAAGGGGACCACGATCCGGTTGGAAGGGGCAGTGTGTCTCCTTCGAAGGGGAGGCAGGTCCGGTCCGAAGGGGCGAACGGAGGGTTCGGAGGGGACCGGGAGCCGGTCCGAAGGGGTGGGCGGTCGGGTCGGAACCGGAGGCGAGGCCGGTTCGGAGGGGCCGACGGAGGGTTCGAAGAGGCCAGCCACCGGTCCGGAGGGGCGACGACTCCGGTCCGAAGGGGCTTGGAGAGGGAGTGAACCGGCTGGAGCGCGGTTTTATTTCTTACCGCCCGGTCTTTTTCCCGAACATATCGAGAAGGTGAACGCGGAGGGCTTTTGCGATGGCGACGACCTCAAAATCAAAGACCGACCTTTCCTGACGTTCAATGCGGCCCAGTGTTGTCCGGTCCAGATACAGGCCCCGCGCCGCCAGTCGCCCCGAAAGGTCTTCCAGCGTCACCTTGGGATGTATCCTTTCACGGATGGCGCGCAGTTGCGGACCGACCAGATTCCGAGGCTGAGGATGACTTGTTCGAGGAAGGCGCAACGTGAGATTTTCTCACTTGAGCTTACCAAGGGCTTGCGTCC
>JBAZSJ010000008.1:0-139938 GCA_041662485.1 Opitutaceae bacterium | reverse complement strand
CCTTCTTTCGCGCTGAGCCCCTCGCGAGGCCCGCCTTGGTCTTGGCTACGGTTGTTGTCACTCCTTCCGAACATTTCGTTTCATTTGTTTAGTTCACGCCCTTGCCGGGCACACGAGACCCGACGACTTCGTCGGGTCCGGTTGGGGCATCGTAAGGCACGCCAGCCCGACGAGGTCGTCGGGCCTCCAAGATTATCTCCAAGAAACCAATGAAGTAGGCTCAGGCGGACGGCTTGGCCAGCGCCCGGTCGACCTCAAGCCCGAGCGCCTTCAGGGCCAGATTGATGTCGCTCAGGAAGAAACCCAGTGCCGTCAGCAGAAAACCGATCGCCCCCATGAAAAGCGCAAGGATGAGCGGCCCCGCCTCCACGCCCGCCAGCGCGCTCACGAAAATCACGACCACCAGCAGCCCGGAGGTGAACATGCTCAGCGTGTTGAACATCACCGCGCGCCTCACCAGCCCCGCGCGGCGATAGAGGATGCGCAACTGCGCCTCGACATGCGCGCGGTCGCCCTCCTTCGCCGCCTGGACCTGCCCGGCCTGGATGCGCGTGCGGTCCACGATGCGGCCCAGCCGATTGGTCATGCTGAGCATGAGCGAACCCAGGCCGGTGATGAGAATCACCGGGGTGATCGCCAGCTGGATCATCGGAAGCAGCGAGTTTGAAACGACGGACATGCCCCCACTCCGCCCCAAAACTTCCCCGCTGGCAATTCCCCGCGTTTGATTTTTCCCCGGAAGACGTGTTCTTCTTCGTCGCACGTGGCCGCCTCCTCCGCCAACTCCGACACCCTGACCGGCGTTCTCGAACGCATCATCTTCTTCAACGAGGAGAACCACTACACCATCGCGGAGTTTCGCGCCGACGACACCGACGCCCGCGTGAGCATCGTCGGCACCCTCCCCGGCGTGCAATGCGGCGAAACCCTCCACCTCCGCGGCACCTGGACAAAGCACGCCCAGCACGGCGACCAGTTCAAGATCGCCACCTTCCGCTCCGAGCTCCCCTCCAGCGTTTACGGCATCCGCAAATACCTCGGCAGCGGCCTCGTCGAGGGCATCGGCAAAGTTTACGCCAACAAGATCGTGGACGCCTTCGGCACCGACACCTTCCGCGTCCTCAGCGAAGAATCCGGCAAACTCCGCAACGTCCCCGGCATCGGCAAAAAACGCGCCTCCGCCATCAAGAAGGCCTGGGACGACCAGCGCGCCTTCCGCGAACTCTACATCTTCCTCCAGACCTACGGCGTCACCACCGGCCAGTGCGTGAAGTTGATCAACCAATACGGCGCCGAGGCCAAACGCATTCTCACCACCGAGCCCTACCGCGTCGCCCGCGAGATCGACGGCATCGGCTTCAAGACCGCCGACCGCATCGCCATCAACCTCGGCTACGCCAACGACGCCCCGCCCCGCCTCGACGCCGGCCTCCTCTACGCGATGGAAACGCTCCAGGAGGAAGGCCACACCGCGATCCGCGAGGTGGACCTCATCGACTACGCCGCCCCGCTCCTCGAAACCGAGGCCAAGTTCGTCGAAGCCCGCATCGCCGCCCTCGTCGAGTCCCGCGCCCTCGTCCGCCACCAGCCTGCCGGCGTGGAAAACCCGCTCCCCGGCTCCGGCCTCGTCCAACTCCCCGTCAACGACCGCGCCGAACAAAAAATCGCCGCCACCATCGCCCGCCTCACGAAAGTCGGCAGCGGCCTCCCGCCCATCAAAGCCGACGCCGCCGTCCAGTGGGCCGAGCAAAAAGCCGGCTTCGAATTCGCCGAACAGCAACGCGCCGGCCTCAAAAACGCCCTCCTCTCCAAAGTCTCCATCCTCACCGGCGGGCCAGGCACGGGAAAAACCAGTATACTCCGCGCCCTCGTCGAAATCCTGAAGGCCAAAAAGGTCCGCGTCCACCTCGCCGCCCCCACCGGCCGCGCCGCCCAGCGACTCTCCGAAACCACCGGCGGCTTCGCCTCCACGATCCACCGCCTCCTCAAATACGACCCGTCCAAAGGCGGCTTCGTCGCCAACGAACACCAGCCCCTCGCCACCGATTTCCTCATCGTGGACGAAGCCTCGATGCTCGACACGCGCCTCGCCGCCGCCGTCCTGCAGGCCGTCCCGTCGCGCGCCCACCTCCTCCTCGTCGGCGACATCGACCAACTCCCGTCCGTCGGCGCCGGCAACGTCCTCAAAGACCTCATCGCCTCCTCCGCCTCCTCTCAGGTCTCAGGTCTCAGCCCTCAGCCTTCCGCCGTGCTCCCCGTCACTCGCCTCAACGTTATTTATCGCCAGAAAGGCCAGAGCCAGATCGTCGTCACCGCCCACGCCATCAACGCCGGCGAACCCGTCCTCCCGCCCTCCGTCAACGAAGTCTCCGCCACCCAAGCCTGGTCCGACCTCACGTTCATCGTCGCCGCCTCCGCCGAAGACACCGTCCGCAAAGTCATCCAGCTCTGCACCGAGTTCGTCCCGCAGCACTACCCTTGGTTCAATCCGATCAACGACGTGCAGATCCTCGCCCCCATGCACAAAGGCACCGCCGGCGTGGGTAACCTCAACATCCAGCTCCAGGCCGCCCTCAACCCGCACGCCAAGGGCCTGCGCGGTCCCCACGGCGAATATCGCCCCGGCGACAAAGTCATCCAACTCCGCAACAATTACGACAAGGCCCTCTTCAACGGCGATATTGGCGTGATCGCCGCCGTGGACACCGAAGCCGGCACGCTCACCGCCAAGTTCGACGGCGCCGAACACACCTTCGACCGCGGCGCATTCGGCGACCTCGCCCCCGCCTACGCCATCAGCATTCACAAGTCGCAGGGCTCCGAATACCCCGTCGTGATCGTCCCGCTGCTGAAGGCGCACTTCATGATGCTCCAGCGCAACCTGCTCTACACCGCGATCACCCGAGGGAAGAAAAAAGTCTTCATCGTCGGCGAGCCCGCCGCCTACGCCATGGCCGTCCGCGCCAGCGACGCCAAGACCCGCACCACCCACCTCCGCGAAAAACTCGCCGCGTTGCATCCGCCCTCGTAGCCGCGAGCGCCAGCGAGTGGTTCCGAAATCCATGCCTGTCTCCGCCCGCCCCGCCCGCTGCCGCGCCCTCGTCCTCATCGACGCCCGCCCGCTCCGGCACGCCGCCTGGTCCGAGTTCCACGCCGCCCGCAAACGCCTCGACAAAGCCGCCGCCGACCTCCGCCGCCACGAGCGAACCGACGCCATCGCCTACGAGCGCTGGATGCTCGGCGCCTTCCCCCAGCTCGTCACCACCCTGCGCGACCTCCACGCCAAAGTCCTCTCCCTCTCCCGCGAAATCGAGTCCGTCCAGTATATGGCCGCCATGACCGGCCGCTCCCTCAAAAAACTCTGGAAGGAGCACAAAGAATATCTCGCCGACCCCGAGGCCTACGAACGCGCCCACCCGCCCGAACCCGAGCCGCCGCCCGACTCCGACACCCGCCCGCGCGACGCCTTCAAAACCGACACCGACGACTTCTTCAACGACCTCTTCGGCGACGACAACCCCGGCCCCTCCGCCGACACCCACACCCGCCCCGATCCCGACGATCCGTTCGCCGCCTTCGATCCTTGGGGAAAACCGCCGCCCGCCACCGCCGAGGCCCGCGACCTCTATCGCCGCCTCGTCCAACACCTCCACCCGGACCGTGGCGGCGAGTGGACGCCCGCCCGCGAACACCTCTGGCACGAAGTCCAGCAAGCCTGGGCCGCCCGCGACGCCGACTGGCTCGCCCGCCTCGAAATCGATTGGGAGACCGCCAACGACACGCTCAGCCCCGACTCCTCGCTCAGCCGGTTGAGTCGCGCCATCGCCGAACTCCACGCCGCCCGCCGCGACACCGAGCGCAAACTCCGCGGCTACCGCCGCTCCCCCGCCTGGCGCTTCACGCTCTCCGAGAAAAAACGCCCCCAGCTCCACCGCCGCCTCGAAACCGAGCTCCACGAAGACCTCGTCGCCCTCCAGCGCCAGCTCGCCTACCTCCAGTCCACCATCGCCGCCTGGGAATCCCCGCCCCCGGGTCGCCGCAAAGGCCGCAAGTAGGAGCGCATTGATGCGCGATTCCGTCTCCGCCATGTAGGAGCCTGCTTGCAGGCGATGATCGACATGGGAGCGAGCTTGCTCGCGATTCCAATCCCCACTCCACTTGGCACCCACCTGTCCCTTATCCCGCTCCCTCCTCATTCTATGAATGTCCACGCCCGCATCTCCAAGGAATGGCAGCGCCGCATGACGATGATGGCCATCATGGTCAACGGCATGGCCCTGTGGTTCTGCTACGACGGCTGGATCGCCTGGCCCGCCGAGGACAAACGCCACGATCAACTCGTCGCCCTCACCGCCGGCTCCGTCCCCGAAGGCAAGAAACACGACGCCGAGAATCCCGAGGTCGTCCGCGCCTGGACCGACTACGCCGCCGAACACGATCTCAACCCCACGGTTCCCAAAGAGCGCACGCCCGGCGACCTTTCCGGCCAGCGCACCATCGGCGGCATCCTCCTGTCCATCGGCCTGGGCTTCGTCGGCTGGGTCGCGCTCCAGCGCCGCAAAAGCGTGCGCGCCGACGGCGACATCGTCACCGGCGCCGGTGGCGAGACCGTCCACCTCGACACCATCGTCGAAATGGACCGCCGCAAATGGGCCGGCAAAGGCATCGCCTACGCCATCTACGAAGTGGACGGCAAACGCCGCCGCCTGTGCCTCGACGACCACAAGTTCATCGGCTGCGAAGCGATCATCCTCGAGGCCGAGCGCCGCATCGCCGCCCGCGCCGCGCCGGACGCCGCCGGCTAGAGCCGCTCCGTTAGGTGCGCGCCAGCATGTCCAACTTGGAGACCCGACGACCTCGTCGGGTCCGGTTGGGCATCGCCGAGCCAGCCCTGTCGCCGAAATCGGCTGCGCGGAGGACGGACCTCCAGGTCCGTCATGATATTTTCCGAGGACGTCCAATCGGATCGGACCGGTCCGACCTCCTTTGAGGCCACGGTTTTATTTGAAACGCCCTCGCCTATCCCTTTACCGGAGCGAACAGGAAAAAACCCGCCACCGCCGCTCCCGCGGCCACGCCCGCCACCAACCGCCACGGTTTCTGCTCGGCGGCGATTTTGACGAGCCAGCGCCAGTGCAACGCCAGATGCACGACCACCAGCCCGACCATGGCGTAACCGACCCACGCATGCCATTCGCCCCAGTCATGCCGGCCCATGCCGAGCAACGTCGGCCTCACCCCTCCCTCTCCCCTCCCGCGCGGCAGACGCTGATCCAGCAACCACCCCGACCCCGCCAAAAAACACCCGCCCAAAAACAAGAGTCCGTTCAAAACCCGCGAGACCGTGTTCTTGGAAAAAACCTGCGTCGGCTGAATGTTCATATCCGGATTTGACGCCCGTCACCGCCCCGGGCTACGCGCCGCCCCGCGCAGCAGCCGGTTAGCCGCCAATCTGATACCCTCCAGCAAACGCCCTGCTCAACCCGGCCTCGTTTCTTCCCTGGAAACGGCTCCGGCAAACGCCCCCCGCCGCCTCGCTTGCAGTCATCGCCTCCGGTCATCACGCTCGCCGGAGCTCCCTCCCGTCACCCCCAACCCACGCCCGCCATGCACTCAAAAACGTTCCGCCGTTTCGCCGCGCTCGTCAGCAGCGCGTTGGCCCTCGCGTCCGCCTCCTCCCTCCGCGCCGACGATCCCGCCTCCGATCACAGCCTCGAGGCGGGCGCCGCCTATGCCTGGCTTCAACAACCCGGCGGCAATGCCGAGCTCGCCGGCTATGCCGCCGGCCTGAAATACAACCTCGGCAAACTCCTCGTCACGGGCCTCGGCCTGCGCGCCGACTACCGCCACCTCGCCTCCCCCGACGGCAAGGGCTTTCGCCGCGACGACATCGACGCCGACCTGCGCCTCGACGTTTCCGTCGTCGGCATCCTCGCCCCCTACGTCAGCGCGGGCCTGTCTTTCGACCACGCCAACACCCTCGCCTATAATCCGGAGGACGGCTGGGACGCCGGCTACGCCCTCGGCGCGGGCGTCGGCATCACGCTCGTCCCCGGTTTCATCCACACCACGCCCTCCGTCCGCTTCGTGTCGTCCGACCGTCTGGACACCGCCACCTGCACGCTCGATACCGCCGCGCATTTCACCCTGGTCGGCGTCGGCCTGCGCGTGTCCTACGAGGACAACCTCTCCCGCAGCGGCTCGCTCACCTCGGCCGTGCTCTACGCCACGCTGCGGTTCTGAATCGGTTCAAGCAAAGTTGCGCCGCAAAAAGGAGGTCGGACCTCCCGGTCGACGTGTATTGGATTTCCATCGCTCCCGCTTGGACGGATCTGGAGGTCCGTCCTCCGCACAGCCTGTCAGTCGGCTATGGTTTGGCATAGAACGCCTCAACCCTGCGGCAAAACCTGCCGCCCCCCGCGGATCACTTGGCTTGCCTGAACGCAAACGGCGGCATGGTTTCGCCGAGGGGCTTGCCCGGAAACTGGTCGATCAAACGCGCCACCAACGCCGTCCATCCCGTCTGGTGGCTCGCGCCGAGCCCCTCGCCCGTGTCGCCATGGAAATACTCGTGAAACAGCACGTGATTTTTCCAATGCGGGTCGGCGGCGAAGCGCGCATCCGTGCCCATCGACGGCCTCACGCCGGCCTGGCCGGGAATGAAAAGTTTCACGAGCCGCTTGGAAAGTTCGCCGGCGATCTGCTGCAAGGTCATGCGCACTCCGCTGCCCGTGGGAAACTCCACCGTGAACTCGTCGCCGTAAAAGTGGTGGTAGCGCTCCAGCGACTCGATCAGCAGGTAGTTCAACGGCATCCAGACCGGCCCGCGCCAGTTGGAGTTGCCGCCAAACAGCCACGTATCGGACTCGCCCGGCGTGTAGGCCACCCGATGCGTCTCGCCGTCGAGGTGGAATTCGTAGGGATTTTTTTCGTATGCCTTGGACAGGGAACGGATGCCGTGGGGCGAGAGAAACTCCTGTTCGTCGAAGACGTAGCGGAGCACGCGCTCCAGCCGCTCCTTCGACGGGATCGCGAGGATGAGCCGACCGGTCTCGCAGCCATCCGACTTGAGGTATGCCATCTGCTTGGCGAGGTCCGCGCGGTGCTTGAGAAACCAGCGTGTGCGCTTCGCAAAACCGGGCAGGCGCTCGAGCCTGCCCTCCTCGATGAACTCGACCGAAAAGAGCGGGATGACGCCGATGATCGAGCGCAGCCGCAGCGGTTCGGAGCGTCCGTCGGCCTGCAAAAGCTGGTCGTAGTAGAAGCCGTCCTGCTCGTCCCACAGGCCGTGGCCGCCGAGGCGGTTCATGGCGTCGGTGATGGCGATGAAGTGCTCGAAAAACTTCGAGGCGATGTCCTCATAGACCGGATCGCCGTCGGCCAGCTCGAGCGCCATCGCCATCATCGTGTTGCAGAAAAACGCCATCCACGCCGTGCCGTCGGCCTGCGTCAGCTGGCAGCCGCCGGGCAGCGGTTTCGAGCGGTCGAACATGCCGATGTTGTCCAGCCCGAGGAAGCCGCCGGAGAAGAGGTTTTTCCCGTGCGGGTCCTTGCGGTTCACCCACCAGGTGAAGTTGAGCAGGAGCTTTTGAAACGTGCTCGCGAGGAAAACGCGGTCGCGCGCGCCCCGGGGTCCGCTCATCTTGTAAACGCGCCAGCAGGCCCAGGCGTGGACGGGCGGGTTCACGTCCGAGAAATTGTATTCGTAGGCGGGGATCTGCCCGTTCGGGTTCATATACCACTCGCGCAGGAGCAGGTTGAGCTGGTCCTTGGCGAAGCGGGAATCGACCCGCGCGAAGGGGATCATGTGAAACGCGAGGTCCCACGCGGCGAACCACGGGTATTCCCACTTGTCCGGCATCGAGAGCACGTCGCGGCTGAAGAGGTGGTCCCAGTCGGCGTTGCGCACGAGGGCGTGGCCGGCGGGCGGCGGCGGCATGCCGGGGTCGCCCTCCAGCCAGTCCTTCACGACGTAGTGGTAAAACTGTTTCGACCAGAGCAGCCCGGCGTAGGCCTGGCGCGCCACGTTGAGCTCCGCGGGCACCTTCACCGCGGCGAGCAGGCCGGCGTAAAACGCGTCCGTCTCGGCGATGCGCGCGGCGAACACGTCGTCGAAGGCTTGCCCGAAGGCCTCCGCCGGCTCCACCGCGCCCTCGCCGGCGGCGTGCAGGCGCAGACGCAGCACACGGGTCTCGCCCGGCGCGAGCGTGAACCGGTGGTGCGCCGCGCACTTCGTGCCGGACTGCTTGGGGTTCACCGCACCGGTCCGGCCGCCGACCACGGCTTCGTGAAACGCGTCCTTGACGTGGGGACCGGCGTTTTCGCCGCCGAAAAGCTTCTCGGCGTTGGTCTCGTTTTCCGTGAAGAGCAGCGGCGCGTCCCCTTCCAGCCGAAGCGCAAGCCGGCCCAGCGTCCCGTGCTTGCACTCCACGCGACCGGGGCCGGCGGCCTTCATGCGGGGCTTGAGCTCGCAACCCTCGTGGGTGCAGCCCCAGCTCCAGGTGTTGCGAAACCACAGGGTCGGCAGCACGTGCAACTCGGCGGACTCCGGACCGCGATTGGCCACGGTGATGCGTATGAGCAGGTCGTCGGGCGAGGCCTTGGCGTATTCGGCGAAAACGTCGAAGTAGCGTCCGTCGTCGAACACCCCCGTGTCGGAAAGCTCGAACTCCGGCTCGGTGCGCGTGCGACGGCCGTTTTCCCGGATCAACGCCTCGTAGGGAAAGGCGACCTGCGGATATTTATAGAGCGCCTTCAGGTAGGAATGCGTGGGCGTGGCATCGAGGTAGAAATACGCTTCCTTCACGTCCTCGCCGTGGTTGCCCTCGTGGTTGGCCAGCCCGAAAAGACGCTCCTTCAGGATCGGGTCGCGGCCGTTCCAGAGCGCGAGCGCGAAGCACAACCGGCACTCGCGGTCGGTGATCCCGAGCAGCCCGTCCTCGCCCCAGCGGTAGGCGCGGCTGCGGGATTGGTCGTGCGTGAAATACCCCCAGCTCTCCCCGTCCGGAGAATAATCCTCGCGCACCGTGCCCCACTGGCGCTCGGCCAGGTAGGGGCCCCAGCGCTTCCAGTTCTTCGCACGGCTCGCGTCCTCGGCAAGGCGCTGACGCTCGGCGTTGCTCTCGACCGGGGAATTTTTGGGGTTGTCCATGAGGGATCGCGCCTAACCCCGACAGCAAAACCGCGCGCGCGTTCAAAAGCAAATCACGACACTTGCCGACCCAAGTTATCATGGACACTTTTGCCGATCCTGCGGTCACACCTCGTCTCCCCATTCATGAAACTCCGCCTTTTCTCCGGCCTTCTCCTGCTCTCCGTCCTCGGGCTCCGCGCCGCCGATCAGCCGGCCGCCCCCGCCAAGGTTGACGGCTTCACCTACGTCAAGACCGTCGGCGGCATCGCCGAATACACCCTCGACGCCAACGGTCTCCAGGTCCTCGTCCTCCCCGACCACTCCGCGCCCGTCGCGACCTTCATGGTCACCTACCGCGTGGGCTCCCGCAACGAGGGCCTCGGCGTCACCGGCGCCACCCACCTCCTCGAACACCTCATGTTCAAGGGCAGCGCCGCCCACAACCGCGCCGACGGCACCAGCATCGACCAGCTCCTCGAGCGCGTCGGCGCCCAATACAACGCCACCACCTGGCTAGACCGCACCAACTACTTCGCCAACCTCGGCAAGGAGCACCTCGAGGCCTACGTCGCCATCGAGGCCGACCGCATGCGCAACCTCTGGCTCCGCGACTCCGACCGCCGCCCCGAGATGACCGTCGTCCGCAACGAATTCGAGATCGGCGAAAACAACCCCGTCCGCGCCCTCGAAAAGGAAATCTACGCCGCCGCCTACATCGGCCATCCCTACCATCACCCCACGATCGGCTGGCGCAGCGACATCGAGAACGTGCCCATCGAAAAACTCCGCGAGTTCTACGACACCTACTACTGGCCCGACAACGCCACCGTCACCGTCATCGGCGACATCGAGCCCGCCGCCGCCCTCGCCCTCGTCAAAAAATACTACGGCGCCATCCCCCGCTCCCCTCGCCCCATCCCGCAGGTTTACACCGTCGAGCCCGCGCAAAGCGGCCCCCGCCGCGTCACCGTGCGGCGCGCCGGCCAGCTCGGCGTCGTCGCCGTCGCCTACAAGACCCCCTCCGGACGCGATCCCGATGCCGCCGCCCTCAACGTCCTCGGCTCCATCCTCACCTCCGGCAAAAACAGCCGCCTCTACCGCGCCCTCACCGACCAGAATCTCACCACCAACGTGAGCTGCGGCGTCGGTTTCTTCCACGATCCTTCCCTCGCGATCATCTACGCCAACCTCGCCCCCGGCGTAAAAATGGAGGCCGTCGAAATGACCCTGCTCGACGAAATCGCCCGCCTCAAAAAAGACGGCGTCACCGCCACCGAGGTCTCCTCCGCCGTCAACCAGATGCTCGCCTCCTCCGCCTACGCCCGCGACGGCGCCTTCGCCATCGCCAGCAACCTCAACGAATACATCGCCGCCGGCGACTGGACGCTCTACACGACCATCGACGAAGCCATCAAGAAGGTCACCCCCGAGGACGTGAAGCGCGTCGCCAACACCTGCTTCGACGCCGACCAAAGCACCACCGGCTGGTTCATCCCGATCCGCCCCCCCGAAGGCACGCCCCTTCCTCCTCCCTCGCCCGCAGGCGCCACCGGCCCCATCAGCCGCTAACCCTGACGCCCCCACGCCATGAACCTTTCTTTTCTGCCATCCGTTATCCGCATTCCCCGTTCCGCCAAAGTAGACGCGGCGGCCCGCCGCGTTTCCTCTCTACAACGCGGCGGGACGCCGCGTCTACTCTCGTTCGTCTTCGTTCTGCTCTTCGCCGCCACGCTCCACGCCGGCATCGCCGAAAACGCCGTCCGCACCCGCATCGGCGGCATAGACGTCATCGCCTACAAGACCGGCGTGAAGGACGTCGTCACCTTCTGCGGCTCGCTCCCCGCCGGCGACAGCTTCGCCGGCTCCGGCAACCTCGCCGTCCCCACCCTCGTCGGCGCCATGCTCGACCAAGGCACCACCACCGAGGACAAGTTCGCCATCGCCCAAAAACTCGACTCCGTCGGTGCCGAACTCGAGTTCGAGGTCGGCGGCACGCTCATGGAATTCAGCGGCAAATGCCTGCGCAAGGACCTCCCCATGGTCATCGGCCTGCTCGCCGAGCAGCTCCGCTCGCCCGCCTTTTCCGAGGAGGAATTCACCAAGGTGAAGCAACAGCTCGCCGGCCAGCTCCAGCGCGCCCTCGAAAGCACCAACTACCGCGCCGGCCAGGCGTTCGCCCAGGCCATCTACACGCCCGATAACCCCAACTACTCGCCGCCCACCGAAGCTTTCCTCGCCGCCGTAAAGTCCGCCACCGTCGCCGACCTCCGCGCCTTCCACAAAAAATACTACGGCCCCGCCGCGTTCACCCTCGTCGCCGTCGGCGACATCGATGTCCCGGGCCTGCAAACCGAGATCGCCAAGGCCTTCGCCGGCTGGACCGGCGGCGTCGCCATGCCCGTCTACCCCAAGCCCGCGCCGCCCGACGCCGACCGCGACCAGAGCGTCTTCATGCCGGAGAAACCCAACGTCAGCGTGATCCTCGGCCAGGCCAGCGGCCTCAAATACACCGACGCCGACGCGATCCCGTTGCGCGTCGCCACCACGATTCTCGGCAGCGGTTTCACCGGACGCCTCATGGCCACCGTGCGCGACAAGGAAGGCCTCACCTACGGCATCGGCTCCCGCGTGGGCAACGATTCGTTCACCGAGGGCGACTGGCGCATCAACGCCAGCTTCGCCCCCGCCCTCCTCGAAAAAGGCCTCGCCTCCACCCGCCGCGAATTGAAAAAATGGCATGACGACGGCGTGACCGTCGCCGAGCTCGAACGCACCAAGACCAACCTCACCGGCAGCTACAAGGTCGGCCTCGCCACGACCGACGGCATCGCCGGCATGATTCTCGTCACCGTGAACCGCGGCTTCGATCTCGCCTGGCTCGACGAGTATCCGAAAAAAATCGACGCCGTGACGCTCGACCAGGTCAACGCCGCCATCAAGAAGCACCTCAACCCCGACGACATGGTGCTCATCAAGGCCGGCACCGTCCCCGCCATCGCCCCGAGGTAGGGCGCGTTATCCCTAACGCGCCGTCGGCGACCGCGTTTAGGCATTGAGGTGGAACGCGATCTCCGAGCGCGTTCTGCCAGGCGGACGGTGCAGACGTCCGAAAAATGTAGAAGCGGCTTTACGCCGCGATGACGCGCGCAACGCATCCCGAAAATACGAACCCCAAAGTAACCTAATAGGTTACTTTGGGGTTCATCTTCAAAATCGCGGCGTAAAGCCTGTCTCCTACATCAATCCAAACCGGAGCACGCTCCGGGCATTGGACCCATGGCGAATAAATCCCCCCTCGCCCTCACGGCTGCGGCTTTTCCTTCGCCGGTGCCGCCTTCGGCACGACGACCTGAAATCCCTTCTCGTCCTTGGCTCCGGCGACGAGCGCGTTGGTCACGCCCTTGAGCTGCTCGCTTTGCGCGATGCCCAGATTTTTCAGGCGGACCGCATCCTGCAGATCTTCCGGAAACCCGCCCACCAGCCGGCTGGTCGCCAACAGCTCCTGAAGAAAAATCGTCACCACCGGTCCGAACACCTTCCCCTGTGGCAGCAGAAAAACCAGCTCGCCCGGACGAAGTTTTATTTTCCGCAACGGCTCGGACGCCGGTGCCTTCATCTCTCCGAGCGCGACCGCAACCGCCGGTCCGTCGAGGCAGATGAGCTTCAAGCCCTCGTTGTCCACCGCCTGCAAAATCCACGTCCCCTCCCCCAGCGAAACCAGCCCGCGGCTGCTTTCCACGCGCCAGGTCTGATCCGACGGCACGCGCACCAGCACCGTGCCCGCGAGCAAACGCCCTCCGCCGGTCGCACCCGGTGAAAACACCGCCCGGCGTCCCAACCGCCACAGGCCGCCCGACGCCCTCACCTCCGCCTGCGCATTCTCGCCGGTGACCACGGTCACGCCCTCCGCGACCGCCATGTCCTTCCTGGCGAATTTGATCTTCTTCCCGTCCGCCTCGCGCAGCAGAACCTGCCCGTTCGTGAACGTAAGCGTCGGCGTTTCCGCCGCGTGCACGGCAAACCCCGCGAAAAAAAACGCCAGCGCCACGCCCAGCATATGGGCATGCGCACGCCCGGTAAGGTAGGGACGGACCGCTGGGCCGTCCGCTTCGCCTCGCGGCGGGCCCAGCGGTCCCGCCCTACCTAACACCTCAACGCCGTGCGTGGTTGGCTTCATTTGGAAGTCATCTTGTAAACGCCGTCCCAACCCGCGCCCGGCGGATGCTCGCGCAGTTTTTCGGCACGCGCCTTCATCAGCAGCGACGGGGTGTTTTCCACGCCGTCGTCACGCCCCGGCTGCAACGGCTCCAGCGGCGCGGCCTCCTCGAAACAACGGATCGCCTCCGCCCAGTCCTGTTTCAAATAGTGCGCGCGTCCCTCGGCGAAAAGCTCCATGCAGCGCGCTCCACCCTCCGGCAGATGCTCCGGAGAAAGCGCGGCGAGCTCGTAGACCTCCACTGGCAGCGTCTTTCCCTTGACCACGATCCGGTCCAGCGAACGGAACACGCATGCGCAGCCCGCCTTCTTCGCGAGCTTCACCGTCTCCTCGGTCACGAGCGTGTAGACGCCGAAGGATTTCGCGCCGCTTTCGCAGCGCGCGGCGAGGTTCACCACGTCGCCCATCATGGTGTAGTTGAAGCGATGCTTGGAGCCCATGTTGCCCACGACCACGGGGCCGGAATTGAGGCCGATGCGCGTGCGCATGGCGTGGACGAGCGGCGGCCAGCGGTCGCCCTGGGACTTCCAGTGCGCGCGCAGCTCGGCCTGCCGCAGCTGCATGCGCGCCGCCGTCTCGCAGGCCTTGCGCGCGTGGTCGGCGAGCGGCACGAGGCCGCCGAACATCGCGACGATCGCGTCGCCGATGTATTTGTCGAGCGCCCCGCCGTTCTCCTGGAGGATGTCCGTCATCGCGCCGAGGTATTCGTTGAGCAGCTCCACGAGATCGACGGGCGTCAGAACCTCGGAAAACGACGAGAACCCCTGGATGTCGCTGAAGAACGCCGTGATCTCGTCTTCGTGTCCGCCGAGCTGCGGCTCGGCCCGCGCCTCGACCATGCGCCTCACGAGTTCGGGCGACACATAGGAGCCGAACATGCGCCGGATGCGCTCCCGCTGCGCCTGCTCCTCGCGGATCTTTTGCGCGGCCACAAACATCTGCTGCAGACCGAAGGCCACCAGCGGCACCGACAGAGGAATCATGAAATTGCCGGCGATCAACGCGATCGAAGTGCCCGCCGCAGCCGCCAGCGCCAGGACGGGCACGAGCACCCAGTAAAAGCGAAATTGGCTTCGATCAAGCACCCAGGCCGCGCCCAGGCCGAGCGCCAGCAGGAGACACAACCCCGGCCAACGCGATACGGGGCGCAGGTAATCGTTGCTCAGCATGTTTTCGAGCGCGTTGATATGAACCAACACCTTCGGGCTTCCCTTGTTGATCGGGCTGGTCCCGATGTCGGTCAACCCGGAGGCGGTCTCTCCCACGATCAGAATCTTGCCCGTCACCGGCACCACCGGCATCGCGTCCCCGAAAAGGGCCCATGGCAGCAACGCCGCGTGGAGCTTCGAATAGGAAAGTGTTTCGATGCCGACGGGAAATGCCCGCTCCTTCATCTCGTAACGGTAATTGAGACGATAAAAGCCGCGCTCATCAATCGGCACCCGCCTGTCGCCATCACGGCCATGCAAGATCAACGCATCTCCCAGTTTCACCTCGATGTCGGCCTCGTCGATTTTCCAGTAAGACAGCAATGTCTCCAGAACAAGGCTCGTGAAAACCCGATCCCCGACTCTCACGATCAACGGAAACGTGCGTATAACGCCATCGCGGTCCGCATCGGCATCGAGCACGGCAAAATGCGTCACGTCCAACAGCGGAGTGATCGGCACCTGAATGCCCCGTCCGTCGGGCAACCGGTTCCTTATATCTGCCGGCACCGCCAGCGGTTTCGTAAGTCCGAGGCGCGGAACCGGCTTGCCCTGCGACCATATGCCTGTCGCCGCCGGATTATAAATCGCCCCCATTACGATGGGATACCCGGCCGTTGCCAGCGGCGCCGCAAACATCTGGTCCACACGGGGATCATAATCTTCGTCCGTGAAAACGAAGTCCCACCCCAAAACGGCCGGACGCACTTCCGGCGACTTGCCCAACCATTCCATCAACTGACCGTGAATGGACCGGGGAAAAGGCCACTTTTCAAGATCCGCCAGCGACTGCTCGTCCACCGCCAACAACATCACTTTCCCCGTCGGCGGCGGCACATCCCACTTCGCTCGCAGTTGCAGGCGCATATCCTCCGTCAACCACTCCAACCGGCGCAAGGGCAGCCAATCCCACGACCAGCCCAAAACCACCCCCAGCAATAGGGTCACCCCCAGCCTCCAGCACCAAGCCGGGGATAATTTTGTTAAATACTTTGCGAGGGATTGGCTCAAGGGAAGAAAACCACTTGTGTTAAAGTTCTAATTCAGTGAATTAGATACTAGGATTTATGAGACTTAACACCTTTTTCTACACCGTTAGCCTCGCGCTTCTTCTGGCAGTCAACCTGCCCGCGCAAACCGTCCGCGTCATCTTCGTCAGCGGCCAAGCCGAGCTTCAACGTCCCGACGAAGCCGCCCCGCATCCCGTGATGAAGGGCGAGTCCGTCATCGTCGGCACGCGCATATCCACCGGCGCCGACGGCCGCGTCGTCCTCACTCCCATGCCCGGCGTGAAGTCCATCATCGCCCCCAACACCGTCATCGTCCTTGAGAGCGCCTCCGATTCCCAAACCTCCCCCACCGAGGTGAAACATCAGGCCGTGATCGACCTCAAGGTCGGCTCCGTCGTCTCCGATCTTCAAAAACAACCCGGCGCGACCTTCGACTACAGCATCCGCACCCCGCGCGGCTTGGCCGGCGCGCGCGGCACCACCTTCACCGTCGGCCTCAACGACGCCGGCATCCAGACCATCATCGTCTCGCACGGCACCATCACCCTCAACCTCGCCGACGGCCGCACCGTTTCCCTGACCATGGGCCAGGTTTCCATCACCCAGCCCGGCGGCGGAACCGCCAACGGCGGCAAGTCCAGCGATCTCTCCGCCGAAGACCAGGCCCTCGCCGAAGCCTCAATGACCGCGACCCTCCAGGCCCTCGCCGACGCCGTCGAACAGGGTGTCGAGCTTCAGGGCGACGCCCTCGCCAACGCCCTCGCCACCGCCGAAAGCCTCGGCATCAAAATCCCAGACGACCTGAAACAGCGCGTCCAAACCCTCATCGACAATCCGCCCGCTCCAAAGGTGACCGACCCGGACCCGATTATGGATACAGAACTGCCCCCGGACGACGTTCTCAATCCCGACACGGTCGACACGGAAGTCCTCCCTCCCGATCTCACCTCCGAGCAGCAAGAGGTCTTCAGAAGCCTCTCCCCCGAGGCCAAGGCAGTCATCCTGAAACTCGCCGACCACGCCATCACCGTGGCCGTCCTGACTCCGGATACCGACACCGGCCTGACCCTCGCCAACGCCGACATCGTCCGCAACCTCGCCGCCCTCGTCACCCTCAAGAACACCGATCCAACCGGTTACGAGCTCTTCTTGGAACTGGCCGGATACAACGCAGTCATGCCGGCCTCCGTCCCCCGCGGTGTCAATGGCGGGAACCTCCTTCCCTTCCTCGACAGCGCGCCCGGACCGACCGAATGGAGCGTCGCCGCCTTCAGCCGCACCGCCGCCATGTGGAACAGCACCGACGAAGGCGCCCTCACCTCCGGTCAAAAACGCGACCTTGTCTCCCTCGGCGCCGGCCAGATCGTCATGGACCGCAGCGCCGGCTACCTCTCCGCGCTTCTCGATACGTTCAACGCCCTCGATCAGCCTCAACGCGACGCCCTGCAAAGCGCCGGCTGGGGCAAATACCTCGACGGCGTCGCCAACAATCCCACCACCTACAGCCTGACCGCGGCCTTGGACATCATCAGCGCGTATACCCCCGCTCAACTCACCGCGCTCAAGGACTTCAATATCGGCTTCCAAGAGGTTCTGGAGGGCGAGAACAACTATCAGCCGGTCGGCGCGCTCCTGACCGCCGTGGGCACCGCATTGGGTGATGACGTCACCACCCTGCGCCAGATGAGCGCCAACGGAAACATCCTCGAGCTCTACTTCAAAAATGAGATCTCCCCGGAGGCCCTCGCATCCCGCTTCGCGGAGGCGGTCGCCTATTTCAAAGCTCTCCCCGCCGACCAGCAGAAGGCTATCCGCGAACTCGGCGTTGGCACCATGCTGCTTGTTTCCCCGCCCAACGATATCCTCGGCTACGCGGGTGACACGTCCTTCACCTCTGGCGAGCGCGTCGCGGAAATCCTCGCCTTCTACACCAGCCTCCCCACCGACGCCGACCGGGAAACCCTGCGCGACATGAGCGTCTTTCAAGATCCGTCCGGCATCGAGTTCTTCTCCTACGGCGCCTTCAACTCCGGGCTGCTCACGAGCGCGATCACGGCCTACAAGGACCTGAATACACGCACCCGCGACTACCTCGCCTCCGAAGCAAACCACTATTCCTTCTTCCAGCTCTTCGTCGGCAACAGCCCCGTGGGCCCGCCCTCGATCATTCCCACGCTATCCGACGGCCCGATGTCTCCCTCCTACCGGTCGCTCGTCCTGATCAACGCCCTCCTCGACGGCCTGACCGAGGATCAATATGGCGCCTTGCTCGATCTCGATGCAGGCCGCGCCATTTTCGAAGTGGCCCACTTGGGCGACTCCGCGGAGGACACCACCGTCGCCACTTCTCTCCCAAGCCTGACGACCTTCCTCGATTTTTATAACACCGGGCTGGGCAACACCCAGAAGTCCACCCTCCGCGAACTCGGCATCGTGGGCGAAGACAACATCGCCTTCCTCGGTTCCGATCCCGCCGACCACACCGGACTCGGCCGCCTCCTCACCGCCTACTCCGAACTGTCCGGCACCCTCCGGGCCCAGACCGAAAAGCTCGATGAAAACAGCGTCTACTACACCCACTTCGGCAACTCCGAGGAAATCAAGGACCGCAGCTACTTCTTCCCCTACGGCGAGACCCAGACCACGCTCTATAACGTCTCCTTCGAGGCCGCCGGCGACCTCTACGTCGGCGCGACCAAGTATCTCGTGATCGACAACACCTACGATGAAGGCGTGACCTTCACCACGGCCTACCAAGGCAACCTCGCCCTGCGCGCCAGCAACCTCATTGATCTCACCTCGACCACCTTCTCGTCCGGCGTCCGCACCATCACCATGGAGGCCGCCACCATCAACCTCACCAACATCAACTTCCCCGGCGGCGCGGGCGTTTACCTGAATTCGAAGCTCGGCGGCACCTCCAATGGCACCGATGGCTCCGGCAAATACCCCCACTTCGGCTCATCCGCCTACGGTCGCGTCAACTTCATCGGCGGCGTCAGCTACGGCGGCAACCCGATCACCAACACCTCGGAGTTCGACGCTCACGGAGCCGACGTCCACATCGGCACCCTGGCCAATCCCAAGACGCCGTTCACCAACCCGCCGCCTTCGACGCCCGTTCTCAACTGACAATCCCCTCACGACCGACCGCATGAAACGCATCCTCTTGCCCGCCCTGCTGCTCGTGGCCTGTTCCGTCCACGCCCAGACCAACGAATCCATCATTGACCGCGCCGCGCTGCCCCAGGCCCCGGCGGCCCCCAACTCCACCAACGGCCCCGCCGCCGCGCAGGGCGGCGACCAGGACGCCGGCACCCAGCGCGTCGCCCAGCGCCGCGACTTCCCCGTCAAGTTCACCGTGGCCTACGACGCCCAGGTGTATTACACCACCAACGTCTATCTCACGGCCAGCGACCCGGTCGAGGCCATGATCCTCGCCAACACGGCTTCCATCGTCGCCCAAACCCCGTCCATGGCGGTCGCCAACGGCCTGCTCACCCCGTCCCTCGGCTTCACCTACCAGCGCTACAACCACGGCATCGGCACCGACGACTCCGTCCGCAAGAGCCTCGACTTCGATTCCTACAGCATGCCGTTCAACCTGAGCTTCCGCTTCGGGACAAACTGGGAGGCCAACCTGGGCTTCACCACCAGCTCCATCTACCGCCTCAACGGCACGCCCGACTACCACCTCATCTACCGCTCCAACACCCCGTCGCTCTCCCTCAAAAAACTCGTGAGCCTCGGCGCCAACCAGGTCCTCTCGATGACCGTCGGCGTTGATTATTGTTTCACCGACGCCGGCACCGCCAGCACCCCCACCGTCAGCGAGCATCGCAACGACAAGTATGATTTCTTCGCCAACGCCGGCTACTACTACATCCACGGCAAATGGACCCTCGGGCCCTACGTCAGCGTGACCCGTTCCATCTACCGCGACTACGAGGAATTCGGCCCGGTCAGCATGGGCCGCCGCGACACCACCTGCTCGGTCGGCGCCAGCGTCAACTACAGCTTCAACCGCTGGGCCTCGGCCCGGGTGTTCACCAGCTTCGACTGGCGCAACTCCACCAGCGAGCTCTACACCTACAACGCCGCCAACGCCGGCGTGGGCGCGACCCTCAGCGCCAGCTTCTAGTTGGATTTGGACTTGAGCCTGATGTAGGCCCGACCGCTGGTCGGGCTTTTTCAGAGGCTCAGACCGCCGGTCTGGCCTACTACAACGATCCCCGCCAAAAGAAAAACCGCCCGGGAGCCTGTGCTCCCGGGCGGCGTTGTTTACTGCGTTTATGCCGCGACCTTCAACCGTGAGGCCGAAGTGCGCGGGTTGGACGACCACCCGTGACCGAACGCCTGCGAGAGGCGGGCGGCCTGTGCGGCCGTCGATGCTTCACGATACGCCCCGTGACCGCCCTTGACCGGTGAATCCGTCCCGCCTGCGACCTTCGTGGAGAAGGCCCGGAAGACGAATGCCCCGAGGACACTCAGCGGATGCGCGACCGTGATCGTGCGGTTGGTCTTGTTCATGGTCAGTTGGAGAAGCGAAACACGAATGCCCGCTCCTCCCTGCTGACCACGAACGTGACAAAGAACAGGCCCCAAGAACGCCATTTCCGCCGCCACGTCAACCCCGCCGCCCAAACTACCCGTCCCGTAGGCCGCGAGCTTGCTCGCGCTCCGTCACTTGCCAAATTTCCGCAGCGCCTTGTTGATCGCCGCCACATCGCACCGCTCGGCGTCATACTGCGGCCCCAGCCACTCCAGCCACTCGCGCCCCAGCTCCGTGCCCGGCTCCTTGATGCAGGCGAGCATGTCGTGATACGCCTCGATCCCGCCGCAATCCTCCGGCGGGCCCGCCCGCTCGCCGGCGACGCAATGAGGATAAACCATGCCCTTTTGCACCGGCACGAGTTTCTCGACGCGGATATCCACGCGCCAGCCCTCGCCGAAATGATAGTCGTAAACCATCCCCGCCCGATGCGCGAGGTCGAGGTCCGCCAGCGTGGTGTCGCGGTCGTCCTCGACGAGGTGCCCGTCGCGCTTCGCCGGATTCCCCAGCCGCAGATCCTCCAGCGTGAACACATGCGTCTGGTAGTCGAACCAGTCGAAGGCGACCTGGATGGAGTCGTGCAGCCGCGCGAGCCACATAGACTCCTTCACGATCATCTGCCGCCAGATACGCGGCGTGCAACCGGCCACCGAAAGACCCAGGACCATCGCCTGTGCCGCCGGTTTTTTCGGGCGCGAGCCCTTGCCTTCGTGAAGCGAAATCATGCGCCACTGTCGCCAAGCGCCCCGCCGCGCTCAACCCCGAACCATTTCCCGATGATCCGTCCCGGTTGTAGCCGGGGTCGCTGACCCCGGTGCCTTGGACATGGCATCTGACCGGGGTCGGCGACAGTTTTATTCCCAATGGGGCCAATATGCTTCGGCTTGGAATTGTAGCCGCGAGCGCCAGCGAGTGGAGGTTCGTCGGCTCGCTGGTGCTCGCCGCTACACCGAGAAGAGCACCGCCGCAGTCCACTACCCTGAAGCACGCTCCGGGGCATGTTAACTTACTGACTCTAGCGTAATAGGGTAACAGGTAGGGACGGACCGCTGGGCCGTCCGTTGCGCGGTGCCCAGTGGTAAATCGCGGCGGGCCCAGCGGTCCCGCCCTACCTGGAAATCGTCACTCTATTATGCAAGGCTCAGTAAAACGCCCTACTTTCCTCCCTTTCGCACCGACACGAGCCATTGCCGCGCCGGCACCAGATGCCGGTAAAAAAACGCCTGCATCCGGTCGTCCGCCGGCACCGCGCCGTGGCTCACGCCGGTTCCGCCGATCTCCGCCGAACCCTTGATCGCCAACGCGACCACGCCGGCCGGCACTTCGCGGGACGCATTCAGGGTGAGCTCCACCTTGTCCGCCCCCGCCGGAATCTCGCCCGCGCCGAGCCGGAAGCCGCCCGGCGAATCGCGCAACGCCAGCGCGATCTTGCCCGCAAATCCGTCGCGGCGCAGCGCAAACACCGTCACCTTCGCGCTCCCGCCCGCGCGCAGGTTCACGCTCGACGGCACCACCCGCAACGCGAAGTCCGGACGCGGCGCGCTCACCCGCAACCGGTAGGCGTAGTCAATGCCTCCCCGACGCTGGGCGTCGGCCAGCCGCACCCGGTAAATCCCGTCGGCCGACGGCGTGAAGGTCAGTCTCGGGTCCGCATGATGGGTCGAAAGCCCGTCCGCCTTGTCGTCGTCGTCGTCGTTCGCCGCCAGCACCGCACCGCCGGCGGGCCCGAAAACCTGCAGCGTGCCGTCCAGCGGGGACCGCAGGCGCCGCGCCACCACCTCCACCACGAGCGGCGCGCCCGCCGCCGCCTTGAATTGAAACCAATCCTCGTCGCCCGCCTTCTCGATCCGTCCGTTCACGACCGCCGGCGATGAAATTTCCTGCGCCTTGCCGGTCGTGTCGTTCGACGCGGTTTCGCCGCACTCGGGCAGATCGTCCACGGCGACCTCGACCGTGCCCGTCGCCGCGACGCACCGAGGCAGGTCGAGCGGATGCACCCCGCGTTCGTCCGGCAACCGCACGTGACGCACCAGCGCGGGCAGATTCCAGCCGTTCATGGCAAAATCCATTTCCTTCCCCGGCGCGCCGCCGAGCGGAAACATCCCCGAAACAAACGGCAGCTCCCCGATCGCCACCCGGTAGACAAAATCCTCCCTGCCCCGATAAAGCGTGTCCCTCACCACCAGCGTGTAGTCGCCGTCCGCCGGCAGCTGATACGCCAGCACCGGATCGGCCTTGTAGCGAAAGTCGTCCGCATACGAGAGCTCCTTTCCCTGCGCATCCAGCAGCGACACGGTGGACTGAAACCACCCCGGCACGGCGTCCGCCAGATACGGAATCAAGGCGCGCGCATGCACCGCCACGATCAGCCGCTGCCCCTTTTTTCCTGCAAAGCGGATACGGTCGGACTCGCCCGGCAAAATCTGTCCGTTGACCACCACCGGCGGCGTCACCGCAAGCACACCGGCCGACTCCGCGGCCACGGCGCGTGCGGAACCCGCGGGAGGACGCGGCGTGATGGCCGTCACCGCCGGAAAAGACGCCTCCGGCTGGTCGCCCACCATAAATACCAGCGGCAGACTCAGACCTCCCCTGCCAAGAATTCGCAGATCGCGCGCCCCGATGGGCGCGTCCGCCGTGGCGCTCACCTCCAAGGTCACCGTTTCCTGAAGCGCGGGCGTGACGGCGTTGCGCTGAACCATGTCGAGCCGCTTTCTCAGCTCCGCGATGCGCTCGGGCGCCGACGGAGCCCCGGGTTTCCTCAACTCGGCCAGTTCGTCCTGCAACTTCATCCGTTCTTCGGGCGACATCGGTTTTTCATAACCGAGAATCCGCGCGGAAAGCCCCGTGCCGGAAAACGCCACCTGCTCCAGGTCCAGCAGTCCGCGCCCGCCAAGGATGACCGTGACCGTCGCCCCCTGCTGGCAGCCCGCCGGATACACATAGCCCACCTGAGCCATCGCCGCCGGCCCCGCGACCGACAGCGCCAAAGAAACCATCCAAGGGTAAACACGCATGGGTTGGGTTAAATCAGTTCGCGGATCGCCCCCGTTCGCTGCGGCAGCTCCGTCTTGCCCGGCAGCACGCGCACATCGAGCCCCTCCGGATGAGGCAACTTCGCATCGGCCGCGATCCCGAGTTGCCCATAGATCGTTTCCAGCAGATCCGCCGGATGCAACGGGCGCTCCACCGCGTTCTCGCCCTTGGCGTCGGTGCTCCCCACGACCTGCCCGCCGCGCAGACCGCCTCCCGCAACCAAAGCCGACTGGACCTTTCCGTAGTGGTTGCGGCCGCCGTTCCACGGAGCCTCGTTCTGCACCTTCGGCGTGCGGCTGAATTCCCCGCACACCCACACGACGGTGGAGTCGAGCAACCCGCGTTGCGAAAGATCCTCCAGCAATCCGCTCACGCCCTGGTCCAGTTCGGGCAGCTTGCGTCGCATGGTCTGGAAGTGCTGCTTGTGCGTGTCCCAGCCGTTCGCGTTGATCGTCACGTAGGGCACGCCGCGCTCGACCAGACGCCGCGCCGCGAGGCACGCCTGCCCGAGCGTGTTCCTTCCGTAACGGTCGCGGACGGCGTCGGGCTCCTGCGCCAGATCAAACACCTTGCCCGCGTCCCCGAGGATCATCTCGTAGGCCTCGTCTCCGGCGCGGTCGAACGTTTTCAACGCCGCCGGATCATGTGCGCGAAGCGCCCGCCCGAACGTGTCCGTCTCCGCGAGCAGCCTGCGACGCTCCTTCAGCCGCTCCTCGGTGAGGCTCGGCGACACGATGCCCTCCACCAAAAAACGCGCCGCCGCCGGATCTCCTCCCGTGGCAAAGGGCTTGTAGCGCGGCCCGAGAAACCCCGACTCCGAAAAACGCCCCTGCGGCTGGCTCATCACGATGTAGGGCGGAATCAGGCCGCGGTAGCCCGCGCCATAGCCCTTGAAAAGCGAGACCACCGCGCCGATTCCCGGATACACGTCGCGAGCGCCGGCCGGATGCCCCGTCTGCACGATGTAGGCCGCCGTCTCGTGCGCGTTGACGCCGTGCGTGAGGCTCCGGATCAGCGAGTATTTGTCCGCCTGCTTCGCCAGCAACGGCAGCATCTCGCAGATGCGCATGCCCGGCACGTTGGTCTCGATCGGCTTCGTGAACGGCCCGCAGTAGTCGGGCCCCGCCTCCGGCTTGGGATCGAAAGTGTCGAGATGCGCCGGCCCGCCCCACAACCAGACCTGGATCACCGCCTTGGCCCGCGGCGAGGGCGGCGGACGCACGTCCGCGGTCGGAGCGACGACCGTATCGGATCTTCCGATATACGGCAGCAACAGACCTCCCGCCGCCGCGACCAGGCCGAGCCGGATCGCCTCGCGACGGCTCATCCCTCCGGCGCCCGGGATGTTCACACGACGGTTCAAATCAGAGGATGAAAACATGGGAATGAGAGGTGGGGGTCAGTGGCGGTAAAGAAACTCCGGGCTGTTGATCAGCGCCCAGGCGAGATCCTGTATCGCCGTGCGGCCGGCCGGGGTGTCGGGCTTTCCGGCGCGCGCCCATTCGGCCGAGGTCGGGCGGCGCGAGAGCACGGCGAGGTAAAGCCGGTTGACCACCGGCTCGCCTTCCTGCGGACCCGGTTTCAGCAGGTTGCGAAGCGTCCCGCCCTGCTCGAGCTTGCGGAGCACATGGCTGGAATTGAGGAGATGCATGCGCTGGGCCGCGCTGATGGTGTTGTCCCGTTCGGCGGCGAGGCCGGTGTCGCGAGACGAGCGTTCGAACTTTTCCAGAAAAGCCCCCGAGATGCTGCCGTCGGGCAACGCGATCGCCCGGACGTCGGCCGGGATGAAGGTGAACGGCTCCGGGATCGCGCTCACGTAGGAATCCGTGCCTCCGGTGATCTGGTTGAGCGCGTCGGCCAGCACCTCCGCCTCAAGCCTCCGCACGGGATAAAAGGCGAAGTTCGCCGCCGCCGCGGGGCCGGCGTCCGCCGGCAACGACGACCGCTGGTAGGTCTGCGAATTCAGAATCAACCGGAACAGCTGCTTCATGTCGTAGCGTGACGAGATGAACTCGCGTTCGAGATAGGCGAGCAGCGCGGGATTCGAAGGCGGGTTGTCCGCCCGGAAATCGTCGGGTTCGTTCACGATGCCGCGGCCGAGCAGCCAGCCCCACGCGCGGTTGGCGAGCGAGCGGGCGAGCCACGGGTGTTTAGACTGGAGCATCCAGTCCGCCAGCACCTCGCGCGGATCCTGCCCCGGTGCGATCTTCGCGGGCGTGCCGTCGGGGAAAACCGGCAGGCGCGCCGGATCGGCCGGAGCGACCGGATCAAAAAAAACAATCTCCTCCTTCCACTCGCCCGTCTGCTTGTAGCGGATCGACGTGAAGAAGCCCGCTAGTCCCGCCTGCCGCGCGGTTGGCCAGAGTTCGGAGCGCATGCCAAAGAACGTCAGCGCCACCACCCGCGCCAGCACCTCGGGCTCGCGGCTTTGCACCGCGCGGTAAAAATTCGGCGGACCGCTGCGGAAGTTGCTGCCGCTGGCCGTCAGCAGTTCGCGCGCAAACACGTCGGCGGGCCGGTTCTCGCGCATCGCCTGCACGATCCAGCGGTGGTAGGCCTGCGCGGCGTTGGGCCAGAGATTGATTGGAAACTCGGCCTTCACCCGCAGCAGGTCGCTCCACCGCATGGCCTGATAGGCGGCATACTCCGGGCGCTCCAGCAGCCGGTTTGTCAGCCGCTGACGTTTGCCGGGCTGGCGGTCGTCGAGAAACTCGCGCGCCTCCGCCACGGTCGGCAGCGTGCCGGTCACGTCCAGATAGGCGCGCCGCAAAAACACCGCGTCCGAACACAGGGGCGCCGGCGTGATCTTCAGCTCCCGCAGACGCGCCCGCACAAGTTTGTCCAGCGCCGTCTCCGGCACCGGTTCGCCCGGAGCCTCGAACACCGCCGCATCCGCGCCCCGCCCGTCAAGGGCGGGGGCGGTTGGCGCGGCACCGACCGCCGTGCACACAAGGAGCACGGACGTAAAAATCGAACTGCGCAAAAGCGGGCGGCGGCGGAGCATGGGGTGGTTGCCAACATGACGCCCAACCCTCGCGACGACTACACCTCTGTGCCGCATTCAAGCCGCGCTAATCAGGCCGATAGGATCTTGTTCTATCCCGCGATCCACGCCGGAAGGTCTGCCCCGTCCGTAACCCTCTCTGTATGTTCCGGCGTCAGTTCATTGCTTTCCCCGATCCCTATTTTACGCACACGCGTAGCCCCCTACCCCGTCATGCTTTCCGCACCTGCCCTGTCCGTGCCTCGAGCGCCCAAAAAAGCCGCCGCTTCCGGCGTCGCGCGTGAACTCACCTTCACCGAATCCGCCTTGCCCGGCGAACAACCTTCGCAGCCCCTGCACCGGCTCGCGGCCCGCCTGCGCGAAGAACACGCCGGCATCATCGGCCTGATGGTCTTCGGCTCGATCACCTCGCGCCGCCTCATTGAAGCGGCCATGCAGGATGCCTTGGGCGCCCCCGCCTGGCCCGTGCTCTGGGTGGAAGGCGCGAGCTGCCACGGCGCCGCGCTCGCCGGCGTGCAGGCCTTCGCGCTCGCCGGAGGCCCGGTTGAACCGATCACCGTGAACGGCCGCGTGATGGCGTCGCGCTACACCATCGGCGGCGCGGAACTTTGCTGGGTGGGCGGCGCTCTCCCCGACGACACGTCCGCCGAGCCCGGTTTGCAAACGACCCAGGCCTTCGACGCGCTGGAACGCGCGCTCAACGCCGCCGGCTTCGCGCTCGGCGACTTGGTTCGCACCTGGTGCTACAACCACGAGTTGCTCAAATGGTATGACGAGTTCAACCGCGCCCGTTCCGCCCGCTACCGCACCGTCGCTTTTCGCACCGGCTCGCTGCCGGCGAGCACCGGCATCTCCGCGGCCAACCCCGTCGGCGCCGCGCTCGTCCTCGCGGGCCTCGCCGTCCGCCCAATCAACGCAGGGTGCAACGCGCACGAGATCGGCTCCCCCTTGCAATGCCCCGCGCCCGCCTACGGCAGCGCCTTCAGCCGCGCCGTCGAAATCGACTTGGGCACAACGCGCCGCGTCCTCATCTCCGGCACGGCGAGCATCGAGCCCGGCGGCACCACGGTCTGGAAAAACGACATCCACCATCAGGTCGGGCTCACCATGAGCGTGGTCGGTGCCATCCTGAAATCACGCGGACTCGGTTGGAACGACACCACCCGCGCCATCGCCTACTTCAAATCTCCCGACTTCGTGCCCGCCTTCGAACACTGGTGCGACGAACACGACTGGGAAACCCCGCCGTGCATCAACCTCCACTGCGACATCTGCCGCGACGATCTCCTCTTCGAACTCGAACTGGACGCGGAAGTCTCGTCCTAGTCGGTCCGGCGCAAGGTTTAAGCCAGACGGGAAAATAGCGTTGAAAAAACCGCCGCTCCGCACGAGCGTGGCGGCTCATTTGTTTAGGCGAACCCGAGGCGTCGGGCTGAGATGGGAACACGATCCGTTCCTGAAGTCTTCGAACCTGATGCGGTTAGCACCGTCGAAGGGAAAACGGGCCCGGCGCGCGAGCGACGGGAGCTGATTTCTTCCGGCGTGGCCGGCTGCGAATCCACAAGCTCCCTCCCACATGTCCTCCTCGTCCACCGACACGCCCGCCACCGCCCACACGGTTTTCCCCGCCTCCCGCCGCGTCTACATCACCGGCAGCCGCCCCGACATCCGCGTGCCCATGCGCGAGATCACCCTCTCGCCCACCAAGCTCCCCAACGGCACCGAGGTCCCCAACGAACCCGTCCGCGTTTACGACACCGCCGGCGAATGGGGCGATTCCGGGTTCCACGCCGACTCCGCCAAAGGCCTCACGCCCATCCGCGACGCGTGGATTCGCGAACGCGGCGACGTCGAGGAAGTCGCCGGCCGCGAGATCAAGCCCATTGACGACGGCTACCTCTCCGAAGCCCACCGCGCCCAGGCCGAGGCCGAAGGCCGCCGCAACCCCATCCGCTTCTTCGACCGCAGCCAGCGCCGCGTCCTCCGCGCCAAGCCCGGCAAGATCGTCACCCAGCTCCAGTATGCCCGCGCCGGCATCATCACACCCGAGATGGAATACATCGCCATCCGCGAAAACACCAAGCTCCAGCGCGAACGCGAACTCCTCGAAATGACCGAGCAGGGTCCGCGCAACTCCCTCTGGCGCCAGCACGGCGGCCAGTCCTTCGGCGCCGCCATCCCCAAGGAAATCACCCCCGAGTTCGTCCGCTCCGAGATCGCCCGCGGCCGCGCCATCATCCCCGCGAACATCAACCACCCCGAGCTCGAGCCGATGATCATCGGCCGCAACTTCCTCGTCAAAATCAACACCAACATCGGCAACTCCGCCGTCGCCTCCTCCATCGACGAGGAAGTCGAGAAGATGCGCTGGTCCGTCAAATGGGGCGGCGACACCCTCATGGATCTCTCCACCGGCAAGAACATCCACCAGACCCGCGAGTGGATTCTCCGCAACTGCCCCGTCCCCGTCGGCACCGTGCCCATTTACCAAGCCCTCGAAAAAGTCGGCGGCCGCCCCGAAGCCCTCACCTGGGAGATCTTCCGCGACACGCTCATCGAACAAGCCGAGCAAGGCGTGGACTACTTCACGATCCATGCCGGCGTGCTCCTTCGCTACATCCCCCTGACCGCCCGCCGCATGACCGGCATCGTTTCCCGCGGCGGCTCGATCATGGCCAAGTGGTGCCTCTCCCATCACAAAGAAAACTTCCTCTACACCCACTGGGACGACATCTGCGACATCATGGCCGCCTACGACGTGTCGTTCTCCATCGGTGACGGCCTCCGCCCCGGCGCCATCGCCGACGCCAACGACGAAGCCCAGTTCGGCGAACTCAAAACCCAGGGCGAACTCACCACCCGCGCCTGGGAGCGCGGCGTCCAGGTCATGAACGAAGGCCCCGGCCACGTCCCCATGCACATGATCGCCGAGAACATGGAGAAGCAGCTCGAATGGTGCCACGAGGCGCCCTTCTACACGCTCGGGCCGCTCACGACCGACATCGCCCCCGGCTACGACCACATCACCAGCGGCATCGGCGCCGCCATCATCGGCTGGCACGGCACCGCGATGCTCTGCTACGTCACGCCCAAGGAGCACCTCGGCCTCCCCAACCGCGACGACGTCCGCACCGGCGTCATCACCTACAAGATCGCCGCCCACGCCGCCGATCTCGCCAAAGGCCACCCCGCCTCCCAATACCGCGACAACGCGCTCAGCAAAGCCCGCTTCGAGTTCCGCTGGGAAGACCAGTTCAACCTCTCCCTCGACCCCGAGCGCGCCCGCGAATACCACGACGAAACCCTCCCGCAGGACGGCGCCAAGACCGCGCACTTCTGCTCCATGTGCGGCCCGCAGTTCTGCTCCATGCGCATCACCGACGACATCCGCAAGTATGCCGACGAACACGGCCTCAACTCCGCCGAGGCCATCGAAGCCGGCATGAAGGAAAAATCCGACGAGTTCCACGCCACCGGCGGCGAAATCTACGTCGAAGAAAAAAAGTAACCCGTAGCCGCGAGCGCCAGCGAGTGGACAAACCACCCTCGCTCACGCTCGCTACCACCTCCTCCGACCACCCATGACCGTCTTCGTAAACGACCAGCCCCGCCCGCTCGCCGCCGGCACCGTGCTCGTGGACTTGCTCCGCGAGCTCGGCCTGGCCGAGCGCAAAGGCGTGGCCATCGCCATCAACGACGAGGTCGTCCCGCGCTCCACGTGGCCCGTCCGCCCGCTCGCCGACGGCGAACGCATCCTCGTCATCCAAGCCACCCAAGGTGGCTGACGGTCGGCGCCAGCGACCGAACGCTTAACTCTCAACACTTAACTTTTAACGCTCAATGACCGCCCTATCCGGATCGAACACTTCTTCGTTCAGCGTTCAGCGTTCAGCGTTAAACGTTAAGCGTTGTTCGGTGCCCGGCACCGAACCCTTCCGCCTGATCGTCCTCTCCCCCGAAGCCGAAGACCCCCGCGAGCATGTCACGCTCGCGGACCTCTTCGCCGCGGGCCTGACGAGCTACCACCTGCGCAAGCCAACGTGGACCCACGCCCAACTCGCCACCTGGCTCCACGCCCTGCCTGAGAAGTTCCACCCGCGCCTCGTCCTGCACACACACCACGACCTCGCCACCGAGTTTGCCCTCGGCGGCCTCCACCACCGCGACGATTCCGAAGGTAAGGCGGGACCGCTGGGCCCGCCGCGAACACCCTCGTCTCAACTCACGCCAACCGGCGCCCCCAGCAGCGATCACGCCCCCCCCCCGGACCAAAGTAACCTAATAGGTTACTTTGGTTCTGGCATATTCCGCAGCCGTGCCGTCCACGACCTCGCCACGCTCCGCGCTTCCCTCGACGCTTACGACCGCCTGCTCGTCAGCCCAATCTTCCCGTCGTTCTCCAAGCCCGGCCACGCGCCCGACGCCCGCCTCGCTCCCGCCAAACTTAAATCCATCCTCGCCCTCCCTCGCCGCGCCGAAGTGATCGCCCTCGGCGGCATCGACGCCTCGCGCATCCCCGCCTGCCGCGAACTCGGCTTCGACGGCATCGCCGTCCTCGGCGCGATCTGGCAGGCCGCCGACCCGACGGCGGCGTTTTTCACGATTCAGAAAAATTGTGGGAGCGAGCTTGCTCGCGATTCCGTAGCTCATCGCGAGCAAGCTCGCTCCCACGTATAAACATGCCCCTTGATCCCGACCACTTCCCGCCGGTCATGGCCCTCACGATGGACGGCCTGCCTCTCTCGCACACCGACCAAGCCCGCGCCCTCGTCGCCGCCGGTGGGCGCTGGATCCAGCTGCGCATGAAAAACGCCTCGCCCGACGTCTGGCTCTCCACCGCCCGCGAGGTCGTCGCCATCGGCCACGAGGGCGGGGCGCTTGTCACGATCAACGACAGCGTGGACATCGCCCTCGCCTCCGACGCCGATGGCGTCCACCTCGGCAGCCTCGACGAAGCCTGGATCGCCGCCCGCGCCCGCCTGAGCCCCGACAAAATCCTCGGCGGCACCATCAACAACGCCGATGACGCCCGTCGCGCCACCGCGTCCCACGTCCTCGACTACGTCGGCATCGGCCCGTTCCGCTTCACCGCCACGAAGCAAAAACTCGCCCCCGTCCTCGGACTCGAAGGCATCGCCGCCCTCCTCCCTCTCCTCAACGGCCTCCCCGCGTGGGCCATCGGCGGCATCCAACCCGCCGACCTCCCCGCCCTCCGCCGCGCCCACCTCGCCGGCATCGCCGTCTCCTCGTCCCTTTACACCAACAACCAAGTCGCCGCCAACCACGCCGCCTTCGTCACCGCCTGGTCCGCCTCCCAATAAGTGATCATCAGTGCCCATCAGTGGTTAACTTCCGTCTCCGTATGAAAACCTCCCCCCTCGTCATCGCCGGCGTCACCCTCCGCTCCCGCCTCTTCCTCGGCACCGGCAAATACCGCTCCGGCTCCGAGATGGCCGCCAGCATCGAAGCCTCCGGCGCGGAACTCGTCACCGTCGCCCTCCGCCGCGTCCGCACCGACGGCGCCACCGACGACATCCTCGCCCACCTTGACCGCGACCGCTACCGGCTTCTTCCCAACACCTCCGGCGTCCGCGACGCCAAGGAAGCCATCCTCGCCGCCGAACTCGCCCGCGAAGCCCTCGACACCAACTGGCTGAAACTCGAGATCCACCCCGACCCCAAGTATCTCATGCCCGACCCGGTCGAGACCCTCCTCGCCACCCGCGAACTCGTGAAACGCGGCTTCATCGTCCTCCCCTACTGCCACGCCGACCCCGTCCTCTGCAAGCAGCTCGAAGAAGCCGGCGCCGCCGCCGTCATGCCCCTCGGCGCGCCTATCGGCAGCAACCGCGGACTCGAATCCCGCGCCTTCCTCGAAATCATCATCGCCCAAGCCCGCGTCCCCGTCGTCATCGACGCCGGTCTCGGCGTCCCCTCGCACGCCGCCGCCGCCCTCGAAATGGGTGCCGACGCCGTCCTCGTGAACACCGCCATCGCCGCCGCCGCCGATCCCGTCGCGATGGGCCTCGCCTTCAAACTCGCCGTCGAAGCCGGCCGCCTCGCCTACGAAGCCGGCCTCGCCTCCCGCTCCGCCGGCCACGCCCCGCAAGCGAGCGCCACCTCGCCGCTCACCGCCTTCCTGTCGGCCGTTTGATCCCGCCATGAGCACCACCTTCACCGACACCTGGAAACAGCACGACTTCGCCGCCACCGCCGCGAAGATCGCCACGCGCACCGCCGCCGACGTGCGCGTCGCCCTGGCCAAGCAGGGCCGCGGCCTCAATCTCGACGACCTCGCCGCCCTCCTCTCGCCCGCCGCCGCCCCGTTCCTTGAGGACATGGCCGCGCTCAGCCACCGCATCACCCTCGCCCGCGTCGGCCGCACCATCCAGCTCTTCGCGCCCTTTTATCTCACCAACACCTGCGTCAACGTCTGCACCTACTGCGGCTTCAGCGCGCAGAACCGCATTCCCCGCAAGATCCTCAACGACGCCGAAATCCTCGCCGACACCGCCGTGCTCAAAGCCATGGGCATCGACCATGTGCTCTTCGTCACCGGTGAAAGCAACCACATCGGCCGCGCCTATTTTTCCAACGCCATCAAGCTCCTCCGCCCGCACTTCTCCAGCATCTCGATGGAAGTGCAGCCCATGTCGATGGACGACTACGCCTCGCTCGCGCAGGACGGCCTCAGCTCCGTCATCGTCTTCCAGGAGACCTACGACCGCGCCACCTACGAGAAACATCACCTGAAGGGCCCGAAGGCCCACATGGTCAACCGCCTCGAAACCCCTGACCGCCTCGGCCAGGCCGGCCTCAAAAAAATCGGCCTCGGCGCCCTCTACGGACTCGCCGACTGGCGCGCCGAGGCGTGGTTCCTCGGACTGCACCTGCGCTACCTCGAACGCACGTATTGGAAGACGCGCTACAGCATTTCCTTCCCCCGCCTGCGCCCGCACGCCGGCAACGACATCGAGGTCACTCCCTTCGGCGAACGCGACCTCGTCCAGGCCATCTGCGCCTTCCGTCTCTGGAGCAACGAGGTCGAACTCACGCTCTCGACCCGCGAAAGCCCGGTCTTCCGCGACCACGCCATCCGCCTCGGCATCACCTCGATGAGCGCCGGTGCGAAGACCAATCCCGGCGGCTATTCCAGCGAACCCGATTCCCTCGAACAATTCGCCGTCAACGACGAGCGCTCCCCCGCCGAGGTCGTCACCGCCCTCCGCGCCCAAGGCTACGAACCCGTCTGGAAAGACTGGGACGCGAGCTACGATGGCTACGTGGCCAAGCCGGAACCGGCTGGGAGCGCAAAAATACCGGCCACGGTCTGAGCCTCCCGCCAAATCGTGTAAGGCCTCACCTTGCGTGAGGCCGCGCCGTCTTTTCGCCTTCGCACGTCCCTCCGGCTCGACACAAGGTCGAGCCCTGCGAACGGAGATTATGGCCACGGTTTTGTTCAAAATGACGTCGCCCGCACAGTCTTGCATTAAATAAAACGTTAGCTAACGTTTTATTTAAATGCCTTACGAGCCGCTGGATCAAAGCCGTCTCACTCAAGCGCTGCGCCGCCTGGGAGCGCTTGCCGTGGCCGAGGGCATTGAGCTGGAGTTGTCCCTGTATGGCGGCGCCGTATTCACCTTGGTCTATGGATCGCGCGACAGCACCAAGGATGTGGACGCGTTGATTCGCCCCTCCGAAGTCGGCCAGCGCCTCGCCCGCCAGGTCGCTCGCGAGCAAGGGCTGCCCGAGGACTGGATCAACTCCGACGTCGCCCAATTCCTGTCCGAGCAGGAGGCCAAACGCGCGCTGCCTGCGGACACGTTTGGGCCGGGTCTTGTGGTCACCGTGCCGACGGCCGCCTACCTGCTGGCCTTGAAATTGCGCGCCTGCCGCCCGCCGCTGCCCGGTTATCCGGGGGATGCGCCCGACATCCGCTTCCTCCTCGGCAAAATCAAACCCGTCTCCCTCGAAGAGGTGGAGGGGCTCTTCGCCCGCTTCTTTCCGAGCGACACGCTCACCGCGCGCGCCCGTGAAATCGTCGAAACCGCGCTCTCCGACCTCGCCTGATTTCCATGCAACCGCGTCCGCAAACCCTGGCCGAAGTGGCCGCCCGCGCCGATTCGCTCGCCCGTTTCGGACGCGAACTCGCGGACTGGCTGCACACCGTCCGCACGCTGGGTTCCCGTCCGTCGTTGGCGCGGACCGTCGCCGACGCGCCGATACGCCTGACCGACCGTTTTGCCGAAGGCCTTTTGGCCGACGCCACGCTCGCCGCCTACGCGGAATGGTTGTCCGCCCGCATCCGCACCGCGCCGCCAGCCTGGTGTTTTGAACCGGAACGGATCGCATCGGAGCCGTGGTTTGCGGACGAAGGCCCGCGCACGCGCCTCTTTGCGCTGCGCGACACCCCGCCGGCCTTCAAGCGCCGCAACCTCTTCACCGCCGCCCCCGACCTGCCAGTCCGCCTGCGCCGCGGACGCCCCCCGGTGCCAGCTGAGACCAAGCGCGCCAACAACGCCGCCCGCCAACGCCGTTTCCACCAAAACCGCCGCGCCCTCCTGCACGACCTGCTCAAGCGCGCGGGGTGCGAATAAAATTCAGGAAGTTACGGCCTGATCCTTTTGCCATGGCGGGGCCACCTTCATCGCTCTGGGTCTTTTGCAATAATGGAGCCATCTTTGGAATATACTATACCGTCTTTTTGCTGATATCGACGGCCTAATATAATCAGTGCTTGGATTGCCGCTGATACGTCCTTAGCGGGTTGACCCAACTTATTGGCGACATCAACATGGACTCTTGGTTTCCACGGCTGCTCGGGTAATTGTGCGTCCACAGCGTCTATTAACTCTTGGGCTACAGATGGACGTTCTGATGCCGGACGCGGATTACTTCTTACTAAGATAGTATGGGATGATCGCTTAATTTTTCTTTTTCCAACGACTTCCAACCCAGAAATACCAAATCTTGAAGCCATTAATTCGCAGGTTTTATTTACTCTGACGTAGCCGTTCTTAGTATGGGCGGCTATGTCTGTGTTGGCTTCATGTATTACAGCGACCGCCTCTTCGAATTCAATATCGCTAATCGAATTTATATTGAAACCAATGAACTGCATTGAACTATAGTCGTAAGTTCTAAAGAAGCGAGCGACCATCAGGAGTGCCAACAATGGCCGCCAACTGCTGATAACCTTCTCCCTGCGCTTCTGGACCTTAACAAGCTGGCCGAGGGCCGTATCGATACGCTTGTAAACATCTACAATTTTAGGCCAAATTTCTATTGAGAGATCACTGGAGAAGACATCGTCGTATGCTACCTGGTCGCGCATGAACTTGGTTTTTATTCTTGTAGCTTCATGTGCGTTTTTATGGATCAAGGCCACGACGCCACTTGCGATATATGCTGGTGTAACAAAGCGAGTGGCAGGCTTCCCAAGATTTTTATAGTAATTTCGATGACGCTCATAAAACCAGTCGTTTTTTTCGAGAATATCTTCAATATCCCTCTGTATTTTATCGGTGGCGCGTAGGGCAGCTACCTCGACAGGATTTTGATTATTTGTTGCCCTAATAATTCGATCACGAGCCGAAGGTGATGATGTAACAATAACTTTCACCAAGACCGATCTGTCCAAGGATATTTTTGAGCCCGATGTGAAATGCTTGAAAATTGTCGCGGTTGTTTGAAGTCCGTTTACTATTTGAATATCCTTCAGCCGAATTGTTTTGCCCGTTACTGGAGCACTAGTAGTAAGTATAGTAACACCGTTATTTAACCACCAGAAATCAGGTGCAATAGGGTCGCTAAGCGAGAGTGAGATATCTTCGTTTACTCCACTGTCGCCAAGATAATCACGAACATTTGAGTCAAAAAGATACCGTCGAAGGTTTTGTTTTTCATCTGTAACGAATTCCCAATAGTCTGCAAGTTTCACTAACAAAACATAGCTTTCCTTGCCTGTGGCAAGATGCTCAATAAAAGGTAGGTCGAGTTCAAATGTCTTTATTCTTCTGTGTGACTCCACGATTTCGGAGGAGCCGAAAAATAAAAACTTAACGCGAGATGAAGAGAAGTATTCTGAAAGCGAAGAAACGATCTGGTTGGCTCTAGCTTGCACGCTCTCCCCTACTTTGGCTGAATCACCACGACTTCCGTAAACGACAGATATATTGATATTCGGCCGTCCAGTGGAGAGGCGGCGATATGCGGTTATTAGTAAGCGTCGCGCATTTAATAATTCCTCCGAGTATTTCCCCTCCAACTTGCATTCCTCGATTCCAAAATCGAATATTTCTTCAATAGTAGCAATTAAGGCATCCAGGGTCGCCTGCTGAAACGATGCGTGATGCTTACAGGTTATTAGCCAGATGTCGATTGCAGCTCCGATCTTGGGCCATTGAAATGTAGATTCATCGTCGATAAAATGACCATTAATCAAAGTGTAAAAACCATCAATTCCGCCATCGCCATTTCCATCAATCCATCCAGATTCGATTTCCTCCTGTGCAAGATCATAGTCCTTCAAAAGTTGCTCTATTACAAGATACTCGAAGACTTCGTCTTGTTGATCAGATGGCAGACTCTCTGATTGCCTTTGCTGAACAATGCCATCAACCAGCACTATATCATTTTTTGCCATACAGTATATTATTTTAAGAGTGAACCAGGAAATGCCATTGATTGCTACTTGGGCCGATTACTGGATATTCACCATGAATGAGGAGGTAAAGGACGCGTCGTCAACGACCGTGGTCCGAGAGGGCAGCGACAAACCCGTGGGATTCATGCCAGTGTTAATTTTGCCATGTTTTTGCCCATGGGCGAGACGAAAACTGCGGAACTCGCTTATTCTATGATACGTTATGCCCGCTAGCGGAAACGCAGTCGCAGAGTTGCCACTCCCATTGCGGCAACCGAGCCTCGCTCTGTGCTCTCTGTGTCCGAGCTCCGTGCACTCTGTGACCAAACTGATCGGATCTAGGCTTAGTCTGAACTCTTGCGCATTTCGGACCTTTTGACGACGGTGGCCGGATGTCGTTTTCCGCCGACGAACTTTCCCGTTACCAGCGCCACCTCTCGCTCGCCGGCTTCGGCCCCGAGGCGCAGACCGCGCTGAAGCGCGGCTCCGTACTCGTCATTGGCGCCGGCGGACTCGGCTGCCCCGCCCTCCTCTACCTCGCCGCCGCCGGCGTCGGCCGCATCACCATCATCGACGCCGACACCGTCGACGTCTCCAACCTCCAGCGGCAGGTCCTCTACACCACCGCCGACACCGGCCTGCCCAAAGCCACCGCCGCCGCCCGCCGCCTGCTCGCGCTCAATCCGCTTCTCGCCATCACGCCCGTCGTCGCCCGCCTCACGCGCACCAACGCCCTCGCCCTCGTCTCCGCGCACGACGTCGTCCTCGACGGCTCCGACAATTTTTCCACGCGCTATCTCGTCAACGACGCCTGCGTGCTCGCCAACCGCCCACTCATCTACGGCGCGATCCAAGGCTTCGAAGGCCAGGCCAGCGTCTTCAATCTCCGCGGCGGCCCCACCTACCGCTGCCTCTTCCCCGAGCCACCCGCGCCCGGCACCGTGCCCAACTGCGCCGAAGCCGGCGTCCTCGGCGTCCTCCCCGGCCTCATCGGCACCATCCAGGCCACCGAAGCGATCAAAGTCCTCACCGGCCTCGGCGAACCGCTCTCCGGCCGCCTCCTCCTCTGGAATTCGCTCACGATGACCTCGCGCACCCTGCGCTTCGCCGCCGATCCCGCCAGCCGCGCCATCACCGAACTCCCGCCCGACGGCTACGGCGAAACCTGCGCCGTTCCTTCCGCCGCGCCCGCCTCCAATCCCGACGAACTCTCCGCCGACGAACTCCGCGCCCGCCTTGCCTCCGTGCAACTCATAGATGTCCGCGAAGACTGGGAACGCGCCCTCGGCGCCATCCAACCCTCGACCCACGTTCCGCTCGGCTCGCTCGACACCGACTCCGCCCGCGCCGCCCTCGCCTCGCTCGACCCGCAGCGCCCCACCGTCGTTTACTGCGCCGGCGGCGTGCGCAGCCTGAAGGCGCTCCCCGTCCTCCGCGCCCGCCACGGTTTCACCTCCGCCCTCAGCCTGCACGGCGGCTACAAAGCCTGGTCAGCCCAGTCGCCGGCCCAAGAAGGCGGCGAAAAAACAAGCCCGAGGTAGGGCGGGACCGCTGGGCCCGCCGCGAGTCACCAGTGGAGCGCACGCCAAACCGGACGGCCCAGCGGTCCGTCCCTACCTTTTCAGACACCCTCCAAATAAAAAGCCGCGTCCCCCAAGAGGGAAACGCGGCTCGCGAAAATCAGATCAGTCGCCGGACCGGTCATCACCGGCGTCCATGTCCGTGGCCATAACGATGTCCGTAGCCATAGGACAGCGGCTGTCCCCACGCATCCACATAGACGACCGTCTGCGGTTGCTGCACATAGACGACTCTCGGCGCCTGTTGGTAAACGACCACCTGCTGCGGTGCCGCCGTCTGCACATAGACCACTTGGGGCGGAGGCGTGCAGGGCGGAACCGATTGCACATAAACCGTGCGCGCACGGCTGTTGTCCGCAGCATTGCCGATCAACGCTCCGGCGATCGCGCCGATCAAAGCGCCCTCACCCGCATGACGGCCGCCCGAGTTGTTGCCGATGATCGCACCGGCGACACCGCCGAGGACCGCGCCTTGCGCCGCCCCCGAATTATAAATCTGCGCCTGGGCGGAAACAGCCCCCGCCAGCAGCGCGACCATTACCAAAAGCGTTTTTTTCATAGCACAGTATGAGACGCCCAATTTTCCCCGTTGTTGTCTCGGCGCGCTCAGATTCACGCAACCCGCACACTCACAAGCCCGTTATCCCACATAATTCCTCATGTTCAGACCCCGAAAATACAAAAGCCGCCTCATTCGGGAGACGGCTTCTGTGACCTGACACCAAACAAACCTAAGAACTACAAAACATAAAACTGACTACATGGGGATAGACGCGGCTCTTCAGCAAACGCTCAAAAAAAACCGGATTAATTTTCATTTTTATAATAAAAATCACAACCACATGAAAACAAGCGCGTAACGCATTGTGAATAGTTTCCATGTGACAATCCCCGCGCTCCGTCGTGAATGAAGCCACCTCTTTTATGACGCCTTCACGCCCTCATCTTTTTGGCATGCTCGCCGGCCTTTTTTTGGCCGCTTCCCTCTGCTTCACCGCCTTGATCGTCGCCGGTGCCTGGACCCGCATCAGCGTATCCCAAGTCATCAACGTCACCGGCTCCGCCCATAAGAACGTGCGCTCCGACCTCGCCATCTGGCACGCCAGTTTCGCCACCGAAGCGCCCACTTTGCTCGCCGCCCACCAGCAACTTAAAAGTGATGCCGCCAAGGTGGAACTCTTCCTTCACGCCGCCAACCAAGGCAATTTCGTGTTCAAGCCCGTGCAAGTCTCCCCCATCATGGAACGCGTAAAAACCAGCGAAGGTGAGATCACCCGCCAAGTCGGCTATCGCACCACCCAGGCGCTCGAAGTGCGCTCCACCAACGTCGAGACCCTGCCCAAACTCGCGGGCGATTCCGCCCAACTCATCGAGCAGGGCGTCTCGATCTCCTCGGACGACATCGACTTCATCTACACCAAGGCAGGCGAGGCGAAGGTCGAGATGATGGCCGAAGCCACCAAGGACGCCCGCAGCCGGGCCGAGCAAATCGCCGGCCAGGGCGGACGCACGATCAAAGAACTTCGCGCGGCCCGCGTAGGCATTGTGCAGATCAACCCGCTCTACTCCAGCGCCACGAGTTCAGAGGGAAACAACGACACCTCGTCGCTCGAAAAAACCATCACCACCACGGTGACGGCCACGTTTTCCCTGAAGTAAGTCCGGGCGCTTCCGCAGGTGGACGGCGACCTCCGGGCGCCGTCGGGTTTGGATGTGGGAGCGAGCTTGCTCGCGATGTTCGATCCTCGCGAGCAAGCTCGCTCCCACGTTAAAGCCACTCAACCGTGCAGCTCCTCGTGGAGCTTCACGGGCTTGGCGGCCTCGGTGGCGACCGGCGTGGACGTCAGCGGATACCTGAACGTCTTTCCCTCGTAGTTTTTGAAAACCACCTCGGTGTCGGTGATCCTCTCGATGGTGTTCGGATTCATCGGCACCTTGCCGCCGCCGCCCGGCGCATCGATCACGTATTGAGGAACCGCGTAGCCGGTCGTGTGCCCGCGCAACGCCTGGATGATCTCCATGCCCTTGCGCACATCCACCTTGAAGTGCGAACCCCCGGTGATGAGGTCCATCTGATAAAGGTAGTAAGGCCGCACGCGCATCCGCAGCAACCGGTGGACGAGCGCCTGCATCACCTCGGCGTCATCGTTCACGCCCTTCAACAACACGCTCTGGTTGCCCAACGGCACACCGGCGAAGCTCAGCCGCTCGCACGCGTCACGCAGCTCGGCGGTCGCCTCCTTCGGATGATTGGTGTGAATGCTCATCCAGATCGGCCCGTGTTTTTTCAGGATCGCGCACAGCTCCGGCGTGATGCGCTGCGGCAGGAAAACCGGGATGCGCGAACCGATGCGGATAAACTCCACGTGCTTGATCGCCCGCAAACGCCCGAGCAGGTGATCCAGTTTCCTGTCCGACAGCAGCAGCGGATCGCCGCCCGACAGCAGCACGTCGCGGATTTCCGGATGCGCCTCGATGTAGCGCAGCCCCTGCTCGTATTCCGGATGGAAGTTGTAGTCCTGCGCGTTGGAAACCAGCCGGCTGCGCGTGCAGTAACGGCAGTAGGCCGCGCACCGGTCCGTCACCAGAAACAGCACGCGGTCCGGGTAACGATGCACGAGGCCCGGCACCGGCGAATGTTCGTCCTCACCGAGAGAATCCAGCATCTCCTCGGAATGCAGCTGCGCCTCCCCCGAGCGCGGAATCATCTGCAAACGGATCGGACAGTTGGGATCGTCGCGGTCGATCAGGTTGAAAAAATAAGGGGTGATCGCCAGTGCCAGCTTGTGACTCGCGAACAGCACTCCCGCCCGCTCATCAGGCGTCAACGTCATGGTGCGCTCAAGGTCCTCCAGCTTGGTCAGCCGGTTTTTGAGCTGCCAGCCCCAGTCATTCCAGTCGCTTGCGGGAACGTGCTGCCAATGTCCCTGGCCTTCGAACCAGGCGGAACGGTCTTCGGAGTAAGCCATGTCTTTGGGTTTCCATGGAGCTAAAGCCCCACCCACACCCTGTCAAACGCCCCCGCCATATACCCTCGCCACCGCCCATCCGAAAGTTTGTCACTTAATAAGTGACAAACTTTTATTAGTCATTTCAGGTTAAATATTAAAATAGATGATTTTCTCATTTTAGCCACCCTGCCCTGATCCGAAATGGGCGCGCCTTCATGCCTATTTCCCTCTCCACTCCTCACCTTTTCGCAAGAGTCTTTCCCCTCCCGCTCACACCCCTTCGCCAACTAACTCCACAAAACCCTTGGCAGGCATGGGGCGACGCCTTTTCGTTCAGCTTTAATGTCCACGTTCAAGCCCGCAGTCCTCGCCCTCGAAGATGGTTCCGTGTTTCACGGCCGCGCCTTTGGTGCCGCCGCCACCATTTCGGGCGAATGCGTCTTCAACACCTCGATGACCGGCTACCAGGAGATCATCACCGATCCGTCCTACTTCGGCCAGATCGTCACCATGACCGCCCCGATGATCGGCAACTACGGCGTCAACGACGAGGACACCGAGGCCACCACGCCGAAGGCCAGCGGCTTCGTCGTCCGCGAACTCTCCCCCATCGTCAGCAACTGGCGCAGCCAGTCCTCCCTCGACGACTACCTCGCCAAATACGGCATCCCCGGCATCAGCGAAGTCGATACCCGCGCCCTCACCAAAAAACTTCGCGTCAGCGGCTCGTTGAAGTGCTGCCTCTCCACCCTCGCGCTCTCCGATGCCGAAGCCGTCGCCAAGGCCAAATCCTGGCACGACATGGCCGGCAGCGACTACGTCAAGGACACGACTTGCAAGGCCCCCTACATCTGGAGCGGCACCGACGCGGCCAACCACAACACCGTCTACGTTCCCGCCGGCACGACCCTCGGCCTTCCCAACACGCCCGCGAAACGCTTCACCGTCGCCGCCTTCGATTTCGGCGCGAAGCACAGCATCTTCCGCAAGCTCATCAACCACGGCTTCGACGTGAAGGTTTTCCCCGCCACCGCCAACGCCGAGGAAATCAAGGCCCACAACCCCGACGGCGTGTTCCTCTCCAACGGCCCCGGCGATCCGGCCGCTCTGCCCTACATCCACAAGACCGTCACCGGCCTCGTCCCGCACTACCCGATCTTCGGCATCTGCCTCGGACACCAGATGCTCACGCACGCCCTCGGCGGCACCACCTTCAAGCTCAAGTTCGGCCACCGCGGCGGCAACCAGCCCGTCAAGAATCTCGAAACCGGCAAGGTCTCCATCACCGCACAAAACCACGGCTTCGCCACCGACCCGAAGTCCCTCGAAAAAGGCGGCGCCATCGTCACCGAGATCAACCTCAACGACAACACCGTAGAAGGCCTGCGCCACAAAGAGCTCCCGATTTTTTCGGTGCAATACCACCCCGAAGCCGCCCCCGGCCCGAACGACGCCGACCCGCTCTTCCTCGACTTCTACAACCTCGTCGCGAAGCGCAAAGCCGGCAAAGTCTGACGGCCGGAACCTCCGCCGTAGGAGCCTGCTTGCAGGCGATGGTTTGAACGCGGGAGTGTTTCGCGAGCAAGCGACAGTCCGCCCTTGCAGGCGATGCTCGGAATCGCGGCCGCGTGGAGGTCGGACCTCCAGGTCCGATCCGATTGGACGTCCTCGAAAAATGTCACGACGGACCTGGAGCAACCGTCCTCCGCGCGGCCTGTTGCGGATACGGTTTATTTGAACCGCCCTGTGATCTGCGGTTTCCACTGCGTTTTTGGATCATTTCAAATAATGTCGTAACTGCCTGATCCTTGTAGGGCCTCACCTTGCGTGAGGCCGCGCGGTCTTTTCGACTTCGCATGTCCCACCGGCTCGACACAAGGTCGAGCCCTACGACAGAAAATTATGGCTACGGTTTTATTTGAACCGCCACACCGCCGCGACCATCGCCGCTCCATCCCGCCAAACTCGCAGCGAGCCGCCCGGACGGCTGACCCAGTTTACCGGTTCTTCGCGCACCCGCGCACCCGACCGGACGGCGCGGAAAAGCAGTTCTACATCGAAGACAAACCTCCGCTCGCGCAGCCCCGGCCGGATCGTCCGATAAACCCCCGCCGGCATAAACTTGCACCCGCACTGCGTGTCCCGCACCTCCAAGCCCGTGCACCGGCGCACCCATGCCGCAAACACCGCGCTCAACAGACTTCTCAACCACGAGCGCCGCACCGTTTTCCCCGGTGCCGACCGGCGACTGGCGATCACGCACACCGCCGGATCATCCGAGGCCATCACCTCCTTCATAAGCCTCACCACTTCGTCCGGCGGCACGCTGCCGTCCGCGTCGCAAAAACCCAGCCAACGCACGTCGCCGGCCGCATCCCAACCCGCATACACCGCGGCGCCCTTCCCCTCGTTCACAGGCAACGCACGCAAAGGACGCCAGCCGGACCAGCGCGCATGCAACCGCTCGCACAACGCCGCCTCCGCCGCACGATCCTCCTCCGGCGAACCGTCGTCCACCACCTGCACCTCGACCGGCAGCCGCGACTCCACGAGCGCGGCCAGCAGCGCCTCGGCAAAATCGGCGAGCCGCCGGCCCTCACGGTAAGCGGGGATGACGAGTAAGAACGACATGGAGTATGATCTCGGCCCGATCTTATAGCGGTTAAACGAAAACCATGGCCACCTTGGATTGTTGCAGCCGACGCCCACCCCGTGGCCCTGAACGTGAGTTCAGGGACTCTCCCCAAAACCGCGTAAAAGGCTCCGCCCACGCGGTCGCTTGGGCCGCAAGATACCGCTCCGCCTGCGTGATCCCAAAACCGCGTGGCGAAGCCTATAGGCCGGCCGCATCCTGAAATTGTGGCCGCGAGCGCCAGCGAGTGGAGGTTCGTCGGCTCGCTGGTGCTCGCCGCATCGGCTTTGGTGGCGCCGAGGGAGCAATCTTACCCGGCCCGGTCCAGACGGGTCCGGCGCCTTTTATCGCTTCACTGGTGAAACGCGGGCGGGCGGGCCGGCATTTCGCAGACACGCCCTGGTCATTGGCTTGAAGTTGTTTTATTGAGGGTTTTTGGGAAAAACCATTTCGCGCGTTTTGAACCTGCGAATAGACGACGCGCCGTCCGGGAATTCCGCGAAGAGTAGAGTCACGGTTTCGCCGCCGACCAAGTCTGATTCGCCGATCAAGGTGGGATACCACACCTTCCCTTTGCCCGGTGGTTTCCCAAGCATTCTTCACGTAGGGAGGGGCGGGTTGTAATGATCGGCTCCCCCTAGACGCTTCCATTCACGCAAAACCAAAACCATAGGCAGTATCGCCACTGCGAAAAAAATCGCGCTCCACAAAAACGCGAAGCGGTAGTTGCTGTTCAACATATCCATTATTTGTCCAATCAAAACATTTCCCAGAGTCAGCGCTCCGCATCCGAAAACATTGAGCCCGGATGAGAACTGACCGAATTTCGCAGAGGGAAACAGCTTCATCGTCGTGGCGGCGGAACCTAGACCCCATCCAACTGTAGGAATCGCGATGACAATCCAATAAGCAACCATACCCGCCTTGTTTTCGACGAGTAGCATCGCCGCAATCGAAACAATCGCATACAAAGGCAAGCTGACCAATGTGACCAAAAACGGGCTAGTCTTGTCGCACAACCAGCCGACCGGATAATACATCACCGTGACGGCGAGGGTAGCCCATGTCATGTTCGCCCCGATATCTTTCATGTTGAGCAGCAGAGTTTCGCGCATGAAGAGCGTGATAAACGCGCCGGCGCAGCTCATGCCCAGAATGACACACACGAAGACGATAAAGTAATTACGGTAAATCGGGACCGAAACGCACTCCCGGAAATACCCGACGAAGGATCGAAGCATCGTTGTCTTTTCCTTCTTGGGAACAGGAGGATATTCGCCCTCCTTCACGCACCAGCACATGATAGTAAAGACCACCAAGTAGAATACCCCGACACACGTAAATACGGTCTTCCGATACTCAATGATGTGCGGGAAGACAAACCATAGGAATACCAGCATACCAAATGCCCCCACGATGCGAAACCACGTGAGGAAGCGCGCCATGAAGATATCAGGCACCACGTCCTTGAAGAGCCAATTGTAGGAATTGACGAGGATCATGTTGAAGAAGTGATAGAGCGCCGCCGACACACAGAGAACGCAAAGGGTCAACGTCCGCTCCGACACGGAAGGCGTCCATGTTGCAGTCACATTCCGGTGCAAAAAACTCGCGATCTCCGGAGCGAAGCCACTGAGAAGACACGCCAAGACCGTGAGCGGCGATGCAACCAGCAGAAACGGAATTCGTCGTCCCAAACGGCTGCGAAACCCATCGCTCCAACGGCTGATATTGGGCAGGAATAGTATGTTTACGATTCCCGCAAAACTACCGCTCATCAGGCCGATCAACATGTTCGAGGCATTCAGTTCACCCAGAACCAGCGGCAGATATCTCCCGAAGATGCTCTCAAAGAAAACAAAGGCGAAGTCTCCCCCGAATAGAAACAGAAAGAGAACTCCGAGGTCACGGGAAGAATACACCAATGTGCCGCAATGATAGGTCGTGGCCGTAGACTGACCGTGCGCAGGCAGGGTGTTGGCTGGAAGGATCGGGGTCATGAAATGGAGTGAAGCTGGAGAGTGGATGGACGAACTGCGCCCATTGGACGTTTGTTAGCCAGAAATGGCCGAGTAGTCATAAGCACATGGACTCCCGCGAATGGGTATCATGCCGGCTCGCCAGGAATCCAGAAAGTGGTCTGAGGAGTGAGGGGCTCGGGCACGCCTTCGACTTCCATCTCGATGATCGTGCCCAGCGGATCAGGCAAAGTCTCGGGGAGGTCGCGCAGGTAGAGCCGGTCACCCTGCTGTTCAAACGCGATCAGCGCGCCACCATCGAGCCAACGGGCTGAGAGCACACGGTTCTTGCACTCGGCCCAGCACAACTCGGAGCCGGGCGAGCAACGGATGATCAGGTAAATGCGGTTGCCCTTCACCAACACGCGTCCCCAGTTATTCCACGGAAATGGATTGCGGTCCGAGTTGCGGATCGCCTCGCCGTTGCGACGCAACCAAGCGCCGGACTTACGGAGCATGGCGGCCGATTGCTCTGGGATAGTGCCGTCGGACTTGGGTCCGACATTGAGCAGCAGGTTGCCTCCATCCTTGGCCGTTTCGCAGAGCATGCGAACGATCTCGCCGGCGTTCTTCCATTGGTTGTCGCCCGCGTGCCAGCCCCAGTTGTCGTTGAGCGTCATACATGCCTCCCAAAGCGCGTTTCTGTCCTTCGGCGCGCAGATCGCCTGCTCGCTGATGTGCACGTGCGACGGCGGGCCATTGCGCTCATTGATCAACAAATGTGGCTGCAACCGCAGCAACTCCTCGTTGACGTCCCGCCGCTGCAAATCGTCGGGAATGCACCCGTCAAACCATAGGTAATCGATCTTCCCGTAGTTGCTCATCAACTCGACGAGCTGCGCCTTGTAGTAGGCGATGAACCGCTCCCGCGCCTCGGGCGTAGCCCAGTCCTTTTCATTCGGCCAGTCGCGAAAAAACGGACCCGGATAATCCGCATGACTCCAATCCGCCGGCGAATAATAAAGCCCCACCTTCAACCCCGCCGCCCTCACCGCCTCGACAAACGGTCCGACGAGATCGCGCTTCGGCCCGATGTTACCCGCATGAAACTCGCCCTGCTTCGTCGGCCACAGCGCAAAACCATCGTGGTGCCGCGTGGTGAGCACCACATAGCCCATGCCCGCTTCCTTCGCGAGCGCGGCCCACGCGGCGGGATCATAGTTTTCCGCTCGGAAATTTTGCGCGTAGAGCCGCACATATTCGTCCTGCGGGATGCGTTCGCGGTTGCGGAACCACTCGCCGCGGGCGGCGACGGCGTAAACGCCCCAGTGAATAAAGAGCCCGTAACGGGACTCGTTGAACCAAACGTGATCGGGATTCATGAGAAAAATGATTAAGGGGTCGGGACTGCCTGAGCCGGTGCACCTGCCACGCAGACACTTTCGATGCGCAACTCCTGCCCCGGCTCCAGCAACGGGGTTATCTCGACATCGTGCTCCCGCTCGGCATCGAGCCCTTGGGCGATTATTTGCACCAGACGCATATTCCCATCGGCACACCTGGCCTCATAGGTCCGGCGTTCACCCCCGTCTATCCGCACCTGATAGCGACCGGATTTTGGGGTCTGCTCACCGAAGAGCATCACATCGACCGCACGAATCTTCAGCCGCAACGAACCCGCGCCGGGTTGCGCAATCGCCAGCGCATCCATCCAGCGTGAACACACAAAATCATGCGTGATCGCGTTACGATGCGGTTGCCCCGTCGTCCACCCGTCCGGCAGCACGGCCAGTGCTGACAATCGAAAGCGATTCACGGTCAGGTAGGTGTCGGCATGGAGCATCGTCGCCGGCACCCGACATTGGAGCTTCGCCTTCACCGCCCGATCAAAGGCATCCCAAGCTGCCTCCGCATAGAGCGCATAACCAGCGTCGCCCGGATGCGTGCCGTCCTCCGGCAAATCCCACAACATGTCCGGAGTCGTTTTTCCTTCAGCCACACGCTGTTTCGCCAAAGCAACCGCGTCGGCAATCGACAGACCGTAGGCAGCGCCGATGGCCTTGTGGAACGCGTCCAACGGTCTCGCCGGCGGGTTGGGTTGCACATCTTTCTTGGCGGGAAGGATCATCTGGACCACCGGAATGCCGCGCTCAACCAGTCGCCGCACCAGCGATTCATACGAGGCCAATCGGTTGGCCGGCGGCTCGGAGTAGGCGCCGTCATTGATGGTAAAATCAAAAAAAACGAGATCCGGTTTCCCCTCCAACACATCACGCTCCAGCCGGAACGCGGCGAGTTGCGACCCCGTCCCGCCGATGGCCGCATCCCCGAAACGAAAATGGGCTTTCGAATACCGCTCCTCCAACCGCCGCGAAATAAGCGCCCGATAAGACGTCACCTGAGGATCCGTCGCCTGCGCCCCCCACGTGAGACTGCCGCCGAGAAAAACGACACTGAGCTTCTCGCCCGCGCCCGCACGACGATCAAATTCCGCAAAGTCGGCCTCGGATGCAAACGCATGCGTCATCAGAGGAATGAACAAACTGAAAAGAAGGAGAAATCTACTGGGCATAGAATAAAGTTGGACCAACAAGAGTAACACCCGCTGGCGAATGAGGATTCCCCTGAGAGCTGCATATGCGGGAAAAGATAGATGGTTAAACCGACTCAGAACCGCAGCCGAAGATAAACTCCACCACCGGCGTCGGATCATCCAACCCATGCGGATGGTGCCGCGCGCCCGGCTTGATGATCTCGCGATACGTCCCGCCTCCCGCCTTGAAGCGCTCGCGCAGCAGATAACCATTCTCCGACACCGGCACGACTTCGTCCGCGTCGCCGAGCACTTGAAAAATCGGGATGCCTGCCTTCGCAATCACCTCCGCACGATCCACGGGATTGTCTCCATACGACCGCGCCTGTTCCACGGTGAATTCGTAAACCGCGAGGCACTTCGTCCAGTCCGCCGCGCTGCCCGGTCCCTCGCCCCACCCCGCCGGCCAGCTCTTGAAATCGCACACCGGATTGTCCGCATAGATGCACGCCACCCGCTCCGGAAACGTCGCCGCGTAATTATATGCAAACAACCCGCCCCGACTCAGCGCGATAAACGCGCACGTCTTCGCGAGCCCAAACTGCGTCGTCATTTCCCTCCACAACACATCGCCGTGTGCGATGGCCTTCGGACACCCGTAGTGATCGCTCACATCGAGATACACCAAGTAAAACCCCCGCGCCACCACCTGCGCATCCACCTCGGCAAACGCATCAAAAAACTCCGGCCTCCACGCCCACGGATTCCCTTCCGCCGCCACCGATGGCACGACAATCCTGCACGCCCGTCCATCGATCACGCCTTCATAACCGGCGAACCCGCGCCACTCAAACGACGCGCCCCATGCCGCGAATCCCGCTTGGCGGGCGGGCCACTCCATCGAATCGTTGCCTCTGCCGGAATCATTTCCGCCGGCCATCATTTTGAATTTCATAAATGTAGGTGCTACGAGTGAAAATTAATCACCCGCCAAGGGCATGCATAGGTTCCACGATGTGGTCATCGCACGAAAATGACCGGGGCCATCACCCGCTGCCGCGAAGAGGTGAGTGGCGGATCCCTGCTCGTCAAACAATACAAACGGACGCTCCACCGAGCCCAGAAAATCGGCCGCTCCATCGTTCCAAACCACCCGACGAGACCAGGCGAGACCATGCTCGCTGGTGGGTCGCCAATTCAAACCATCGGACGAACTCATATGGACTCCCCCTCCGGCCTCCCCGCAAAGCGCACCATTCATGTCCTTGGCGATCATCTCCAACCGGTCGCTCTCATACCACACAAAGGGATCTTCAAGTTCGCCGGCCCCACCCGATCCAGTCACCCGCAATTGTCCGGCCACATGATAGGGTCCGCGCAAACTTTTACTCCGCGCAAGACCGAGCAACATTTCCCCGTGGCTGTTGCCCTGATGGCTGCGTGATTTAAAGATCAATTGAACGCTCCCGTCGGGCATGACGCAGGGCGCGGGATTTGAGGTCAGATAACTGTAGAAAGTCCGTGGACGCGTGGGCAGAATCGGATCGTCGAGTCGTTCCCATGGACCGTAAATGCTCTTGGAAAAAGCCACGCCCACGCGCTTGGAGGAACGGGCAACGGTCACGTGCGGATCGTTTATTTCGAGAGGCGCTTCCGCCGTCGGTTCAGGCAACGGATGAGTGATGCCCGTGTAGAACAACGCATAGCCATCGGCATGGCGCACGATGCGCGGGTTGTGCGTGGCGCGACCGTCCCAATACTGCGCACCGCGCGCGGGCAGCACCACCTGGCGGAAAACATACGGTCCCTCCGGCGTCGGCGAGGTCGCCAACACGACTTCCGAGGCGATCATCCAGCCGGGATGAAACGGCAGCGTCTTCGGCCAGCGCGACGCAAACATCGCGTAAGTGCCGTCCTCGGCGCGGATCACCGACGGGCACCAGATCCAGTATCCCTCCATAGCAAAACCGCCGCCACGAATCGCCGGCTGCAACCGCGTGAATAAAGGCGCTGATATCACGGTGAACGCCCTCCTCCTGATAAATTCACGACCCCGAAACGTTCCGGAAGGAAAAATCCCATGCCGTCTCCAAATCCCTCCATGACTTTTCGCTTCGTCAGCTCGGCCCCGTTCTCATCGACATCGTTTACAAACAACCCCACGCCGATTTGCCGGGACGCCGGGATGCCTTTCGGCCCGGCCGAAATCTCCCGCCAAGGTATCGCCAGAAAATAATACGTGTCGTCATTCAGGCGCACGACTTTCGCCCGATAGCGTTCGGGATCGAGCACCCCACCTTGCAGTCCCGAGTTGTGCGGCTCGCGATGGACAACCACCGCTCCATCCGTGGAACGAAGCGCGATGGTGAATTTCTGCACTACTCCCCAACCGTTATTTTCAGGACGGGAGGCCAAGCCGATCTGCAAGGAATCCTGCTGCCAGATATTCCCGCCATCCATTTTTTGGACATGAGACTGGTCGCGCACTTTCACGCCGATGTAGAGGCAGTCGTCATCATAACGGAATCCGACTCGAAACATCAGGTCGTTCGGCCCCTTCCAGTCGCCCGCCCCCGCACGCATTTCAGCCAGTGTATCAAACGTCGTGAACTCCTCCAGGAGCCAGTCACGCAGCAGGCCGTCCACGGCGGGCGCCTTTTGGGTTCTCACCGCATTCGTGAAGTGATTCTGCAAGGCCGGCCCCGGCGACACCACGCCCTCGTCATCATAAAACTCCACGACGACCGCATCCGCCTGATTCCATGCCGCAAGCGCATCCGCAGGAACCGCCACCGTGCGGGTTTCGCCTCCTTTGAGCATCAGCGTTTCAACAGGGACCAACCTGTCACCGGCTCGCAACCGGAGAACACCGCGAACATCCACCGACAATTGATTCGTGAGCGCGAACTTTCCGCCAATGCCTGCCCCAGACACAGCGGTGATGTTCAACGGGGCGCGCACCTCGATCACCTCGGCACCGTTTGACTTCTCAAAATCGGAAGCCGTGCGAGCGATCAACCAGAAGCCCGGGGCCATCGTTCGAGGCAGTTTAAATTTGCCACCGGTCGTCTCAAGAATCCGACCTTCACCGTGTTGCCAGGCCACGACCCGGCCACCCGCAACCTCCGCAGGGAGCGTCACGACTTCACCCGGCGCGCCTTGAAAAAACTGCCGCCCGACCAGCGTGTTGCTTGCATACAAGACGGGGGACAGTCCCGACAAATAAACGGGAACGTCGTCCACTGTGATTTCCACCGCACCTTCCACGCTCGCTACCTGCGTCGGGTTGCCCATCGAATCGTAGCGAGTCAGGGCGGCGACTCCCGCAGGGACGGATATCTCGCGCGTCTTCCCGTCCGTGGACCAAAGGACCAACACACGTTCGCCGGCGCGGTCGAAAAGATAGGCCGCCACGTTGGCGTCCAGAAACCGCACCGGGCCGAGGCTTCGAGTGCCTTCCAGCAGCCGCGTGGCTGCGGCTCCCGCCATCGCCACCGGCTTGGGTGAAACCCAGATCGATCCAAAACGCGGGTTCGGCGAGGTGAGATTATACATCAGCCCTCCTTCAGATTGGATATCGGTCGTGTAGAAATACCAGGTGCTATCGACGCCCTCGCCCAACGTGATCAGGTGTCCGCGCATGAACTCGGCCATCTCGTCCCGCAAGACACCCCGATCCGTATGCACCGACCGACCGTGGTAATTCGTTCCCCATTCGGTGTTGATGATCTTGGCGCCGGGCTTGAGGTATTGCCGCGTCAGCTCAACCAAATCGCGCACCTGCTCGGGGAGTCCGCGTGATTCCGGGAACCCGAACGGAATGTAATACGTGTGCGTGGAAATGCCGTCGAGCCATGCGCCCAATCCCTTGGAAAAAAGCCTTCGCAGGTGGTCGTTGCCGGTCTTGATCACGCCGTAAGTCGGCCCGAGCAAAACTCCGTCGGGATCGGCCGAATGGATGGCCTTGTGGGCCACTTCATACATGCGGATAAACTCCTCGTCGCTGCCTTTCCAATACCAGTCCGGCTCCCAGTGAATCTTGTAGTAGTTGTGCTTCAGGTTCGGAAACAGCGCCTTTTTCCGCACCGCTTGTTCGAGCGCCACATTGCGGATGTAGTTTCCAAAAGCATCCCAGTCGTTGGGCGGATAAGCCTGTCCTGCGCCCGTGAGCGTGTAGCGACCCTTTTTGCCGTCAGGCCATGCGATGAGCCAGTCGGGCAGCCCGTGCAGATCGATGACGGGGCAAAGCCCGGCTTCCGCCCAGTGGTCCGTTTTCTTTTTCCACGCCTCGGGATCGGTGAGCGGCTTGAAGGTTCCGGGGCCCTTCCCCTCCAGCTCTCCCATGCGGTAATTGTTATGCACCCACACCAGACCCAAGGCCGGATAAAGCGGAAGGAAGGGATTACCCTGCATGAATTTTCCGGTCTCTAAAAAATTCGTTCCTTGCGCCCCGAAACGCGAATCGTCCACCCACCGAAGCGGCAGCCTCCGGATATCCGGCAACACGCCATAACTCACAAAACCGGCGGGGCGACTGCCCGCGCGCGGCAGAGTGATCTCCGCATTCTTCAGCCGCACATGCACCTCGAAATACCCCGCACCCCGCGGCTTGAGTCGCAGCACGCTTTCCCAGCGTTGTTCTCCCTGCGCCACCGCCAGTGTGCCCGCGTCCACGCTTTGGTTCCGGTAGTCGCGCACTTCCCATAAAAGCTCGTCCGCCGCTTGCCTCCAGCCCTCGACCTGCAACCAGAGATCAATGTCCTCGCCGGGTTCGAAGATCGCATAACGAGCCTTCTCCACAAACGCCGCTTGCAGCGTGATCGCGGGCGTGACGGGCGGACGCACAAAGCCCGGCGCGTCTCCAACTGCGGCCCGAATCCCGGACGCGGGAATTAGCGACGCAACAAAAATGGCCAAAAGAATTCGGGAGATCATTGAGTGATTGAATATTTTTTCACCGCGAGGTCGGGGTCGCTGCTGACGATGAGCCCCCGGTCATCCGTGATATTGAAGAAACAGGCCCGCACGCCCTTCGGCAGTTGGATATCTGCCCGCCCATCGGACGACCATGCCGCCGGCAGCGTCTCCCATTTACGGTTCTGCCACGTTCCCGGATAACGCGTGTAGATAAGCTCCACGCCTTTGATGGCGGCAGCAGGCTCAAACTTCATCCACGCCTTACCGCTCTCCACACCGAACGCCAGCACACGCACCAACGGGTGCCCTCCGTTCACGATGCTATCTGCAAACACCCGAACTTCCTCCGGGCTCTCCCCTGCCCGCTGGCCGTGAGTCATCTCCACCCGGAACGAAAAACTATGCGGCCCACGGGCCTCACGATGAGAAAGCTGCAACGCCCGCAACGTGAAGGCGAAATCGTTGGTCCCGGTCACCCACAACATCGGCACATCTGAACGAGGCAGGTAATTCGCCGGATCCCACAAGGCTCGCCAGCGCGCCGCCTTTTCCGGCGGAAGATTCCCGCCGACGAACCGGCTGCCGTCGTCAGCCGACGCATCGCTGATAAATCCGCAGCCGTAGATCGGCACCACAAACTTGAACCGCATATCCAGCCCGGAGACAGTCGAGGCGATCACGCCACCCCATGAAATCCCCGTCAGGCCGGTGCGCTCCGCGTCCACTTCGGGCAGGGAGCGGAGCAGCGAGTGGGCCAGCATTGTGTTGGCCACGGCGTGATACATCCATTGATCACCAAGCGGTTCATCGACGCGCGCGCCACCGTCGATATTGGGGCCGCCGTGCGGATTGCGCTGCCACGCGTTGGCTTTCCCGAGGGGAAGATTCCCGAAATGATCGATGGCGATGGCGGCATAGCCCCTGGAGTTCCACAGCCGAACCCAACGGGCGAACGCTGTCCCTCCCCCACCGTGAAGCAAAACGATGCCCGGGACTTTTCGCTCAGCGGACGCCCCCGCTGGCAAACCGTAAAATGCGAACACCTTCGTCGGCCGGCCCTGAAATGCGGGCCCCTCCAGATAAACCGACTTCACGCCCTCCTCGGAAACCTCAGGCGCAGGAGTCACCTTGGGAACCTCGAAAAAAGACTCGGGCTTCCACGGCGTTTCTGCGGCCCGGCAGCTTGTGCCGGCAACAACCAGAGCCGCCCAAACTAATATCAGGTTTCGCACGGTCATTCGCGTAATATTATTCGGATACAAGTCGGATTTCGGAGATAAGCACCGTCTTCGGACTGCCCTCCGGGATGGTCGTCATCACCAGAGAAATTCCCGTGATTGGGGCGCCCGGCTTCGGCTGGCGTCCTCCCTCCGCCTTGAGATCACTCAACAGCACCACGGCCTTGGCGACTTCTTTTCCAAACTTGAATCCCGTCTGGGGAGTGCCCAGCCGGGCGCTGTATTTCCAGCCGTCGCCCGTCAGGACAGTAATCGCGAAATATCGGTTCATGGTTTCGCCCGCCCGCACGTCCAGCTCCAGGTATCCGTCCGCCGGGAAGGGCCACGTGCATGGAATGGTGGCCTGCATCCAGTTGGGCACAGTGGGCGCGGCACCCTGGAATTCCAGCTTCAACCCGTCAGCCCCGTTGGTCCCCTTGAACACCATGTCGGGCGTATGGCTGAAGGTGACGACCTGTTCGCCATTTAGCTTGATTGTGTTGATCCCGACACCGGCATTCTGAGCCGGCAACGAAAGCACGACGGCACTAAACAGAGCTGCGCAGCGCAGGTATGTGATCATTTTCGATTGGAGTAGTTTCATGGGTGTTTTTGAGTGTCTTGCACGATGCGGATCTTAATCCGCCGAGATGGAGAAATAGCGGTGATTATTGGGTAGCACGCTGGTGAAATGCTCGACATGTCCGTCCCAAAACACCGCGTTCATCCCTCCTTTGTGAACTCCGGCCGCGGTGGCTTTTGTGGCGCCGCTATTATCGAGAATAAGCCAGCTTTTCCCGTCGCACAGGGCGATGGTCGTGGCCGGGCTCGGCAGGTTTTGAACCCGATTCCGCTCATAAGGCGGTGTCGCCGTGAGCACCAGCGAAGGGCCGGATAAATGATCCTTCGATGCATTGGGATGCACCGCGTTGATGGCATAGGACATCGTCTTCCATTCTCCCACGAGATCGTATTGTTCGATTTCGCCCGGTTTCAAAACGCCTTCGCTATTGGGACATTTCCACACCTCACTCTGCGATGGTGTCGGCACGTATCCAGTGTCCGACAGTTTTGCGAACCAGTAGGTGTCGTATTTCTGATCAGGGGTGAGCGCACGCTTGTCCTGATCTATCCAACGAATAATCTGCCCCTTGTTCTCGCTGGCAAATGCCTGCATACCCATAAAAACCTGCCTCAGATTCGACGAGCACCGCGCAGATCGACCGGCCTCCTGCACTCCACCTAAGACGAACATAATCAGGGCGCCCAGAATACCGACAATCAGGATGACCGCCAAGAGCTCGACCAGCGTAAAGCCAGCGACGGAATTTGTCGTTTTTTTCATTTCGATAAAAGGCAATGAGAGCCGATGTTCTCTTGGTTCAGCCAAGCCGCGCCCGACTCCGTCGGCATGCGCCAACCACCACCGCGCAAGCCGAAGGAGACTCCTTTGCCGGACTCACAAAGATATCCGATCCGTTCGGAGTAGATGACTCAGGCTTGTCGGGACGTGCCTGTGCGCACTTGGTTTGGTTTAGCGGCGACAACGACGTAGCGCCGCACCTGCGATGGAGGCCATGCCAACGATTAGGGCATAAGTGCTGGGCTCGGGTATTGCGTAGAGTCCGGTTACCTCGGCGAAGGATTGGCCGACCACGATATTATCGATGTTGGCGTCCAACGAAACAGAGCCGGCTCGCGCGAGACCAAAGTTGGTCATGTTCGTGGTAAACGTAGTCAAATCCCTCGTGATGGTTGCCGTCCCTGCAACGGTGGTGGTCGGGTTGATCCACACACTGATATTATCGTAGTTCCCGCCTGAGCCGCTGCCACTGTTATCAATCCCCACGACAATGAAGTAGGTTTGCCCGGTGGAGTAAGTGATGGCATTATTGACGTTGGCGCCATTCAGGCGGGTGCCCCACGCCGCTGCGCTGGTCGACGCATCGCCGGAACCGGCAAACCCGGAACTCCAATTATTGGTGCCGTCTACTCCAAGGAAAAAGACATCACCGTTGCCCACGCTATTTATCCGAATAGTGTAGCTCCAATAGATTGAAGTAGAAGATCCGGACTGACTCCCGATGCTCTTATAAAAATCCAACGTGGCATCCGTATTACCTGTGCCGAAAACGAGCGATTTGTCCCCGCCGTTGATCACGAAATCGCCCGCAGAGTAGCTCAATCCACCGCTCTCGATCACGGTGCCTTCACCGGTATTGGCAGTCCAGCCGTTTTGACCATTAAGTTCGCCGGTGGTGAGGCCATCGAACGTCTCATTAAAAATTGGTGCCGCATTGGCGGCGGTCACCGTAGCCAGAAGAAAAGCAGCGAATCGGGGATATGGGGCAGATAGTTTTGGGTGTGTAATCATAACAATGATGCGTTTTGGATGAGGTAAGCTCCAAGGGGTCGGGATTACACGTGCATAGCTACGGCCAATTAAGCGGTCAATATTAAAATCAGCCCGCTTGGCCTCCGTAGATCACCTGGGCCAACCGCACAACAGCATCACGCCGTCATACAGTCAAATATCAGCCCATACCGCAATGCTCCACGAGACCGGTCATTAATAAAGAATCAAGGAAACAACCCAAACCACGCCTTCTTTACCATTGATAAGAAATACAAATTATGCCTATTGGCATATACGTAATGATAACCACCGAAATCAATCGCACCGAGATCATCAACCAGCTGATCACCAAACTGCAGAATGCCCGACTCGAACAAGGCTTGTCCCTGAACCAAGTGGCGAAGCGGGCCGGGCTGGATCAAACGATGGTCGGTCGCCTGGAGAAACGCACCCGACAGCCGACGATTGATACACTCCTAAGACTGAGCGATGCGCTCGGCACGGATTTCCCCGCCTTGCTGAGCTCGGCAATTTCCAGCAGCCAACGCCCGGGGGCATCCTTGCAGCGCATATCCTCTCACGCGCATCAATCCCCCGCCCCCCCCCCCGCTCCACGTCCCAGCCCGATCAAGATGACTGACCTCGCTGCCAACCTCGGCCTTTCACGCCTGACGGTTTCAGCCGTGCTCAACAACCGCCACGAGGACTTGCGCATCAGTGCCAAGACCGTGCAACGCGTCCGTGAAGCCGCCACGCGCCTAGGATATGTGCGCAACCGGCTCGCGATCGCCACCAAAACGGGACGGACCTCTTCCGTCGGGATCATGGTGAGCGATTTTTCGTCTCACTGGGTGAGTCGCATTTTGCGCGGGTTTCTGCGCGAAGCCAGAGCCCGCCACCTGTTGGTCAACATTGAAGAGGTTTCCGGACATGAGTCTGAGCTGACAGCCCTGACGAAGTTTATGGAGCAGCGGATCGGCGGCATCTTTTGCTGCAATCTTCATCCGGCGGGTAATTTCCCGGAAGTAATTGCCGAGACCTCGTTGCGCTACAGCTGCCCCGTCGTGAATAGCATCTCCCAGCAAAGCCTCCCCGGCCTGCACGTGGATTCCGACGACCGGGACGGCATGCAACAAGTGGCCGCCCACCTGTGGAAACTGGGCCATCGCAAGATCGCCTGCATCGGCCTCGCCAGCGAACCTCAACGCACCGCCTTTATGGTCCAAGGCATAAAAAATCTGGGCGGTGACGTGCCCGCAGAATGGATACTAGAACGCCAAAGCGCCAATCCAGAATTCGAACCCAAAGTTTTGAGTCTGCTGGCCGCCTCCAATCACCATCCGACCGCAGTCATCTGCGCAACAGACGAACTGGCGGCAGTCACCATGCGCGCGGCAAACCAGGCAGGCCTGAACGTTCCCGATGATCTTTCGATCACCGGTTTCTCCGGCGACAGAATCGGCCCCCTGCTACAGTCCAGACTCACCACCGTAACCCAGCCCTTCGAAGACATGGGCCGACGCGCCGCCGAACGACTCGTGGCCTCGATGCAAAGAATCGAAAACAGCGCTGAAACCGCACTTAAAGAGCTTCTGCCGGTTTCACTGATTGTCCGCGAATCCACCGCCCGCGCCATGAGCCCCGCGCGTTGACAACAAGATCACGAACAGAACGACTCACCCCGAGCCGACATTAAACTCCACCACCGGCATCGGGTCACCCAAGCCATGCGGATGGTGCAGCGCACCCGGCTTGATGATCTCTTGAAAGTCACAGGAAGCCAAAAGGCCTGACCCGAATAGCGCTAAGTTAAGGCGGTTTTCCGTCTTTTTCGATAGGGCAATTATTGTTTTAAATGAATAACTTACAAAACTCCGGCCGTGCCTAACTTAGCGCCATTCAGGCATGACCCCTTTTTAGGAAACTCGGTCGCCGCAGTGACTTCGCCGCTTCTTCGGCCTGCTGAGGGCGCAAGCGGCCTGACTTTGCCGACTGTCCTTCTCCCGCCCCATTCCCTTTCCTGAACCATCCGCAAAGTAGAGGCCGGCCGGGTATTGTTTCATTGCCTCCGAGGATACTCCCAAAAAACGACCAGAGGCCGTTCCCCGAGTTCCAGAGTCGCACGAAGCCTGGTCGCGATCAATCATCTGGCGGGCTTGCGCGCGTCTTCTGCGTCTGGCAGAACCACCTCCGATTCCGCCACCAACCCCAAGCCCCTTCGCCCCCTCTCGTGAATCCTCCCTCGACGACCGTGTTCGGCCTCACCGGCGGCAACCTCGCCTTCCTCACGCTCCGCCTCTGGCTCGGCGCACGCGCCCTCCTCACCGGCCTCGAAAAATACTCGGCCAAGATCACCATCCAGGAGCCGTTGCTCGACGCCGCCGGCGCGCCCGATTCGAGCGGCGCCATGGTCGAAATCGAAAAAAAGGTCTACGGCCTCTCCCATTATCACGCCATCCCCGACTCGTTGCAGACCAAGTTCGCCGCAGAGCCGCTGCTCCCGGATTTCCTGACCAAAATTTTCTACGCATCTCTCGGACCCGCGCTGCTCCTGCTCGGCATCGCCCTCATCTTCGGCATCGCCACCCGCATCAGCCTTTTTCTCACGGGACTTCTCTATACCAGCCTCACCCTCGGCCTGATTCTCATCGGACAGGATCAAGGCGTCTCGTGGCTCGCCATTCACATCGGCCTGGTCGCGCTCGCGCTCTCCCTGGTTGATCACAACCGCTTCGCCGTCACCCGCTCATGAAGCCGACGACCGCCCCCTCCGAGGCCGTCCGTCCGGGTCTCACCCGTCGCGGTTTCCTGACCTCCTCCGCCGGCGCCGCGCTGGCTCTCGCCGTGACACCGCGGCTCTTTGCCATCGGCGCAGCCTCCGCAGGAAAACCGCTGCGCATCGCCGTCATCGGCTTCGGCGCCGAAGGCCGCGTGCTGGTTGATTCCATCCTCAAGATCCCCGGCGTCCAGATCGTCGCGATCTGCGACATGTGGGACTACGCGCGCACCTACGGCCAGCGCCTCCTCAAATCCAGCGGCATCGAGGTCAACGCCTACGCCGACATCGACGATCTCCTCGCCAAGGAAAAGGGTCTCGACGCCGCCATCGTCGCCACGCCCGACGTCTTTCACGCTCCGCACACCAACGCCTGCCTCAAGGCCGGCATCCACGTTTACTGCGAGAAGATGATGTCCAACACCATCGAGGGCGCCCGCTCGATGGTGGAGACCATGAAGGAGACCGGAAAACTCCTCCAGATCGGCCACCAGCGCCGCAGCAACCCGCGCTATCTTTTCACCCGCAACCGCGTCATCGGCGAGGCCCGCATCCCCGGCCGCATCACCGCCGCGCAGGCCCAGTGGAACCGCGCCGTCGCCGACGACCTCGGCTGGCCCAAGAAAGCCGCCATCCCCGCCGACGTCCTCGCCCGCTACGGCTACCCGGACATGCACACGTTCCGGAACTGGCGCTGGTTCAAAAAATTCGGCGGCGGTCCGCTCTCCGACCTCGGCGCGCATCAGATCGACATGCTGAACTGGTTCCTCGACGTTTCCCCGACCACGGTCGTCGCGAGCGGCGGCAACGACTACTACAAAAACCACGAGTGGTTCGACAACGCCATGATCATCTACGAATACCCGCTGGCCACCGGCACCGTGCGCGCGTTCTACCAGGTTCAGACCACCACGAGCTCCGGCGGCGGTTACTTCGAGCAATTCATGGGCGACGAAGGCACCGTGAAGACCTCCGAGAATCCCGCCCTCTGCGCCATCTACCGCGAGGCCCGCGCGCCGTCGTGGGAGGAATGGGTGCGCAAAAATTATCTCCGCGCCAACGTCGCCCCGCCGCCCGACGAATCCACCTCCACCAAGGTCGACGCCCGCGAGACCGCCGCCCTCGCGACCTACAAGATCCCCGTCGTCCTCAACAAGGCCATCCACCAGTATCACCTGGAAAATTTCTTCCAGGCCATCCTCGGCAAGGCGAAGCTCAACTGCCCCGCCGACGAGGCCTTCAAAAGCGAATACGTCATCTTCAAGGCCATCGAAGCCGTCGAAACCCGCCAGCTCGTCTCCATCCAAGTCCCCTCCGTTTGATCCCATGAAACGCCCCAGCCTCCGCTTCCTCACCGCCGTTCTGTCCTCCGCCATCGCCGCCACCGCCTTGCACGCCGAGGACAAGGTTCCCCTCCAGACCGAGCTGCCCAAGCCGCTCTTCGTCGGCACACCCGTGCCGGTCAAGGTAGACAACCTCGAACCCGCCCGCTCCGGCAAGCGCCCCGATTTCCTGATTCCCGCCTCCAGCAAAAATCTCGCGCTCAACAAACCCGTCACCGGCAGCGACTCCATGCCGCTCCTCGGTGAACTGTCCCTCATCACCGACGGCGACAAGGACGGCAGCGAGGGCAGCTACGTCGAACTCGCCAAGGGAGCCCAGTGGGTGCAGATCGACCTCGGCGCACCCGCCGTCATCGACGCCATGCTCGTGTGGCATTTCCACGCCCAGGTCCGCGTTTACCTCGGCGTTGTCGTGCAGGTTTCGGACGATCCCTCCTTCGCCACCGGCGTGACGACCGTCTACAACAACGACGCCAAAAATCTCCTCGGCAAAGGCGCGGGCAAGGACCCCGCCTACATCGAGACCTACGAAGGCCGCCTCATTGACGCCAAGGGCGCGAAGGGCCGCTACGTCCGCCTCTACAGCCAGGGCAACACCGCCAACAACCTGAATCATTACATCGAGGTTGAAGTGTGGGGCACACCGGCAAAGTAACCTGCGCGGCGCGGCGGCACGCCCTCGGCTTGCTCGTTCCATTGCTGGCCTTCGTGGCCGCCCTGCTCATCCGCCTGCCCGACCTGGAGTCGCGCCCGTTTCACACCGACGAAGCCGTCAACGCCTTCATCATCGAGGAAACGCTCTCGCCCGACGGCTACCACTACCGGCTCAACGACCATCACGGACCCACCCTGTTTTATCTGGCCGGCACCGCGCTGAAATCCGCCGGCAGCACGCACGTAGAGCAGATGGACGCATGGATGCTGCGCCTCGTCATCGCCCTCGCCGGGGCCGCACTCGTCGCCGCACTTTTTTTGCTGCGACCCACGCTCGGGGCGGCCGCCACCCTCGGGGCGGCCGCCTTCGTCGGGCTCGGCGCGCCCTTTGTCTATTACAGCGGCATCTTTATCCATGAGACGCTCCTGCTCCTCCTGCTGCTGGGTCTTCTCGCCGTCTTCTGGCGCTGGCGAGAATCCGGAGCGATCGGTTTGGCCGTAACCGGAGGCATTCTCGCCGGACTCATGCTGTCCACCAAGGAAACCGCCGCGCCCATCCTGCTGCTATCGGTTCCCGTTTTTCTCACCGGCAGTCCGCTGCCATGGCGGCGGCAGCTCGTCGGACTGGTCGCAGCCACCGTGGTCGCGGTCGTCGTGGTGTTTTTGTTTTTCAGCGGCTTCGGCCGCCATCCCGAACGCGCCCTCGACCTTCTCGCCGCCGTTCATCAACAAATCGGGCGCGGCCTTGGCGGCGAACACGCCTACCCGTGGTGGACCTACTTGAGCTGGGCCGGCGCACCCACCCGTATCGGCATTCCCTGGAGCGGATGGCTCATCGCAGGCTTCGCCGTCGCCGGACTTTGGTGTGAACGAAAAAATCCTTTCGTCCGCCGTCTCGGGCTTTGGGCGCTGCTGCTGTTCGTTTTTCAATCCGCCCTGCCCTACAAAACCCCGTGGCTGATGCTGGTGTTTCTCCTCCCGCTGGCTCTCCTCGCCGGCTCCGGTGCGGCTGCCGCTTGGAACAGGCTTCCCTCGCGCCGCCTCGCCCTTGCCGCCACCGCGCTGGTCGTCGCCCTGCTGGGAGCGGAAACCTATGCCCGTTGCCTGCGCCACTCGGTCGATCCCGCCAATCCCCTCGCCTACTCGCCGAGCAGTCGCGATCTCGACCGCCTGCAACGCGACCTCGCCTCCCTTGCCGCCGCCTCGCCGCAGGGCCGCGATCTGCTCGTGCAGGTCGTCGCCAAGGACTACTGGCCGCTGCCGTGGACGCTGCGGCGTTTCCCGCACACCGGCTATTGGTCGGAGCCTCCCGCCGATCTCCGCGCCGGAGTGGTGCTTGTCGGACCCGAGGCGATCAATCACCTTCCCTCCCTGACGACGCCCTACGAACTTCGTCCGGGAGTATGGATTTTCCTCGGCCTGCTTTCCGCCCCATCCTCCGACACCCCTCTTCACCCATGAACTCCGCCCCTCCCAATACCCCGCGCCCCAACATGATCGTGTTTTGGGGCTGCCTGATCGCGCTCATCGCCACCTCGTTCGGCTTCATCACCCGCATGCTGCTGATCGGGCGTTTTCAAACCGACTTCGGTTTGGACAAGGTCCAGGTCGGCGAACTCCAGGGCGCGGGTATCTGGCCGTTCGCGATCTCGATCATCCTCTTCAGCCTCATCATCGACCGCATCGGCTACCGCATCGCGATGATCTTCTCGTTCGCCTGCTACGTCGCCTACCTCTCGCTCGCCTCGATGGCGTTCGCGTCTATCCAAGGCGTGACCGGCGACGCCCTCCACGCCGCGCAGGCCAAAGGCCACGCGCTGCTCTACTGGGGCAGCATCATCCTCGGTCTCGGCAACGGCACCGTGGAGGCCTTCGTGAATCCGCTCATCGCCACGATGTTTCGGCATGACAAAACCAAGTGGTTCAACCGCCTCCACGCCGGCTGGCCCGCCGGTCTCGTCTTCGGCGGACTCATCACCATCGGCATGGCCGCGACCACCAGCCATGGCGACTGGCGTCTCGTGCTCGGCCTGATCGCGATTCCCTCGGTCATTTTCTTCGCCCTGCTCGTCGGCGCCCGCTTTCCCGTCAGCGAACGCGAGCAGGCCGGCGTCTCCTACCGCGACATGCTCGGCGAGTTTGGCATGTTCGGCGCACTGGTGGCCTTCGGCCTCATCTTCGCGCAACTCGGCCAGGTTTTCGGATGGTCGCAGGGTGTCACCCTCGCGCTCACCGTCGCCGTGGTCGTCGGCTTCGGACTCTACACCCGCCGCTTCGGCCGCGGCATTCTTGCCCTGCTCATCGTCATCATGATGCCGCTCGCCACCACCGAGCTCGGCACCGACGGCTGGATCAGCAGCCTCATGGAACATCCGCTCGCCGCCGCCGGCTTTCATCCGGGCTGGGTGCTCGTCTACACCTCCGCCATCATGATGGTCCTGCGCTACACCGCAGGTCCGCTCGTGCACAAGCTCTCGCCCGTCGGCCTGCTCATGGCCGGCTGCACGCTGGCGATCATCGGATTGTTTCTCCTCTCGAAATGCGCCGAGGCCCCCCTCCTCGCCATCTTCGGCGCCGCCACGCTCTACGGCGTCGGCAAGACCTTCTTCTGGCCGACCATGCTCGGCATCACCGCCGAACAAAGCCCCAAGGGCGGCGCGCTCACCCTCAACGCCATGGGTGGCATCGGCATGATCGCCGTCGGCGTGATCGGCTTCCCCTTCATCGGCGCCCTCCAGGAAAAAACCGCCTCCGCCACCCTCGCCCACGAGTCACCCGCCCTCGCGCAATCCGTGCTGATGCAGAAAACCTACCTCCTCGGCGGCTACGACGCCATCAACCCCGAGAAGGCCCAGTCCCTCACCGATGCCGTCAGCGTCAAAGCCGTCGCCTCGGCCAATCTCGCCGGCCAGTTCGACGCGCTCGCTCGCATGACCATGCTGCCCGCCTTCGTGCTCGTCTGCTACGTCGGCCTGTTCCTCTACTTCCGATCCAAGGGCGGCTACCGCCCCGTCGTGCTTGCCGACAAACCTGCCAGCCCCTGATCGCGTGTCCGCCGGCCGTCCGACTCCAGCCATCAGTCGTCATCGCCATGAAGCGATGGCGACTTGGTTCGAGTTGCATCTGGCGACCGAGGATGCCGCCTACGCCGGCCAAGCCGCACTCGAAGCCTGCGCGCTGATCGACCGCCTGGAAAATCTGCTCAGTCGTTTCCGCGAGGACAGCGAGGTCTCCCAGATCGGTCGGCTCGCGACGGGCGAAACCCTGCGGCTGAGCGCTGAGACCTTCGACTGTCTGCGGCTCGCGCTCGATCTGCACACGATCACCGGTGGCGCGTTCGATCCGGCCCTCGGACACCCGGGACTTTCCTCCGACACACCTCGCGGTCGTCTCGTGCTGTTTCCCGAGGACCGTGCCGTGCAATGCGAAAACGGCCCCGTGCAACTCGACCTCGGGGCGATCGGCAAGGGTTTCGCACTCGATCTCGTCGCCGCGCTCCTGCGCGAATGGGAACTGCCACGCGCCCTGCTCGTCGCCGGCGGCAGCAGCCTGCTCGCGCTCGACGGTCCTGCCGACGGCACGGACTGGGAACTCACGCTCACCAAGCGCCAAAGCATCTGGATCGCCAACGCCGCCATCGGTGCCTCCGGCGCGGACGTCAAAGGCGCGCACATCCTCGATCCGGGCAGCGGCGAGCCTTGCCACCGCTACGCCCGCACCTGGGCCTGCGCCTCATCCGCCGCCGCCGCCGACGCCCTCTCGACCGCGTGGATGCTGCTCGAACGCGACGAAATCACCGCCGTATGCGCACGCCGGCCTGACACCGGCGGCGCCTTGCTCGCCAGCAAAGAGCGTCCCGAAGCCATCGAGTGCTTCGGCGAATTCCCCGCGCCAACCTATCCTTCCGGAAAGTAGAGCATTTAAAATAAACCTGTAGCCACTCTGGATTGATGTAGCCGGGGTCGCTGACCCCGGTGCCCCTTGGAAGTGTTACCCAGACCGGGGTCACCGACCCCGGCTACAACTTTACTTGAACGGCTCTAACTCTCGAGACTCACGGAGCGGCTGCGGCCGGAGCAGCGGTTGCCGGCACTGGCACCACCGGCGCAGGCGGCGGCGCGACGGGCCAGCGCTTGGAATCCTTTCCCCTTCCATCCGACCAAAGCTTTTCCGGTGTCCGAGTGTAACCGGGCGGCACCACTTTGCCCCGCAGAAGATCGGCCAGCGGCACGGCCATGGCCCGGTTGAAATACTCGACGCACCTCCCCACGTTTTTTTCGAGATCGGCGGTGTTGTATTCGAATTCCACCAGCACGACCCCCGTGAAATGCTGCCGCCGCAGCTCGGCCAGCTGACCGGCCGCGTTCGATGCACCCGTGCCCCACGGCACATCGTGGGCGCCCTTCACGTTCACCTCATTCAGGTCCTTGAAATGCACCGATACAATATGCCCCTCGGCACGGTGCAGGTTTTTAACCGGATCGTAACCGGAGCGCACCCAGTGCCCGGTGTCGGCGCACAGCCCCACGTTCGGGCCGAACGGCTTGATCGCCGCAAGCGCGGTGTCGAGGTTGGCGTAGATCGAGGGCGTCGGATGGTTGTGCAGCGAGATCGCGATGCCAAATTCCCGCGAAAGCGGATCGATCGCCGCAAGCGTCTCCTGCTTCGGCTCGGTCGCGATGCTGTCCATGCCCATGGCCTGCGCGAAAACAAAAATCTGACGCCACTCGGCCGCATCGCGCGCGCCCACCACACCATAGCTGATGAGCTTCACGTCCTCGCTCGTGAGCAGCGCCAGCACCTTGGCCTGCGTCGCGGCGTCCATCGTGTGGTGGAAATTGCCCGCAAGATCACCGCCCAGTTTTTGCCCGGGATAGGCCTGCAGATAATGAATGCCCAGCCGGTTGGCCGTCTTCAACGTCTCGGTGAAAGTCAGGCTGCGGCAAGTCCAAGCCTGCAACCCGAGCCGCAGCGGGGATTCCGCGGCCGGCGGCTGCACACTCTGACAACCGGCCAGCGCCAGGAGGGCGGCGAATATAAAACTGGTTTTTGAAAACGATTTCATAGGGGTAACGGGATCAGAACAGCCGGTAGTTTTTGTGGATGAAACGATTCGCCTCGGGCATGCCGACACACTCGCCTTTGACAGGGTCCCACTCGATGGGTTGGCCCATGCGGATCGCCAGATTTCCCAGCGAAACCATCTCCGTCAGGTCGGCGGCGTGATCGACGATGTTAGAGCCGGGGACAGGACCGCCCTTGCAGCCGTTGATCCACTCCATGTGCGGGTCCCCCTTGGGAATGCGCGGGATGGTCTTGGGCGGACGATTCGTAAACGCCTTCAGTTTTTCTTCCGGAATGAGCCGGGGCGACGCGCCATAATCATTCTCGTTCAGGATCGTCCCCTTGTCGCCGAGATAGATAACGCCGCCCTTGCCGAGTTGCTCGTCCTTGCCCATCTCCTGCGGCAGCGGAGGTTTTTTGCCTCCGTCAAACCACTTGATCTTCACCGGCGGCAGGGCACCGCGCGCGGGGAATTCCCAGGTGACGACCGACCACTTCGGGCAGCTCGTTTCGGTGTTGCCCTCGGATTCCGCCGAAACCTTGACCGGCCCCCTGAGATTCAGCGCCCAAAACGGGGCATCCAGCAAATGGCAGCCCATGTCGCCGAGCGCGCCGCAGCCGTAATCCCAAAGTCCGCGCCACTTGAACGGGGCGATTTGCGAGCTGTAGTCATGGACCGGACCGCATCCCAGCCAAAGATCCCAGTCCATCGTGGGTGGCACGGGGTCCGTCGCCGGCAGGACGATTCCCTGAGGCCAGACCGGCCGGTCCGTCCACGCATGAACTTCGCGCACAGAACCGATCACGTCCGCCTCGACCCATTCCTTCAGCATGCGGGTGCCCTCGTTCGCGTGGCCCTGGTTGCCCATTTGGGTGACCACCCTCGCCTTGATCGCGGCCGCCTTCAAAATGCGCGCCTCGCCGATCGTGTGCGTGAGCGGCTTTTGCACAAAGACGTGCTTGCCCCTTTGGATCGCCATGAGCGCGGCGGGAAAATGCGTGTGGTCCGGCGTCGAAATCGTGACCGCATCGATCTTGTCGCCCATTTCCGTCAGCATCTGCCGGTAGTCGCGATAGCGGGCGGCATTGGGGAACTGGTTGAAAATCTTCTCGCCGCGCACGAAGTCCACGTCGCACAAGGCGACGATGTCCTCGCTCGACGAATTCATCACATCGCTCTGCCCCTTGCCGCCTAGGCCGATGCAGGCGATCCGCAGTTTTTCATCCTTGGCGACCAGGTTTTTAAAACGGCGCCCCGAAGGAATCTGCGCCCAGGCGGGCGTGCAGGCCACGGCCAGCGCGGCAATTGAAGCCGTCCGGATAAAATGACGGCGCGAAACAGTGATCGAGGGAGGCATAAGGGTATAAAAAAAAGCGTTGGTGTGCCAGGCGGCGCGGCTACTTGTCCCAGCCGCGGGATTTGACGAGCTGGATCAGATCCTGTTGCGGCGCGGAATCCGCCGGAATGATTTTGAATTTCACGAGAAACTGAAACGCGCGAAACACCGTTTTGATTTCACCTTCCTTCGCCTTGAGCTGATCGGGCGACAGCGACGCCAAGCCCGCGACAAACTGCGCGTGCCAAGTTTTCACCTGCTCGAGAGTGGCGGCGTCCTGCTCGTAAACCAGCGACTCGGCGAGGCGGAGCATCGCGGCGGTGGTTTTGCCGTCCATCTTGGCGGCGGCGGCGCGGATGCCGGCGGCGATTTCCTTGCGCTTGGCCGTCGTGGCCTCGGCCGAAAGCGGACCATCGGTGCCGCCCTCGACGGCGCGCACAGGCAACTCGCGATACCAGATATTCCGAAAACGGACCGGATTGCCGTGGTCCTGAAGCTTGAGCGGCCCCTTTTCCGGAAACGGTCCCGCGACGGCCCGCTTCGCATGAACGGTCGGGCCCTCGATCTGCACATGATCCTGAACCAGCACCCCGTTGCAAAAAACCGTGACGTAGCCCGGATCGACCGCCTTGCCGTCCCGGTAAACCGGCCGGCGGAAAACGATGTCGAGGACCTGAAATTCCCCCGGCGGACGGAGCGCGTTCGCCAAAGGCGGACTGCTCCCGTACGCCGCGCAGGCAAACCCGTCGGCATAGGTGGGGTTGTTATAATTATCCAGCACCTGGATCTCATACATCCCCATCAGAAAAATACCGCTGTTGCCGCGTCCCTGGCTGTCACCCTGCCCCTTTGCGGGCGCCGCCCACTCGACATGCAGCTGGCAATCGCCGATCAACCGCTTCGTGCGAACGTAGCCCGATTTGGGCGCACACTCCATCGCCCCGTCGCGGACAATCCACTGCGTCGGCGCGCCGGCGTTTTTGTCCGACTCCCAATTGCCCAGCGAGTCCGCCGTCCCGTCGAAAAGCATGACGGCGTCGGAGGGCGGTTTTCCGGGCTGATCGGCGGAGCCAAACGTGCCTGGCGTGACCACCGGTGGCTGCGGCCGGTTCTGATCGTGAATCGCCCAAGGGTGGTTCTGGTCGGGGGCATCCCCGTAAAAAGGCGAACCCGTGGATGCAAACACCGGCTCGGATAAAGCCAACAAAGAGACCGCACCCAACGCGAAACGAACGGCAGGGGAAACCATGGTGAAAGGGGTAAGACGGACAGCCTTCTGCGTCGGATACAAAAACCCCATCCTAAAATGAACCCCTCCAATCCCGTCAGCCCGACGCCAATCCTAGCATCACCACGTTAAGTTTCCCGTTCAGTCGGAGGCATTTTTCAGAGGTAAAGTAACCTAATAGGTTACTCTGTTTGCAGGCCCAAAATTTAAGGAAAGTGACAACGTAATCCTAGCCGAGCCACTGCTCGAACTTCACCGCGTCCTCCGGCGTATCCACGCCGATGGTCGGGTCGTTCGTCACGCCACACACGATCTCGTAGCCGTTCTCGATCACGCGGAGCTGCTCCAGTTTTTCGATTTGCTCGTAGCGTCCCGGCGGCAGCTTCGCGAACCGCTCGATCAGGTCGGCCTTGTAGGCGTAAAGCCCAAGATGCTTGAAGCACGGATTCGCCTTCACCCAGAAATCATCCACCTGCCCCGCCCGATCGCGCGCATAAGGAATCGGCGCACGCGAAAAATACAGGGCACGCCCGCCACCCGGCGCAAAAACGACCTTCACCTGGTTCGGATTGTTAAAATCCGCCGCCGTCGTGAACGGAGTGCCCAGCGTCGCCATCGCCGCCGGCCCTGAAATCAGCTCGGAAAGCGTAAGAATCTGCGCACGAGTCACCAACGGCTCGTCGGCCTGCACGTTGATCACTTGGTCGGCCTTCACCGACCGGTTCGCCTCGGCGATCCGGTCGGTGCCGCTCTGGTGTTGCACGCCGGTCAGAATCGCCTGAAACCCCGCCGCCCGCAGCGGGGCGGCGAGCAGTTCGTCATCCACCGCGAAAAACAGCGGGATCTCCGGAGCCTCGCGCCGGATGCGTTCTGCCACCCACAGCAACAGGGGCTTTCCCTTGATGAGGTGCAGCAACTTGCGCGGAAACCGGGTCGATTCGAGACGACAGGGGACGATGATCGCGATCTTGGGCATGATTGCTGCAAGTTGGACGCCGGGTTTTTGAGTTGCAAGCAACCCTCTCATGCCGGACTTTGTAAACCAAATCGAATGGACAAGAACGACACCACCACGACCGGCCAGCAGCACGTAAAAGAGCTGGTGGTTCAGAACAAAATGGGCATCCACGCCCGCCCGGCCGCCATGATTGTGCGCATCACGAACAAGTTTAAGGCCGACGTTTTTGTGGAAAAAGACGAAGAGCAGGTTAACGGCAAGTCCATCATGGGCTTGATGATGCTCGCCGCCGGCAAGGGCTCGAAGGTCAAGTTTCTCGCCACCGGCGAAGACGCCCCCCAGATGCTCGGCGAGCTGGAGCAGCTTTTCACCCGCAAGTTCGACGAAGCCTGAGTCGATTGCCCACGGAACACGGAATACACCGAAATCAGAATTTTGGCGGCCCTTTTCGGGTCGCCTTTCTTGTGTCCCGTAGCCGCGAGCGCCAGCGAGTGGAGGTTCGTCCACTCGCTCACGCTCGCGGCTACAGCCCGAAAAAGCCACGCGCCGTCTTCGTGGTGACCTCCGCCAGCTCGTCCAGCCCCACCCCGAACACCCCCGCCGCATACTCCGCCGTATGCCTCATAAACGCCGGTTCGTTCGGTTTCCCTCGATGCGGAACGGGTGTCAGATAGGGCGCGTCCGTCTCCAACATAAGCCGCGCAAGCCCCTGAACCTTGGCCGCTTCACGCACGTTCTCCGCATTTTTATAGGTCACAACGCCGGTCACCGATCCATAGGCGCCGCGCTTCAGCAGCTCGCTCATCTCCGCCGGACCTTCGCTGAAACAGTGAAACACGACTTTCGTCCAGTCGACGCCGCTCGCGTCGATCATCGCGACCGACTCGGCGAACGCCCCGCGCGAATGAACGACCAGCGGACACCCCAACCGCTTGGCGATGCCCAGCTGCACCTCGAACGCCGCCCGCTGCCACGCAAAAACCTGCTCCGCCTTAACCGCGTCATCCTTCGGCAGGTGAAACCGGTCCAAACCGCACTCGCCAAGGGCGACCGGCTTCTTTACCCCGCCCCAAAACGCCTCGATTTGCGCCACCTCGTCGGCCCAGTTTTCGCGCACGCAGCACGGATGTAGCCCCACCGAGTAATGAACGACACCCGGATGAGCCACCGCCAGATCGCGGATCAGAGCCCAGTCGTCGCTTTCCGTGCCGATGGAAACCATCTCCGTCACGCCGGCCTCGCGCGCCCGCGCCAGCACCGCCGGCAACTCGCCGCGCCGCGCAAAACCGTCCAAGTGGGTGTGGGTGTCGATGAGCGTCATGGTCTGAAATCGTTCTCGTTCTCTTACGCCTACTCTTGCTTGGTAAACTCTTTTTCCAACTCCTCCACGCTGGGCACCGCGCCTTTGAGCGCCTTGGGCAACGACTCCACCCACTTCGTCACGTAGCCGGACACGCCAATCGGTTTGGTCAGGTCGCGCAGGGCGTATTCGGCGATCACCCGGTTTTTGCTGCGGCAAAGAATCAGGCCGATGGACGGCTGGTCTCCCGGCTGGCAGAATCGGTCGTCCACCGCCGACAGGTAGAAATTCATCTTGCCCGCCGCCTCCGGCGTGAAGTCGCGCGCCTTGAGGTCGATCACCACGAAGCAGCGCAACGTCAGGTGATAAAACAGCAGATCGAGGTAGAAATCCTGATCGCCCACCTCCATATGCACCTGCCGCCCGACAAGGGCGAAGCCCGCCCCCAGCTCCAAGAGAAACTTTTCGACATGACCGAGCAGCGCGACCTCCACCGCGCGCTCGTTGGCATCGTCGCGTAGCGTCAGAAAATCGAACAGGTAGGGGTCCTTGGTGATCTGCTGGGCGAGGTCGGAGTGGGCGGGCGGCAACGTCGCCTTGAAATTGGTCACCGCCTTGCCCTGCCGCGTGTGCAGGCCGGAGTCGATTTGCAGGGCCAACACGTTGCGGGACCAGCCGCGCTCGACGGCTTTGGCCGCATACCAGAGGCGGTCGGCGGGCTTTTCGAGTTTCTGCAGGAGCAGTAGGTTATGGCTCCACGGCAAGGACGCGAACGGCTCGGGCGGGGCGGATTCTGTCACCGGCGGTGACAGAATCGTGGTGGCATACGCGGTATAAAAAGCCCGCATGCGCCAGACATTGAGAGCGGAGAATCCGCTGATACCCGGAAAGGCACACTGCACATCGGCCGCGAGTCGCTCCACGACCTGCTTGCCGTAACCCTGGGTGCGCTGCGCAACGACGATCAGCCGCCCGATATCCCAATAGAGCGCGAGCAATTCCCGATTGGCCGCCAGCCCGGCCTTGATCCGCGCCGCCTGCACCCGCGCCTTGATGTCGGCCAGCAAGGGCGCGTAATCCGCCGGCAACGCGGCGACAGACTTGGACGATTTTGAAAGGCGTTTGATCATGCGTTTAGAAATGCTCCGAGAACAACCCGATGGCGGGCGACTCGACAAGCTGGTCTTCGGAGTAGGCGCCAGGACTCATTGCGTCGCTTTGCAAGCGCTGAGAAACGAGTGAACAAGTTCATACGCACGTCGAGCCGCCATTGCGTGTGCTTCTTCGTCCAGTTCTCGAAACTGTGCCGCACGCTGCGGACCGTAGGAATCGATGGTGGCGAACTTTTGACGCAGGATATCAGACGCTCTTGCGAAGTTTTGGTCTGCAGCCTGGGCTCGCCACACGGTAGCGATTGGGTCGTTCCCACCCGGGACATTATCCAGGCAATAGACGATGTCGTAGGCGTCCTTCGGCTTGTCGCGGCCCGCCAGCGCATGACATTTCATCACCAAAAAATCAGGAAGCGCCGCCACTCGCACTTCCACAGTATTGCGCACGCCATCGATCATGACACCCGATACATCGATAACCTCGGGAGCACGAAAAGCCGTCGAGCATCCGTCGGCTTGCAACACCCGGAAATTTCCCATCCGTTTTTGCCCGCGCAGTTTCACCTCTCGGGCGGCCAGAAAATCCACGTCCACATTGATCGCAGGAAGACCGTCAGGCAGGTTCACCGTGGTGCGGAGCTGGAAGGTCTTTTTCCCTGGCTCGTAGCGGCGGGTATCCAGCAGCAGTTTGAGCAGCTCGGCGTAGCGGCCGTTTTCAAGTGTTTGCACGTCGAGCGCGAGGTCCACGTCGATGCTGCCCACATGGGGCTCGCTCGCATCCGGGATAAGCAGATCGGGCACCCAGCCGCCCACCAGCACGATACTGTCCCGAAAACTCGCCAGCACCTGCTGCACATCGATCAAAACCCGTCGTGCCGCGTCCGTCTGTCGCGCCGTGTAGTCCGAAGCTTGACGAAGTTCACTCATGTTACGCCGCGCTCCTTCCACGCCGGTTTGATGACCTGTTGGAACAATGCCTCCGCGGCCTCCTCGCCGCGTCCGGAAAACTGGCTTACGTCCAGGTAGGTTTGCAGGGGATGCGTGCAGGCGAACCGGCCCTCGCGCCGCTCCGCCTCGAAAAACGGACCATCATCGGGTGGCACCAGCACGATGAGGTTTTCGCCCGAATCGACGGACTTCGCGCCCAGGGCGTTTAACACCTCGTGCTCCCAGTCCGGAGACACCATCAGCCACGTTTTGGGCTGTCGAACCGCCGGGGCTTGCAGGTCTGCGGCTGAAAAAGCGGCATACGCCACCTTCACGTCCAGATGCGGACCGATTCCTTGCAACGCCTGTTCGATTTCAATCGGACGTTTGAGGGTGAACAGTCGTAACTGGCGCACGCGTTTGAATTGATAGGCCGCTTGCCACGCCTGTAGAAGACCGGCGGCGTCGCTCACCCGGTATCCTCCCTGTTTATCTTCCTGCACGTATTTCTCGGCCCGCAGATGGGACAGCACTTTATTGACCAGCCCCAAACTGACTCCCGGTCGGCAGCGCTCCTGCAAATCGCGCTGTTTCAAGAACGAGCTTAGTTGATAAGGCTGCAAGATGACCCGCAGCACCCGTGATGCCTGGGGGGTGCCGAGGTTGGCTCCAACCCGGGGGCGACGATAGGTGGGCTTTCCTCCTTTGCGCTCAATGTAGAGATACCCGGGCACGCATAGACGGCAGTTGCCGGTCAGATCGAACCAACTCCACCCGTTCTCCCAGCAGACTTCCGCCATGCGGGATCCGATGACGGGCGCGGCCAAGACCGGAACACGGATACGATTGGGCAATTGGTCGCGAAATTCCCGTTCAATATTCACGTGAGGGAAATGCACCGGACGCGGGGACATTTTGCACTCCACCACAAACTCAAGGCGCGGCCCGTTGGGTGCCTGTGCGCTGACCGAAAAATCAAAACCCAGATCAACAGGTCCACCATGCATGGTTCTTTCCCAAGCACCAAAGGCCGGAACCTCGGCGAGTATCTTGGCAAACTGGTCGGACAGTTGCCTCTCCAGCTCTAGAGGGCTGGTGATAGGCTCAGTATTCACGTTTTTCGATCTGTTCACGTAAACATGAACAAGCTTATTTTATGAACAAACTCAAATCCAAATTCTGCCGCACGTGCCCTTGCGCCGGACTGTTCATAAATACGTCAGTGTTCATGTTTCCGCGAACAGAGAGATATCGTGAACAGCCAGTCCTGAATACCTTTTCAGACGAGTGCTTGGCGCAGTTCCTTCGCGTCCGCAAACAATATGACGGTCGAGGCCGAAGAACTCCATGCCGATGATCCGTTGCATGGCAGCGTCAGACTTCGCGTAAGTGCCTGTGCTTGGCAATGGCGGAGTGGATTCAACCCCACGGAAACCTCCATCACTTCAAATACAGCGGCGCATACCGTTCCTGCAAATACCTCAGCAGGTATTTCGGCGTCAGTTCCTCGCCGGTCACGGTCCGCACCAAGGCGAGCGTGTCGTAACGTCGGCCCTGTTTGTGAATGTTGGTCCGCAACCAGCCGAGCAGTTTTGAGAAATCGCCCTTCGCAAAATCCGTCTCCAATCCCGGCAGCGTTTTCAGCACCGTGAACCAGAGTTGCGCCGCGATCATGTTGCCCAGGCAGTAACTCGGGAAATAACCGAACGCCCCGCCCGACCAATGCACGTCCTGCAACACGCCCTGCTTGTCCGAAGCCGGCGTCAACCCGAGCAGTTCCTGCGACAACGCATTCCACGCCGCCGGCAAATCAGCCACCGCCAGCTCGCCGCCAAACAACCGCTGCTCCAATTCAAACCGCAGCAAAATGTGCAGGTTGTAATGAACCTCGTCGCTATCCACGCGGATGAGCGTCGGCGCGACTTCGTTGACCGCCAGATACAATTCCTCCGACGACACCGCCGCGAGCTGCGCGGGAAACTTTGCGCGGAAGCGCGGCTCGAAAAACGCCCAGAACGCCCGGCTGCGCGACACCTGGTTTTCCCACAGGCGGCTTTGAGACTCGTGCACGCCCATGCCGGCGTTTTGTCCGAGCGGCGTGCCTTGCAACGCCAGCGGAAGCCCCTGCTCGTAAAGCCCGTGGCCCGTTTCGTGAATCGATGAAAAAAGCGAGTCGAGCGGATGGTCCGCGTCGAAGCGCGTGGTCATGCGGATGTCCGCGCCCGATCCCTCGCAGAACGGATGCAGCGACACGTCGATGCGTCCGCGGCGGTAGTTGAAGCCGAGGCGTTCCGTGACCTCGCGTAGAAACTCGCGCTGCGCCTCGACGGGAAAGTCCTTAAAAATATCCGTGCGGGCCTTGACCGGCGAGGCGGCGATAGCCTGCACGAGGGGCACGAGGCCGGCTTTCAACTCGGTGAAAAGCGCGGTGGTTTTCGCCGCCGTCATGCCCGGGTCGTGCTTGTCGATGGCGTAGTCGTAGGGCCGGTCGCCCCATCCCAGATACGCAGCCTCGCGCTTTGCCAGCGCCAGATGTTTTTCGAGATAGGGCGCGTAGGCGGCGAAGTCGGACTTCGCCTTGGCCTCGGCCCACGCGTGGTAGGCCGCGCTGGAGAGCCGGGCCTTCTCCGCCACGAACTCCGCCGGCAGCTTCGTGACACGATCATAGTCGCGCCGCGCCTCGCGCACGACGACCTGACGGGAAAAATCATCCGAGGGTTTGTCACTTAATAAGTGACAAACTTGGTTTTCGAGTTCGGTCAAAAGGGAGCCTATTTCAGGGTCGCTCGCGGCGGCGTGGTGGAGCTCGGCGAGCAACGCCAGCTGCTCGGCGCGCTGGTCGGCGCTGTCGGGCGGCAGGTTGACCTGCTCATCCCAACCGAGCAGGCCGGCGACAGTGCCGAGGACGTGGGCGCGTTTCAGTTTGGCGACGAGAAGATCGTAGGAATCGGACATGGTAAAATCACAGTCACACAAACACACCTCGCGTATCGGGCGAAGCGCAGAATCACCCGAAAACGCGGCGACCCGCGTTACTTTTGAGGCAGCTTCGTCGGATCGGCCACGTCCGCCGCCGGGATCGGGTCGAGGCCGCGCACGAAAATATTGCCGCCGTTGGCATCGGCCGTGATGAGCGCGCCTCCACCGTTGACCGTGCCCGCGAGCCTGGATTTTCCAGGACCGCCGCCGGTTGCCTTGATGGTGAGATTGCGGACTTTTACGCGCCCGAAAATCGACGCGCTGAGGTCCAGCGTGCAGGCGCTGGTGGTTTCCATCACGAGGGTGATTTCACCGCCCGAAGTCGTGATTTTGGCCGGTTTCACGATGGGTGGAACGAAGCCCACCTTCGCGTCGGTGCCGCTGCCGTGAACGACCACCTCGCCCGCCGCGCGCTGCAGCTCGATGTAGCCGCCGTCGCTGGAAAGTTCGGTGCGCCCGAAGGCGCGCCCCACGGTCACGTTGCCCGTGCGGGTGTGGGCCTTGATGGCGCCGGTGCAGGCCGTGATCGCGATGTCGCCGATGCGACTGTGCGCCTTGACGTCGCCGTCGATCTCGCCCGTGAAAATCGGCCCGCTGTCGTTGGCGAGGTCCATCCTGCCCTTGATGGAGCCGACCACGATGCCGCCGTCGAGCGTGACCACCTGGACGTCGCACTGCGCCGGCACCTTGATCTCGTAGGTGATCATGAGCGGCGGCCACCCCTTCCACGACCAGGTCGCGCGCTTGTTGTAACGCGTGACGATGTTCACCCCCGTGTCCGTCGCGGTCATGCGCAGGTCGAGATCTTTTACGCGGGCATCCATGTCGGCTTCCTTTTCAACGTCGGCCCGCTGGATCACGGTGACCTCGATGGTCTGGCCGGTTCCTCTGGCGATATGCACCGCGCCGCTAAACGTGTCTATTTTCAAAGACGCGGCGGCAGGCGCCTCGAAACTGCGCTGCACCCGGCGCTCGATGAATGCGGACGCATCCGCAACGGAGAAAACGACCGCAACAAGTACGCCGAAAAGCCGTAAGGACATCCGCCTTCAGATAGGGGAAAATACCCAGCTTTCAAGAACCCAATTCAGGCCCTTCTGACGGGCATCAGGTTTTCTGGCCGTTGTTGCTCACGTAATGGGCGAGCGAACGGTTCATCGTGTAGGCCTTGAGGGAAGCGTCGCTGGCCTTGTCGTTGCGCTCGATCAGAAACCGGGGCGAGCGTTGCAACGCGACCTGTTCCTCTTCCGCCGCCGTGGAGATGAGCAGCAAAATCTCCGCGCGCGCAGGCAGGCGGGCCGCCGGGAAGCCCGCATAAGCGGAGAGCCAGCGGACGGTGGTGAGAAAAGGAGTGGCGGCGGGACGGGTCACTCCGGAATCCTGCCGGAAAAATCCGGCGTGAGTCAACGGGCGTAAATCCTGCATTGCCAAATACCGGTCGATTTAAAATCTGAAAATGGAGCAACTCACGTCGTATCAACCTAAAATACGCCCGAAGCATCCGTCAGCCCCCTGTTTTTTCATACCCGCATGTCCGCAAACACCTCTCAGCCCCCTCTGATCGAGTTAGTGTCCATCAGCTTGAAGAACATGCTGATCCGGGAAGCCGCCCTTGCCCTCTTCCGTCAACGACTCACCCAGGCGATTCCCATCGCGCAAGCCCACGAACAGGAGGTCCGGGCAACCCGCTCGCCCTTCATGGTCATCCTGCCGACCAAGGCCAACCAGGAATTCCGCGCCAACCTGGAAGGCTCGCGGCAAACCCTCGATGTTCTCCAAAAAGCCCTGGCCAACCTCACCGCACGCGAACAGCAGCTGCTTCCCCTTGTTTCCTACCGCTTGGAAACCCATTTGCGGCGCAGCTCCAAAGATTATGTGAACGGTCTCGCCAGTTACCGCTATCCCGACGACTGGCTTCGCATCAAAACACGACTTGAGGACTGCATCTGCGCCTATCACGAACCGCTCAAGACCCTCTCCGCACTCTGCCTGTCCATCCCCGCCGGCAAAACCGTCGAAACCCACCCGCCCTGCCATCAACTGGCCGCCCGCGCGATCGCCTGGGGCGAACGCCTTGAGGACGAGGTCCGCTTCATCAACAAGATTGCCGACGTCCAGCGGGTGCACACCGGACCCGGCGGTTTCACCCTCAAGCGCCAGACGCCCGTCAACTGGAAGGAATGCGCCCAGGCGCTCCTCACCATGAACACCGCCGCCTGCTCCGCGGCGTTGGACAATCTCCTCCCCGATTCGGAGGCGATCTCGAAACGAATCCTGGCCGACGTCTCCGCCGAACAGCAGCTCGTCCTGCGCTCCCCGGAGCACGGCACCGCGCATTATCACGCCGAACAATGGACCGCGCTGCGGACCGCCGCCGCGATGAAGGTCAATCCGGCCGAACTCGAATCGTTGGCCAAAGAAACGGAAACCCTGCTTGAAAACGGAGAGCTTGAAACCTGGGCGCGGCTCGATGAACCGCCGCCCGGCCCGCCACCGTCCGCGGCTCCCGCGCCCTCGCAACCACCCTTCCCCGTGACGACCGCCCCGTTCGCCAAACCGGTCCCGCCGCCAACCCCGCGTCCCGGCCTCGTCTTGAAGCTGCCCTCGCGGATCGCGACCCAGCCGCCTTTCACGCCGCCGCCGAAACCGTAAGCGGAACGACTCTCAAGCCTTCGGCAGCACCAGCGAGACCCGCATGCGCGCCAGCCGCTCAAGGATGCGGCACTCGTCCCGCACCGGCCACCAGTCGTAGAGAAAAATCTGCAACGGCCGCCACATCGCGACCCAGCCCCCGATCATCAGGCTTTCCCTCACCACCGAGCCTGCGGTTCCATAATCGGACGTCCCCACCAGCTGGCCCGCGACCATGCAAGCCGTGAGGAACATCAGGCCGATGGCCAGACTCAACCGGCCGCGCCGCATGAGCAGGCGGAATTCCAGCCGCTTGATCGCCGCCCGCTCCGCAAAAAAATGCCTCACCGCCTGCTCGACCTCCGCCGCGCGCTCCGGCGGAGGCGGCGTGGCCAGATGCACCACCAGCTCGATGTCGCCGCGTGGTGGCAGCTCACGCGCCCAGGAAACGATGAATTCCTCCGCGTCGGCATCCAGGTCGCGCTCGTTGAACGGCGACGGATCCATCGAGTTGAAGAGCTGCGAAAGCTCGCGCAGCCGGACTTCGATGCGGGCGGCATGAGGTGCATCGGTCATGATCCCAGCCTAACCCCAAAGTCGTGCCGCGCGAGCAGAAGCTGGCGGACCGTAAATATCCTCGGAACAAGCCCGAGCGTTTTAAGGTAGGAGCCCATTTATGGGCGATTTTCGCGCCGTAAGACTTCATCAAACCATCGCCCATAAATGGGCTCCTACACCTGTAAAAGCCGGATCAGTTTTGGGGTTCTCGTCATATGGCGAATCAACGCAGCGCCGCCGTCCACGCCTTCTCGTCAAACCCCACCAGCCCGGCGTCTTTCCCCAGCGCAAAGGGTCGCTTCACCAAATTGCCGTTCGTCGCGAGCAACGCCAACGCCTGCGCCTCGGTCATGCCGGGCAGCTTCTCGCCGAGCTTCAGCTCGCGGTAGTCGCGCCCCGCGGTGTTGAAGAGTTTGCGCAACGCCTCCGCGCCCCCGAGATGCGCGAGCATGGCCCGCAGCTCGGCGACGGACGGCGGCGTTTCGCGAATGGGTTTTTCGGCGAAGGAGACGCCCTGCGCGCGCAGCCATTTCACGGCGCGGCGGCAGGTGTCGCAATTGACGTAGGTATAGACGGTCAGAGATGCGCTCATTTCGCCCACTCGATGGATTTCACGACAAACTGCCAGTTGCCTTTGTATTGGCCGAGCTCTCCGTAGAATTTCAACTGTCCGCCATCCTTGCGCTGCTCGAACAGCGCCTCGCGGATTTTTTTGGTGGGACCATAGACCTCGTAGACATCCCCGAAGGCGCGGACCTTGAGATAGCGATCCTCCACCGTCTCGCCTTCGACGCGGAAGAGCTTCCCTGACCACGTGCCGTCGCGGAGGTTGGCCCCGGCGGGCAGCTTGTCGGCGGTGATCGCCACGGCCTTCACATCCATCTTGTCGTAATCGTCCTTGGAGGAAACCGGCGCGCTGTCGTCATCCTGTCCGGCCGCGCGATCAAGCGGCATGAATTTGCCCGGCTGGTCGTCGGCCACCGTGATGAACTTTGCGTAGACCGGAAAGTGGTCGGAAAACCCGTGGCCGGCGGGAGCCGCGCCGCTCCAGCGGTTGGGCAGGCCGGCGGCGTCGGCGTTGAGCCCGGGAAACTTCGCGACGCCGAAGGAGTTGTCCACGTATTGCACGCCGCGACGGTCATAGAGTCCGCGCGAGACGATAAGATTCATCAGCGTGCCCCACTCGCCCTTGAAGGTGTCGCTGCCGCGCCGCTCGGCCGGAAGCTCGAACCAGAGGTTGTAGAGATCCTTCGCCGGACCGCGGATGGCCAGCTCGTTGCCCTGCGAACCAAGGATGTCGTTGATGCCGGTCTGCTTCATCGCGCGATAGCGGCGCTTCTGGTTGTAGTGGGAGTTGAGGTCGCCGCCGATGACGATGTCGGCGTTGGGATCGGCCTTCAGCAGCTCGTCGACGCGGGTGCGCAGCGTGCGGGCGTTTTCGATGCGGACGACCTCGGTCTTCGCATCGCCCGCGCCGGACTTCCAGTGGTTGTTGAAAACCGTGAGCGGATAACCGTCCACATCGAGCTGCACCTCGAGGATGTTGCGCGCGTTGAGCGCCGGATAGGTGCGCGCCGCCTTCACGGGAAATTTTGTGAAAACCACGGTCTTGATCGCACGGCCATGGGCGTCCTCGTGCTTGCCGGGCTGGTCGCCACCGATAACGACGGTATAGCCGGTGATGCCGCGATCGGCGCACGCCTTCAGGAGCAGCGCCTCCGCCGGCAGGTCGCCGACCGCCGGCGTGAAATCCGAGCCCAGCATCCGGTCGATGGTCGTGCCGGCGTATTGCTTGAGAAGCGCCGGATAGTCGGGCGGCGATTTTCCGGGAGTCTGATCGATTTCGATTTCCTGAAACAGAACGATCTCGGGGCCCTTCCCGTCGTTGAATTTCGCGAGCACCGAGGCGATGTTGTTCACCTTCGTCAGCACATGGGCTTGGGTGTAGACCGCCGGCTGGTAATCGTCGTAGACCGCCACGCCGTCGGCGTCGTGCAGGTTCTCGACGTTGTAGGCGACAACCGTAAAAGGGCGCGCCGCCAGCATCGCCGGCACCACCAGCAACCCGAGGACTAATTTCCACATGTGCATCACCTGATCAGTCTGCAGGAACCGTGCGCTGGCAAAGCCAAACCGGTGATTTTCGCGTGACGGCCCGCCGGCCGCCCTCAACCGTAAACCCATGCCCACACCCGAGCCGCTGCTCAACATGCATGGTCTCACCGTGATGCGCGACCGCACCACGTTGCTGCAAGATGTGGCTTGGCGGGTCGAACGTGGCGAGCACTGGGTCATCCTCGGCCCCAACGGCTGCGGCAAGACCTCCCTCCTCAAGGCCCTCACCGGCTATCTGACTCCCAGCGCAGGCGAAATCGACCTGCTCGGACGCCGCTACGGCGAAAGCGACTGGCGCGACCTGCGTCTCGAAATCGGCCTCGTGACCAGCGCCCTGCAAGCCAGCGTCCCGCCCGACGAACCCGCGCTCGAAACCATCATCAGCGGCAAATACGCGCAGCTCGACCTGTGGATGAAAATCACGCCAGCCGACCGTCGCGCCGCGCAAAAACTCCTGCGCTTCACCGGTGCCGACGCGCTCGCCGAACGTCTCTGGAGCCAGCTCTCCCAAGGCGAACGCCAGCGCATCCTCATCGCCCGCGCCCTCATGGCGAAACCGAAGCTCCTCATCCTCGACGAACCCTGCGCGGGCCTCGATCCCGTCGCCCGCGAGCAGTTTTTGCACTTCATCGAGATCCTCGCCCGCCAGTCGCGCGGCCCCGCGCTCATCCTGGTGACGCATCACGTCGAGGAAATCACTCCGGCCTTCACCCACGCCCTCCTACTCAAGGCCGGCCGCGTCGCCGCCAGCGGACCGCTCCCCGAGACGCTCACGTCCAAAAACCTCTCCGCCATCTTCGATGCGCCCGTAAAACTAAGCCGCCGCGACCACCGCCTGCATCTGCGTCTGCCGGCGAGGAGCCACGGGATGTTTTCAAAGTAGACGCGGCATCTTGCCGCGTTTGCATGGCCTCCTAACGCGGCAAGATGCCGCGTCTACCTTTTGAACAACGCGTCCAGCGAGCCGAAGCTCTTGAGCGGGGCTTTGGGTTTCGTGGTCGTCACCGGCAGCGGCGTGGACTCGCGCGGCTTCGGCGGTTCGCTGGCAGAAACGGGTGCGACGGAGACGGCGCCCGGAGGTCGCCGTCCACCTTGCCGGATCTCGGCGAGCGCGCGCTCCAGTTTCTGCACCGACACCGGCTCGGCCGTGCCGAGTTCCTGCGCAAACAAACTCACGCGCAACTCCTCCACCTGCCAGCGCAACTCCGGCACGCCGGCGAAAACCGCCAGCTGCTTCATCCGCTCGGTGTCCTTGAGTTGATTCTGTTTCCAGCGGTCGGCGCGCAGCTTCATCGCTTTCAGGTAGCGCGGAAAATGCGCGAGCCGCGCATACGGCGTCACCAGCAGAAAATCATTCGGCACCAGCGCGGCGAGCTCCGGACCTTGCCCGCGATAGGGATTCGGATGCACCAGCAACGCCTGCCGGAGCGTCAAAATCTCGCGCAACAAATCTCCCAGCTTCGGCACCAGCCCCTGCAGATCGGTTTTGATTTTCGCGACGGCCGCATCGAAGGCGGCTTTCGTAAGGTAGGGCGGGTTATCCCTAACCCGCCGGTCTGCGCCGGCTTCATCCGACGGCGCGTTAAGGATAACGCGCCCTACCCGCTCCGACGCCAGCAACCAGCGCGTCAGCGCGACGTAGGCATGTTCGCGCAGCGTGTCGGCCGTGCCGAGCGTCGCCAAGAGCGCGCCGAGTTCGCGCAGTTGCTTCAGATCCTTGTGCAGGCAGGCGAGCTGGTGCGAGAGCTGCCACTCCAACATGCGCTCCAGCGCCGGCGCGCTCGATGCGGCGGCCTCCTCGGTGGTCTTGAAAAGGCGCAACGCCACGCCGCCACCCGGACCATTTTTCAGCCCGGGATAGGCGTAAACCGCCACGCCCGCCTGGTCGCACACATGAACGCGCTCCGGCACGTCGCCAAATTTCCACTCGGTCTGCTCGCCCATCTCGTGCTTGGCGCGGGCGCGACGCCAGGCGTCGGGATCTTCGCGCGAAACGCTCACGCTCACCTCGCGTTGATGAGCCGCCAGCGCGGTGGAGACGTCGGCCAATTCGCGACTCGCGCAAATCTCGCGGCCTTCGTCGTCCACCACGCGCACCCGCACGCGCAGGTGGTCGGGCAGCGGACGATCCTCGGCGAAGACACTCGCGTCGATTTTCAGTTTCAGACGTTCGCCGATGAGCTGGGCGAGCGCTTCGGGCAACGTCTGTCGCTGCGCGGTCAGGCGGGAGTGTTGCGCCGCCGCCTTGGCGAGCTGCCGTGCGGCGTCCGCCAGCGGCACGAAGTCGCGGCGCAACTCTTTCGGCAACGCACGCAGGTAATGTTCTACCTTCGCCGCAAGGTGTCCGGGAACCGCCCAGTCGAGCGCGGCGGGAGTGAGATCGACGGCGGCGCGCACCGGCACGTCGAGAGTGACGCCGTCGTCGGCCTGACCCGGTTTGTAGGTGTAGTTGAGCGGCAGCGCGGTCTGCTGCAACGGCATCGCCTCAGGATAGGCTTCGGTGTCGGCCTGCAATTCCTCGGGGTCGCGCAGGTCGTCGGGCTCCAGCATGAGGAAGCGCGGCTCGGCGCCTTTGCGCTCGCGAACCAGATCGACCAGCTCGGCCACGCTGGAAATTCCGAGGTAGGGCGGGACCGCTGGGCCCGCCGCTCCGGGGGGCGTCGATCCCGGACGGCCCGGCGGTCCGTCCCTACCTTCCGGCAGCAGCCGCGCAGCGTAGAACCGGTAGAGGCCTTCGTCGAGATTCAGATAGCCGCTGTCACGCGTGCGCGTCAGCAGGCTCTCGATCTCCTCACGCACGCCGCGGTTGTGCGCGATGAAATCCAGCGGCCAGGTGACTTGGTCGTTCACCAGCGCCTCGCGGATAAAAATCTCCGTCGCATGCACCGGATCGACCTTCCCGTAGCTCACGGCGCGCGACTCCAGCTCCAGACCGTAAAGACGCGTGCGCTGCTTCACCATCACTCGACCGGCATCCTGATTCCAGAACGGCTCGCTGTGCGCGACCTTCACGAGATGCGCGCCCAGTTCCAGCGCCCACATCGGATCGAGTCGCGCGCAGGTGCGGGCATAGAGGCGCGACGTTTCCATGATTTCGGCGGCCATAAGCCACCTCGGGCTCTTACCTTCCTTCCGAGGTGGAACGCGACCTCCGGGCGCGTTTTTCCGGGGCTCCTCGCGTGAAAAGAGCATCGAGCCCGGAAAAATCACCACGCGCCGGTCATGCGTGGCCTTGTAGCCAGGATTCTCGTCGTCACGCAGCGCGATGTTTCCCAGCAGACCGGCGAGAATGCTGCGGTGGATCGCGCGATAGGCGGGAGTGCCGAAGGCTGTCGCATCGACAGGAGCCGGTTGCCTGGAGGGCGGACCGCCGTGTCCGCCGCGCACACCAGCTGCGTCCGAACCGGCGGACACGGCGGTCCGCCCTCCAGATGAAATCAACCCGTCGAACACCGACGTGAATTTGAAATCCGCGCGCGACTCCAGCACGTCGAGCAGTTGCGCATGGACGTCACGCCACTCGCGCATGCGCGTATAGCTGAGAAAATGGTCTTTGCAGAAGCGGCGCAGCTTGGCCTGTGAAAGACGGTCAAACTCGTCGTGAAACGCGTCCCAGATGTTGAGCAGCGTGAGGAAATCCGAGTCGGCGTGCGCGAAACGCCGGTGGGCGGCGTCGGCTTGCTGCTGTTTCTCCATCGGACGTTCGCGCGGGTCCTGAATGCTCAGGCCCGAGGCGATCACGAGCACCTCGCGCACGGCCTTCTCGGCGCGCGCCTGCAAGATCATGCGGCCCACGGTCGGATCAACCGGCAGCCGGGCGAGTTCGCGACCGACGGGCGTGAGCTGGCGCAGGTAGGGCGGGACCGCTGGGCCCGCCGCTCCGTCGTCTTTCAATCCCGGACGGCCCAGCGGTCCGTCCCTACCTTCCTCCAGCGCCCCGATCTCTTCCAGCAGCGCATAGCCCGCGCGGATGGACTTGGCGGCGGGCATGTTGATGAACGGGAAACGCTCGATGTCGCCGAGGCCGAACGCCTTCATGCGCAGGATCACGTCGGCGAGATTCGCCCGCTGGATCTCCGGCTGGGCGAAACGCGGGCGCTCGTTGAAATCCTGCTCGGAATACAGGCGGATGCACACGCCCGCCGCGACTCGACCGGCGCGCCCCTTGCGCTGGTCGGCGCTGGACTGGGCGACCGGCTCGATGGGCAGGCGCCGCGTGCGGGCCTGCGGCGAGTAGCGGCTGATGCGCGCGAGCCCCGTGTCCACGACGAAGCGGATGCCGGGAATGGTCAGCGAAGTTTCCGCGATGTTGGTCGCGACGATGAGCTTCCGCCGTTGGGAGGTTGAAAACACGCGCTGCTGCTCGGCGGTGGAGAGGCGTCCGAAGAGCGGCACGACCTCGCAGTTCGGCAGGCGGCGGCCTTCGAGGAGTTCGCGCAGTTCGCGGATGTCGCGCTCGGCGGGCATGAAGACGAGCACGTCGCCCGAATCGCTTTCGCGCACGATGCGCTCGACCGCCTCGGCCGCTCCGTCGATGTAGTGCAGCGCCTCGGATTTCGCGGCGCGTTCGTCGCCCTCGGCCGCGTCGCTCCCCAGCGCGTCGAGCGGGGCATAGATGACCTCGACCTCGTAGGTGCGGCCGGACACCTCTACGATGGGCGCGCCGTCGAAGGCCTTGGAAAACGCCTCCGTGTCGATGGTCGCGGAAGTGATGATGATTTTGAGCTCGGGGCGTTTGTAGCGGAGCGTGCGCAGGTGCCCGAGGAGGAAGTCGATGTTGAGCGAGCGTTCGTGCGCCTCGTCCAGGATGATCGTGTCGTAGTCGCGCAGGAGCGGATCGCTCTGCACCTCGGCGAGGAGCATGCCGTCCGTCATGAACTTGATGACCGTGTCGCGCGAGGTGCGGTCGTCGAAGCGGATCTTGCAGCCCACCGCCCCGCCCCACTCGACGCCCAATTCCTCGGCCACGCGGCGCGACACCGAGAGCGCGGCCACGCGGCGCGGCTGCGTGCAGGCGATCTTGCCGGTGCGCCCGCGTCCGGCGGCGAGGCACATTTTGGGAATCTGCGTGGTCTTGCCGGAGCCCGTCTCGCCCGCGAGCACGATGACTTGCTGCGCGCCGATCAGGTCCACGATCTCCCCCGCCCGGCTGCTGATGGGCAGATCGGGAGGGAAATCGATGCGGAAGGCGGGTGGTTCGGCGCGGGCCACGGTTTTCAGGAATACAAAGGCCGCACCGTGGCAACGAAACCAACCGCCCGCGAGCGCGAAACCCCAACCACCCGCAGGCCGCCGCGCTTGCGAAAACCGCCGTGCCACCGCACGTTTTCGCCCATGTCCAACGAGCGTTACCTCGCCGCCAAGCAGAAGTGGGCCGAGAAACAAACCGCCCGCGGCGTGCGCCCTCTCGCGGTTGCTTCCGCCGACCGTCTCCCGCCCGGCCAAAAGCTCACCACCGGCTTCCCCGTGCTCGACCTCGGCATCCAGCCCGACATCCCGCTCGCCGATTGGAGTCTCACCATCGACGGCCTCGTCGAGCAGCCAACCCGCCTGTCATGGGCCGAGTTCAACGCGCTGCCCCAAGTTGAAGATACGAGCGACTTCCACTGCGTGACGACATGGAGCCGCTACGACTGCCGCTGGGGCGGCGTGGCGTTCACCACGCTTTACGAACTCGTCCGCCCGAAGCCCGAGGCGAAATTTGTCTATTTCACCGGCTACGACGGCTACTCGACCAACGTCCCGCTCGAAAACTGCCTCGACGGCGACGTTCTGGTGGCCACGTCGTTCGACGGCGCCCCCGTCTCGCGCGAACACGGCGGCCCGGCCCGCATCATCATCCCCAAGCTCTACGCCTGGAAAGGTTCCAAGTTCGTCAAAGGCATCACCTTTCTCGCCAACGACAAACCGGGCTTCTGGGAGGTCCGCGGTTACTCCAACTCCGCCGACCCATGGAAAGAAGAGCGGTATTCCTGACCGCCCGGTTGGCTTATACAGCCTGACCAGCGCTCAACCGCCCCATGAAAGAGCCTCATTGATTGGATGTTTTTCATAGAACAAGGCCGTGATCGAGGCCGCTGGCTTGGAAAGTGCTATGAGAAGAATCTCTTCCGGCCGCTCTCCACTATGACGCCCATCCTCGACAGCCGAAAGCTGCTCGCTTTCACAACCCTCAGTCGTTTAGGCAGTTTCACCTTAGCAGCTCACGAGCTTCACCTTACCCAGTCGGCCGTCAGCCACGCCATCAAGTCCTTGGAGCAGGAACTCGCCTGCCGCCTGTTTGATCGTCTCGGTCGCAGGGTAACCCTCACGCCGGCCGGAAAACAGCTTCTGGAGCACGCCCATAAAATTATCACCGAGATGCAGAGTGCCCGGAACGGCCTTGCGACTTTCGGGAAATAAACTGCCCGCGAACAAGCCGCACCCAATCGGCCGCGCAGCCTGAAATCGCCTTCGCCCGCCCTGCGGCTCCCTCCAATTCTTGGCTTGCCTCACATCCTGCGGAAGCGTGTTCTCACCGACTCATCCCCGCCCGGGTGGTGGAATTGGTAGACACGCAGGTCTCAGAAGCCTGTGCCTCACGGTGTAGCGGTTCGAGTCCGCTCCCGGGCACCATCTTTGATAAAACCGTTATTCGTCTTTGGATAACGGTTTTTTCATGCCCTTCTCTGCCTGCTTCCGACCGCAGCCCATGTCCCTTCAGCATTCCTGCCCCTTCGACCCGACCGGCGGTTACTCGCCCGAACAACTCCGCGCACTCCGTCCGGTCATCGCGGAACCCGCCGACTTCGCCGGGTTCTGGCGCGCCACCTTCGACGATGCCATGCGCGCCCCGCTCGACTGGTCGGTCAAGCCCTCCGCCCATCCCGGCAACGAAAGCCACGAGGTCTTCGACATCGAATTCGCCGGCCTCCTCGGAAACCGCATCGGCGGCTGGCTCACGAAACCCCGCGGCCGCCCCGTAACCCGCGGCCTCCTCATCGGCCACGGCTACGGCGGGCGCGACGCCCCCGATCTCACGCCTCCCGTCGACGATGCCGCCACCATCCAACCCGTTTGCACCGGCCTGCCCACGCGCAGCCTGCACGCGGGCATTCCTTCGCAAGGCGGCGAACATGTGCTCCACGGCATCGAGCGACGCGAAACCTACGTCCACCGTTTCTGCGTGATGGACCTCTGGCGCGCGATCTCCGTGCTCCACGAAGCCGTGCCCGAATCCCTCCCGCGCCTCGATTATCTGGGCGGCAGCTTCGGCGGCGGCACCGGCGCGCTCGCTCTCCCTTGGGACCAGCGCATCCGCTCCGCCTATTTGTGCGTCCCCAGTTTCGGCAACCACCCGCTGCGCCTCCAGCTCCCGTGCAACGGCAGCGGCGAATCCGTCCGCCTGCTCGCCCAGCGCCGCCCGGAAATCCGCGAGGTGCTCGCCTACTTCGACGCCGCCATCGCCGCGCGACACACCCGTATTCCCGTGCTCGTCGCCGCCGCCGCCTTCGATCCCTCCGTGCCTCCCGCCGGCCAATACTCCGTCTATCACGCCCTCGGCGGCCCCAAGGAACTCTTCGCCCTCACCGCCGGCCACCACGACGGCTACCCGGGCCAGTCGCGCGAGGACCTGGAGTTGCAGGCCGCGCAGCGCCGCTTCTTCGCCTGAAACCAACCCCGTTCTCCGCGTTGGCGAGCTGCTAAAGTTCTCAGCGGTTTCTCTCTCGCCGCAATCCCCCCGACCTACTTAAGGTTCTCCCCTTCATCCCCATGAAAAAAGACGCCATCCTCGCCAAGTTCAAAGCCGAGAAAGTCATCGCCCTCATCCGCGCCGAGTCCGCGGACGGCCTGCTCGATTGCGCCAAGGCGCTCGCCGACGGCGGCCTCACCAGCATCGAGCTCACCATGACCACGCCGGGCGCCATCCGCGTCCTCGAAAAGGTCTCGGCCGAGCTGCCAAACTTCCTCTTCGGCCTCGGCACCGTGCTCGACGCCGAGACCGCCCGCATGGGCATCCTCTCCGGCGCCAAGTTCATCGTCACCCCGGCCCTGCGCCCCGACGTCATCACCCTCTGCAAACGCTACAGCGTTCCTATTTTCTCCGGCGCCTTCACGCCGACCGAGATCGTCGCCGCCTGGGAAGCCGGCGCCGACGCCGCCAAGGTGTTTCCCGCCGAATTCTTCGGCCCCAACTACATCAAGTCCATCAAGGCCCCCCTCCCGCAGATCGAGCTCGTCCCGACGGGCGGCGTGACCGCCGAAAACCTGGGCGACTTCCTCAAGGCCGGCGCCTTCGCCACTGCCGCGGGCAGCTCGCTGGTGGACGCCAAGTCCCTCAAGGAAAAGAACTGGGCCGCCATCACCGCCCGCGCCAAGGCCTTCGTCGCCGCGGCGGCGGCCGCCTCCGCGAAGTAAACGGATCGGCAATGTAGGAGCCTGCTTGCAGGCGATGAGAATCGCCCGCCCGCGTTGGGATTCCTCGAATCGCCTGCAAGCAGGCTCCTACATCTGGCTTTCCCCGTTCAGCCGAGATACTGCGTGATGTCGGGGATCTCCTTCTCGCGACGTCCTCCGATGCGGCGCAGCAAGTAGGGATCGACCTCGGGCTTCCAGTCGTCCTCGTCGTCTTCGGCGGACTCGTTGGGATGCCCCTTCTTTTTGCCCTTTTTCTTTTCGGGCTTTTCCGCGTCTTCACCGACGACATTCCCGTCCTCATCCTCGGTGCCGAACTCGACGCCTTCGAGGTTGAGTCCCGTCCACTCGTCGATGTCGAACAGGTGCGACATGCGCCGCGCCTGCGGATCGAGGACGATCAATGGATTTTTCACCCGGCCGGCCTTCACGACCTCGAACAGGCACGGATAATACAGCTTCTTAAAATGCGTCTGGAACTCCGACATCCACTTGTTCGCCACGCCCTCGCGCTGGTGCAGCAGGGCGATGTCCGAAAAATGGATGCACGCCTCATACCACGCGAGCAGCGCGGCGTGTTGCTCCGCCAGACGGCAGTTGACCACCGTGATGATGCGCCCGAGTTCGCCGCCGACCGCCGCGATCCACACATGGAGCTGCTCGATCTGGTCAACCGGGTTGAGCCGTCCGTCCGTCACGAAAAAAACATGCGTCGCGCCCTCCGGCAGTCCGGCGGCGATGATTCCATCGCTCCATGTCCAACGCGTGAGTTGAGCCAGAGAAGCGTCGTGTTCGTTTGCCGTCTCGCCCGCCGAAAGCAGCACCGCCGCGCGGTCGCCTTCGCCGAGTCCGCCCGCGATGAGGTCCGCCAAAACCTCGCGCCGGCCCGAGCCGGCGGCGCCGAGAATCACATAGACCAGAGGCTTGTCCGGCACGTCGCTCATCGGGTCGGAAAAGTGAACGTCCGGTTTTGTCCGGACTGGCGCATCCAGTGGTCGAGCAGCACGAGCGCGGTCATCGCCTCGACGATCACCACGGCGCGCGGCACGACGCAGGGATCGTGGCGGCCCTTGCCCATGAGCTCGGTGGCGTTGCCGTCGAGATCGACGGTTTTTTGCGGCTGCAGGATCGTAGCGGTGGGCTTGAAGGCCACGCGGAAGACGATCTCCTCGCCGTTGCTGATGCCGCCCTGCACGCCGCCGGAATTATTGGTGATGGTGTGGATGCGACCATCGCGGCTCTCAAAGAGGTCGTTGTGCTCGGAGCCTTTCAACAGAGTGCCCGAAAAACCGCTGCCGATCTCAAAACCCTTGGTCGCGGGCAGCGAGAGCATCGCCTTGGCGAGGTCGGCCTCCAGCCGGTCAAACACCGGCTCGCCCAGGCCGACGGGCACGTTGCGCACGCGGCACTCGATGACGCCGCCGACGGAATCGCCGTCGCTGCGCACCGCCTTGATGCGATCGACCATCGCCGCCGCCGTGGCCGGATGCGGACAGCGCACCGGCGAAGCCTCGACCTCGGCAAGAGTCGGAAAATGTCCCAACGCAGCGGCCGGCGCGGCGATGTCATGGATGCGCGTTACATAGGCCCTCACCTCCACGCCGCCGGCCTGCGCGAGGATTTTCCGCGCGATGGCCCCGGCCGCCACGCGCCCGATGGTCTCGCGCGCGGAACTGCGCCCGCCGCCGTTGGGATCACGGACGCCAAACTTCGTCTGGTAGGTAAAATCCGCATGCGAAGGTCTGAACGCCTGCTTCATCTCGGCATAAGCGCTCGACCGCTGGTCGGTATTGCGAACAAGCAACGCGATCGGCGTGCCGGTGGTCTTGCCCTCATAGACACCCGAAAGGATCTCGACCGTGTCGGCCTCCTTGCGAGGCGTGGTGATTTCGCTCTGGCCGGGACGACGGCGGTCGAGGTCGGCCTGGATTTCCTCCGCGCTGATCGGCAGGAGCGGCGGACAGCCGTCGATCACCACGCCGATGCCCGGCCCGTGGCTTTCGCCCCAAGTGGTGATTCTGAAAAGATGGCCGAAACTATTGGGCATGGAAAGCGTCACCGTTGAAGCGACGTCCTTTCCTCGCAAGTTTCAAAATCCGTCGGCCGCAAGGAAAGCCCGCGCGACACGCACAACTCCGTTTACAACCCCGGAGTAATAGCATCTTCTTTTCTTTTTTCGCCCCCTCTCCCTGCACACTATTTTTATGCGACTCCCCCGTTCGCTCGCCATCACCGGACTCTGCTTCGCCTCGCTCGTTTCGAGCGCCCAGGTTCCCGATGCTTCTGTCCAACCCGTTCCACCGGCCTCGATTCCGGCCCCCGCGGCCCCCGCCGCCGCTCCGCGCGAGGAAATGATCGAGAAACTGGTCATGCGCGACGCGCCCTTGGACCTCGCGCTGCAGCAGCTCGAATCCTTGACCGGCCGCACCGTCCTGCGCCCGCAAAATCTCCCCCCCGCCACGATCACGCTCAACATCAACCGGCCCATGCCGAAGTCGGAGGCGCTTCAGGCCCTGCTCTCCGTTCTCAACCTGAACAACATCGGCGTCGTCGAGATGGGCGACAAATTCATCAAGGTCGTCGAGCTCGCCAACAAGACCCGCACCGAGGCCCCCATGATGATCACCGGGTCCACCCTCGATCTCCCCGCCAGCGGCAAGGTCGTCTCAAAAATCTTCGAGCTTAATTACCTGAAGGCCTCCGACCTCGTCGCGCAGCTCAACACCAATCTCAACATCCAGCTCGGCGGCGCGCTGGCGTTCACCAACACCAACGTCTTCCTCGTCACCGACTCCATCTCGAATCTCCAGCGCGTCGAACAGCTCCTGCTCGCGCTCGACCGCCCCGCCTCGGCCAACTTCACGCCCAAGTTCTACACGCTGCGCTTCGCCAAGGCCAGCGATCTCGTCACCAAGATCAAGCTGATGATGTCGGGACCCAACCAGGCCACCTTCGGCAACTCCGTGACGCTCTCCCCCGACGACCGCACCAACCAGATCATCCTCATCGCCGACCCCAAGCAGTATGCCTTCTACGACAGGCTCGTGGAGAAACTCGACGTCAAGGCCGACCCCAACACCCGCAACGAGGTCATCTACCTCAAGCACGCCACCTCCAAGGATGTCGCCACCCTGCTCGGCACCGTCATCACCGGCCAGAACGCCGCGCTCACCAAGGCCAGCAACGGCTCCACCCGCCCCGGCCAGACCGTCGTGCAACCGGGCGCCAATCCCAACGCTCCCGCCGCCCCCGCCAACAGCACCGGCTTCAACAATTCCGGCGCCGCCTCCACCACCGAGTTCAGCACCCTGCTCACCGTCGCCTCCGACGACCGCAGCAACTCCATCGTCGTCAGCGGCACCGTCGACGACATCCGCCTCATCCGCGAACTCGTGGAAAAGATCGACGTCATCCTCGCCCAGGTGCGCATCGAGGTCGTCATCGCCGAGGTCACCCTCACCGACACCGACGCCAGCGGCATCTCCGCCCTCAATCTCACCGTCACCGGCGGCAGCATCGCCAAGACCGGCTTCAGCGCCACCGGCGCCAGCGAACTCAGCGCCGGCAGCTCCAGCTGGTCCGTCACCAACGGCAAGGTCAGCCCCCTCGCCTTCGACGCCGCCCTCAACGGCCAGGGCGTCAAAAACAAGCTCAGGGTCCTCTCCGCCCCCACCATCGTCACCACCCACAACAACGAGGCCGAGATCGTCGTCGGCCAGTCGCAGCCGATCATCACCGGCTCCACCTCCACGCCCAACTCCGGCTCCGGCGGCGGCAACACCACCAGCTCCACCGTCACCTACAAGGACATCGCCATCGACCTCAAGGTCACCCCCCTCATCGGCGACGACGGCAACATCCAGCTCAAGATCGACCAGAAGGTGGACGACGTCGTCGGCAACGTGACCATCGACGGCAACTCCCAGCCGATCATCGGCACGCGCAAGGCCAACTCCTTCGTCAACGTCCAGGACGGCCAGATGATCGTCCTCGGCGGCCTCCAGCGCACCAAAAAGGAAAACGACAAGACCAAGCTCGGCTTCCTCTTCGAGTGGCCCGTCATCAGCTGGCTCTTCGGCGCCCGCAGCCGCAGCGATATCCGCACCGAACTCCTCCTCTTCATCCGCCCGCACGTGCTGCCCCCTGAAAAAGGAAGCGCCATGACCCAGAAGGAAATTGACCGGTTGTCCGATCACGAATCCATCAACGCCTACCTGAAGGCCACCGATCCCTACGCACCCCTTCCTGCCCCGGCCCCGGAAAAACCGGCCAAATCCGAGGCTCCCTCCGTCCGGCGTTTCCGGTAATCCATCCGGCCTTCCCATGCTCGCGTCTCCCGAGTCCACCCTGCCCGCGACCCTCTCCGAGAAGATTTCCGACGCCCACCGGCAATCCCTCCTCGAAGCTCCGCGCAGCCAACGCCTGAGCCTGCTCGCCGTCGCTCTCTCCCTCGACGAGCCCCAGGCCCTCCTCGCCCTCTCCGAGGCCGCGGGCCTCGGCATCGCCACCAACATCGAGGCCGACGAACCTTCGCTCGACCTCCTCCCCGCCCGCCTCGTCCACGATTACCAGATCGTCCCGATCACCTTCGCCTCCGAACGTAGCGGGGAGCGTGAGCGACCCGATTCCGACCCCGACCCTCAGGTCTCACCTGCCCTCCATAGCCTTGGCGAAGGAGGGGATCTCACCCCTCAGGTTTCCTCCCCCACCGCCCCCCTGCACCTCGCCACCGCCTGGCCGCCCAACGCGGACATGGCCGACTGGATCAAGACCTTCACCCCGCGCCCGCCCGTCTGGCACCTCGGCGTCCCCGAGAAAATCCACCAGCTCATCCTCCAGCACTGCGGCGTCGGCTCCGGCAGCCTTGAAGACGGCGACGAGGATTACGTCGCGCCCGAGACCATCCAGCAGGCCGAGGCCGAGGTCGACGAGGACGCCGCCGTCGTCCGCTTCGTCACCGACGTCATCTCCCAGGCCGTCGCCGACCAGGCCACCGACATCCATTTCGAGCCCCAGGAAAACCAGCTCACCATCCGCTACCGCGTCGACGGCCTCCTCGTGCAGGTGCCCGTCCCCGAGAATCTCCTTCGCTACCAGGACGCCATCATCTCGCGCCTGAAGATCATGGCGAAGCTCAACATCTCCGAAAAACGCCTCCCGCAGGACGGCCGCATCAACTTCCGCGCCGGCGGCACCGTTCTCGACATCCGCGTCGCCACCGCCCCCACGATCTACGCCGAGTCCGTTTCCCTCCGCCTCCTCAACCAGAAAAAGGAAGCCTACACCATGGACCGCCTCGGCATGAGCGCCGACGAGCAGGCCCAGATCAACACGGTCCTCAACTACCCGCACGGCATCATCCTCGTCACCGGCCCCACCGGCTCCGGCAAGTCCACCTCGCTCAACGCCTTTCTCCGCAAGATCAACTCCGTCGATCTCCGCATCATCACCGTCGAGGACCCCATCGAATACGAGGTGCCCGGCGTGAACCAGATCCAGATCCGCTCCGAGATCGGCCTCACCTTCGCCAACGCCCTCCGCTCCATCCTCCGTCAGGACCCCGACGTCATCATGGTCGGCGAAATCCGCGACCGCGACACCGCCGACATCGCCATCCGCGCCTCGCTCACCGGCCACTTGGTGTTCTCCACGCTCCACACCAACGACGCGCCCGGCGCCATCACCCGCTTGATCGACATGGGCGTCGAGCCCTTCCTCGTCGCCTCGGCCATCGAGCTCGTCATCGCCCAGCGCCTCGTGCGCCGTCTCTGCCCCGAGTGCACCCGCCCCGAGCCCATCCCCGCGCTCAAGCTCCTCGACGCCCTCGCCATCCTCGGCGTGGACCCCTCCGAAGGCGCCGGCATCACCCATCTCCAGCATCCCGTCGGCTGCGACCGCTGCCGCGGCACAGGCTATCGCGGACGCATCGGCCTCTTCGAAATCTTCAAGCTCAACGACGAGCTCCACGACCTCGTGCTCAAGCGCGAAAGCACCCACACCCTCGTCCAGTGCGCCCGCAAAAACGGCATGCGCACCCTCGAGCAATCCGGCTGGGCCAAGGTCAAGGCCGGCTTCACCACGCTCGACGAAGTCCTCCGCGTGATCACCGTCACGGAAAAATAACCGCGCCCCCGGCGCGAAATGACCAACGCCCAATGACCAATGACTGACCACCCCATACCTTCGCCCGCGATTTTCCGCCCCTTGGTCATTGGTCATTGGACATTGGTCATTTCGCGCTAGCGACCATGCCCTCCTTCGCCTACACCGCCCGCGACCGTTCCGGGCAGACCGTGCAAGCCTCGCTCGACGCCCCCAGCCGCCGCGACGCCCTCCGCCTGCTCGCCGCCCGCGGACTCTCCCCCGTCCGCGTCGAGGAAGGCTCCGCCGCCAGAGGTAGGGCGGGACCGCTGGGCCCGCCGCGCAAACCCCAGGCCTCCGCCACCTCCGCAGCCTCCGCCCCCCTCAGGTCTCAGGTCTCAAGCTTCAGGTCTCCCTCCGCCCCCACCGCGTCCCAGCTCTCCCGCCGCGAACGCCTGCCCTTCCTTGAGTCCCTCGTCGATCTCACCTCCAGCGGACTCTCCGCCGGCGAGGCCGTGCGCCTCCTCAGCATGCGCATCAAGGAGCCCCGCCTCCGCCTCGTCTGCACGCACATGTGGGACCAGCTCGGCGAAGGCAGCACCCTCTCGCAGGCGATGACCTCGCTCCCGACCGTCTTCGATCCGTCCACGATCAACCTGATCCAGGCCGGCGAGGCCACCGGCAACCTCAACGACGTCCTCAACCGCCTCATCACCCACCTCACCGCGCAGAAAGAACTGCGCCGCGAGGTCATGAACGCCCTCGCCTACCCCGTCTTCATGATGTTCGTGGCCGGCGGCGTCATCATCTTCTTCCTCGTTTTCCTTCTGCCCAAGCTGCAGACGCTGCTCATGTCCCTCGGCGGAGAACTTCCCCTCTCGACCAAGATCCTCGTCGGCCTGTCCAACTTCGGCATCCACTACGGCCTCTTCGTGGCCATCGGCGCCGTGTTCGGGGCCGTCGCCTTCTGGCGCTGGCGCGCCACCGACGCCGGCCGGCTCGCCACCGACGCCTGGATGCTAAAACTTCCCCTCGTCGGCCCTTTCTCCGTCGCGCAGACCGTCCTCGCCTTCAGCCAGACCCTCTCCGTCCTCCTGGAAAACGGCATCACGACCGCCGAAGCCCTGCGCATGACCGAACGCCAGATCGTCAACCGCGTCCACCGCGCCGCCTTCGACGTCGCCACCGGACGCGTGCTCGAAGGCGAAGCGTTGTCCGCCGCGCTCCAGCGCACCGGCTGTTTCCCGGACCTGGCGCTCGACCAGCTCTCCGTAGGCGAAAACACCGGCAACCTCGTGCCGAGCCTCAAGAAGATCGCGGTATCCTACCAGAAGGCGATGTCCAACCAGCTGAACATCTTCACCCGCGTGATCGCGACGGGAGTGCTGTTGGGCGTGTTCACATTTGTCGGCTTCATCGCCTTCGCCATCATCAGCGCCGTCTTCACGCTCAGCTCCAGCTTCAATCACTAAACGGTAGGGCGCGTTATCCCTAACGCGCCGTCACCTTCACGGTGGAAAAATCCGAAGGGGACTGGCCGTTGTTTGTTAGCTAACAGACAAAACGCGGCTAGGGCCTCCCTCCACTTGGCCTCGTTTAATCTTCCAAGCCGGACGCAAGTCCGGCTTTTCTTTTTCCGATGATCCGCGCCTTCCAATGGGACCTCGCCCGCCAAGTCGAACGCCTCGACTTCCTCCTCGCGCAGCTCCCCCGCTACGCCGACTGGGGCTATAACGAGCTCTACCTCCACCTCGAAGACGCCGTCGCCTACCCCAGCCTCCCCGGCGTCGCCCGCGCCGACGCCTATACGACCCGAGAATTCGAAAAACTCGTCACCACCGCCACCCGCGCCGGCATCAAGGTCGTCCCCATCGTCAACCTCCTCGGCCACACCCAATACCTGATCAAAAACCCCGAGTTGCGCGACCTCAACGAACTCCGCGCCCCCGACGGCACCCCGCTCGAACGCGGACAACTCTGCCCGCTCCACCCGCGCACCCTCGAAGTCGCCGACAAACTCCTCCGCGACATGGCGCCCTTCTGCACCGCGGGCAAAGTCCATGTCGGCCTCGACGAATCCTTCCATCTCGGCAAACACCCGCTCTCCCGCGCCGAGATCGCTCGCATCGGCCTCGCGTCGCATTTTTCCAACTACGTCGACCGCCTCCACGAACTCGTCCAGCCGCGCGGCCTGCGCATGGGCCTCTGGGCCGACATGCTCGCCTTCATCCCCGAAGCCATCCCGCAACTCCCGCACGGCCTCGCCGCCTACGACTGGTATTATTACCCGTTCACCCGCCACCCGCGCGTCGAGCTGTTCAACTTCGCCGAGTGCGACCTCGCCCCCGCGCTCGCCGCGCAAGGCATCGCCTACTGGGGATGCCCCATGAACGGCTCCTTCCGCTACGAACCGCTCCCTGTCTTTGCCGACCGCCTCGGCAACCTCCGCTCCTGGTGGAAACGCTGCCGCCAGACGAACGCCGAAGGTTTCCTCGTGACCTCTTGGGAACCCAACCGCCTCGCCCTCGAAATGACCACGGTGGTCGATGCCGCCGCCTCCAGCCTCTGGCTCGACCCGCAGACCGACGACAACGTGGGCATGCTCGCGAAAGGCTTCGAACGCGTCTTCGGCAAAAGCGGCGCCCGCGAGTCCGCCCGCGCCGCGCTCCGCTGCGACGAACACGCCTACGCCGGCTACGCCAAATGGGAGCTCAACGACCGCTGGGACGCCGCCGCCGGCCCCGAAGGCCCCGCCCGCTCCGCCCGAGGCGCGCGTTTCTTCGCCCGCCTCGCCCGCCAAAAAAACCTCCCCGCCCCCTTCGCCGCCAGCGCCACCCTCAACGCCTACCTCTGCGCCCGCGAAGCCTTCCTCCGCACCTCCGTCCGCACCGTCCAAAAACTCCGCCGCACCGCCCGCCTCCATCCGGCCAAAGTAACCTATTGGGTTACTTTGGCCCTCGACGAGGCGCGCGAATTTTCCCGCCAACTCGCCGTCGCCCGCACCGCCGCGCGCGCGATGTGGCGGCGCACGCGCGACCCGAAGATGACGTCGCCCAACGAACTCATCCTCGCCCGCGACGCCGTCCGCCTGCGCGATTGGAAACGCTGGCTCGCCGCCGTCGCCAAAAAACCCGCGCACGCCCTCGCCGCCTCGCCCGTGCACGGACGCTGGCAGCTCACCTTCCTCGTCCACAATCACGCGCCCGCGCTCCAAAAAATCCTCGTCGAGCAACAGGCCGCCGACGGCACATGGACGACCCTCGCCGCCCGTTTCACCGTCGAGTTCCGCGCCCAGGCCGCCCGCCCCGCCGTCAAATTGCACCGCGAGTTCTCCGTGGCGATTGACGATCCCGCCCGGCCGCTCCGCATCGCGCTGCGCGGCGTAGGCAAAGTCGCCGTGAGCAACGTCGTGCTGACCGACGGCCTGACATCACTCCATCCGACACGCTGGCCGGCGCGCTCCCGCCGTCCGTTGGGATCTCCCGCGCCGAAAACCGGGTTTCCCGATCTCCATCTCGAACACAATCGGGATCAGATCGCGCTGGGGTTCGACTCGGTGGATCAATTAATCTCAACCGGCCTTTGATTTTGCCGTGGCTCGTTGTTTGGGAAAGCCCGATCAGCGATCGGGCCTACACCAGCGTCCATCAGCCACGCCCGCCGCCTCCCGGCTCACCCCTCGTCGTCCAGCAGCTCCGCCAGCGCCGGCTTGGCCTTCACGAGTTCGTTGATTTCGTGACGCACATTCTGCAACGCCCACGGATCAAATTCCGCGCTTCCCCGGCGGCCCTCGATCGCATCGCGCCGGTCGATCAGTTCCATCAGGCGCATGGAACTCTCCTCGTCTCCGGGCAGGGGCTCGGAACGCGTATAGGCGTGGTTCAATCCATTCACGCACACCTCCCACTGGCCATTGCGCTTGAGCACCACGCGAATGGCGACCATCAGCAAAAAACAGAGCGCGGCCGGCACCAGCAGCCGCCATGACTGCTCCGCCAGCGCGCCCTCTCCGCATCCGAGGCAGCCGAGCATCGCCAGAAATTGAAGCACGAAAAGCGCGCGCGCCCTCATCACGGCCGGCGGGTTGAACGGCGAGGCGGAGGGGCGGGCGTCGCTCGCTTTCATTTGGAAACCCTACCCGCGGCCTCACCCAACGCAACCCCGGTGCGACCGGGGTCAATACCTACCTGCTCCGCAAAGCCCGCGCCGCCTCCAGCGCGACGCGGACGGGGAGTTCGCTTAAGGGAACTCCTGAAATCCGTCCCGTCACAACACCTCTGCCTGCCCGTGTAGGGCTGGCGCTTGCGCCATGCCTCAGCAGGTCGGACAACACCGAACCGGCACGGCGCAAGCTCCGGCCCTACCATCGTCAATTCGGGCGGATTTTAGAAGCTCCCTTATGGCAGCGTGGTCTCGGCGACTTTCTTCGACTGGGCGGCGCGGAAATCGTCCACCGCTTTTTTGATCTTGGCGTCCCCGAGGCCGAGGACGGCCGCGGCGAACAACGCGGAGTTGATCGCGCCGGGCTTGCCGATCGCGAAGGTCGCCACCGGGATGCCGCCCGGCATCTGCACCATCGAGAGCAGGGAATCCATGCCCTTGAGCGAGGCGGATTCCATCGGCACGCCCAGCACGGGCAGAGGGGTGAGCGCCGCCGCCACGCCCGCAAGGTGCGCCGCGCCGCCGGCCGCCGCGATGATCACTTTCAAGCCGCGCGCCTCGGCGCTCGTGCACCATTCAAAGGCGAGCTGCGGAGTGCGGTGCGCGCTGATGACGCGTTTTTCCAGGGTGACGCCGAGCTGTTCCAGCGTCTGCGCGCAGTGCTGCATAGTATCCCAGTCCGACGCGCTGCCCATGATGACTCCGACAAGTGGTTTTGACATAGGCCACAAGCGATAGACGGAAAAAACCGCCTTCGGCAAACCGGAAACCGATCAAAACGCGTTTTCACGGTGACAGGCCGAACCGGCGGCCTAAGATGCGGTCCCAGACAGATCTTTCACCCATGAAAACCTCTCTTCGCCGCTCCTTCTCCGCCCTTCTCCTGCTGTCCGCCACCGGCCTGTTCACCGGCTGCAGCACGGTCAACCTCGACGAAAGCGGCGACACCCAGGCGGTCTACCAGTTCGGCGGCTTCGAGATGCTCGTGAACTCCACCGCCCCCGTCGCCTACAACGCGACCCTCAAGGCGCTCAAGGAACTCGATCTCTACCAGACCAAGGCCCAGCTCAACGCTTTCGACGCCCAGATTTACGCCCGCTCCCGCGACGACCGAAAAATCTCCGTCGAGATCAAGGAGATCAACAGCAAGCAGACGATACTGAAGATCCGCTGGGGCACGGCCGGCAGCAAGGCCAACTCCCGCGCCCTCTATGAGGCGATCGAGAAAAACATGCGCTGAGAGCCGGGGCCGCCCTCCATGGGACGGTCGGGGATATTGATGTAGCCGGGGTCGGCGACGCCGGCTACAGTTTCATTGAGAGCAGTTTCAAAAAACCGTGGCCGCCGATTGACTGCGCGGAGGACGGACCTCCAGGTCCGTCCCGATGATCGTGAGCGGGATTCGACTGTAGTCGGACCTCTCGGTCCGACCTCCTTTGCGGCCACAGTTTTATTATAAATGCCCTCGGTTAAGAGATGAAAGGGGGACGTAGTCAGCGACTGGCGACGGGAGGACCGGGTGCTCCAGCAGCGTCAGGCGGTCGGCTGCATCGTATGCTTTATGCCGACGTCGCGATTTCGCGAATTTAACGAACCACCGCCATCGTGTTGTTCGCCGATAGATCATCATCCGCCGGCTTGGGAGGCGGAGGCCAATCAAAAAGCGGAATGATCGTTATGTTGGCCTCGCCAGGACGCGAGGCCGCAGGCGGCCCGTCGCGCAAAATCACCAGCAAGCGATCCGCCCCGCTGAGGGGCAATGGATTGCTGCCCAAGAGCCGCCACTGCCCGCCACCGAGCTGGGCGGCGGCACGGAACGGCATCCGCTTGGCCCCCGGCGTCAACGGAACCTGCGCCTTGTCGTGTGGCGCCAGCATCAACTGCCGCTCGGCAATGTTGATGGCGATCGGAAGGCTGGAAAAATTACGAAATTCGATCATGCCGGCCGGATGCGCGGAAGGGGAGTCATCAATCACGACATAATCATAAATGAGGGCGGCCCCCGCTGAAACCAAACCCTGGCTATTGGGCAGGACTTTGCGATCAATGGCCTTGCTGTCGTCGCCCGGCACAAGAATCACAAGCCCCTGTTTCATTTCAGGCGGAATGGTAACCATGCAGGCGGTTTGTCTTTGTGGTTTTCCGTCGTGCTCGACCATTTTAAAGAGAGTGATCGGCCCTTCCCCCTTGAATTCGTAAACCGGGGAAAAATTGGTGGGAAACACCAAAACCTCGGTCGGAGTCGGGCCGGATTGAAACTGAAGATTCACGTCATAAGAGCTCCATGCGAGCAGGCGAAATTGAATCGCTCCCGCAGGATTGGCGCAACCGAACCAGGCGAGGGTGAGCGCGACCGCCCAATGACAATATGTTTTAGATTTCATTCGGAGAAAGCCAGCGAAACGAAATGATTTTAAACCGGCGGCCAAAGGTTTTGTTGGCGGCCGCGGTAAGATTGGCGGGAATCACCGTGGACGCGTCCGCGGCGGACACATAATCGGCGCTCCTTTGAACGATTGCTTCGCACCACGCGCGCCCCTCGATTGAGCCGTTGGCCACGCTTTGGATGTCTCCATAGGCGCGAATGCGGAAGGTATCCGAGCGGGCCGCCAGAGAAGGACCGACGGCGGTCAGGAGATCGGCCTGTGAAAGATAGCCGGGAGCCAGAGACACCCGCGAAGCGGAGCTTGCCGTGATATCGGGAGCGGTATTGGTCGCGTTGACCGCCCCGGCATAGACGATTTGCTGCTCCAGATCATGGACGACCTTGTTGGTGTTGTCTTTGATGTCACGCGGGTAGTTGGACACCTGAAGCGCGACCGCCGTGCTGGCCTGATTGGTCGTGGTGGCGTCTATCGCCGCCTGCAGCACACCCTTCAGACCCGTATTGTCCGCGACCAGCCGGCGGTTGACGAAATCAGCCAGGGACAGGAAGGGACCGCGCGCACGGATCTCGGCGACAATTTTGGGCGCGAGCGCATCAATCTGCGCATCGGACAGTATCCGGTAGCCCATCCACGTATCGTTCGCTTTGCTTCCGGCAAACGGAGCGGAAAGCACGGTCGCGAAGCGCGAAAACGTATTTTTATTAAGGCTGTCGGCCGGGTCGATGACGACACCATTATGACCATATAGCAGCGCGCGCCATGCCTCGACGGAGGTGGAGTTGACGTTGAAGCCGCCATTGACGCGCAGATGCGCGGCGGCCTTGTTCGTGGTCTTCAGATCGGCCACATCCGCAGCGTTGGCGGAGCCCGTGGACCAATTGAATTCGTGACGGTTGTTGGGCAAATGAAAATTCGAGTTGGCCGCCTGCGCGAGCGTCAGCGAAGCGGGAATCGTGGAGAAGAAATAGCCGTCCCACAGCGCCTTGTTCAGCAAATACGAAAGATCGTAAATGCGATTGAACGTTGCGGCGTCGGGAAATCCTGTGAGCGGTCCGCCGGGGAAGTTGCCCGGGTTGGCCGAGGCGACCGCATCATCGGAAGCAAAGGAATCGGTGTTTGTTAACACGGTATAGGCTGCGTTCCTGTTCACATAGATATTGGCGTGCGAATTGCCTATGGCATAGGCCGGGTTCAGGTTTATCAACGAGGCGTTGACGTGTTGAAGCTGGGCCAATGAAAAAAGAGGCACGGTGGCGGACGGAAGTTCTCGGATCACCATGTTTTGCGCACCGCCGGAAGTGTTCGAAACACGGGTTCCGGCCGAAACACGTCCGGTCGAGTCGGCATTGGGAATACCATGTTGGACCAGATTCAAATAAACGCCGGCATTGGGCGGCTTCACATAATATTCGACCAGATACGAGGGATTGAAATTGGAGCGAGCCACTCCGGTCTGCTCTATAAAAGGCTTTCTCAGAAAGGTGGAAGCCTGGGGGTTCAAGGTTGCCAGCCAACGCGGCGACCCAGGGTCCTGCTTCGCCTGAAGATTGGATTCTGGAAACGGAGTCGGCAGGTCGGACATCATCAACTCAATACGATGATAGAAAAGAGGCTCGCCGGTATTCTGAGGAGGAATGCTCAGGGCCTCCATCGAGTTCTGCCACTCAAAGCCGGCGCCCGTAATACGTTGATATGCATTGGAACGGAGGAACTGTCTTACCGCACTCGTATCACTGCTCGACACCGTTGCGGGAAGAGGATCGCTCAGCAACACTTCCACTCTTGCGTAATTCATTATCGCATATGGATATGGATGTGGGTATAAAAATATCACCTGGGTTTGGTCCACGATCTTGGAGTTAAAGCGAACCTGTCCGCGCATGCGGACGGCATTATTCACGCCGACATCACCCCTAAGTCCGCCGCGATCACTCATCATTGATACTCCGCTTTTATAGAGCGTGCCATCGTGACCATCGGGACTGTCGACGGCATCGCAGATGGTGAAGAGCCGGCTCTCCCCGGGTTCCATATCCTTGGAAACCTCCAGTTTGAACCGGAAATACTCGGCCCGCGACTGGGTATTCTCTCCATATTCCTGGATGCCGGCCGTTATCGTCGCATTTTCGCTGGAATTGAAATTGGCGCTATGGGAAACCCGTATCAGCGAGAAATCGAAATCTTCAGGGGCAAGGATTGGATCTTCTTTATAACTACCGGTTCTAATGTAAAGGCGCTCCCCGGGGGAGGTCGGGCTCAAGTTCGAATATTGCACGCAGAACTCGTAGGTTTTGGCGGCAATCTTCACATTGTAGGGATTCCACAAGGCAACCACCGGCATTATATTGAGATCCGGAGGAGTGTTCGCCGCCGCGCACGTAAGGTTATAGCCCATTCTGGCATAGGTGATGACGGGGAAAATGCCCTGTTGGGTGGCGGTCTGTCGCCGGGGAGCAAGGGCGGCAGTCGTGGCAAATGTCTGGGCGTAATCGCGAATCAATCCCCATTTTGGAAGGCTGTATTTGGAGGAATCGGCGGGGTCTCCCGTGGCAATATAGTCGTCGTTGGCGGTGGCAGGTGCCGATGGGTTCGGGGTTGTGAAGGCCGGGTCACTGACATCTGTGATCCCCAACCATGCGGTGAGGTCTTTTTTGAAGCCTCCGTTAACGACATCGACAGGGAGACTGTAGGAGCTGGCCGTGAGATCGTGAAAGCGGCTGCGCTGGGTCGATGACAGCTTTGTCTGGTCGGCGACAATGCTGTTGGCGAGGGGGAGTTGAGCGAGATCCATCACCTTGGACAAGCCAGTCTTGAAATCTGCATCCGTCGCGGGATAAGCCGCGCCCAAAGCACTGCCGGCATTGTCTTTCACCCCCTCGATTCCCATGCGCGGCGAATTGATGAAGCGGTAATCTTGCGCTTGGTCGGGCGTCGTCGGCGCGGGGTTGGTTGCGTTTAACGTGGCCGAGGTCGGACTTTCCCATGGATCAACCACGGTGACCTTGGCTTTCATTCCCTCATCCCCCACCCAGTAGGCGAAATGTCCAACGACTTGGTCGGGCGAGGCGGACGAGAAGCCGGGCAGGACACCGGCCTTTACGGTGATGTCCGCGAGCGGCGCGACCACAAAACGATCCACGGTCGATGCGGGCGCGGCGGCGGCGGTTTCCGCCATCGTGCTGCCGGGCCCCACCAGGAGGACCGCCGGAGCGCCTCCGATCATGACGGGGCTGGTGGCTGACATGGTCGTGGCGAGCCCGGTCACGGCGGCGTTGGGCACGGCGGTCGGCGTGTTTGCGCCGGTCGCGGGAACCGAAAGACTCTGGTTGCCGCTCACCAGCCAAGTGAGGAGTTGGGGATCGCGAGTGGTGAAGGCGGTGTCGGGATTTTGGCGGTAAACGCCTATCCAGTTGGAATTATTGTCGAAATCAGCGGCGGCGTAGCCGGCGGTTCCGTCTCCTTTTTGAGCAGCGGCCGCGGTCACGCGTGCATCCGGCCCCAGTGTGAGCTGCAATTGCCCCAGCGCGATGTTGAGCGCCATGAGGGCGTTCTGGCGGGCCTGCGACAGCTGCTGGCTGTTGGACGCGACCTGCGTCTCGACGCGCGTGAGCGAGGCGAGCGAGACCAGCAGGAGCACGAGAAAGGCGAGCAGCGTGACCGTGATGAGCAGCGCAAAACCAGATCGGCTATCCTTGGGGAGGGGACGCGGGGGCAGCATAGTGGATGACACTGTAAAGTTATGACAAGATTTGAGGACCGCCAGCGCGGGTCCAATTTGACAGTCGATTTGAGGCCCTCAAAAAGCCGCGGAAGCGGCGGGTTTCGGGAGCATGCCAAGACGACATGGCCCGGTAATATTTGGTTGAGGCAAGTAGGAGCGGAGGAGGCGATGAAGACTTTGCCGGAGTTATGACCACGAACGCCGGAGACCTGGAGGGGAATACGATTGGGAAATTGGGACGGGCGATCAGAGGCAATCGCGTCATAGGTATACTGTTTAGCATGGATGCCCTCGCCTCGCTCAAACTCATAGGAAAATCGAGAGAGAGGGTTACCAAGATTAACGATACGAGGCCCTCATGGGATATCCTTGGTCCCCGCCGCCTTTGGCCTGTAGTGGCGCACGTAGTCGATTTCAAAACGGTGGGGGAACAGGCTTTCGTCGATTCCCTTCATGCCGCCCCAGCCGCCGCCGATGGCGAGGTTGAGAATCAAATACTGCGGCTGCGCAAACGGCCACACGGCGGGGTCGTCGGATTCCTTGCGGAAGACGAAGTAGCGCGTGTCGTCGAAAAAGAACTCCAGCCGGTCCTCATACCACTCGATCGCATATTCGTGAAATTGCTCCCAGGGCGCGCCGGCGTCGATCGCCTTCCCCTTGCCGGTGCGCTTCACATGATTGTAGGCCTCGCAGTGGATGTTGCCGTAAACGGTCTTCGGGTCGTAGCCGACGTTCTCCAGGATATCGATCTCGCCGCAGGCGGGCCAGGAGGTCTTCGGGAAGTTTTCGCCGAGCGTCCAGATGGCGGCCCACGTGCCGCGCCCCGTGGGGATTTTCGCGCGCACCGCGATGCGTCCGTAAAGAAAAGGGTGCTTGCCCTTCGTCGTCAGGCTGGCGGACGTGATGGGTTTCCCGCTCCAGCCGTCTCGCCGGGCCTCGATCACGAGGAGGCCGTTCTCCACGCGGGCGTTTTCCGGACGATCACGGGTGTAATATTGGGCCTCGTTGTTGCGCACATAGCCCACCTCGGGAGTCCACACGGCCGGATCAGGCGCGCCCGGACGGTCGAATTCGTCGGCCCAGACAAGGGTCCAGCGGGACGGATCGAACGCTACCTTTTGGGGTTTGGTGTCGGAATCGCCGGAGAGTCCATCGGAGGGGGCGGCATAAACCGGACCAATCGAAGAGAAGGCAAGGGCGCACAGCGCCAAAAAGCGGGGGATAGGCATGGGGATATGGTCGGAATAGGGAGCGGCGAGGCGGACCTGCGCAAGACGATATCCGCAATACGGTCATCAGAGTCTGTATTATTGACGATCCGCGCGGCGGGATGCCGACTTGCCGCCCACCCTCGATTACATGATCACCTGGAAAAACGACGACGACCTTTTCGCTCGCTGCCGCACCGAACTCTTCAGCGCCGTCATCGGCGATGTCATGGACCTGATGGGTTATCAGCATCAGTTCCTGCCTCCGCAGATCCAGCCGTTGCGCGCCGACATGATCGTTGTCGGCCGCGCCATGCCCGTGCTCGAGGCCGACGACTCCGGCGGCGAAGGCCCGGGGCGGATCAACCCCCTGCTCAACCGCCCCTTCGGGCTCATGCTCAAGGCGCTCGACGACCTGCAAACCAACGAGGTCTATGTTTGCACCGGCTCGTCGCCGGACTACGCGCTCTGGGGCGAACTCATGAGCACCGCCGCCCGCAACCGCGGCGCCGTCGGCGCGGTCGTCAACGGCTATTCGCGCGACACCCGCGGGATCCTTGAGCTTGATTTTCCGACCTTCTCGCATGGGCGTTACGCGCAGGACCAGCGCCCGCGCGGCAAGGTCATCGACCTGCGGTGCACGCTCAAGATCGGCGCGGTGCAAATAGCCCCGGGAGACATCATCTTCGGCGACATGGACGGCGTCTGCGTCGTTCCCAAGACCATCGAGAAAGAGGTCATCGAGGCCGCCTGGCAGAAGGCCCACGGCGAAAAACGCGTGTTCGAGGCCATCAAGGGCGGCATGGGCGCGCAGGCGGCCTGGGACAAGTTCGGCATCATGTGACGTCCGCGCCCCCCCTTCCAATTCCATGAAAATCACCGAGGTAAAAGTCTGGCTCGTCGAGGGCGTGAAATACAACTGGACCATGATGAAGGTCTACACCGACACCGGGCACACCGGCGTGGGCGAGGCCACCAACTGGCCCGGCAGTCCCATCATCGAAGCCGCCGCCAAGCACGTGGGCGAGCGCGTCATCGGGCTCGATCCGATGCGCACCGACTTCATCTGGACAAAACTGTATCGCGATCTGAACTGGATCGGCCCTTTCGGCGCGTCGATGTGCGCCATCAGCGGCCTCGACATGGCGCTCCTTGATTTGAAGGGAAAAGTCCTCGGCGTCCCCTGCTACGAACTGCTCGGCGGCGCGTTCCGCAAAGACATCCTCCTTTACGCCAACTATTGGTTCACCGGCGGCGGCCACGCGCAGGCCGACTACGCGCGGCAGGCGAAACGCGTGAAGGATCTCGGCTTCACCGGCCTGAAGTTCGATCCCTTCGCCCACACCAATTACCTCTACGGCGAGGACCTCCACACCAACCTCACCCTCACCCCCGCCCAGCAGGATCTCGCGTTCGAGGTCACGAAGGCCGTGCGCGAAGCCATCGGCCCCGACTTCGCGATGATGATCGAAACGCACGCGATGTTGAACTTCGAGGTCGCCGTGAAAATGGCCGAACGCCTCGCCCCGCTCGGCGTCACCTGGTATGAGGAACCCGCCGGTCCGGAAAACGCCAACACGCTCCGCGCGTTCCGCGAACGCCTGCCCAGCGGCGTCCCCATCTGCGTCGGCGAACGCCACTACACGCGCCACGGTTTCCGTCCCGTGCTCGAACAACACATCTGCGATGTCATCATGCCCGACATCACGCGCTGCGGCGGCCCGTCGGAAATGAAGCGCATCGCCACGATGGCCGAGGCTTACGGCGTGCTGGTCGCGCCGCACAATCCCAACGGCCCGCTCAGCACGCTCGCGAGCGCGCACGTCTGCGCCTCCATCCCCAATTTTTTCCGGTGCGAATACATGGTCAACGACGTGCCGTGGCGCGACGAGGTCGTCACCCACCCGCTCGATGTGCGGGACGGCTTCCTGAAGCTCTCCGACCGGCCGGGCCTCGGCGTTGACTTGATCGAGTCCGAGTTGGAGAAACATCCCGGCATTCGCGAGCTGAAGGCGAAGCCGAACTTCTACGTATGACCCCATGAGCCTGACCATCGACCTTTCCGGCCGCCGCGCGCTCGTGACCGGCGTCACCCAGGGCATCGGCGCCGGCATCGCCCGCCGCCTCGCCGAGGCGGGCGCCGACGTCGCCGGTTGCGGCCGTTCGCCGGCCGATCATCCCGACGCCCGGCGGTTCGTCGCCGACATCGAGGCCCGCGGCCGCCGTGCATTTTATCTCAGCGCCGACGTGTCCGACGCCGCCGAACCCGCGCGTTTCGTCGCGGCGGCGGCGGAGTCCCTTGGCGGGATCGACCTGCTCGTCTCCAACGCTGGCCGCAACGTTTTCAAGGGGGCGGCCGCCTGCACCGAGGGCGACTGGAGCGAGTGCATGGAACTCGACCTCGCCTCCCACTGGCGCCTGGCCCGCGCGGCCAAGCCGCACCTCGATAACAGCCCGGCCGCGGTGGTCGTCCTGATCGCGTCGAACCACGCCTACAGCACGCTCCCCGGCTGTTTTCCCTACAACGTCGCCAAGGCCGGCATGCTGGCGATCGTCCAGTCCCTCGCGCTCGAGTGGGGGCCGAAAATCCGCGCCGCGGGAATCGCCCCTGGCTTCATCGACACGCCGGGCAACGACACCTGGTTCGCCGGCTTCCCCGATCCCGCGGCCAAGCGCCTCGCCGTTGAAAAGGCCCACCCCGTCGGCCGCATCGGCACCCCCGAGGAAGTGGGCGCGCTGTGTGCGTTTCTGGCGAGCGACCATGCCCGTTTCATCTCCGGCACCACGCTGCTGATGGACGGCGGCCACGGCGCCGGCATGGGCTGGTGATCCACGGGAGCGAGGCTTCCATGATGATAGGGAGGCCATCCGGCATGGGCCAAACCGGAGGATGCGCGGCAACCGGAAGGAAACCGATGTCCCGTCTTGCGGTGCGTCAATAATGCGGATGAGGATCACCGTATTACGGACACATGAAACAGGACAAAAGCGTTTCGTCTTCGCTGATCAAGGCGCTCGATCTGATCGGGTTTCTCACCAGCCACCCCGGGGGGCTCCGGCTGGCCGATCTGGTGGGGGGCAGCGGGCTTCCCCGTTCGACCGCCCTGCGCATTCTCCAGACGATCATCGAATACGGACTGATCGAAAAACACGACGGCCGCTACCGGCTGAGCGACCAATTTTACGCCTGGGCCAGCCGGGACCGATACGAGAAAATGAAGATGCGCTACCGTCCGCTGCTTGAGGCCATCGCGGCCCGCGTGCACGAGCTGGTGCTGATCGGCGTGCGCGAGGGCGGGGCCATCGTGCACATCGATTTCGTGCAATGGGACAACCTGGTCCGCGTGGCGCCGGCTCCGGTCACCCGCCACCGTCCGGAACGGCACGCGCTCGGCAAGCTGGCGATGAGCATCCAGCCGGGGATTCTCGAAAAGACGCGCGACGCCAAGCTGCGCAAGGAATTGGAAGCGATCCAGCGCACCGGAGTCGCCTGGAATCGCGGGGAGAGCGATCCCGACATGGTGGCCCTGGCGACCTGGGGTTTCAGAAAAACCACGGCGGAGCCGATGATAGCCGTCGCGTGGCCGAAGTTCCGTTTTCAGGAAAAAGCGGCGAACGGGGCAATCCGCGCGATCCGCGAGATCGTGGCGGAATACGCCGGAAAAGAAAGACGGCGGCCCGCTTTGACCGAATGAATCTTGCCGGGCGCCCGCCTGCCTGACGGCAGGCGTCAGGGCACGCCGCGGAGGGCGAAACCGGCGATAAAAGAGACCGGAACCAGGCGAAGTTTTTCCAAACGCCGGTTCCATCGGCCCGTTATTCATCGTGATGAATAACGGCTGATTTGCGCGGCCGTTCCGGACACCCACGCTCTTCCCGTCGTCACGTTCCGTGGAGCGGTTCCCCGGCCCGGACGGTCCAACCTCTCCAAACAAATGATCGACTGCACCTGGTTTCATATCGGCGAAGATCCCCAGCTTTTCGTTGACGATATCTTGATCGAAGTCGCCCAAGGGATCACGCGCCGCTGGCATAAGCCGGCGCGACACACGGACGAACCCCGGATTCGCCGCGATCGCCCCTGGGAGCAATCGCCGTATTTCACTTACAGCAACCATGTCGTCATCCGCGATCCGATGGATGGTTTGATCAAATGCTGGTATGAAGACATGGGCGAGGTGGACGGTTCGGGGCATCCGTGGAAAACCAGGCTGCTGTATGCCGAAAGCAGAGACGGGATAACTTTCACCAAGCCGGAACTCGACATTTGCCGCTGGGAAGGCCGGGGAACGAATATTGTCATGGGCTACCAGGAAGGAGTGGCCCCCGGCGGCCCTAATCCCTGGGAGGGAAAGGGCGTGCATTCGAACGGCATCGTGATCGATCCCTTCCCGGCCACGCCGGCGGAACGGTTCAAGACCCTTTTCACCGAGATAACCCTGGAGTCCGGCAGACCCCGGCACCGGATTGTGTGCGCGCATTCTCCGGACGGTTTGCATTGGACGCCCTACCCTTGGGTTCCCTCGATCGGCAGCAGCGGCGGAAACCTCAGCGACGTTTCCTGCTTACATTACGATCACGGCGCGCGGATGTTCGTTCAAAACACCCGCCATGGCCTGATGTATCAAGCCGCAATCCCGCCGGGCACCCCTTGTGTTTCGAACTGGTTCGGCGTGCATTATCCGGCACGGCCCGATTTGCAGGGCAAACGCCGGGTGTTTCAAACGCGCAGCCACGATTTCCAACGGTGGACCGAACCACTTGCCGTATCCACTCCCGACGACGCCCTTGGCGATGCGGTGGCTTGCGACAATCTCGACGTCGGCCACTATGGCATGCAGCAGTTCAGGGTCGGCCGAAGGCACTTTGCCACGCTTGGGATCTTCCGTTACGTGGACAATGAAATGGAGGTGCGCCTGCTTTCCAGTCGCGACGGCCTGAATTTCATCCCGACCGACCGGGCCGCGGCGTTTCTGGCGCCGCGCGGCCCCAAATATTGGGATGCGCACATGGTCTCCATGACCAGTCAGCCCATGGAAGTCGGGAACGAATGGTTTTTTTATCATGGCGGTTCCCGGGTCCATCACGATTGGTGGATGAGTCCGCAGGACCACATTGAAGAGCCCGAGACCAGGGATCCGAAGGCTTCGCTCCGTGATGGATTTGGGCTTGGCCTTGCCCGCCTGCGGAAGGAAGGCCTGGCTTCATTGGACGGCTGCCGGCAGCGGCCGGGCTACCTGCTGACCAAACCGTTCCATGCCGACGGGAACCAGCTTGTGATCAATGCGCGTTGCCGCCCCGGAGGCTTTGTCCAAGTCGCGGTGCTTGGCGCCAACCGCCAGCCCCTTCCCGGGCGTGAGCGGGAGCAGTCCGATCCTTTTGAAGGCGACTCGACGGATCACGTCGTGACGTGGAGTGGCGACGCCGTCATGGGGAACCCGGGGGAATGGCGCCAATTGCTTTTTTATATTCGGGACGCGGAGATTTTCTCGTTCCGCTGCCCGGCCGGTCCGGCGAACAACAAGGACGCCTCGTGAACTCGCCGGGGCGATTTATTCCCAGCATCATCCTTGGGGAGGTCTATCCGGAACCGCTGCGCGGCGATCACGCGCTGGACAAGGCGCTGAGCGATATTGCGGCGGAGGGATATTTCCGTCGCGTCGAGCTGCCCTTGGTTGAAAGCGACTCGTTCGCCGCCCTGGTGCGTTCGACCCGGCGCAAGGGCGATCTGGCCGTCACGTTGTGGACATCGGAGATTTTGGCCCGTGAAAACCTGAATCTTGGCTGCTGCGATGAAACGCGGCGGCGGGCATCGGTTGCCCGGCTGCGTTCGCTGATGGAACGGGCATCGGAGTGCGAGGCGGACTGCGTGGGGGTTCTCAGCGGACCCGATCCGGGACAGCCCCGGCGGGATGAGGGAAGCCGGCAGCTCGTTCGCAGTCTCGTCGAGTTGGGGCGGATCGCGGAAGACCTGAAGGGGGTCAATCTCGCCATCGAACCGCTCGACCGCGGCGCCCATAAGAACGGTCTGCTGGGCCCCACCGACGAGGCCGTGAAAGTGATCGAGCGGGTTCGGCAAAGCACCGGACGGGTCTTTATCGGCTGGGACAGCGGTCATGCCCTTTTGAACGAAGAAGATCCGGTTGCCTCCCTTCAGATGGCGGCTCCCTGGGTTTACCAGATGCACCTGTCCAATCCGGTGACGGATCGTTCCAGCCCCTTGCATGGCGATCATCATTACCCCGTCGGCCCCGTGGGCGATGGCACGGAAATCCAATTTCGGGGCATCCTTGAGGCGGCGGCCCGCCTCCCTCTCGCCCTCTCGCCGATGAGCGTGGCCGTTGAGGTGCGCACTCAGAATCAAGCCACCCCGGGCGAGACCGTGGCCCACTGTCGGGCGGTCCTGAAGCAGATATGGCCGAAGGGCTCCGTTTATCCATGAATGTCAAAAAAAGAATCCTGGGGCATTTGCCCATGGTCTATGCCGTGACCGCCCTGCGGAAAAACGGCGGCGTTTGTTTTTTGGCCGCCACCGAGTTGTATGGGGAGTGGCACTTGTTTTCGCCGCCCGATTACGAGCCGGTGATCGCGTCGCACCGGCCCGGAGGCGTCATGAGTCTCGTCCCCTGTTCGGAGGAGCCGCTGTCCGTTCTCGCGATCGAACAGTCCTACCCCATCTATCATTTTGACAACTCCCGCATCACCTTGGCCGTCCAGGGCGATCCCCGCTTGCCGTGGGAAAAACAACCGGTGCTGTCGCTGCCCTTTTTGCACCGGATCGCAATTTTTCACTCCGAAGGAAAACGACACCTGATCGCGGCCACTTTTGCCGAGGGGAAAGAATTTCAGGAAGATTGGTCCCGTCCCGGCGCCGTTTACGCGGGACGGATTCCGGAGGTTGCGGGCGGGAGTTGGCGGCTCGATCCGGTGCTGGAAGGGATTTCCCGTCATCATGGCATGTCCATCGCCGATTGGGAGGGGCGTCCCACGCTCTTTGTCTCGGGCCGGGAGGGTCTCTTTGCCTTGCGTCCCGACGAAGGGGCGTCCCGCTGGCCGGTCCGGCATCTGCTCCGCCATGACGTGAGCGACATGGCCGTCTTCGATCTGGACGGGGATGGAAACGAGGAAATCGCCACCATCGAGCCCTTCCATGGAAATCGAATGGTGATCTACCGGACGTCGAACTCCGGCCTGAAGGCGGTGGTCGAGCAAGAGATGACCTTTGGTCACGTGGTCTGGAGCGGAGTGATTCGCGGGCGTCGCGCGCTCATTTTGGGAAACCGGGCCGGCCGCAAAGACCTTCGGATTCTCCGGTTTCGCGGGGACGGATCGCTGGACCATGAAACCGTGGTCCTCGACGAAGGCGGCGGCCCTGCAAATATTTCCGTCGTGCACGAGCCGGACCGCGATCTGATCCTGTGCGCCAACCATGCGAGGGGCGAGGTGGCGCTTTACGAGATCGGTTGAGGCCGAACCGTTTTCCCCTCGATCCAGGTGCCTTCCACCAAAATCAGCCGCGGATGGGCGGGAATTCCCCGTTCGTTGTGCACGATGTGAGCGGCGACCAGATCGCACAGCATCTCTCCAATCACGGCATTATTTTCGTCAACGGCCGCGAAGTCCGAGCCCGGTTGATGAAACAGGCAGACCAGGCCAAAGTTCGTTCCTGGGTTCAGGCCGATTTTTTGCAGCCACGGGTATTCGGCGCCGTTCAGTGAAATCAACGCGTCGGGTTTCCATCGAGCATGCCAGCGCCGGAATTTGAAGAAAGGCACGTCCCCCGGATACCCCGCCAATTCGGGGATGCGATCCCGGGCGGGCAGGCGGTGCTGGCAAAGCAGCCAGCCGGCCAGCCAGTTTGAATCGGCCCTTTGTTCCGCCATGCGTGGCAGACCGAATCCGATCCGCTTGTATCCACGGCGCCGCAATTCGGCAAAAGCGGTTTCCAAATGGTGGCGGTGATGGGTCGATACCCGATCGACCGGCGGGGCCGGCCAGGTGTAGCCGGACGTCACGCAGGCGTATCGTTCCCATCGCATGTCCAAGGTTAAATCCGGGCTGACCATGGGGGCCGCAAAAATAACCCCGATGATTCCCCGCGCATGCAAAATGCGATCCAGCTTGCGGGCGGACATGCCGGAGGCGCCGAGAAAAAAACATTCCGTCCGGAATCCTCTCAGTGCGGCCCGCGCACGGATCGATTCATACTGCTGACGATAGGCGGGGTGACAAAGCCAGCGGGCCTCGTCTGTGGCATCCACGACGAGGGCGAGGCATCCTTTGTCTCTCACCTCCTTGCCGCTCTGAATATGCGCCATCAGCGTCGAGACGTAGGGATTTGGGAAATATCCCAGTTTCCGGGCGGCTTCCGCCACCTTGCTTCTCGTGCCAGCGGTGATGGAGGGATCTCCTCTGAGCGCCAAGGAGACCGTGGACTGGTGGATCCCTAGAAACTTCGCAATTGTCCGCTGGTTGGCCATATAGTCCGATGATGGGCGAAAGGCGATCAGGCGCCCATGACGCAAGGGAGGCGATCCCTGATCTCGATGAAAAGGATTTTATCCTGTCGCGGCGATCCAGGGGGTTCCCGTTAAGCGCATCCGCCAAGCCGCCGATACCAAGGCAGGACCCCGAGGGGCGCCGGCACGGCCTGTTCGCAGGGACCGTTCACGACATTTCCGTCCGCTCCCTCCCAAGCGCCGGGTGGAAATTTCACGATCCGCATGACGGCTCCTTTTTCCAACACCGGTGCGACCAGAATGGTCGGGCCCAGCATGAATTGATCGCCCACCGACTCAAAACCCGCGTCCGGATATTCGTAGGCGAGATGCCGCAAGATGGGCTCGCCCGTCTCCGCCGCGTGGCGGGCCCATCTTTCGATTTCGGGCGCCATCCGGTCGTGCAACGCCACCGCCTGCCGGCACAGCTCCATGTTCTCCGGCGTCAAGGCGCGCCAGGGCGCGAATGAAAACTGCATCATCGGAAACAACGCCGCGCACTGCGCGTAGCGCACGAACAACTCCTGGTCGATCGACGCGGCAGGGTCCGCGAACTCGGGCTGCAAACCGCCCCCGATCATGTCGGGACAGATGAACGCATACCCCATCAGTCCTTGCGCCAGGGCGTTGGGCACCAGACTGCCCAGCCCCCGGTCGTTCCAGGCGTGCGACTTGTCGCTCAGCCGCTGGACCAGCGGAAGCCCCGCGCATTTCCAGCAGGATCGATATTCGTTCAGTGCAAACTCCAACCCCAGACGCGCCCACGCCTCGGCCTGGCCATGCGGCGTGATCGGCGCAAACGTGCGGTCGGCCGTTTCATAATACTCGATGTCGCCGGCATCGAATTTGAATCCGTCCACGCCGTGGTCCCGCTTCAGCAGATGGAGTTCCTCGCGCATCCAGGCAAAGGCGTCCGGATTGGAACCGTCCAACACCGCGCTGTGCCCGTTCCACCACTTTCGGATCACGGGCTCTCCCGAGCCGTCGCGAACGAACAGCCCGCGCTCCCGCAACCGGCGAAACAACAGGCTGTCGGCGCTTACAAACGGGCACACCCAAAGCATGACGCTGAAGCCGAGATCATGCAGCCGGCGCATCATCGCCTTCGCATCGGAAAATCGCCCGGGATGAAACCGCCAGACGCCGTAGTCTTCCTGCCACGTGTCGTCCACCATGATGACTCCGGGCGGGAATCCGTTGGCGATCACCGCCTCGGCATAGGCGATTATCCCGGCCTGCGTGTGGTCATACTGCAATTCCATCCAGGTGTTGTATTGCGGCTTGGAAAACAGCAGCGGATCGGGACTGCGCCCATCCGCCGGGAAGTGCGCGCCCGCCGCCGCGCGAAACGCCGCGCGCAGGCCGCCGTGGGTGTCCACGAGGTGAAAATCGGCCCCGTGCGACGTCAACCGCAGCCGCCGGTCCTCCGAAACCTCGAACTCAAAGGGATCGTCGTTCCACACGTAGCGTCCGCGTGAAGACACCAGCAACGGCGTCCCTTGATTATTGCCCAGGTGCGGGATTAAAGAGCGCTCAAAACGGCCGGCGCCCGGCCGGCCGTAAGGCATGCGCACACCGTCGTTCACCAAGCCACCCCACCACACTTCGTTTTCCAACAGCGGAATATCCAAGGATCTCATAGAATAAAAATTTATGCCTGCACGGAAGAACCCGGATGGATGCCGCCCCCGGGGCTTGCCCCAATACTGTTCACTTTGCAGCCGGCGCGGTGGGCGCGAGGGGCGCGGCGACGTCCTCGTCGCCGACTTCGACAGCAAGAATGCCGCCGCTCCGGAGGGGCGGCATTCTTGCCGCTCACCGCTTCGGCGACGGGGACGTCGCCGCTCCGCAGCAAACCGAGGCTACGTGAACAATATTGGGGCTTTCCCGATCCAGCCGAACGACCAGAGAACGGAGAAACTCCGGCAGCTTGAGAGGAAGCCCGACATGTCCGCCGGATTGCCACCGGTCGGACCACGGCTCGTAAAAATCCACCCCGGCCGGCCCGCCAAGGGTCGGCGGGAGCGAGAGCAACAAGCCGCTTGCTGGCGCGGGAGGCCGGCCTGCAACCAGCTCGGAGTCCCAGTCGCTTTCTTTGTCGCGCAACCAGAGCAAAGAACGCCGGCGACCCCGCAGGGCGTGGACGCGCAGGCGCGGAGTTTCCCAGAAGAGCGGCTCGGCGCGCTCCTCGATGGGGTCGAAACCCGAGATTGCCCGGGCAAACCGGCCGAAGTGCCACCAAAGCGCGTGCCTCTCCACGTAAAAATCCCAATGCCAGCTTTGCCCCGGCCCCGCCGCGCCCGCAAAGAACGGCGCGAAAAGCATGTCGTGCAACAGCACGCCCTCACGATCGCGTTCGTAGAGATCGGACGGACGGGCATGGTGCGCCTCGACCGCCCCGCACTCGGCGAGGATCACGGGGCTTCCGGGGGCCATGCGCCGCAACTCGGAGACGGCATCGGCGCACAATGCATCCATCGGTCCGCGACAGACAGTCAGCTCCGCCCCGGGATCGAGATAGCGGTGCACCTGAGCCAAGTCGGCCACGGGCAGCCGCGCGCAGGCGGCGTAGGCGGCGCGCTGGGCTTCGCAATCGAACGACCCGAGGCTCTGCATGACGAGGTGCCGCGGGAACCGCCGGCGCAACTCTGGCAGCATGGCGCGGGTCCACTCAAGCCAGCCGGCTGCGGCGACGGCGTTCATCTCGTTCCACAGCTCCCAGCCGAAAATCGCGGGATGTCCGGCATAGCGGCCGGCAAGCCGGTCGAGTTTTTTCAGGTAACGGCGACGGCACTCGGGATTGTCCAAAAAGTCCGCCATGTCGTCGGCGAAACCGCCGTTGGCGGCGGCGTAGAGCGGCTTCGAAAAACTCGCCGCGCCGGGAAAAATCTCCGCCTCCCGGCGCGGCGAGATCGTGCGAAAATGCTCAAGGGTGAGCTTCACCGCGATGCCGCGCTCGTGCGCCATCGCCAGCACGGCGTCGAGACGGAGGGCCGGTTCCTCCGCAAACACCCCCGCGCGCCCCGGCTCGATGTCGAAGAAAGGATGGCCGATCCAGAGGCGCGCAAAGTTGCCTCCGTTCGCCGCGAGCGCGTCGAACCAGCGCTCGTAACGCGCCAAGCCGTCCGCGGGAGATGTGTCGAAACGCGGAAAACAGAGATTCAGCCCCAGGGGAACAAAGGTTCGTCCGGCGGATGTCTCCAGGTAGCGCGAATGCGCGCGGCCGGGGCGAAACATCAGGGCCGGGGCTTCGTCGCCCGTTCCGGTGATTTGAGGGGAATTGAGGGAAGAAGACATGGGGAAAAGCCGCTCACAACCGCCCGGAGGCGATCACGCGAATTGGCGGCCCCGTGCGGGAACGCGTCCGATTCGACCGGGGATCGGATCGGGAAGCGTGGCGCGCGGACCGAGGGCTTGGACGTTCAACAAACAGGCTTGCCCGCTTCATTCCACGCCCTCCTCATCGAACAGTTCGATGCGCCCCAGTCTTCGCACCATCGCCCGCGCCGCCGGAGTCTCGGTTTCCACCGTGTCGCTCGCCTTGCGCGGGCTGGCCAAGGTCGACCCCGAAACCAAAAAACGCATCGACTCGGAGGCGGCCAGGATCGGTTACGTGCGCGACCCGCAGCTCTCGCACGCCCTCTCCTTCGCGAGGAAAACCAACAAGCCCGTGTATCGGGAGACGCTCGCGCTTCTCGTGGACTGGCCGCCCGGCCGGCTCGACGAAATGCCGTGGCTTCAAGAGCTGGGCGAAGGCGCCGCCAACCGCGCCGCCGAACTCGGGTATGCCATCGAGACGGTCCTGTGCCGGGCCTCGGCCAGGGAGCAACGCGCACAAAGCCGCCAGATGAGCGCCCGCGGAATCCGCGGGCTGATCGTGACGCCGGGCATCTTGCGCACGCCCTACACCCTGGATTTCGCCTGGTCTCAATTTGCGGCGGTCGAGATCGGACAAACGCTCGGTCCGCCCGCCCTCCTCCGCGTCTTTCGCGATTCCGCGGATGATTATGCCGGTATGTTCGGGGAACTGCGTCTCCGCGGCTACCGGCGCATAGGACTGGCCACGACCGACCACGAGGAAATCCGCCGCCACTGGGCCGTCTTGTCGGCGTATTTGACCTTTCACCACAGGAATCCCGGTCAAGTCTCGCCGCCCGCCCTCCCCTCCGGCGCCCCGAAGGATTTTCACCGCTGGCTCTCGCGGGAGAAACCGGACGTGATCGTGGTCAACGGAAGTCATATGCGGGATTGGTTGCGGGAAACCGGATGGAAACTTCCCGGAGATATCGGGCTGTGCAGGATCGACGCGTTTTCCGGTCACGACTCCGGTCTGCGGCCCGACTATGCCGGCATGGGGCGGGCGGCGGTCGGTGCGCTCGCCGCCAATCTGGAACGCGGCGAGATCGGTCCGCCGTCCGCCCCGCCCACGCTCTGCATCCCCAATGCCTGGCACGAGGGGACCACGCTTCGGGCGCGACCGGCGGACGCGCCCCCGCTGGCGATCCCTCTGCGCCGGTTGACCGGACGCGAGCAGCCGGACCGCTTGAAAAAGTGATCCCCTGCGCTACTCAACCCCTCCCACCCGCTTCGCCAAGTAAAGATCCCCGGAGCAAGCTCCGCATCGGAGGGGCGACGTCCTCGTCGCCCGAAGTGCGCGGCGCGCCTGACCCGGCGACGGGGACATCGCCGCTCCACCAAGCCGAAGCAAGCTTCGGGGGTATCAGACCCACGGCGAATGAACCCCGGTTCGCATCCCGTTTGTTCAACCCCGCGGGCGGCGGGCCGCCTGTCATTTTATGCCCGACGGACGGAGGGAAACGCTTTCGCGTTTGATCAGCCCGTAAGGCAGCACGGTGTGACTGACCGGGGCTCGTCCGGCCAAATAAGCCTCGATCGCGTCCGCCGTCGCCGCGGCCATCGCGGAATAATCCGGACTGATCGTTGTCAGCGGCGGCACCGTGTAGTCCGAGAAGGAGGTCTGCTCCGACGCGATCAGCGATATGTCGTCCGGCACCTTGCGATTGTAGAGCGAGAAGGCGTGAAGCGCGATGATGCCGGCGTTGCCGCCCGGACAAAAGAGAGCGTCCACGCCTCGCTTCAAAAGTTTGCCGATCAACTCCGTATACTTCCCGTCCCCATCGCCGGAGAAGAGAATCAGCGATTCGTCGTGGGGCAGTCCGCGGGCCGCCAGAGCGCGCTGGATCCCGGCGTGCCGCTGGTCGGCGTTGCCCGTCCCGGGAGAGCCGTGGATGATGCAGCCGATCTGGCGGCAACCCCGTTCGTGCAGGTGGCCGACGGCCAGGTCCATGCCTTGGGCCTCGTCCGAACGGATGGTGAACAGGAGGGGCGACCCGGTCTTCCGCTCGCGATCAAGCACCACCAGCGGAACCGGGAAACGGTCGGGCCAGTCGGCGAAGTCCGATGGCTCGGTCCCGATTGCCACCGCCGCGCAAAACTGGATGTCGGCCAGCCGCGACAGGTTGTCGGCGGGCAATATCTCCAAACGGAAACCACGCCGCGGCATCTCCTGGGTGAGCGCCATCAGGATCATGTCCACGCAACTGTGAACCGGCCAGACCGGATGGTAGGGGGTGACGACGACGACGTTCTTCTGCTTGAGAGACAGTCGCGGCCGGTAGCCGTGCGCCTGCGCCACGGAAAGCACGTGCCGGCGCAACTCGGGGCGGATGCTCGGGTGATGATTGAACACCCGCGAGACGGTGGCCATGGAGACCTTCGCCAGCCGGGCAAACTCCACGATTTTGATCATGGAACCCGTCGCCTCCGCCGGGCGTTTGGCCTTGGGGATCTTCTGCGCCGCCTGCTTTTTGTTTTTTTGAGGCGTCTGGTTCGTTTTCATGTTCTCTGAAAAATAATTCGGAATGCTGGAAATACTTTCTTATTTTCGGAAAACAAATCCCACTTTCAATTAAGATTATGGAAATCTTTCTGGTATGCTCCGGGGAGCTTTCCCGCATGCCTCTCGCTTGTGCGGAAACTTTTAACCCCCAACCAAGAATCATCGATGCGCTATAAAGACAAAGTCGCGGTCATCACGGGTGCGGCGTCCGGCATGGGATTGCTGGCCGCTCAAAAATACGCCCGGGAGGGCGCCAAGGTCGTGTTGACGGACGTCAACCGCGAGGCCGTCGAAGCCGCCGCCGAGGGCATCCGCCAAACCGGCGCCGAGGCGACCGGCCTGGGCGTGGATGTGCGCCGCTACGACCAGATCAAGACGGCCGTGGACCACGTTCTCGAAAAACACGGCGCCATCGACATTCTGCTCAACAGCGCCGGCGGTTTTTCCGGACGCATCTTCGGATGCCAGGGCAAACCCTGGCACGAACTCCCCCCCGAGGCCATCGAATGGGGCGTGGACGTGAATCTGAAGGGCGTTGTTTTTTTCAGTCACGCGGTGCTCGGCTCGATGATCCGGCAAAAACGCGGCGTGATCGTCAGTCTGGGATCCGTTGACGGACTCACCGGCTCGGCCGCCGCCGTCGACTACAGCGCGTGCAAGAGCGGCCTCATCGGGCTGACCAAATCGCTCGCCCTGTGCGGCGCCCCCCATGGCGTGCGCTCCTGCTGCGTCTCGCCCGGCCCCGTGCTGACCCGCCCCGGCATGGCCAACATGCGGACCGCGCTCGGCCGGGCCGCCCAACCGGACGAGGTGGTGAACCTGATCCTGTATTTGAGTTCCGATGACGCTGCGTTCATCACCGGCTCCAATCACACCATCGACGGCGGCCGCAGTTGCGGGGCGCGCGATTAACCGATGAAACGGCACTGGAAAGTCGCGGTGGTGAAGGACACGTCCCGCCCCATGCTGGGCGGACACGGCCTTCACGTGGCGTTTCGGGGGCTGCCCGGCGTCGAGATCGTCGCCCACGTCGATGCCAACACCGAGAACCTCGGCCCGAAGCTGGCGCAGACCGGCGCGAAACGCCACTACGCGACCTGCGCCGCGATGCTGGAGCACGAGACGCCCGACATCGTGGTCCTTTGCTCGCGCCACCCCGGAGACCATCTGGAGCAGGTCCGGATGGTTGCGGAGAAAGGCGGTCACCTTTACTGCGAAAAGCCCGTGAGCGCGTTGCTGACCGAGGCGGACGAGATGGTCCGCCTCGCGGAGGCGAACCGCATCATGCTCGGGGTGGCGCATCCGGCGCGGTATGATCTCGGTTTTCTGACCATGAAGCGACTGGTGGAGTCCGGCGAAATAGGAACTCCGCTGACGGTGATCGGGCGCGGCAAATGCGACCACCGCGGAGGCGGCGAAGACCTGATCGTCTTGGGCACGCACATCCTGGATTTGCAGACCTTCTTCTTCGGCGCGCCGCGTCGCGTGATGGCGGAGGTTCTCACAGGTGGCCGCCCCGCGACGCTTGCGGATGCCGGGCAAACGACATTGGTGGAGCCCGTCGGCCCCGCGCTCGGGGACGAGGTGTTCGCCAGTTTTCAGTTTCCCGGCGGCGTGCGCGGCCTCTTCGAAAGCCGGGTCGGACTCTTCGATGCCAAGCGCGTCCTGAGCGGACAGGGAGACGGCGTGCGCCACATGGGACTGAGCGTGATCGGCACCCAAGGCGTGCTGTCGTTGCGCTTCGACGACCTCGGTGTCCGGCGACGCCCGCTGCTGATCAGCCGGCTCCCCTGCTTCCCGGAGAACGAGGCCCGTTTTGAGGAAGTCCCGTTGACGGAGACACGAAGCATTCCCGGTGCGGAGCCGTTGGATTATGCGCTGTGCGGCCAGCCGGACGTCCCGAGGGCGCAGTGGTTCCTGGAGGCCGGACGCTTCGCGGCCTGGGACTTGATCTGCGCCATCGAGGAAGGCCGCCAGCCCGTATCCAACATCGGCAATGCGCGGCTCGCGCTGGAAATGATCCACGGGATCTACGCCGCGCATCTTTCAGGCACCACGGTCGCATTTCCCTTGGCCGACCGGAAACATCCGCTCGCCTCTGATTTTTTATCCACGTGAAAGCGACCGCTCGAAAAATCAGAATCGGCCAGCTCGGCATCGGACACTTGCACGCCTACAAGATCCAGACGCTGCGCCAATTCCCCGAGGTGTTCGACATGGTCGGCGTGGCCGAGGATGATCCCCAACAACGCGCCGCCTTCGGCCATCACGAGATGTATAAGGGCCTGCGGTGGATGAGCGGCGACGAGTTGCTGTCCCTACCCGATCTCGACGCGGTTCTCGTTGAAACCGAAGAGCACGACCTGGTGCCTACGGCCATGCGCTGCATCCGCGCCGGCAAACACATCCATCTCGACAAACCGGGCGGCGAATCCCTGCCACCGTTTCAAGAACTCCTGGCCGAGGCGGAGAAGCGCGGTCTCGCGGTTCAGATGGGCTACATGTATCGAAACAGTCCCGCAGTTCAGTTCTGCATCGATGCCGTCAAAGCCGGTCTGCTGGGAAATATCTCCACCTTCGACGCCGTGATGAGTCGTCACGACGACGACGAGCTCCGCCGCGTCATCAAGACCTTCAAGGCGGGCGCACCCTACATCTTCATCTGCCATCTCATCGACCTGGCGGTCATCATGCTGGGCGCGCCGAATCGCATCATCCCCTTGCTCACCTGCACGAAGGACGACGGCGTGGTGGACAACGGCCTTGCGGTGATGGAATTTCCCCAGGGCTGCACCGCAACCCTGCGCACCTCGATTGTGGAAGTCGGCGGTTTCGAGCGTAGAAACCTGGTGATCTGCGGCGACAAGGGCAGCCTCGTGGTGCAGCCATTGGAGCTTCAGGGAAACAGGGCCGGCGGAAAAGTTTTCCTCAACTTGCTGGAGAATTCAGGCGATTTCCAAAAGGGACTTCAGGAAGTTCACCAGCCTCCACTCAAAGGCCGCTACGACGACCAGTTGCTGGAGTTTGCCCGCATCGTGCGCGGCGAAATCACCAACCCCTATTCTTACGGCCACGAACTCTTGGTCCAACAATGCCTCCTTGAGGCATGCCGGGACCGGCTCGGCGAAATCACCCGACACACGAAAGAAAAACCTCAATGAACAGAACCAATCAGGTAGCGATTATCACAGGTGGCGGCGGTTACATCGGCGGCGCCATCGCCCGGCTTTTTGCCGAAGAAGGCGCCACCGTCGTCCTCTGCGACATCCAGCAAGGGCCGATGGATGAAGTGGTCGCCGACATCACCCAAAAAGGCGGCAAGGCATGGACGTTTAAAACCGACATCCGCGACAAAGCCAGCATCGCGGACGCCGTGCGGACGACGCTGGAGCGTCATGGTCGGATCGACATTCTGGCCAACGTCGCCGGCGGAAGCGCGCGGGAGGAGATCGCCCGCATCCACCTCGAAAAAGAGGAGGTGATCGACCAGATCCTCGGCGTTAATTTCTACGGCGCGTTTTATTTCTGCCGGGCCGTTGCGCCCGTCATGATAGGTCAAAAATCCGGCAAGATCATCAACATCGGCTCGGCCGTCGGCATCAAAGGTCAGGCGGGGCTCTGCGATTACTCCGCAGCCAAAGGCGCAGTCATCACCTTGACCAAGAGTCTCGCGATGGAACTCGGGCCTCACAACATCAACGTCAACTGCGTCTCCCCCGGCCTGGTCCCAAGACCGGGCACGAACAAGGACTACGTCCCCGCGACCAACTACCTTCAAAAGTGCTGCACCGCAGAAGACGTGGCGCATCTCGTGGACTTCCTCGCCAGCGACAAGGCCGGTTTCATCCTCGGGGAAAACGTCGTGATCGATGGCGGCTGGAGTCTGGGCTTGAAAGGCGACAGCTCGCGCCAGCTGCGATGAGGAACGGCTCCCGTTATCAGAGTCCGCGAGAAACTACATTTATGCACGCCATCCTCATTGATTCACAACAGCGCCTCGTCTGGTCCGAAGTGCCCGATCCGTCGCCCAGGGAAAACGAACTGCTGATCGAGGTCCACGCCGCGGCGTTGAACCGCGCGGACCTGATGCAGCGCGCCGGAAATTATCCGCCGCCTCCCGGCTGGCCGGAGTGGATGGGGCTCGAAGTCGCGGGCGTCGTGCTCGAAGCGCCCGGGGCGGGACGTTTCCGCCGCGGCGACAAAGTGTGCGCCCTGCTCGGCGGCGGCGGTTACGCGGAAAAGGTGGCCGTGCCCGCGGACATGGCGCTCCCCGTCCCGTCCGGCTTGTCGATGGCTGAGGCCGCGGCTCTTCCCGAGGCGTTTGCCACGTCCTACCTGAACCTCTGTTTGGAAGGCGGCATGAAGGCGGGTGACACGGTGTTGATTCACGCCGGCGCCAGCGGACTCGGCATCGCCGCCATCCAGTTGGCCAAGGAACTCGGCGCGACGGTCATGACCACGGTTGGATCGGAGGAAAAAGCGCGCTTCGTCCGCGGCATCGGCGCCGACATCGTCGTCAACCGCCGCACCGACGACCTGGGTGCGATCATGGACAAACATCCCGTGAACATCGCGATGGATTGCGTGGCCGGAGCTGGACTCGGTGCGAACGTCGTCAAGATGGCCCCGGGTGGTCGCTGGATCGTGATCGCCACGCTGGGCGGAGCTAAAACCGAAATCGACATGAACGTATTTTTCCGGCGCGGTCTGAAATTGATCGGCAGCACGCTTCGCAGCCGCACCTCCGAGACGAAGGCACAGATTCTGTCCGGACTGGAAACGCTGCTCTGGGCAAAATTCGCGACGGGACAACTCCGACCGGTCATCCACCAGACGCTGCCGATGCCCACGCACGCCGAGGAGGCGCATGCCATTCTCCAGAATCAGGAAAACATCGGGAAAGTTGTCCTGACCCTGGACCGCGTTCACTAGAGCATTTAAAGTAAAACTATAGCTAGTATGTAGGAGCGGCTTTACGCCGCGATGTCGCGCGGAGCGCGCACGTCTCAACTGAATCGCGGCATAAAGCCGCTCCTACATTCCCGATCATCGCACGACGGAACGGCTATGACTTTATTTAAAATGCTCTAGTATGATGTAACATCAAAAGATTCGTATCTTTCGCCGGGATTTTAGGTAGGGACGGACCGCTGGGCCGTCCGCTTCAGATCATGTAAGCCGGATGACTTCGCGGCGGGCCCAGCGGTCCCGCCCTACCGACGATCCGAAATAAAACGTGATACGGCATACTAGTGCATTTAAAATAAAACCGTAATTGGTCGCACGGAGGACGGACCTCCAGGTCCGTCTTGATATTTTTGAGAGGACGTCCAACCGGATCGGACCGGGAGGTCCGACCTCCTTTCAAGCTACAGTTTTAATTGAACCGCTCTAATGTCCGATTGAGATGCCGGTAAAACGGCAGGTGCTCGAGATACTTCGAGCCGCACCCAAGGCCAAGAGCCCCGCCGAGCACCGGACGCACCGGGGTCAGCAAATCACCGCACTATCTCGTAGAGCAGACAGGCCCGCTCGGCGGCCAGCGTGTCGGCCCGGAACGCCACCGTGCCGGCGTGCGAGAGATCGCACGCCACTTCGCGCACGCGGTTTCCGGCCATGTCCAGCGCCCAAATCCGCGTCCCTCCCGTGATCCCCGCCAGGTCGAGCGAAAGGTCCGCCACCCCGCCGCGCACCAGATGCGGCGGCGTGCCCCACGCCTCCACGACGTTGTTCACAAACTTTGTGTTGTGATGCACCGCATCGGTCAGATGGATGATCAGAATCCGGCCGGACTCCTTCAACGCCCGCCCGTCAACCGCCGCGACGCAAACCACCGCTGGGCCGCCCTGATTTTCAACGGTCACCACGGCGCCCGACTGGCGCCCCTTGTCGCCGAAGGTGAAAACCTCGCTGCGCGCCGTGACGATTTTCAACGTCCGCGCTTTTTCGCCGAGTTCCAGTTCACCCGTCGTGCTCCGGATGACGCCGCCGTTTAAATCGATCCGGCCCTCGCCAAAATCACACGCCTCGCGCAAGGCCGCGACCGCCTGCCCGGCATTATCCGTCGGGATAAGCGCGAAATCCCGCGGCTCGTCCTTCAGCACGAGATTATCCTGCAACCGAAGGCACGCACCGGCACCGGCGGGCATCGCCAGCCGGCCGTCCCGCTCCACGACATTTCCGATCCGGGCCATGAACCCGAGCTTCCACAGCTGTTCCGCGTAGGTGTTCACGGGGATTTCCTGCCGCATGTGGTCCGACGAAACGGCCGTCGGCACCGCCAGCGCGGACGCCTGCACATCGCCGCGCAGGAAAAGCATCATGCCGATCCGGTCCGACAGAAAATTGATCGGGTCCGCCGCGATGTTGAAATAACCTCCGGTCATCTCCTCGTCGGCGGGCTTCGAGGTGTAGTCGAAGCGATACAACCCGTCCCAGTCCTGCAGCGCCGCATATGCCGCCGTGAGCGGACCGCTCTCGGCGCGAAAGCGGTTGGGATAAATCCAATTGAATTCGCTGATCGTGTAAGGCATCCCGAATTTCCGTCCGGGGAAAATACCGGAGAAAATCGCCGGCAGGTCCGCCAGCGCACTTTCGTTCAGGAGCTTCGACGGCAGCGGGAAATGCTCGGGATGGTCGCAGTAGAAATGGTCGTCCACGTAGTCACCGCTCTCACGCAGCAGCGCCATCGGAATGATGCTCCAGTGGTTTTGATCGGTGATCAGCGTCTTGCAGCCCAGCGAATCAATGAACGCCCGCATCCGCTTAAACGACGCGGCCTGCGTCTCCATCAGAAACCGGTTCAACCACGCCGTGCGCAGTTCTCCGGCCGGCTCGGCCAGGCCCTTTCCCTCCAGCCAGGCGGCGAAACACTTGTCATAGATCTGCCGGATGTCCGGACCGGCGTTTTTGTAGCAGTGGAAAATCGCGTCCTCATTGACGCAGCTCAGCGTGACCAGCGCCGGATCATCCTTCCACGCCAGCCCCGTGTAAGGATTCACATGGCGCAGGAAGTTGCCCGCGAAGTCCTCCCAGTTTTGATGCGCCTCATCGAGGAGATGAACGAGAAACTTGAACTCCTCCCAATGCTTCACCGGACGGCCCAGCGCGGGGAAAACCTCGCGGGTGAAACGCGATACGTAGAGATCCGTGGTGAGATAAATCCCGCGCTCTTTCAGGCAGTGGAACAGGTAGTCGAGCTTGTCCATCTCCACGGGATCGAGCTGCGTGGCGCGCTCGTCCATCGCCTGCGTGAGCGTCCTGTCGTGGTGGTGAAAACGCACCGAGTTATACCCGCAGGCGGCGAGCCGCTCGACCAGACGATGGCACGTTTCCTTGTCGGGAAAATTGGACGCTCCGCACAGGTTGATCCCATAGAAGCGCACAGGGCGGTCTGGCCGCCGCTCAAAGACAAACTTGCCGTCCCTGACGATCAGGCGTCCGTATTTTCCGGCCGGGCCGTCGAGCATCGACGAGAAATCGAGCGCCGACCCCGGCGCGATGTCGTGGGGCCAGTCGAGTTGTTTCCAGTTTTCAGGCGCAGGGAAGGGGTTGCGCATGGCGGATGAACTCAAGATGCCGGCTCCGGCTGGATGCGGATTTCCTGAGTGGCAGGCTTGGCGGCAACAGGGGCGGTGTCGCCGACGGTGATGACATAGGTAAGCGTTCCCGGTGTCAGCGTGGTCCAAAACTGCCATTTGAAGCCCTCGATGTTCCACTCCCGCAAATCCTGGAGCTGCTCATACATTGGCGGGGGGAGCCCGATGACGGTGTCAACGCCGGCCGGGTTCGTCAGCACGACCGGCGTGGAATGGCTGGAGTGCACGGTTACCTGGGCGGCCTTTTCCGCCGGGAAATTCCCGTCCGCGCCATTCGCCCGCCATTTGCCGCCGGCGGCATACTCGATCCCGATGAATAAAATCGTGTGGATCGAGGCAACGCCTTCCGGGAGGTCGGACAACCGGAGGATTATTTTCCCCTCGGCCAACGACAGGTCCAGCCGGCCGCCACCCTCGTATTTCAACACGGCGGTTTTGCCGGTGACGGTTTTTTCCGCGATTTCGGCCTTGGCCTTCGCCGTATTGACCAGCACGGGCCAGGTGAACGTGAGCTTGTTGCCGGCGCCGTTGTCGATCACCACGCCCTTGTCCTCAAGGCCGAGGGTGCTCGCGGCATGCACGACCGGATTCGCCAGGCAGGCGGCCAAGGCGAAGACCCGCGCGGCGAAAACAAGTCGTTTGATGGCCATATGAAAGGGGAAAGGGGCCTTACTTTGCCGGGGCCGGAGCCGCCACCGTGCTTGGAACAACGACACCGGGGTGTTTCCACACGCGGACGTAATCGATCACGAAGTCCCAGTTGGATTCGTCCGCCGTCATCGCCTTCATGTCGTCCTTCGCGAATTCGATGCCCAGTTGATTGCCGATCAGGATATGCGCGGCCGGGGCCGGCCATTTGTAGTAGGTCTGCTTGATCGGATGTCCGTCCAGAAGCCAGACGGGCCTGTCTTCCTGCCAGTCCAGGGCGAAGACGTGGAACTCCTCGGAGAAATCCATGCCCGGGGTATAGTGGCCTTTTTTGTAGGCGGTGAAAATGTCGCGCGGATTTCCATATTGCGCGGGCTTTTTGTTGACCTGGATATTGGACTCGAACGTGGCGGCCTTGGGATTGTTTTTGAATCCGAAGAACTCGAAGATGTCGATTTCCGGAGGCCAGGGCAGTTTCGAAAACGTGCCGTCGTCATACTGGATGCCGGGATTGAGCCAGAAGCTGGGCCACGAACCGACGCCCCGCGTCACCTTGCACCGCATCTCCACATACATGCCGGGGACAAAGGGGGTCTTCGCCCGCAGGAGTCCCGATTCGATGCCCCGCATGCGCAAGCCGCCGCCCTCGGGGATGCGACCCTTTAAAGTCAGCGTATCATCGCCAAAAACGTGGAGCGACTTGGGATCTCCCTCGGGGTAGTCGCGATGATAGCTCCAAAAGGTCGACAGTATGTCCAGCTTCCCGTTCTCGTAGATGTAGCGGTAATAAAATTCCTTATCGAGCTCGCCCTTGTTGCGGATGGTGGCGTCGGCCCGCTTGTTTCCGAAGGTCCAATCCTTCACGAGCTCCCATTCCTGCCCGTAAGGCACGGCGTGGTTTTTCGGCGAGGTGGTCTTGGTGACATAAGGCAGGGACGGCACTTCAGGAGCGGCGGCGGCACCGGCGGCCCCTTTGACGGCCATCGGTTTGCCGACCATGATGGAGACCGGTTTGGTCAGCGCCTGCGTATACAACCTGATGTGCGCGACCCGGGTCGCATCCAGCGGGAATCCCTGCTGGCCGAAGGATTTTCCGAAGGTCACCTTCAAGGTCTTCGTGGCGCCGGCGTCCACGCTGACGATATCGGCGTTCCAGGGATTGGCATCCGCCCCCGCCGGGTTTTCCAATTTCATGCTGACGGCGATCGATTCCGTCCCGGGGTTGTGAACCGGGATCTGCACGCCGCCATAACCGCTCAGATCCCAGCCGCCCTTCGGCACGGGAAAATTCACGCCGGGATAACCTTTGAGCAGCGGGAAATCGATTTTGATCATCTTCACTCCGTTCAGATCGGTGATGCCGGCGACCACGCCCGCGTCGCGCCAGAGGTCGCCCAGATTGAGCGTCCCCTCGTAGCTATACAGCTCGCCGGTCGAGGGCGGCTTGACGCCGGCGGCGCCCCCCGAGGGAGCAGCGCCGGTCGCGGCTGCGGCGACACCTTTGAAGACCGTCGGTTTGCCGACGACGATGGAGACCGGCTTGGTCAGCGCCTGCGTATACAACCTGACATGCGCGACACGGGTCGCATCCAGCGCGAATCCCCATTGGCCGAAGGATTTTCCGAAAGTCACCTTCAAGGTCTTGGTGGCGCCGGCGTCCAGGCTGACGATATCGGCGTTCCAGGGATTGGCATCCAGCCCCGCCGGGTTTTCCAATTTCATCGTGACGGCGACAGATTCCGTCCCGGGGTTGTGAACCTGGATCTGCACGCCGGCATAACCGGTCAGGTCCCATCCGCCCGCCGGCACGGGGAAGTTCACGCCGGGATAACCCTTGAGCAGCGGGAAATCGATTTTGATCATCTTCGTCCCGTTGAGATCGGTGATGCCGGCGGTCACGCCCGCGTCGCGGCTGAGGTCGTCCAGATTGAGCGTCTCCCCGTAACTATACAGCTCGCCGGTCGAAGGCGGCTTGACGCCGGCGGCGCGACCGATCCCCGCCAGGAGGACCAGCAGGGTCCAGGCGGCGATGAGCAGTCGCGCTCCGGTGAAACCAGTGCGAGTAAAAGAGGAAAACGTGCGATGAGGCATGGTGTTTGGAGTGGTCGTGGCGAATGAAAGAGAGACGGAAAGAAACAGCGCCTGTCGTTGCGGACAGGCGCTCAAAAGGATGGGCGGGGCCAAAAGCCGCGCCTTCCCTGCACCCCCGACGGGGGGCGGATGTCAGCCGATGCGCGAACGACGGCGGCGATAAACCACTCCCGCGAGAGCGAGAGCGCCGAGGATCGCCGCGTAGGTTGAAGGTTCGGGGATGGCGGCCGCGATCACGAGATCGCCGGTGGCCTGGGTGAACGTGAAATCAAAGCCGCCCGCGGAACCGGTCCAAACGCCCGAATTGTTCGTCAACGAGGCGATGATGTAGGTGCCCGCAATGCTGACCGAGGAGAACGAACCAGAGCTGGACGGCGCGCTGCTGCCGTCGGCGGCGGCGAACAGGTCGAAGCTGAGGCCGTCGGAAACGGTCGTACTGAAGTTGATGGCCAGCGCCCCTCCATAAGCGAGGGTTCCGGTGACATTGACGCCATCGTAGGTCGTGCCGCGAGTCGTTCCGGCGATCTCCATGTTCGTCGTCGCACCGGAGCCGAGCGTGAGACTATCGGTGAAGGCGAGCACAGCGGGGCTGTTGCCGGGATTGAGCGAGCCATTGATGGTGGTCGCACCGCCGATCGTGCCGGAGCCGCCGAGGATCGCACCGCTATCCACGGTTACCACCGTGTTGGCGAGGCTGCCGTTCACCAGCAAGGTTCCGGCGGTGACATTGGTCGCGCCGGTATAGGTGTTGGCGCCGGAAAGCGTGGTTGTGCCGCTCGTGGACTGGGTCAACGCGCCGGTGCCGGCCAAAACGGCCGAAATGGTGCCGCTCCGGGTCGCGTAAGACGAGCCCGTCACGGTGCCCGCACCGTTAATGGTGCCGCTTGTGAGCGTGATCGCCCCCACGGTATCGGTGGAGCCCACGGTGTAGGTGCCGCCGTTGACGGTCACCGCACTGTTATCGGCCAGGCCTCCGGTCACGTTCAAGGTGCCTCCGGTATTCACGGTCACGTTGCCCGTGCCCAGAGGGGCATAGGCCGCCAAACCCACCGTGGCACCGGTTCCCCCGGCCGTTGTGGCACTGCTCAGGGTGATGACATTGGTTCCCGTGTTAATGGCCGTGATGGTGGCGCCTACAGGAATTCCGGTCCCGCTCACGACTTGTCCGATGGAAAGACCGGCGACCGATCCCAGCGTGATATTGGACGAGCCGTTGGTCCACGTGCCGGTGCCGGTTGACGCGGTAAAGTCGGCTCCGCTGGCGACCACGGTGCCGCCATCGATGATGGTTCCGCCGGTGTAGGCATTGGCTCCGCTGAGCGTCAGTGTTCCGCCCGTGCCCTTGGTAAGGGCGGTCTTGGCGGTGGTGCCGTCCTTGATCGTCCCGGCAAACGTCGAGGTGCCCGTCACCGTGAGCGTATTGGTGCCCGTGCCCGTCGCGGTGTTGGATACAACGCCCCGATAGGCGCCGGAACCGCCGGTCAAGCCGGCCACGGTTTGATTGAAACCATTGAGGTCAAACGACCCGCGCGTGATCGCTGCGGACGATCCGTTGATTATCAAGTTCGTTCCGGTCGGAAGCCGGTTATCCGCCACGCCGATCTTTATTGATCCGCCCGCGATCGTGGTGGAACCCGTATAGGTGTTGGCCCCGGTCAGCAGCAGAAAGCCGCTGTTGGCGGCACCGTTGGCTTTGGTGATGGAGCGCGATGTTCCGTCATCCTGAATCACCGAGCTAATCGTAAGGGAATTGTTTTCGACCGTGAAAGTCCTGTTTCCGGTCAAGGTCAGGCTGCCTCCCGTGATAAAGCCGTTTTTCCCCTTCCAAGGATCTTTGAAGCTTAGATTGCCACCCAGCCGCAACTCGCCGCCCGTGCCGAGCAGGATGGTTGCATCCAACGCAAGATCAGGAGCGCCTCCGTCTGATCCCATTGTCACAGAGGTGACGGTTTGGCTCGTGCCATTGATATCAAGCGTGCCGGAGTAGACGTATAAGGGACCGGTGCCGATGGTTCCGGCTCCGCTGAGCTTCAAAGTCCCGCCTGTGCCCGGACCTGAGGCTGCATATATACCGATATAGGTTCCTCCGGTATAAGTGTTGGCAGCCGTCAAAACCCACGTGCCAAGACCTAGTTGCCTAAGCCTTGTTACATTTGCCGCCTGATTGGTGATCGAGGTCGCAAAGGTATTGTCGCCCGTATTGGTGCCCGACAACGTCAAAGTGCGGACTCCCGTTCCACCGAATGTAATGGCTCCATTAACGGTCAAGGTCGCGGCGCTCGTGGTCCCCGAGGCATCCCAGCCTCCTCCGGTCGTGTTGAGCGTGAAATTGCGGTCCGTTGCCGTGGCGGTGGTGCCTTTGTAGCCAAGAAACCCGCCATCAAAGACAATATTGGCAGCATCATTGGACGACTGGCCTATGCCGCTCGCGATGCCTCCGTTACCCAAATTCGTAGTATATACGGTGCCACCGGTCAGTGTAGTGACTCCCGTATAGGTATTGGCCGTGTTGCCGAGAGAGAGGACGCTGGTGCCGCTCTTGGTCAGCCCGCCGGCACCGCTGATGATGCCGTTAAAGTTAAACCCGGCGGTGCCGTTTCCTTGAAAGGTGGCGGTATTGGTTAATACCAAATCGTTACCTACATTATATATCAGGGAGTCCGTGTAAGTAACCGCCGCAGGTTTATGAGAGCCATTGTTGGCGCTTAAATTAATAACCGGCGCGGTCGCTCCGTTAGTCTGAAATTCCAAGGCATTGCCCGTGAGCGACACCGAAGCGGTCGTATTTGCATTACCCGTGCCGGCGCGCGAGCCGTTCAGGCTAAGGATGTTTAACACGAAGTTGCCCGCGTTGTCGTTGTCGGAACTATTGGCGACCGAGTTGGCCAACGATGTGGCCGCAAACGTCAATGTCGTGTCAGACGCGCTCACTGGTGTGGCGTCCCAGTTGGTGCCGGCCGACCAGACGTCGGTGGCGGTGTTGGTGACCGTGTAGGTGGCTGCGGACACGGATGCTGCGAGAGCAGCGCCGAGCAGAAACGTAGACAGCGCCAGACGGCGGAGAGGATTGGTGAAAGCTAAACTCTGGGGATAGGTGTTCATAAGGAGGAGGGGACTAAGTGTAACAGGGGAGGCCAAATGAAGGAACAAACCGGTCAAAAACACGAGGTGGTTGTGGGGGAGGGCAGGAACTTTAGGAAAGCAAGGTATACCCCCCAGTTTCTCCCGCAATGGTTTTGGTGCTAAACAGTCTACCAAGTCGACCACCGGCCCGCTGTTTGCGAACCCGGCTTGCGCCACGCAGAGACGCTAGGTGACGTGGTTTTGCGTGGCCGTGAGCGTAAACTCAGGGAATCGAGCACCCCGGGGAGTTCGTCAAACCGCACGCATGCAATCCCTTCCCATCGACTCACGCCTCGGGCCACGGATTGGGCAAGCGAGACATCACGAGCTTCACATCGTATGGCGGTTGGAATTCAGGTGTAGCCGGGGTCGCTGACCCCGGTGCCTTGGAAATCTCTCGGACCGGGGTCGGCGACCCCGGCTACATCAATCCGGAGGAGGCGATGACTTTCATTTCACCATCCCGACAAAACGGAAAGCCGGGCGGACCCCATGGCCCGCCCGGCGGCGTTCGTCCAGACGCACACGCCCCACTTGACGTGTGCGAAGTGTTGTTGTCGCCCTGTTACAGGCGGCAGATCAGGAGCTCGCGCTCATAGACCATCTCCTTCGGAAGGTGATCGTGCAGTTCGATGAACAGCTCCTCGTGGCCGATGACCTCGGTGAGCCAGGCCTTGCGGTCCACCGTCTGGAGGGCGTCGAACTGCTCGCGGGTGAAGTCGCACCCGGTCCAGTCGATGTCGTCGTAGCGGGGCTGCCAGCCGATGGGCGTCTCCTTGGCGACCGAGCGGCCGCGGGCGCGGTCGACGATCCACTTGAGGACGCGCATGTTGTCGCCGAAGCCGGGCCAGATGAACTTGCCTTCGGCGTCCTTGCGGAACCAGTTCACGTGGAAGATGCGCGGCGACTCGCTGAGGGTCTTCTGCATCTTGATCCAGTGGCGGAAGTAGTCGCCCATGTGGTAGCCGCAGAAAGGCAGCATCGCGAACGGATCGCGGCGGACCTTGCCGATGGTGCCGGCGGCGGCGGCGGTCATCTCGGAACCCATGGTGGCTCCGGTGTAGACGCCGGCGCTCCAGTTGAAGGCCTGGTAGACGAGCGGCATGGTGGTCGCGCGGCGACCGCCGAAGATGATGGCCGAAATCGGCACGCCCTCGGGATTTTCCCAGGCCGGATCGATGGTCGGGCACTGCGAGGCGGGGGCGGTGAAACGCGCGTTGGCGTGCGCGGCCTTGGCGCCGGTTTCCTTGGCGATGGCGGGCGTCCACTTGTTGCCCTGCCAGTCGATGCACTCGGCGGGAGGAACGTCGGTCATGCCTTCCCACCAGACGCCGCCCTCAGGGGTGAGCGCCACGTTGGTGAAGATGGTGTTCTTCGAGAGGGAGACCATCGCGTTGGGATTGGTCTTGTTCGACGTGCCGGGGGCGACGCCGAAGAAGCCGGCCTCGGGATTGATGGCGTGCAGGCGGCCGTTCGCGTCGGGCTTGATCCACGCGATGTCGTCGCCGATGGTCCAGACCTTCCAGCCCTTGTCGAGCAGGGGCTTGGGGGGGATGAGCATGGCGAAATTGGTCTTGCCGCAGGCCGAGGGGAACGCGGCGGCGACGTAGGTCTTCTCGCCCTTGGGGTCCTCGACGCCGAGGATGAGCATGTGCTCGGCCATCCAACCCTCGTCGCGGGCCATGTTGGAGGCGATGCGCAGGGCGAAGCATTTCTTGCCGAGGAGGGCGTTGCCGCCGTATCCGGAACCAAATGACCAGATCTCGCGGGTCTCGGGGAAGTGGACGATGTATTTTTCCTTGTTGCAGGGCCAGACGACATCCTTCGCGCCGGGCGCGAGGGGGGCGCCGACGGAGTGCACGCAGGGGACGACGCGCTTCTCGTCCTTGTCGATCTCCTTGAAAACGCGGAGGCCGATGCGGGCCATGATGCGCATGTTGACCACGACGTAGGGAGAGTCGGTGATCTCGACGCCGAGCTGCGAGATGGGCGAGCCGATCGGGCCCATGCTGTAGGGCAGCACATACATGGTGCGACCCGCCATGCAGCCGCTGAAGATATCCTTCAGCTTTTTGCGCATCTGGAAGGGCTCGACCCAGTTGTTGGTCGGGCCGGCGTTGTCCTTGGAGAGCGAGCAGATGTAGGTACGGTCCTCGACGCGGGCCACGTCGCCCGGATCGGAGCGGAAATAGTGGCAGCCGGGCCAGAGCTTTTCGTTCAGCTTGATCGCCATGCCGGACGCGACCATCTGCGCGCACAAGGCGTCGTTTTCCTCCTGCGAGCCATCCACCCAGTGAATGGCGGCCGGCTTGGTGAGCTCGGCGATCTTCTCGACCCATTTCAGGAGATTTGGGTTGGTGCTAAGCGGCTTGGAGGACGTGTATGCTTTCATGGTGGTTGTAACGAATTGGACCGACAGTGCCGAGTAAACCGCAAACGCCTCCTCCGTGCTCCGCATGGAATGCCGATACCTGCGCAAAAATTGCCGGATCAAAATTTATCATCCGCGCTAATTCAGCGCGGGGAGACTATCAGCGGACGCGCGGGCTCGATGTGCACGGACACGTCGGTGATGTGAAGCGACGAGCGCTCCAGCGCGTCCTTCACGGCGTGCGCGATCTCGTGGCCGTCGTAGACGCTGATCTCGGGGTTCACCACCACGTGGATGTCCACGAGGTGGATGAGACCGCTTTTGCGCGCGCGGCATTTGTCGAGGCCGAGCACGCCCTCGACGCCGAGCGCGACGGCGCGGACCTCGTTTTCAAACGCCTGCGGCACCGCGGTGTCCATGACGTCGGCGAGCGCGCGGTTGAAGATGTGGACGCCGTTGAAAATGATCACGACGCACGCGAGCAGCGCGGCCCAGGAATCCGCTCCGATGAAACGCTCGCCGCCGATCACCACCAGCGCGATGCCCACAAACGCCGCCGCCGAGGTGATCGCGTCGGAGTAGTGATGCCACGCCTCGGCGCCGAGCGCGGTGCTGCCCTCGGCCTCGCCCGCCCGCCGCATGCGCCGGGAAAACCACCATTTCACCGCCACGATGCCGGCGAGCAACGGCAGCGTCGCCCAGTGCGGGGTCTGATGCGGCGCGATGATCTCGCGCACCGCGTGCACCCCGATCCATCCCGCCGCGAAAAAAATAAACAGCGCCACCGCCAGCGCCGCGAGCGGCTCCGCCTTGCCGTGACCGTAGGGGTGGTTCTCGTCGGGCGGCTGCGCGGCCACGCGAAATCCCGCCCAGACAAGCGCCGATGAAAACACGTCGAGCAGCGACTCGGCGCCGTCCGCGATGAGCGCGTAGGTGTTCCCGAAAATCCCGCCGGCAAACTTCACCACCGCCAGCACGAGGTTGAGCACGATGCCGCGCAAAACCAGCCGCGCGCTGCCGCGCGCGCGGCGCTGCGTCTCAAGATGAAGTCGGGCTGCGGATGAATGCGGCATGAGGGGACAGGCGCATGCCATTTCACCCGCCGCGCAGGAGCAAGGTGTTTAGGTCGGGCTAAGAAACTTGGGCCGCGCGAGTTCGCCCGAACGCGTTCATGCGGCGAGGTTGACCGGTTGCGGTCGCGGGTTCAGGGTCGGTCCTCCGACCACCATGTCGTCCACCCATATTTCCATCGGCACCGATCCCGTTAAACAGTTTTCCGTTTTCGCGGAAAACCGCGTCGGCCGTCTCTACGACCTCACCGCGCTGCTGCGGGACAACAACGTCCATGTCATGGCGCTCACCGTGCTCGACACGACGGACAGCTCGATCCTGCGCCTGATCGTGGACGACCCGGACAAGGCCCGCGAGCTGATGATCAACAATGATTTTCCCTACACCGAGGTGGACGTGCTCGCGGTGGAGATGAGCGACGAGGGCGACCTCAAGGGCGTGCTCGCCGCGCTGCTCGAGGCCGAGATCAACATCCACTACATCTACAGTTTCATCAAGCGCCCCGACGGCAAGTCGGGCCTCGCGCTCAACATCGAGGACGGCGACGTCGCCGCGCAGTCGCTCAGCAGCCGCGGCTACAAGATCCTCACGCAGGGCGACATCTCGCGCTGAAACGAACGCAAAGGAGGTCGGACCTCCCGGTCCGACCCCCGAATACCGCACTCAATCGACGGACCTGGAGCAACCGTGTCAGTCGGCAAGAACAAAGTTGGGATCTGCGAGTAGGCGATTGAGCAGGACGATGAGTTTGCGCATGACGGCGGTGAGGGCGACTTTGACGGGTTTGCCGCGAGCG
>JBAZSJ010000007.1:88287-144176 GCA_041662485.1 Opitutaceae bacterium | reverse complement strand
CAAACCCGTCAAAGTCGCCCTCACCGCCGTCATGCGCAAACTCATCGTCCTGCTCAATCGCCTACTCGCAGATCCCAACTTTGTTCTTGCCGACTGACACGGTTGCTCCAGGTCCGTCATGATGATCATTCGAGGGATTCAATTGGGATCGGACCGGGAGGTCCGATCTCCTTTACGGATACAACGTTATTCAGTTTGAACCGCAGGATGTAACAGCTAAATTTTCGGATCTACGTAGGGCCTCACCTTGCGTGAGGCCGCGTAGTCTTTCACTTTACGAGCGCCGCACCGGCCCGACACAAGGTCGGGCCCTACACTCCGAACTTTATCGTGATATGGCATACTAGGCTCCGGGGCATCCGCCCGTCATGGCGTCCCAGCGTTTTTGCATGTCCTCATGGGAGACTTTTTCGAGTTCGTGCTGGAGCATCCATTGGTGGCCGAAGGGATCGCTTACGCTGCCGCTGCGGAAACCGTAGAATTGATCGGCGAGGGGCATGAGCACGGTGGCGCCCGCCGCGACGGCGCGGTCGAAGGCGGCATCGGCGTTTTTCACCATCAGGCAAAAGGTGACGGCGGTGCCGCCGAGCGTGGCGGGGGACTTGTTGCCCCATTGCGGGTTTTCCTCCGAGAGCATGATCAGGCCGCCCTCGATCAGGAGTTCGGCATGGACGACCTTGCCGGATTTTTTGTCGGTCAGGCGGTAGCGTTCGGTGGCTCCGAAGGCGGCTTTGTAGAACACGATGGCCTGCGCCGCGTCGCTGACGCTGAGGTAGGGGCTGAGGCCGGGATAGTCGTTGGTGGGAGTGCTCATGGGGATGGGTGGATGTATAGAGTCAACGAACGGACCTGTGGTTTCCGGACAAGTTCGCCCGCTCAAAAAACAACAAACAGCGGCCGGGCTGCTCCTTGGACTCGCTGGGCGAGGGAATCAAAGAAGGCGGTAAGTGCCGGATGAGTTTTCACTGTCTTCAAAGCAGTCATCATCCAAGATTGATCCCGTGCCGTAGGGTGCTTGGTCTTCGCTCAGCCTATCGTTCACTCGTTCGGTTTCCGCTTCGCTGGCCAAATAAGAACCCAGTCGCGTTAGCAGGTGTCGAAACGACGTATGCGTTGATAGATTGGCATGATCGCCTGTGGTTGAATCGCCTGGTGCCGTGAGCACCGAGGCGCAGGCATACAGCTGTTGTTGGACCATGCGTTCACACATCAATTGCATGCGACTTTGATAGGATGCTCCTTTGAAGCAGGGATCGGTTGGAAAGTGCGGAGACCGTGAAGTGACTGGCTCGCGCGACCCGGTGGTGTCTTCCACCAGGATAAAATATCCAAGAAACGGTGCCGCTCCCGGGCCGAACAAGCCCTCGCTTTGGGCTTTTCTAAAATCGTAGGCACTCCCGAGGGCCTCTTCACAGCGGTTGTTGGCGTTATTGCCGAATGAAGGACCACAAAGTGATTTTAACTCCAGTGCCGCCAATAGCCGGCCGTTATGAACGATGAGCAGATCCCACTGTTTGGTGGGACGGAAAAATCCTGGCAGCACCACCATGGATTTGTCGCGGTGTATGCCAACGCCTTTGGGGCCGTTACGCTTCACCACATCGACGATCATGTTGCGGAACGAATCCATGGTTTTCCCGCTGGTGACCATTCCACGGTTCCCTTGATCGATCTTGCCGCTGGCGCGCTGCTTGTCGGCTGCCGATGAACGACCGGTCCAAAAAGCGCGCACTGCCTGGCGAAGACGAGGTTCGAAACCAATGCGGGTAGAGCTCATTTCAGTGATGATGTATTTGTGGATGGTTGGCGGGCTTGGCCCAGCAGATCCCACGTTTTGTTATCAAATCCATACAGTTCGCGCACGGCGGCATCCGCCAGCTTGGTGTCTTCCGTGAGCGCGGCCTTGGTAAGTTTTTCCCGAAGCGATGCTCCTACACTGGTCCACTCAGGAATACGGATGCGACGGAGATACTGAGCTTGGAAACGAAGATTTCCCCCGCGCATACGCGGACTGTAGGCGACGATAAATGCGAGGGCCAGACGGCTGGAGAGCACGGTCTGAAGCGCGCGAAGCTCCCAGGTCTCCGAAGTGATGTGGTAAAGATTGTGATGCGGGTAGAGCATGCCCTCTTCATAGACTACGTGGGCTGAGCCTTTGATGTCGGGAATCAGCAGTTTCGGGCGCCACGTCAGTGATTCGTGAATGCGATCGATCGTGCGGAACCAGCCGCTTGGGTTGCGTGCCGCCACGTTGCGCTGCTGAATCCGCGAGCGATGCTTTTCCAGATAAGCCGCAAATCGGGGATAAGCGGCAAGCTCCACGAGCCGGCCATCGGACTCGAATGGGTTAAGCACCCAATCACCCCGCCATTCCACGCGGCCACTGCGAATATCGCGGGTGGTGGCCAGCGGTAGTTTCCGTGAATCCTCCACGTCCAGATCACGCCCGATAAAAACGGCATCCGCCCCTGTGGCCACGCCTATGCCTACGCGTGCACCAGCCGCTTCCAGTGCGGGCAACGTGTTTTCCAGCTGGCGAATTGCGTCCATGCAGCCATCTTCGTCGAAGGCCCAAGACTGATCGCCTTTGGTTACATCGTGACGCACCGAAACGGCAGGGTGGGATATTTCCCCGCGCAATGCTTTGGATAATGGAATCAGGGCGGCCTCAGAGACGTCGGGACGGAAGGCGATGTAAGTTTTTGACCCCTGCCCACGCCGAAAAACCGTCACGGCGGGGTAAGCATCGACCTCATTAAAAAATGCCGGACAGCCCGTGAAATCAACATAGGCCTCCAGATGAAAGGAAGCGGATACCAACTCCCGAAGAGGACCGCCGTAACGGTTCTTCATCCAGCGATCCGCGCAGATGAAACCAAGCAGACCGTTTGTTGCCAGCAGCCCCAAAGATTTTTCAATGAACGCAACGTAAAGATCGGCGCGGTCGAACAGGGATGTCCACTGGCTCCGATAAAGCCGCAACAGATCCTTAGGCAGGCTCTCCAAGCGCAAATAAGGAGGGTTGCCGACGATGTGGGTAAAGTGAGCGGGAAGAGACAGGGTCAGGAAGTCCGCGTGAACCAGCCAAGTGCTCAATAGTTGTTCGCTTTTGATGCGGCTCCAGCCGCTTTCGCTCAGGATTCCGTGCAATCGTTCACGGCAAATAGCCAAAGCACCCAGATTGACCTCTACCGCGCGAATGCAGGTCGAAATCCGCAGATCGTCAGGCTTGGCTTGGGTGAGCAGACGGCGAACTGCCGGTATCAGGAAATCGCCTTCGCCTGCCGAAGGTTCCAAAAGGCGGAACTTCGTGAGCGGGGCTTCGGTTTGCCAGCCCATCAGATTGAGAATGAATTCGGCCACTTCCGGCCTTGTATGAATCGCGCCACGGGACTCCGCGTCGGCTTCGGAAAAATACGCAACGGCGTCCTTGGTGGACGTGCTGGCATCAAAAAGCTCGACTTGGATTGGACGCATAAACGCTAAACTGGGCTAAAAGAAAGTAAGCGTCCCGCAGAAAGCTGAAGCAAGGCGTGATCTGGGAAAATACAGCGAAACCAAACTCGATGGCCCTTAAAGTTGGGCGGATTCAGTCGCGTATAGGCTGCGCCCACGCGATTTTTGGGTTTTCGGAGGGTGGCGTGGGTCTGGCTGGGTTACGTGGGCGGCGCTTGGCGCCGTGGCCGGTGTGCCTGTTCGCGCCTGCGAGCAGGCGGCCTACGTCGGAGTCGGCGGATTAGGATAATCCGCCCTACCGGCGGGACCGGTCCCGGCTCCATGGGGCCGAGCGACCTGGGACTTGCCGGCGGGCATGAATCAAGCACTAGCAGCTCTACGGGCATGGGCATGAGCGTTGACCAAATCGTGGAGGAGATCCGATCCCTGCCGCGTGATGTCGTGGCTGATTTGGTTGATCGTGTCCTGATGGAGTCACATGGCGGGCAGGACTCCGCAAAAGCACAGGCTTGGTCGGCTACGGTTCATCGCCGCATCGAGGAGATCCGCAGCGGTGCGGTGGAGGGCATACCGGGTGACGTGACTGCCGCGAAGATTCGCCGTATCGTGGGCCGGTGAAGCCCGTCTGCCTTTGGACTGACCGGGCTCTGAGAACGCAGCGACGCGTCCGGCCCCGACTTGTCGGGGTAAACTGGTCACGTCCTACCTCGGAGGCGGGCTGGGAGAGTTTTGTCTAAATTGACAGACTTTAGCAAAGTTTGCACGGTGGGGCATGAACATTTCGCTCACTCCGGAGTTGGACAAGATGGTCAAGGCCAAGGTGGAGACGGGTCTTTACAACAACGCCAGCGAGGTCATCCGCGAGGCTCTGCGCGATTCGTTGCGCCGCGAGAGCGAGAACGACTGGCTCAAGCGTCAGGCCGCCATCGGCTACGCGCAGCTCGAAGCCGGCGAAGTGATCCGCGTCAAATCCAAGAAAGAGTTTCAAGCACTGGTTCGCGGCTCGAAATGAAGCTCGAGTTTACCCCGGCCGCCTTGGCCGATCTGCGCTCCATCCGCGCCTATACGCTGGAGAATTGGGGGCCGGCACAGGAAACCGCCTACTTGGATGGGATGTGGGAAAAGTTCGAACTCATCCTGGCTGACGCCTCTCCTTATCGTTTTCGCCCCGATCTTTTCCCCGGCTGCCAACTGGCGGCGGAGGGAAAGCACGTGATTCTTTTCCGCGTGAACAAATCAACCCTTCAGGTCGTGCGTGTCTTGCACGGCGCGATGGATTTCAAACGCCATCTTGGTTAGGGGCTGGTTGTTATGAGCTAGGAGGAGGAGGTAGATCGCGGAGGCTGTGCGGTTTTGAAACGAGTGCAGGGCCGCTGTGTCGAATCGCGCCTGCGAGCAGGCGGCCTGCGTCGGAGTCGGCGGATTAGGATAATCCGCCCTACCGCCGGGATCGGGAGGTCCCGGCTTCAGGGGGAATGGTCGGAGCGACGGACTGAGGCGCGGCTCACCGGGACGGTTCGCTCTACCTTGGAGGAGCCAGCAGTTCGGCGACGTCGGCCTGGTCGGGGAAGCGGGCGCGTTGCGGGTCCGGGTTCACGCGGCGGATCCAGATGCCTTCGATCTGGGCGGGGAATTTTTCGCGCAGGGCCGCGTAGATCTCCGGGTCCTGCTCCCCGTCGTCTCCGAAGAGGGCGAAGCGCACTTGCGGGTAGGCGAGGAAAACGGCTTCGAGGACACGGCGTTTGTAGTCCTGCTGGTTTTTGCCGAGGAGAGTGCCTTCCCCGTGCGAAGAGACGTCTTTCAGCCGCAGGACGCCGCGCGGAAAGCCTTGGCTGCCGAGGAAGGCGCGGAGGTTGTCGGTGAGCTGCCTGGGCGAGGCGGACACGTAAAACACCGCCGAGGACTCCGGCGCGGGGTTTCGTTTCAACAGGCGTTGATAGAGCGCGGCCATGCCGGGCACCGCGTCGCGTTGCAGGGGCGGCACGGTGAGGCTGTTTTTGAGCAGCGCGGATTTGTCCAGCACGTGGCTCACGAGAATGGTGTCATCAATATCCGAGATGATCCCGAGCCGGTTCGCCGGATCCACGACCAGCAGGCCTGCGGGGCTGCTCGCGGCCGGTTCGCACTCGATCTCGTGCCAGCCGGGCGTCAGCGCCAGGGGCTGGTTCATGGCGAGTTCCCAGATGCCATCCTCGTCGGTGCGCAGGGACCACTCGCGGTCCGCCACCCGCCACGTGACCGCGCCTTGCTCGCCGCTCGTGAGCAGTTGACGCGTGTTCCGGTAAAGCGTGCGCATTTTCCCCCGGCCGGTTTCGGGCACGGCATGGACCTCGGTCAGTCGTCCCGAGAAATGATAACCGGATGCCCCGCTCCACGCGTCATCCACGATGGCATGCGTCTGATCCTTCGCGTGCGCCGATGCGGCCAGGCTGAGGGTGCAGACGAGGGCGAGCAGGAACGGGGTTTTCGTGGGCATATTAGAGTATTTCTTAAAAACTGCAGCCATGATGTAGGAGCGGCTTTACGCCGCGATGACGACCATCGCGAGCAAGCTCGCTCCCACGTCGATCAATCGCGACGTAAAGCCGCTCCTACATTACCAATCATTACATAGTAGAGGCGGTTACGCCTTTATTTTAAATGCCCTAAAGCCTCGGGGGCGGGTTGGTCAGGCGGGGTTGCCGTTGGCGGCGATGATCTGGCGCAGGCGCTGGCCGATGGTCTCGGCGGCGGCGATGAGGTCGGCGGCTTCCGCCGGGGGGAGTTGCGCGCGGCAGTTGCGGCCCCACAGCTCCAGCCAGGCGGCGAAGTGGCGTTCTTCGAGTTGGAGCGGAAGGTGTTTCCACGGCATGCCGCCGGCGTAGAGGCGGGGGGCGCCGGTGATGCCCGACCAGAAATCCGCGATCTTCTCCAGGTGCGCGGGCCAGTTCTCGATGTTGGCCGCGAAGATGGGCGCGATTTCGCGGTGCTGGCGCACGTCGGCGTAGAAATGCTTCAGCAACACGAGCAGGACCGGGCGTCCGCCAAGGCGTTCGTAAAGCGTGGCGGGCGGAGCGGGGGAGGGGGAGTCGACCATGGAGGCGGGAGGAGGAGGATTTTGATGCGCGTGGGTGGGCGGGCCCGCTTGATGAACGAGGTTGGTTTTTGAGCCAACGCAAGCGTCGGAAGGAAGGAAAACCTGAAAGCGGAAACCTGAGACCTGAAGGGATGAGCAAAGCGGAATGACGGAGTCGGAGGTGGCGACGGCGGCGGAAGTGATCATGGTGGGTGGTGATGACCGCGCCCGAGCCGTCCGTTCCGCCGGAGAACGATCCTTTTCCCGAGGGGAGCGTGGACGCGGGCGTTTACGCGACGCATCGGGAGGGGTTTGAACACGGCCTGGTGGTGCTGGCGATGGGCGAGGCGTGCTGGCTGATCGAGGCCGTGGACGGGCATCATCTGCGGGTGGAGCCGGTGGCGCTGGACGCGGTACGCGAACAACTGGCGTGTTTCGACCGCGAGAGCGTGGGCTGGCCGCCGAAGGTCGTAGTGGAGGCGGTGCCGGTGTGGAAACATCCGCCGCTGTCGCCGTGGCTGTGGGTGCTCGGGGTGTTCGCGGTGTTTTGGGCGCAGGGGAGGTGGCCGGGGTTGACGGACGCCGGGCTGCTTGATGCGGAGCGGGTGTTTGGCCACGGCGAATGGTGGCGGGCGGCGTCGGCGTTGTGGCTGCACGCGGATGTCGGGCATTTGATTTCAAACGCGGGCGGCGGGCTGCTGGTGTTTTCAGCGGTGGTGGCGACTTTCGGGCTGGGCGCGGGCTGGTGGTTGCTCGCGGGATCGGCGGTCGCGGGAAATCTGGCGGCGGTGGCTTTGAATCACGGTGAGGAATATCGGTCGCTGGGCGCGTCGACGGCGGTCTTCGCCGGGCTCGGGTTGCTGACGGGTCGCGCGATCCGGATGGCGGGGCGGGCGGGTGAGGGGAGGGCGCGGCGCTGGCGGGCGCTGGCGGTGCCGCTGGCCTCGGGACTGGTGGTGCTGGGGTTGTTTGGCGCGGGCGGGGTGAACATCGATGTGCTGGCGCACGCGACGGGCTTCGGCGCGGGGCTGGTGTCGGGTTTTGCGGCGGGCGGGGTGAAGCGGAGTTAACGACAGAGACACGGAGAAGCGCAGAGGAGGGGAGAATCGCGGATCAAAAAACCACCGGGCCCCGGACGTGTGTTCTCCCAAGCAAAGTAACCTAATAGGTTACTTTGCTTGGGGCGGAAGGATGAGGGTTGCGGGAGTTGTGCAAGCGGGGGAGGAGCTGGTTTAGGACTCGTCTTTGGAGGGGTTGCGGGCATCGCTTTTCGTCCATGAGCCAACCCATCACGGACGAGCAGGTCGCGACCTTGTCGGAATGCATTTTCCAAGGGCGCAAGATCGAGGCCATCAAACTCTATCGCGGGATGACGGGACTCGGCCTCAAGGAGGCGAAGGACGCGGTCGAGGAACTGGAGAAGTCCCTGCGCGCGTCGGCGCCGGACAAGTTTGCCGCCGCTCCCCAAGGCAAGGGCGGCTGTCTTGGGATCATCGTTGTCGGTCTGCTCTGCGGCACCGGCCTCGCTACCTATTGGCTGGCCTAATCGGCGAGCGATTTCGCAACGGCCTTCACGATCGGGATAAACGCCTCGGCCGCCGGCCGGGTGTGAGCGCCATGCAGCGTGAGGAAACCGATCTGGCGGCGCAGGGAGGGGCGGGTGACGTTCAGGGCGACGTAGTCGCCGGATGTCCGTCCCCACAGCGCCGATGCCGGCACGATGCCCGTGCCGCCGCCTGCGGCCACCATGTGCAGCAGCATGTCGACCGAACTCAATTCGAGCGCGAAGTGCGGCGCGCGGCGCACCTTCGAAAAAGCCTTGAGCAACAAAGTCCGCATTCCGTAGCCGGGCGGAGGCGCAAGCAGGGCGCGCTTGGAGAGCTCGTCCATGGTGACCGTCGCCAGGCGCGCCCAGGCGTCGGACGGTGCGACCACGCACATCAGTTCCTCGGTGTATAAAAATTGTCCGCGCAGGCTGGTTTCCGCCGGAGGCAAGTAACCGATGCCCAGTTCCACCGTGCCTCGCGCCAACGCCCGCTCCATGTCGTCCACCGACATCTCCAGTATCCTTACATGGATTCCGGCGTAGCTCTCGCGGAAATTTTCCAAGGCCAGCGGCAGCAGCCGGTGCGTGACCGACGGCAGCACCGCCATCGTGAGCGAACCGCGCCGCAGTTCGCTCAGATCGTCGAGGGAGCTGCGCAGGTTTTCCATCTCCGCGAGGACGCGGCGCACGTAGGGCAGCAGCATCTCGCCCGCCGAGGTGAGCCGGCAGCGCCGCCGCGCCCGGTCGAAAAGCGGCACGCCGAGGGCCTTCTCCATCTGGTTGATCTGGTGGGAAAGCGTCGGCTGGCGAAGGCCGATCACCGCGGCCGCCCGGGTGAAACTGCCGTGCTCCGCCACGGCCTGGAAGTAGAGCAGGTGGCGCAGTTCGACCGAATGATTAAGAATAGATGGCATCTATGATGAAGATAGTTCGAACCAACGGTAAGCTGGTATCGTGCCTGCTAATGTAAGGCCGATTCCATCTCCTCACATGAACACAACGCATTCCTACAACCGTCGCGATTTCATGAAAATCGCCGGCACCGCCGCCGCCGGCCTTGCCTTCACCTCGTTCCCGTCCTCCGTGTTTGCCGCCGACGCCCGGGCCGCCGAGCTCAACATCCTCTGTTGGGAGGGGTATAACAGCGACAACGTCCTCAACCCGTTCCGCAAGCTCCACAAGGGCGTCAGCCTCAAGGCCGAGTCCGGCACCGACGACCCGAGCATGATCAACAAGCTCCGCGCCGGCGAACTCAAGGTGTGGGACCTCATCAATCTCAACCAGTGCTGGGCGCGCCAGCAGATGTGGGCCGAGAAGCTCATCAAGCCTCTCGATAAGAAACGCTTCGAGCCCTACATCGAGAAGATGATGCCCATGTTCTACAACAAGACGATGGGCATCAATCCGTTCGCCCTTTCGCCCGACGGCAAGGAGCTCATCGGCATGATGCAGCGCTTTGGCCCGATGAACTTTGTCGTCAACACCAAGAAGATTTCCATCAAGACCGCCGAGGACGAGGGCCTGCCGATGTTCCTCGACCCAAAGATGAAGGGCAAATTCGGCCTGCTCGCGTGGGACAACTGGAACGTCCTCCACATGTGCGTCGCCTCCGGCTTCACGCCCTACAAGACCCACACGCCCGCCGAGGTCGAGACCTTCAAGAAGACCGCGCAGACGCTCTTCTCCAACGCCAAGATGATCAGCGGCGATCCCGCCCAGCTCAACCAGGCGCTCATCAACGGCGAGATCAACGCCATCTTCAGCGGCGGCACCTACACCTGCTCCGTCGCCCGCAAGGAGGGCTTCAACGAGGTCTACCACATCTCGCCGCTCCGCGGCCCCGTCAACGGCAAGGGCTCCCTCCAGTGGTTCGAGGTCACCTCCGTGGTCAACAACCCCAACGTCAGCCCGCTCGCCGAAGACTTCCTCGAATACGTGCAAAGCCCCGAGATCTGCCACACCGTCGCCATGGCCGACGCCTCGCACAATCCGGTCACGCAGATGTCGCAGCCCGCCGTGTTCTCCAAGTTCAAGAAGGAAGAGCTCAACTGCCTCCAGTGGGACACGCTCGAGGCGGACATGAGCCGCAGCGCCGACTACGAGACCATCCCCGACAACGACCTGCTCACCTCGATCTACAACGAGGCCAAGCGCACGCGCCAGGGCTGAGCCTTCGCCGTCCTCCGTTGTCTGTCCTGTAGGAGCGGCTTTACGCCGCGATGACGCACAAGCGCGTCCCCGTGAATCGCGGCATAAAGCCGCTCCTACATTCACTCTTCGCATCCCCTTCCGCCGTCATGGAATCCACTTCCCCAACCGCCGCTCCCATCTTGGAAGTCGCCAACATAACCAAGCGCTTCGACAAGTTTGTCGCCGTCGACAACGTCAGCTTTGAGATTCGCGACGGCGAATTTTTCACGCTCGTCGGCCCCAGCGGCAGCGGCAAGACCACGCTGCTGCGCATGCTGGTCGGCATGGAGAAGCCCACGGAGGGGGAGCTGCGCCTGCGCGGGAAGGTGATCAACGACCTTCCTCCCAACCGCCGCCCGACCTGCATGGTGTTCCAGTCGCTCGCGCTTTTCCCCCACATGACCGTGGGCAAAAACGTCGAGTTCCCGCTCTCCATCCGCGGCGAGTCCGACGGTGACTGCCGCACCCGCGCCTGGGAGCTGCTCAAGGCCCTGCACCTTCCGCCCCACCGCTACTACGACAAAAACGTCACCCAGTGCTCCGGCGGCGAACGCCAGCGCGTCGCTCTCGCCCGCGCGCTCGCCTACGACCCCGACATCCTCTTTTTCGACGAGCCGCTCTCGGCCATCGACGCCCGCCTGCGCAAGGTCCTGCAAAAGGAGCTCAAGGACATCCAGCGCAGCACCAAAAAAACCTTCTGTTACGTCACCCACTCGCTGGAGGAGGCGATGGTCATGAGCGACCGCGTCGCGATCCTGCGCGCCGGCGTCATCGAGCAGATCGGCACGCCCGACCAGATCTACGGCTCCCCGAAAAACGCCTTCGTCGCCGAGTTCATGGGCGAGGTGAACCTCCTCGACATCACCGCGAAGGGCGGCACCGCCGCCGACTGGGAGACGGGCCGCAAGCCCATCCCGATCACCCTGCCCGGGCTGCCGGTTCCGCTCGAAGCCGGCACCAAACGGAAGCTCCTTATCCGCCCCGAGTCCCTGCGCTTCCTCGCCCCCGGCGAGACGGCGGGCAACGCGGTGCCCGTGCGCATCCTCAACGAATTCTCCCTCGGTTCCCGCATCCAGTATCACGTCGAGGTCGCGCCCGGTTGCACCCTCACCGTCGAACGCCTGCGCGAGGAGCGCACCTCCGCCGGCGCGGTCATCCTCGGCTGGGATCTCGCCGACAGCCAGGTCCTCGAATCATGAGCGCGCCCGCCCCGAAAAAATCGCTCGCGCTGGGCCCCGGCTTTTTCGGGTCGCTGGCGGCCTCGCCGTTTGCGCTCCTCATGGTGTTCGGCTTCGTCGCGCCTCTGCTGTGCGTCGTGTGGTTCGGCTTCATGCCGCCGAAAACCTTCGGCCTGCTGCAGTCGCCGACGCTCGACAACTACCGGACCATCTTCGAGCAGACCTACTTCAAGTCCATTCTCTGGTCGCTCGGTCTGGCGTCCCTCACGGTGATGATCCTGCTGGTCATCTGTTATCCGCTGGCCTTCGCCATGGCGAAAATCTTCAAGGGCGGCGCGTCGTTCATCACCTACGCCATCGCGACGTCGCTCTTCGTTTCGGAAAACATCCGGCTCTTCGGCTGGGTCATCGGCTTCATGAAAAACGGCGTGGTCGGCGGCACGCTGGCGAAGGTCTTCGGCGTGGAGATCGATTCCCTGCTCTACAACGTGCCGGTGATCGTCCTCGGCATGGTCTACGTCTACCTGCCGTTCATGCTCTTCCCGCTGGTGCTCGGCATCAAGATGGTGCCCGACCAGGTGCGCGAGGCGGCCTTCGACCTCGGCGCGAGCCGCTGGCAGGTTTTTAAGAAAATCGACCTGCCGCTTTCCATGCCCGGCATGCTCATCGGCTCGCTGCTGGTTTTCGTGCTGTCGGTCGGCGCGATTTCCGAGGCGAAGATCCTCGGCGGACAGAAGGTCGTGACCATCGCGTCCGACATCGAGTCCGAGTTCACCTACGCGCAGAACTGGCCGCTTGGGTCGGCGCTTTCCACGCTGTTCATCGCGCTGACCACGGTCGTGGTGTTCTTCGCGCTCGGCCGCTTCGACCTGGAAAAACTGCTCGGCAAAAAGCCCGCCGAGTAAAACGCCCCCGATGCACACCGCCTCCTTCATTGGTCATGGGACATTGGTCATTGGTCATTTCCTCCCATGATCGTCTCCCGCACCCAGAAAGCCGGTTTCAGCCTCTACGCGGGGCTCGTGCTGCTCGTGTTCTACTTCCCGGTGCTCTGCATCATCGTCGCGTCGCTGAACAAGCGCCGCTTCTTCTCGTTCCCCTATTCGACGGAGGACATGACGTTCAAGTGGTATGCCGACGCCATCCAGTCGCCGCAGATCGCCGATTTCGTCGGCGTCAGCCTGCGCATCGGAGCGCTCACCGCGTTTTTCTCCGTGCTCATCGGTTTTTTCTCCGCGCTCGCCTACGCCCGCTACCGCTGGCGCGGACGCCAGACGTTCCAGCGCCTGGTGCTGCTGCCGCTCTTTTTTCCGCAGTCGGTTCTCGGGCTGGCGCTGCTCATGTGGTTCAGCTTCCTCCAAATCACGCCCGCGTGGTGGACCGCCGTCATCGCGCACACCGTGTGGATCACGCCGATCACCACGCTCATCATCTCGATCCAGGCCTACGGGCTCGACGAATCGCTTGAGGAGGCCGCCCGCGACCTCGGCGCGACGCGGTTCCAGATCCTGCGCAGGATAACCATCCCGCTCCTCATGCCCGGCATGATCAGCGCGACCTGTTTCGCCGTGCTGCTCTCGTGGGGCAACTTCGCCCTCTCGCTCTTCACGACCGGCGCCGACAGCGCGCTGCCGGAGTGGCTCTACGCCCGCATGACCAGCGGCTACCAGCCGATCGTCCCGGCGGTCGGCGTGCTCTCGGTCATCGTCGCGGTGGTCCTCGTCCTCGCGCTTTTCGGCATCGTGAGATGGAACGGCCGCCGATCCCGGTCCGCCGCCCCGTCCCACTGACAATCGGTTTTCCCGTAGACGCGGCGTCCCGCCGCGTTTCCGTCTGCATTTCTCTCCCCATGTCCGCATCTCTAAAAAATAAATCCGTCATCGTCACCGGTGGCAGCAAAGGCATCGGCAAGGGCATCGCCCGTGTCTTCGCCCAACACGGCGCCAAGGTCCTGGTCGTCGCCCGCACCGCCTCCGCGGGCGAGGCCGCCGTCGCCGAACTCGTCGCCGCCGGCGGCACCGCGTCCTTTTTTCAGGCCGACGTCTCCAAGCGCGCCGAAGTCGAGGCGATGATCGCCGACGCCGTCGAACGCTACGGCGGCCTCGACGTGCTCTGCGCGAACGCCGGTGCCTTTCCCGCGCTCAAGCTCGCCGACATGACCGACGAGGCGTGGGACGGCATCTTCGTCACCAACGTCCGCAGCATGATGCTCTGCGTGCAGGCCGCCGTGCCCGTGCTCAGGCTCGCCGCCGAGCCGCGCATCGTCGTCACCTCGTCGATCACCGGCCCGATCACCGGCTTCCCCGGCTGGAGCCACTACGGCGCGACCAAGGCCGCCCAGCTCGGTTTCATCCGCACCGCCGCCATCGAACTGGCGAAAGACCGCATCACTATCAACGCCGTGCTGCCGGGCAACATCCTCACCGAGGCGCTCGCCGGCATGGGCGCCGACTACCTCAACGCCACCGCCGCCTGCGTGCCGCTTGGCAAGCTCGGCACCGTCGAGGACATCGGCCATGCCGCCGCCTTCCTTGCCTCCGCCGAGGCCGGCTACATCACCGGCCAGACCATCACCGTCGACGGCGGCCAGATCCTGCCCGAGTCGCCCGCCGCGCTCACCGCCTAACCTGGATACTAGCTTCTAGAAACTAGCCACTAGCTCTATGTCCACCTGGCGCACCGCATACCGGTCTTTTTATTACGAGCCGATGGCCGGAGAAGATCTCCCGGACATCGTTCTGCCCGCCGCGCAGACCGCGCTCCTCGTGATCGACCTGCAGGTTTGCTACTTGCCCGCTGCCACTCCGCCCAACGCCCGCCCCTTCGATATCTCCGAATGGCACCGCTGGGCGCCCTTCCGCGAACGCCTGACCGACACGGTGCTTCCCAACACGCAGAGGATCCTCGCCCGCTTTCGCGCGCTCGAACGCGACCCGCTTTTCGCTCGCATCGCCTGCCTCACCAAGGACGGACGCGACCGCTCCCTCAGCCAAGCGCGTCCCGGCTTCAACAATCTCCTGCTCCCGCTCAACGCCGCCGACTCCCAGATCCTCCCGCAGGTCGCGCCGCTGCCGCACGAAATCGTCCTCACCAAGACGACCGACAGCGCGCTCACCGGCACCAATCTTCGTCTGCTCCTCTCGAACCTCGGCGTCCGCAACGTCGTCGTGTGCGGCATCTTCACCGACCAGTGCGTCGCCGGCACCGTCCGCTCCCTCGCCGACGAAAGCTTCAACGTGATCGTCGTCGACGACGCCTGCGCCGCCGCGACCGACGAGCTCCACCGCCACGAGCTCACCATCATCAACAACATCTACTGCCAGGTCCTCACGACCGACGAAACCCTCTCCGCCCTGAAATCCTAAACACTCACGACCACTTCCGTTACCTCCGCCTGATTGGGCATTGGTCATTGGACATTGGTCATTTCCTTCCCATGTCTCCCCTCATTTCCTCCCTCGTCAACGCCGACAAAGCCGCGGTCCTCCGGGACAGCGTCGAATACTGGAATCCCGACAAGGTCCGTTCCTGGGCCGCCCGCGGCACTCCGCTCGTGATCGGCCACCGCGAGGGCTACCACCTCTACGACATGAGCGGCCACCGGCTCATCGACCTCCATCTCAACGGCGGCACCTACAACCTCGGCCATCGCAACCCCGAGATCATCGCCGAGCTCAAGGAGGCCCTCGATCACTTCGACATGGGAAACCACCATTTCCCCGCCATCGGCCGCGCCGCGCTCGCCAAAAAACTCGTGCAGACCGCGCCGTCCAACATGCGCTACGCCGTCCTCTCCAGCGGCGGCGGCGAGGCCATCGACATCGGCCTCAAGTGCGCCCGCTACGGCACCAAGCGCCGCAAGATCGTCTCCATCGAAAAAGCCTACCACGGCCACACCGGCCTCGCCCTCGGCACCGCCGACGGACGCTACGCCGACCAGTTCATGAGCGCCGGCCGCCCCGACGAATTTGTCAAGGTCCCCTTCAACGACCTCGCCGCCATGGAGGCCGCGCTCGCTCCCGGTGACGCCGCCTGCGTCATCATGGAAACCATCCCCGCCACCTACGGTTTCCCTCTCCCCGCCGACGGTTATCTCCCCGGCGTCAAAAACCTCTGCGAAAAATACGGTTCCCTCTACGTCGCCGACGAAGTCCAGACCGGCCTTATGCGCTGCGGCTCCGGCAACCTCTGGGGCATCACCGGCTACGGCGTCACGCCCGACATCATCGTCACCAGCAAGGGACTCTCCGGCGGCCTTTATCCCATCGGCGCCGTCATCGTGAACGAGCAAGCCGGCGGCTGGCTCAAGGAAGACGGTTGGGGCCACATCTCCACCTTCGGCGGCTCCGAACTCGGCTGCGTCGCCGCGCTCAAGACTCTCGAAATCACCCTCCGCCCCGAGACCATTGCCAACGTGGACACCGTCGCGAAAAAACTCCGCGCCGGCCTCGAAACCATCCAGGCCAAACACGCCTTCTTCACCGGCATCCGCCAGCGCGGCGTCATCTTCGGCCTCGAGTTCAACACCCATCCGGAAGGCGCCAAGCTCGTCATGCGCGAACTCTATGCGAAGGGCATCTGGGCGATCTTTTCCCAGCTCGATCCGCGCGTCCTCCAGTTCAAGCCCGGCCTCCTTCTCACCCCCGCCGACTGCGACGAAATCCTGGAACGCACCGAAGCCGGCATCGCCGCCGCCGCTACCAGCTTCTAGTCACTAGCCGCTAGCAACTAGTCATGATCACCCCCGCCGCCTTCGCCGCGCTTCCCACGCGGCACCAACTCCGCCGCGTCGAGCAACTCGCCCGGCAGGCGCTGCCGCTCTTCGGCCTTCCGCCCGACTCCGGTATCAAGCTCCTCAACTACTCCGAGAACGCCACCTACCTCATCACGCCTCCGACCGGCCCGCGCCGCGTCCTCCGCATCAACCGCCCCGGCTACCACCCGCGTTCGCACATCCTCACCGAGCTCTCCTGGATCAACGCCCTCAAGCGCGACACTTCGCTCACCATCGCCGAGCCTATCGCCGGTCTCGACGGCGAACCCGTGCAGCACGTCTGGCATCCTGCCGTGCCCGAGCCGCGTCACTGCGTGCTCATGACATTTGTCGAAGGCCGCGAGCCCGACGACACCAACCGCCGCGACGCCTTCGCGCTTCTCGGCGGAGTCACCGCGCAGCTCCATCTTCACGCCGCATCCTGGAAGCCCCCGCATCCCGTCCTCCGCGAACGCTGGGATTTCGAAACCATGCTTGGCCCCCGGGGACACTGGGGCCGGTGGGAACAAGGACTCGGCATGACCCCCGCCAAGAAAAAACACCTCGCCCGTCTGCTCCCCGTCCTCCGCCGCCGCGTGGACAAGGTCGGCTACGGACGCGAGCGCTTCGGCCTCGTCCATGCCGATCTCCGCGCCGCCAACCTGCTCGTTCACCAAGGCCAGGTCGCCGTGATCGACTTCGACGACTGCGGCCACTCTTGGTTTATTTATGACCTAGCCGCCGCGCTCAGTTTCATCGAGACACACCCCGACGTCCCCGCCTACATCGATGCATGGCTGAGCGGCTACACGAGCCTCCGCCGGCTCTCCAAAGTCGAACTCGCCGAAATCCCCACCTTCGTCATGCTCCGCCGCATGCTCCTCGTCGCCTGGGTGGGATCACACGCCGACACCGTGCAAGCCAAGGCCATGGGCTCAAAGTTCACCGACGACACCTGCGCCCTCGCCGACGACTACCTCAGCCACTTTGCTTAAACCCATGAGTTGCCCACGGAACACACCGAATACACGGAAGAATCAATCCGTTCTGCTTTCCGTGTATTCCGTGTGTTCCGTGGGCAAACGGATCGAAAGGTTCGTCTGATGAGTTGGTCAACTTCAGTGGGCAAAACCCGCCACACCTTCGCCACGCTCGCCGAGCTCCTGGCCAAGGCCACTCCTCTCCGCTCCGGCGACGTGCTCGCTGGTGTCGCCGCCGCATCCGCCGAGGAACGCGTCGCCGCCCAGCTCTGCCTCGCCGATGTCCCGCTTGCCCGCTTCCTCGAAGACCTCCTCATCCCCTACGAGGCCGACGAAGTAACGCGCCTCATCATCGACTCCCACGACCGCGCCGCCTTCGCGCCGGTCGCCAACCTCACCGTCGGCCAGTTCCGTGACTGGCTCCTCCGCTACGAAACTGATTCGACTGTCCTCACCGCGCTCGCCCCCGGACTCACGCCCGAGATGGTCGCCGCCGTCTCGAAGCTCATGGGCAACCAGGACCTAGTGCTCGTCGCCAAAAAATGCCGCGTCGTCACCACCTTCCGCAGCACCATCGGCCTGCCCGGACGCCTCTCCGTCCGCCTCCAGCCCAACCACCCGACTGACGACCCCAAAGGCATCGCCGCCTCCATCCTCGACGGACTCCTCTATGGCTGCGGGGACGCCGTGATCGGCATCAACCCCGTGACCGACAGCGTCCCCGCGATGGAGACGCTCCTTCACCTCATCGACGAACTCGTCCGCCGCTACGAAATCCCCACGCAGTCCTGCATCCTCGCGCACGTGACAACCGCGTTGCAGGCCATGCAGCGCGGCGCGCCCGTCGATCTCGTTTTTCAATCCATCGCCGGCACCGAGGCCGCCAACAAAAGCTTCGGCATCAACCTCGCGCTCCTCGCCGAAGCCCGCGCCGCCGCGCTCTCGCTCAAACGAGGCACCGTCGGCGACAACTGCATGTATTTCGAGACCGGCCAGGGCTCTGCGCTCTCCGCCAACGCGCACCACGGACTCGACCAGCAGACCTGCGAAGTCCGCGCCTACGCTGTCGCGCGCCCCTTCAAGCCGCTCCTCGTCAACACGGTCGTCGGCTTCATCGGCCCCGAGTATCTCTACGACGGAAAACAAATCATCCGCGCCGGCCTCGAAGACCACTGCTGCGGCAAACTCCTTGGCCTGCCGATGGGCGTCGACGTGTGTTACACCAACCACGCCGAAGCCGACCAGGACGACATGGACAACCTCCTCACGCTCCTCGGCGTGGCCGGCTGCAACTTCATCATGGGGATCCCCGGTGCGGACGACATCATGCTCGGTTACCAGTCGACGTCGTTCCACGACAGCCACTACCTCCGCCAAGTTCTCGGCCTGAAACCCGCCCCCGAATTCGAAGCCTGGCTCGAAAAAATGCGCATCGCCACCGACGGTCGCCGTCTGCTGCCCGTCGCCAAGAACCACGCGCTCCTCTCCGATGGCCGACTCTCCTGACAATCAACTTCCGGTTGTTGCCGCGCCCGCCGCCGACGAAGGCCGCGATCCGTGGTTGGGCTTGCGGCGCTACACGGCGGCCCGCATCGCGCTCGGCCGCACCGGCGGCAGCCAACGCATGGCGTCGGTGCTCGATTTCCGCCTCTCGCACGCCCGCGCGCGGGATGCGGTGATGGCCCCGTTTGACCTTGATGGCCTCGCCGCGCGTCTCGCGGAGAAGGGCTTCGAGACCCGTTCGATCGCCACCGCCGTTTCCGATAAAAGAACCTACCTTGTCCGTCCCGATCTCGGTCGACGCCTCGCCGACGCCGCGCGCGCCGACCTCGCGCGGCTCTCGGCCGGTTGGGGGGCGCGCGACCTCGTGATCCTTGTTTCCGACGGCCTCGCCGCCCAGGCTGCCGAGCGCCACGCGGTCGAAACCATCGAGCTCCTTTCCGGTCATCTGTCCGCCTCCGGATGGACACTTTACCCGATCCTGCTCGCGCCGTTCGGCCGCGTGAAGCTGCAGGACGAAGTCGGCGAACTGCTCGGCGCCCGCCACGCGCTGATGTTGCTTGGCGAGCGTCCGGGGCTGGGGATGCCCGACAGCCTCGGGGCTTATCTCACGCATCATCCGCGCGCCTCCTGCACCGATGCCGACCGCAACTGCGTGTCGAACATCCGCCCCGAAGGACTCCCGCCCGCCGCCGCCGCACGCAAGCTGGCGCATCTGCTGGTGGAGAGCGCCCGTCTCGGCGTGAGCGGCGTGGCGCTGAAAGACACGCAGTCGACCGGCGAGCTGCAAGGGTAGGTTTTATTCGGTATGGGTCCAATACCGCGAAGCTTGCCTTGGCTTGGGGTTGTGGCCGCGAGCGCCAGCGAGTGGAGGCCCGTCGGCTCGCTGGCGCTCGCCGCTACGCCGGAAAAACGGCAACGCGCCCCGGAACTTCCTCCGGGGGTGTTCGCTAATTCTCTAATGAAAAAATGAGTTCATTACAAAACTTGAGCGCGGACGGATAACCGGCAGGATGGGCGGCGATCCCCGTTGCCTCCATGCCTGCGCATACCATTCCCGTCCTTGAGAAATCCATCGCCGTGCTGCGGGCCATTGCCGGCGGGCGCAGCGAGACGACGACCAAGGGGCTGGCCCATGCGCTCGGGATCTCGCCGTCCACCGTCTACCGCATCCTGCAGACGTTGCTCGCCGAGGACTGGGTGCGTCCGGCCGCGGGCGGGCGGCATGAACTCTCCTTCGGGCTGCTGCCGCTGCTCCAGCCGCTCGCGCGGCACGAATTGTTGATCGAGACGGCGCGTCCGTTTCTGGCGCGACTGGCGGCGGACACCGGACTGGCCGCAAAACTGTCCGTGCGGCAGGGCGAGCAGGCGGTGACGCTGGTGCGCGCGGAGTCTCCCCGAGAGACCGCCGTCGCCGTGCGCGTGGGCGCGGCTTTTCACTTGGTGCTCGGTTCCTCCGGCGCGGTGTTGCTGAGCGAACTGCCCGCCGCCGACTACCGCCGGTTGCTCGCGGAGGCGCCGAAGGAGTGCTGGGAACACCAGACGCCGGCCGACGTGGGCAAGCGCGCGGCGGATTGCCGGCGCGCGGGCGTATGCGCGGATTTCGGCGGCTATCAGCCCAGCGTCCACGCCTTGTCGGCCCCGGTGCGGGACCGGACGGGAGGCATTGTCGGTGCTTTCACCGTGGTGGGCTTCGTGCATGATTTCGAGGGTCGCAGCAACAAGGCCCACACCAAGGCCCTGGTCGCGGCGGCCACCGCCTGTTCGCAGGCGTTGCAAGGCGCACCGCTTTTTTCCGCCGCATGATCCTCGTCGATTTCCTCCCCGCCACCCCCGACCGTTCCTGGCTGCTGGCCCGCCAGGTCGGCGTGACCCACGCGATCTGCAAATGCGCGCCGGAGCTCACGGGGCTTAACGCACCCGACGACCTCGATACGCTGCGCACGATCCGCGACCGGTTTGCCGAGGGCGGTTTCAAGCTGATCGGGCTCGAAGGTGACGAGTTCGACATGCAACGCATCAAGCTCGGCCTGCCCGGCCGCGATGCGGACATCGCGCGCTACCAGACGATGCTCCGCAACATGGGCGCGCTCGGGATCGGCCTGCTCTGCTACAACTTCATGGCGACGATCGGCTGGTATCGAACCGACCCGCACGTTCCCGCGCGCGGCGGCGCCGTGACCAACCGCTTCCGCGCATCCGCCGTGGATCCCGCGCCGGTCGCGCCGGAGCTGCGCGTCACCGAGGAAAAGCTTTGGGAGAACTACGAGTATTTCATCACCCGCGTGCTACCCGTCGCCGAGGCGGCCGGAGTGAAGATGGGGCTGCATCCGGACGATCCGCCGCTTTCGCCGCTGCGCGGAGTCGGGCGGATTTTCACGACGGCCGACGCGTTTGCGCGGGCGATGGCGCTGAGTGATTCGCCAAGCCACGGCATCACTTATTGCCAGGCGAATTTTTTGGCGATGGGCGAGGACATCGCGGCCAGCGCGCGGCGTTTCGCCGGCCGCATCGTGTTCGTCCACTTCCGCGATGTGGAGGGGACGCGCGAGGATTTCACCGAGACGTTTCACGACAACGGGCCGACCGACATGGCGGCGATGCTGAAACTCTACGCCGACCTCGGCTTTCGCGGGCCGATCCGCGCCGATCACGTTCCCTCGATGGCGGGGGAGGAGCATCTCCCGCACGGCTACGCGCAGCTCGGGCGTCTTTTTGCCGTCGGCTACATGAAGGGCATCCTCGACGCCCACCGTATTTCTTACATCTGAACCCCGCTTCCACCATGACCGCACCCCAATCCCGTTTCCCCGCCCTGCGCGAACTGCACAAGGGCATGAATTTTGGCTATCTCGCCAAGCGCGGCTACTTCGGCACGCCCGAGGCGTTCGCTCAGGTGGACCGCATGGCGGAGCTGGGCATCACCTGGGTCGCGCTGATGGCGAGCGTCATGCAGGACACGTTTTCCAGCACGCGGCTTTATCAGGATTTCGAGTTTACGCCGGCCGACCACGAGTTGGAGGCGATCATCGCGCGTTTTCGTGCGCGTGGCATCAAGGTCATGCTCAAGCCCATGGTCGAGTGCCATGACAGCGCATGGCGGGGCGGCATCAATTTTCCCGACGGCGACCAGCAGATCCAGGGACGCACGGTGAACTACTGGGAGCCGTGGTTCGAGAGCCTGCGCCTGAGCGTCGCGCACTATGGAAGGCTTGCGGAGCGCACTGGCTGCGAGGCGTATTGCATCGGTTGCGAACTCTACGCGGCCGAGCAGGCGCGCAACAACGCCCGCTGGGCGAAGGTGGTCGCCACCGCGCGCGAGGTGTATTCCGGACCGGTGGTCTACGATGCGCAGCCGCCCACGTTGCTTGAACTCGCGGAGCCGCCCGCGTGGCTCAATACTCTCGATGCGGTCTGCATCAGCTACTACTCGGCCGCCGCCGACAAACCCGGCGCGACCGTCGAGGAGATGGTTGCCAAGCTCCGGCCGACAGTCGCCATTCTGCGCCGCGCCTCGGAAAAACTCGGTGGCCTGCCGGTCATCTTCGGCGAGACGGGCTGCCGTTCGGTGGCGGGCGCCGCGATGGCTCCGAGCGAATACCGCACCAGCGGCGCCTACGCTCCGCAGGAACAAAGCAATTTCCTGGAGGCGATGTGCACGCTTTTCTGGGAGGAGCCGTGGTGGCTGGGCCTTTACTGGTGGAAGTGGGACGAGCAGCAGAACCGTCCGCATTACCACACCGATCCGGCGGGAGATTGTGGCTTCACGCTCGCGGGCAAACCCGCCGCCGAGGTGATGAAACGCTGGTTTACCCGTTCTGCCGTCCGCTGACTTTCACGCTTCCGACAACTCCGATCATCCCATGAGCAATTCATCTTCCTCCGCTCTCGCCGCGTTTCGTCTCAACGGACGCCGCGCCCTCGTCACCGGCTCGTCGCGCGGCATCGGTGCCGCCATCGCCACGGCGCTCGCCGAGGCCGGGGCCGACGTGGCGGTTCATTGTGTCGGCGATCAGGAGCATGCGAAGGCCGTGTCCGCGCGGATCGCCGCGCTGGGGGTTCGCACGGGCGTCGTGCAGGCCGATCTCGGAGCCGACGATGGCGCGCGGCGCATCTACGACGGTGCGGTCGCGCTGCTCGGCGGCATCGACATCCTCGTGCTCAACGCGTCCATGCAGACGCGGAAACCGTGGCTTGAGTTCACCCGCGCCGACATCGAGCAACACTTCGCGGTCAACTACCGCAGCAGCCTCGAACTGCTCCAGCTCGCGGCCCCTGGCATGACCGCGCGGAAGTGGGGGCGCATCCTCACGCTCGGCAGCGTGCAGGAGGTGAAGCCGCATCCCCAGATGCTGGTATATTCCTCGCTGAAGCATGCGCAGACCGGCCTCGTGCTGGGACTGGCGCGTCAGCTCGCGCCGGACGGCGTCACCATCAACAACCTCGCGCCGGGCGTCATCCAGACCGACCGCAACAGCGTCGCGCTGTCCGACGCCGTTTACGCGGAGAAAGTCCGCACGGCAATTCCCGCGGGTTATTTTGGCGAGAGCACGGACTGCGCGGGCGCCGCGCTGCTCCTGTGCTCCGAAGCCGGCCGCTACATCACGGGCCAGACGCTGTTCGTCGACGGCGGATTGGGTCTCTGAGAGCCTTAGCACCACGATCCAAAGTAACCTATTGGGTTACTTTGGATCGCAGCAAAAAAACATCTTTTTATGACCAAGAACCTGAATGCCGATATCGAAGCCTACAAAAAAGAAGTGGGCATGATGAACCTCGAGAAACTCATCGCCGCGCGCGAGACGATCTCGACCAAGGAATTTCCCGTTCCCGTGAAGGAGATGCTGTCGCGTTACGAGCAGCTCTACACCGGAGCGATCAGCGACGTGCTGCGCGAGCACGCGCTGCTCGACCAGGCGCTGCCCGGCCACATGAAGCCGCTTCGCCCCGAGCGCACGGTCGCGGGGCTGGCCTTCACCGTGAAGAGCGCGCCCAATGTGAAAATCACGGGCGAGATGACGTTCCGCACTCAGATGCTCACGGAGCTGCCCGCCGACTCGATGGTCGTGTGGGACACGTCCAACGACGAGAAGGCGACGCTCTGGGGCGGTGTCATGACGGCCACGGCGGTGGGGCTCGGCGTGAAGGGCGCGGTGATCGACGGCGGCATCCGTGACACGCACCAGATTTTGGAGAAGGATTTTCCGGTGTTCTACAAGCACCGCATCCCGAACGGCTCGCTCGGGCGCTGCCTCATCACGCACTACCAGATCCCGATCAAGATCGGCGACGTGGTCATCCGCCCGGGCGACGTGGTGCTCGGCGACATCGACGGCGTCGTGGTGATTCCCCGCGACATCGCCTACGAAGTTCTCGTGCGCGCCGAGGAGATCAAGGCCAACGAAAAGAAGATTTTCTCGTGGGTGGCCGCGGGTGATACGATCCACCAGATCAAGGAAAAGGGCGGGTATTTCTGAGGACGTGGCTCCGGCGTGAAAGGAGGTCGGACCTCCCGGTCCGATCCCGGTGGCCTCACTCGAACAATCATCAGGACGGACCAGGAGGTCCGTCCTCCGCGCAGCCGATCAGTGGCTATGGTTTTACTGAAACTGCTCCTAAGGCGGTGATTAGAAGTCGAAGTCGTCCTGCGTGGTCACGCCCTTGAACAGCAGGTTTTTCTCGGTGAGGAAAAAGCGCGGGTCCGCGAGGGGGCCCGCGACATCGAAGCCGATGCCGAGCACTTTGCCGCTCATGTCGATTTCGCTTTTCACGAGATCGAGGTCGAGGTGTTCGGAGGTGAGCGTGAGCGGACCCTCGATGCGCATTTTCTTTAGGGAAACGGAGGTCGGGGAGGCGGTGAAGGACGGCACGTCGAAGACCTTGAAGGGCACGTGGAGGATGACGCGTTTTTTGACGAGGGCGGCGATCTTGCTGAGGAACTTCACCTCGTTTTCGAGCGCGAGGCGGTCGATGTGGAAGCTGCCGTCGACGGTGTTCTTGAGGTCGCGCCAGTCGGCGGTGCCCTGAAGTGAGATGTCGCCGCTCACGAAGGTGGCGGGCAGGGTGCGTAGGGTTTCCAGCGGAGAGTCGGCGGGAAGCGGGCCGGAGGTCAGCAGGGGCAGCGGAGCGGCGGCGGCGCGGAGCCAGCCGGTGAGATTGACGAGGTTGCAATGCCAGGGATCGCGGCCGGCGGCGGGGTCGAGCTGGAGATCGAGGGTGGTTTTTTCGTCGGCGCTGGCGGTGAGTTTCAGGCTGGCGGGCAGGCCGTCGCGGAGGGTGGCGGCGAGCGAGACGCGGGTGAGGTCGCTGGCGGGCGTGAGGGCGATGCGGGCGATGTCCGCCTGGATGTCGAGCGCGGGCAGATCGAGGAGGGGAATCGCGGTGGCGGCGGGTGGCGACGGCGGAGCGGGCGCGGGTTTTACGACGACGGTTGCGGGAGTGGTGACGGGCGGAGGAACTTGGGCCTTGTTCCAGGCGATGATGGCGTCGGAAAACCGGGTGATCCATGCAGAGAGATCGATCAAGGGTGAACGCAGGGCGAGCCGGGTGGCTCCGTCGGGGGCGCGGGTGGCATCGAGATCGAGCGAACTGAGGCCGAAGCGGGTGTCGCGCAGTTGGAGACTGGCGATGCCGGGCAGGAGGTTGAGGGGCGGATGTTTGTCGTCGCTGAGAGCGACCTCGGCGCGGGTGCTCAGCGGCGAGATGATCAACCCCTCGGTGGTGACGGTGGCGGCGATGTGGCCGGCGGCGGTCGGCGTGGGCAGAGTGAAGCGGGCATCCGTGAAGATTTTTGCGGGGAGGCCGACGGCTTTGCGCCAGGCGAGTGGAGGAACATCCATGACAGTGGCGTCGAGGGATGTCTGCGCATGGAGATCGATGGTCTGAGGGGTGGCGGTGTAGGTGGCGCTGACGCTGGGCGCGCCGCTGATCCAGGGCGCGACATCGAGCGAAGACGGTTGCCAGGCGAAGGTGCCGGTGGCGGTTTGCCCGGTGACATCGGCGGCGAGTGTGAAGGCGGAGGGGCCGATGCGGATGTTGGCCGGCACCATGGGCAACGTGACCTGGCGGGCGGTGACGGTGACGCCGGCTTTCAGATCGGTCGGGATTTTGGCCGGGGCGAGCGGGGCGGAGGCTGTGAACTGGAGTGTGGCTTGTCCGCCGAGACCGGCGAGATCGACGCCGGCGGGGATCGTGACCCAGGGCTTGGCCGCGGCGAGCAGGGCGGGCACGCGGGCGAGATCGGTTTCCACGGTGCCGGCGGCCTTGGCCTGACGGGCGGGCGACATCGGCGTGGTGACGTTGGCGGTGAAGTTCACGAGGTTGATACCGTCGGTGGAGGCGCGGTCGATGCGGATGTCGAATTGCCTGAGGTCGCCGGAAACGTCGAGGCGCGGCAGCGTGAGCTCGGGACGGTTGTCCAGGCGCAGCGCGAGGTCGCGGAGGTCCATGGCGATGGTGAGGACGTCGGGCAGGGGCTTGGTTTCCTTCGCGGTCGGGGAGGGGAAGCCGGCGTTCAGGTCGAGCTTGGCGAGGCGGCCACGCACGCGGGCATCTTTCAGCGGGGCGGGTATCCAGGCGGCGGGCACGCGGGCGAGGGCCCAGTCGAGGGGAAGTTCGCGCAGGGACAGGCGCACGCCGCCGCGTCCGCCGTCGCCGAGATCGAGGCGGGCGTCGTCGATGACGAGAGTGGGGCCGCCGAAGTCGGCCTCGGCCTTCAGGTGGTCAAGGCGGAGCGGGAGGATCCGCGCGGAGGCGGCGAGGGCGAGGTGTTTGACGGGAAGATCGGCGGCGAGGTAGGGGTTGGCCTTGATGCGGCCGCCGTCGGCCTGAACGCGGAGGTCGGCCTTGAGATTCATGAGGTCGAGGCTTTGCGCGTAAGGATTGGCGGAGACGTCGAGGTTGACGGCGAACGCGAGGTCGAGGACCGACGGCGGGACCGGCGCAGTTTTGAGCGAGGCGAGTTTCAGGCGGTCCGGACGGAGGCCTTCGAGGTGAACGGTGGCGGCGATGCGGCGCGTGGCGGGGTCGAACTTCCATACGGCATCGACGGGCAGGCGTTCCTCGCCGATGCGGAAGACGGCGGATTGGGTGCCGTTGAGCGCGGTGAGGGTGGGGTCGATCCACGGCAGGCGGGCGAAGCTCAACTCCGCGCCGGTTTCGAGGCGTTCGAGTCCGATCTGCGCGAGGTCGTCGGCGGCCGGGGCGACCATCGATTGGAGTTCGGAGCCGAGCAACGGGATGAAATCGGCCGCATACCAGTGTTCGAGCTTCAAGGCGAAGCGGGCGGTGGCGGGGGCCGCTCCGCTCGTGGTGATCAGCGCCTGGGGCGACTGGAGTTCGGTGCGCTCGAAGGCGAGGTGGGCGCGTCCGCTCACGAAGTCGAGCTGGTCAACGGCGAGTTTCTTTTGGTCGTTGTCGAGGCGGCCGGAGAGGGCGAACGACGTGATCGGGAACGGTCGGGCGAGCCAGCGGAGACTCGGACCCCTGGGGATGACATGGCCTTCGCCGGCGACGATCCTCCAGCGGGCGTCGTCGAGCGTGGCGGGCCAGCGGCCGTTGACGCTGAACTCCGCGCGCAGCGGGGCGGCCAGTTCGGGAACGGGGAAGCGGCGCAGGAGGGCGAGTTGCCAGCGCGCCTGCACGAAATCGGGAAGCGCCACTTGGACGTTGAATTTTTTTGTCGCGGGGTCGAAGCCGGCCTCGGACTCGATGGCGACCGTCTCCTGGTTGAGCGTGAGGCCGGTGCGGGTCGAGACGCGGAGGCGGGGAGGGGCGGCGGTGCGTTCGCCGGTGGCGGCGAGGGTGACCGTGGTGGCGGCGAGGCCGATTTCGGAGGCTTCCGTCGCGGTGAGCGGGAGCTTGGCGAGCACGGCGGGCGGCAGCCATTCGAGGAGGGCCGACAACGGGACCGCGCCGAGTTGCAGGTTGCCGTTGCCGGAAACGGTGGCGCCCTTGGAGGACCACGTCATGCCGGAGCAGTTCAGCGCGAGCGGACCGGCCTGGGCGGCGAAGGGATCGAGGGTGCCGCGATCGCCGTTGTCCTCGGTGCGAAACGCGAGGCGCACGGGCGTCACGGCGAGCGGCCGCACGAGCAGCGCGGGGTGGGCGAGGGTGAAGGCGCCGGTGTTGATACGGACGGAGGCGGCGTCGAGATGGCGGCGCACGGGATCGCCCGTCGCCTCGAACTCGGCGTCGAAGCGGCCGGTGATCTTCGGCAAATCGGCGCGCTTGAGCAGCGCGAGCCAGTCGCCGGGCGCGCAGTCGTTGATGCGGAGCGAAACGCTCGCGGGCTTGGTCGCGTCGGCGCGCGCGGCGTCGAAGGCGATGCGGGTGGCGGGCGCGTCCGCGCCGGGCGCGGCGTTGAGGGTGGCCTTGAGCCGGCCGAGCCAGTCGCGGGCGAGCGCGAGTTGACCTTCGAACTGCGCGGCGCCGGGACGGTCGTCGACCTTGAGATCGAGCGAGCCGGCAAAGTCCAGGTATCCGGCGCGGTGTTGGCCGAGGGTGAGCGCGACCGGTCCGGTGGTGACCTTGGCGACCGGCAGGCCGGCGGGGAGGGACAGGCGGGTGCGTGCGATGGTCAGGTTGAAGGCGCGGCCTTCGCGGGGGAGGAGGTTGGCGGGGAGATCGGCGGGCGTGAAGGCGGAGGCCGGCGCGCCCGCCGGAGCGGATGGCAAGGCGATGAACTGCAGCCGTCTGTCGGCGTCGGCGCGGAGGGTGGCGGCGGCTTCGTCGAGACGGATGGATTCGGGGGACCAGCGTGCGCGGATGAGGTCGTACAGTCGCCAACTCACGGAGAGATTTTCCAAGGCGAGGGCGTCGCGATTGGCCGGATCGCCGACGCGGACGCTTTTTACATTCAAGGACAGGGTGAGGTCCGTATGAAGGCGCAACCAAGGCGACCGGACGTGCAGTTCAAGCCCTTGTGAACGGGCGCGCCATGAAGCGAGGGTGGCCAGCGGATGCAGCGGCCAGCCGGGCCAAAGCAGGGTGAGAAACGCGAGGACGAGGGCGGCCAAGCCGGCCCGGACGAAAAATCTCCATAAACGGACGATCTTACGACATGGGACGGGTTCGCCTTTGGTGTTTTGAATGGCGTCCATAAGCGTGGCGTAAGTGCTTCTTGACCAATAGTGGTGATGGGCGTAATCCAGCAATCGTAAAAAACCCTTAAAAACCAGTCCTCACATGAAAACATCACATCGGATAATCTGTGTTTTGGCGGTATTGGGCGGTTTGCCTGCGGCAAATCTTTTCGGGCAGTTTGATTATCATTACGCGGAAAACTCTCCCGTCTCCGGTGCCGGTGATGCGTCGGTGGATACATATACGATGGGATGTGAGCTGACCGTGAACGATCTCGCCGAGCAGTTTGGTTCTGCCGATTCAACCACCTCCGCGGCCTCATCCGGCGGCGGCGCGGCATCGACCGCGAAGTCGAGCGAAGAAGCCGGCACGCAGCGGCAGATCGGCGTCGAGGTGGGCGGCGGGACGTTTGAGGTGAACGGCCTGAAGGCGACCCTCTACACGGTCAAGGTTCCCTACAGCCGCAAGCTGAACGAGCGCGGCACGCTTGAACTGACCGTGCCGTTGACCGCGGTGACGTATGACAACGCGATCGGCACCAAGTCCGCCGATGCCTACGGCTATGGACTCAACGCCGGCTATGCGTGGCAGGCCTTCCTGAAGAAGGACAACGTGCCCTATCGCTGGAAGATCACGCCTTCGACCGGATTATATTACCGCGATTCCTCCGACCTGCGCGAGGGCGCGTGGGTGATCAACGCCGGTCTGTCCAGCTCGCTTGCCTGGCAGTTCGCGCCCGGCTGGGTGGTCAACATGGGCAACTCGGCCTCGTTCGCCTGGAATACCGGCATCAAGAACTATCCGGATCCTATCCGTGACAATCAACAGACGCTGAAGAACGGCGTTCAGCTTTACCGCATGCTCGATCACTGGACGCTTTACGTCTACTTTGTCGAGACGGCGGCGCTGAATGACGCGATCGTCGATTCCTACGAGACCTACGGCATCGGCGCGGGCTACAAACTGACCAAGACCCGCAGCATCAAGGCCACCCTGCTGACCGAGGAGGGCAACGGCGGCTACAAGTCGTTGCGCGGCACGATCGGCACCACCTGGCAGTTTTAACTGCGCCGCCAAGAGGGTTTTCTCATGCGCAATCTCATCGTGCGTTGGGTGATCGCGGCCGGTCTCGGCATGACCGGCTTCCACTGGCTTGGCGCCGCCGACGCGCCGCGAAACACGCACAGGCTCGAGCTCGCCAACGGCGAGGTGCTGGTCGGTGAACTCGTGTCCGACGACGATGCGGTGATCGTTTTCCGCTCTCAGACCTGGGGCGAGTTGCGGGTTCCCAAGGGCGGCACGAACCTGACGGTGATCGCGGAGCCCTCGGCGGAACCCGCTTCGCAGGCGCCGGGCTGGGTCAAGGTCGCGCCTCCCGCCGCCCCCGTGTCGGCCCCGCCCGCGCCGACGACGGGAACGGTGGTCGCCGGCACGCCTGCGCCGGCCAAGCCCGAGCCGTCGCCGATCAAGTGGAAGAAGGCGCTGGAGGCCGGTTACAACTACCAGTCGCGCGGCTCCCTGGTCTCGACGACCTCGACTTATGTCCGCGCGGAAGTGACTCGAACCACCCCCACCGGCCTCGCCGCGTTGGACGGCCGTTATCTTTACGGCGAGCAGAACTCCCTGCGAAACACCGACAAGCTGGACGTGAACTTCAAGCTGCGGGAGCAGTTCCGCGGCCGGCTCGATATCCGCAACGACCTGAGCTACGGCTACGATTATCTCAAGGAACTGTCCCACCGGTTCCAGGATGTGATCGGGCTCAGCTACACGGTCTTCAAGACCCCGCGCACGTATTACATGGTCGGCCCCGGCTTCGCCGTCCAATACGCGGAGCCGAAGCTGGGCGACAGCGGCGTGAAATACCTGGGCGACGTCTCCCATGAGTTTTTCTGGAAGATCGTGGATAGGGTGACCTTCAAAAACGCGGCCAGCTATCTTTTCACCCCGGAGGACACGCAGAACTACCAGTTGAAAGTGAACTCGGTGCTTTCCGGCCAGGTCACGGAGCAGGTCAGCGTGAATCTGCGTTACGAATACGAGTTCGAGGCGATCCGCCCGGTGGCGGACGGACGTTCCGACCACCGCGTGTTCACGACTCTCGGCTACACGTTCTAACCCGCATATTTTACGCGATGGCTGGTTCTGGGTGTAGGAGCGGCTTTACGCCGCGATTCCGACCATCGCGAGCCAGCTCGCTCCCACGTCGATCAATCGCGGCGTAAAGCCGCTTCTACAAAAGGCCTTGGGTCGCGCGCCGCAGGTTGTCGCACACGATGGCGGCGGCGACGCCCGCGTTCAGCGACTCCGCGCCGCCGTAACGCGGGATGGTCACGTAACGCGTGACAATCTTTCGCACGGCTTCGGACAGGCCGCGGCCTTCGCTGCCGATCACGACGACGACGTCACGGAGCGCAGGCAGCGCGTGCACGTCATCTCCTCCGAGGTCGCAGCCGAGCACGGGCGCGCCGGCGGCGGCGAGCACGGCGGGCAGGTCGGCGGTGAAGGTCTTCACGCGCACAAACGAGCCCATGCTGGCGTTGATCACCTTCTGTGAAAACAAGTCGGCGCAGTCGGGCGAGAGCACCACGCGATCAAACGCGAACCAGTCGGCCACGCGCAGGAGCGTGCCCACGTTGCCCGGGTCCTGGATGCCGTCGAGCGCGAGCGTGAGTCCGCGCGCCAGTCCGCCGGCGGGCAGCGGTGCGCGCACGATCTGGCCGACGGCGAACACCTCGGACGGGGTGGGAAAGTGGCTGATGCGCGCCATCTCGTCGGAGGTGATCTCGACGGGGAACGAGTGCGCCGGTCCGGTCCACGCCGCCGTCGCGTAGAGTTCGGCGAAGACCGTCCCGGCGGCGAGCAGCTCGGCGACGACCTTGGGGTTTTCGACGACGTAGAGCCCCTCCGCCTCGCGGTGCTTTTTTTCGCGCAGGGCGCGCAGCCGGGTGATCTGGGCCTTGGTCAGCATCCGGCGAGCAAGAGCATGGGCGGCGAGGAAGGCAATTGTTCGGGATGCGTTTTGTTTTTGCGCCCGGCCGGGAGGACTGAGATGACTTGGCCAACACCTCTTCCCCCACGCCATGAACGCCAAAACCTTTTTTCGCACCCTGGGTTTCCTGCTCATTCTTTTGCTCGTGATCCTCATCAGCAAGGAGAACACCCAGGCGGCCGAGTTCCGGTTTCCGCTCCTGTTCGACAAGCCCATACACGCCTCCGCGACCTTCGTGTATTTCGCGATGTTCGCGGTCGGCGTGGTCGGCGGCACGCTGCTGCACAACGGCGGCGGCGGCCGCGGTGACGGCGGCGCCAAGAAGAAATAAGGGCGGTCAAACGGAAACCATCGCCACTCTGGATTGATGTGGCCGGGGTCGCCGACCCCGGTGTTCTGGGGGTGTGGCCCAGACCGGGGTCAACGACCCCGGCTACAACTTGATTTGAACCGCGTTCAGGCTCAGGCGCGGTTGCGGAACTGTTTCGGCGTGAGCCGCGTGGCCGCCTTGAAGGCGTGGCAGAAGTGCGCGGCGTCCACGTAGCCGCAGGTGGCTGCGATCTCTTTCACGGTGAGGGCGCCCTCTCCCAGCAGGGTTTTCGCGCGGTCGAGGCGGGCGTTTTGCAGGAAGCGGCTGGGACTGACGCCCTGATGTCTGCGGAACAGCAGCGCGAAATGCGAGGTGCTGAGCGAGTGGTAGTGCGCGAGGTCGCGGCTGCGCATCGGCTGCGCGAGATTGCTGGCGAGCGTGAGCGCGGCGGAGCGGACCAGTTGCGGTCCGCGCACGGACTTGGCCGGGGCGCGCGGTTTCACCGCCGCGCCTGCGGGCGAGAGGCGGCAGAGAAGGATGAGGATTTCACGGAGCGCCAGCTCGGCGCGCTCCGCGTGGCCCGCCTCGTTGCCTTGCCGTTCGTCGCGCACCGCGTCGAAGAGGCGTTTGAATTCCGGCGCGTAGTCGCGGGCCGACAACGGAGTGTCCAACTGGGCAGGCACCTCCGCGTGGCCGTTGGCGAAGTCGAAGCCGATCCAGCCGATGCGCGCCTGCGTGCGCGCGGGGGTTCTTTCGTAGTGCTTCATGCCGGCGGGGACGAGCAGCAGGTCGCCGGCTTGGAGGTGTTCGCGTTTCCCGCCGACGTGCCAGTGGCACTCGCCCTCAAGCAGGAAGCCGAGTTCGTGGAACGGATGGGCATGCTCGTAAAGTTTGATGCCGCGCCGTGACGCCCGCGGCATGACCACGGCCAGTTGCACGCGGGGCGGGTGCCGCCAGAATTGTAGATTAACCGTTTCCACGGGATAAAATCTGCAATTATCAACCTATGATACAACAAAAGACCGGCCTCCAGTCTTGGCAGGCGCGGCCGGCGGGGCCACGCTCGGAATGCTTTCCCAAATTCTATGAACCCCGCCTCTTCGCCCCTTCGCTGGGGTATTCTGAGCACAGGCCGCATCGCCGGCGTGTTTGCCCAAGGTGTCGCCCTCTCGAAAAACAGCCGCGTGGTCGCCATCGGCAGCCGCACGCTTGAAGCCGCGCAGACCTTCGCGACCGCGCAGGGAATCGCCCGCTCCCACGGCAGCTACGAGGAGTTGCTCGCCGATCCCGAGGTCGAGGCGGTTTACATCGCGACGCCACATCCGCAGCACGCCGAGTGGGCGATCAAGGCGGCCGAGGCGGGCAAACACATCCTCTGCGAGAAGCCGATGGGCCTGAACCAGGCCGAGGCCATGGTGATGGTGCAGGCCGCGCGCGAGCACGGCGTCGTGCTCATGGAGGCGTTCATGTATCGCTGCCACCCGCAGACCGCGAAGGTCGTCGAGCTCATCCGCTCCGGCGCGCTCGGCACGGTCGGCATGGTGCAGGCGGCGTTCAGTTTCAAAACCGACTACAACGCCACCTCGCGCATCTGGGCCAACGCCGCGGGCGGCGGCGGCATCCTCGACGTCGGCTGCTACACTGTCTCGATGGCGCGCCTCGTCGCGGGCGCGGTGTCGGGCAAGCCGTTTCTCGATCCCGTGACGGTCACGGGCGCGGGCGTGCTGCATCCTGAAAGCGGAGCGGACGTGTATGCGGCCGCCATGCTCAAGTTCGACAACGGCGTGATCGCGCAGGTCTCCACCGGCGTCGGCCTGACGCAGGACAATGTCGTGCGCATCTACGGCACCGCGGGCTGGCTGCTCATTCCGTCGCCGTGGGTGATCAACCGCGACGGCGGTTCCGCGAAACTGCTCCTGCACAAACCCGGCGCGGCTGCGCCCGAGGAGATCGTGATCGAGGGCCGGCCGCTTTACGCACTGGAGGCGGACGCCTTTGCCGCCGCCGTGCGCGCGGGCCTGCGCGACGTGCCGCAGATGAGCACGGACGACACGCTCGGCAACCTCGCGGTGCTCGACCAGTGGCGCGCGCTCATCGGGCTGACTTACGAGTCGGAAAAGCCCGCCGCCTACACGCAGACGATCTCCCGCCGTCCGTTGGTCCGCCGCGCGAACGCGCCCATGCCGCAAGCCGCCGTGCCGGGCGTGGCGCTGCCGGTTTCGCGGCTCATCATGGGGTGCGACAACCAGCGCGCCATGCCGCACGCCGCGGCGATGTGGGACGATTACTTCGAGCGCGGCGGCAACACCTTCGACACCGCGCATCTTTACGGCAACGGCCTGCAGGAGCGACTGCTCGGCCAGTGGATGAAAAACCGCGGCCTGCGCGAACAGGTCGTCGTGATCGGCAAGGGCGGGCACACGCCCTTCTGCACGCCCGAGGGCATCACGCGGCATTTGCAGCAGTCGCTCGAGCGACTGCAGACCGACCGCGTGGACATTTACCTGATGCACCGCGACAACCTCGACATGCCCGTGGGCGAGCTGGTGGACGTTCTCAACGAGCATGTCCGCGCCGGCCGCATCGGGATCTTCGGCGGTTCCAACTGGACCATCGAGCGCGTGGTCGCGGCCAACCGCTACGCGAAGCGCAAGGGGCTCCAGGGCTTCGGCGCGCTTTCCAACAACTTCTCGCTGGCCCGCATGGTTGACCCCGTGTGGGGCGGTTGCGTCGCGGCGAGCGATCCGGCCTCGCGCAAATGGCTCAAGAAAACGCAGCTCCCTCACTTCGCGTGGTCCAGCCAGGCGCGCGGTTTCTTCACCGACCGCGCCGGGCGCGACAAGCCCGGCGACGAGGAACTCCGGCGCTGCTGGTATTCCGAGGACAACTTTGCCCGCCGCGACCGCGCGGTCGCGCTGGCGGCGAAGAAGGGCGTGTCGCCCATCGCCATCGCGGCGGCCTACGTGCTGCACCAGCCGTTCCCTCACTTCGCGTTGATCGGCCCGCGCATGATCTCCGAGACGGTGAGTTCTATGGAGTGTCTCGGCGTGACCCTCACCCCGAAGGAAGTCGCGTGGCTCAATCTGGAGCGCGAGCGGTTGTGATGTTGTAGCCGGGGTCGCCGACCCCGGTGCCTCGGGCATGCGTTTTCGGACCGGGGTCGGCGACCCCGGCTACATGGCGCTTTGATGCGGATTACTGAAAATCGATATGCCCCGCATAAGGCCACGCGTCCGCATGCTCGACCAAGCCCGCCCGCACCGGGTTTTCCCGCATATAGGTCCACTTTTCCGTCCGGGAAGTCTCCGATCTCAGAACGTGGTCGAAAAATTCCGGCTGCCACAACGGGGCGGATGTTCCTGTGGCTGCGAGAATGCGCTTGGCCGTCCACTCCTTCCATTTGCCCACGACCCTTGACAGTGGTTGCGCCTCGCCGGGAACCGGAGTCGCAAAAAAATGCACATGGTCGGGCATGATCACGTAGGAACCACACAGCCAGCCATGGCGCGTTTTCAGGCCGTGCCACTCTTCGCGGAAGATATCGTGCGCTTCGGGCCGGTTCAGCAAGGGACGACGCAGGGCGATGCATGTCGTGATGAAGTAAACCGGCTGCTTAAGCCACACGTGACTCAGTCGCGTGAGATGCCGTGCGTTCTCCATGCACCGACGCTGAAGGCACCAGGGTGGCACGGGCAAGCTTGCCCTGTCATGTAGCCGGGGTCGCTGACCCCGGTGCCTTGGGTGTGCGTTTCCCGGACCGGGGTCGGCGACCCCGGCTACATCAATCCCTTGCCCAACGGCCTGTTTCCGTTAGTTGTGGCGGGCATGAAACGTCTATCCTTTGCCTGTGTGTTGCTCGGGCTGCTGGCTGTCTGCGCCGTCACGCTCCGGGCCGCCACCGCCACCGGCACGGCGACGCCCGCCGTCGCGGACAAGTCCCCGGCCTCGCCCATCGCGCATGCCGTCAGCACGGTCACCGGCATCGCCATTTCGCCGCTGCTCGGCACCGGCGCGTATGGCGCCTACCAGTGGTGGAGTGCCAAAACCCCCGAGGCCAAGGCCAAGCTGCCTTGGTATGCGCAGACCACTTTTTGGCTGCCCGCGCTGCTCATCGTCGGCGCGTGCGCCGCGAAGGACAGCCTCGGCGCCGTGCTCCCTCCAGGCATGAAGAAGCCGCTCGACGTCCTCGAGACCGTCGAGAACAAGGCCACCGGACTCGTCGCCGCCGGCGCGGTCGTGCCGTTCACGATGAGCGCCATGTCGAAGATGATCGCCAGTTATGACGTCGCGCATCCCGAGTTGCACCCGACCGGTCTTGCGACCATCGCGGCCATCGACTGGTCGTGGCTGCTCAACATCCTCACCATCCCTCTCGGCCTCGCGATTTTTGCCGTGGTGTGGATGGCTTCGCATGCGATCAACGTCCTCATCCTGCTCAGTCCATGGGGCGCGATCGACGCCGCGCTCAAGGGCGCCCGCACCGCGCTCCTCGGTCTCATCACCATCACCGCCACCCTCAATCCCTGGCTGAGCGCGGCCCTTTCGGTTGTCGTCATTTTGATCGCGTGGCTGGTCGCCGGCTGGGCCTTCCGCCTCACGATCTTCGGCTCGGTTTTCTCGTGGGATTTTTTCACCGTGCGCAAGCACCGGTTCACGCCGGCCGAGCGGGAAAACAAGCTGTTCTCCAGCGCGGGCCTGACCAAGGACGGCGTGCCGGTGCGCACCTACGGACGCCTCGTCCACGAGCCGGAAAACGGGAAGCTCGTTTTCGTCTACAAACCCTGGCTCATCCTCGCCGAACGCTCGGTCACGGTTTCGCTGAAGGGGCCGTCGGTGGGCAAGGGACTCTTTTTCTCCACGGTTCGCGACGGCGACCGCACGGCGTTTATTCTTCCGCCGCGTTATCGGGACCATGAGGAGGCTTTTGCCCGCATCTATCAGCTTGAAGGCGGCGTGCAGGACGCGGGTCTGCTCAAGGCCTGGGGTTCCCTCAAGGAGCTCTTTGGCGGCAGCGCGGCCAAGGCGCAGGTGGCGTGAGCGCGCGTTTCATGGGCGCAGCTCCTGACATCCGTCTTTTCGATTCGCACCGCGACCACGCGGCGGTCGTGGCGCTCTGGAGCGCGATTCTCGGCTATGGCTCCGCGCACAACGCCCCCGAGCTTTCCATCCGCAAAAAAATCGAGGTGGCCGACGGGCTGTTTTTCGTCGCCGAGACCGACGGCCGGCTGGTGGGCACGGTGATGGCGGGTTACGACGGGCATCGAGGTTGGATTTACTCGCTGGCCGTTGATCCGGCCTTTCGAAAGCAAGGCGTCGGCCGCGCGCTGCTCCGGCACGCGGAGGCGGCCCTGGGCGAGCGCGGCTGCGTGAAGGTCAACCTGCAGATCGGCGACGGCAACGAGGCCGTGATCGGCTTCTACGAAAAGACGGGCTACAAGATCGAGCCCCGCACGAGCATGGGGAAACTCCTGCTGAAATAACAGGATCGGCAGCGGGGCTTGGTTTCATTCATGCTAACAGCCCGCCATCGGACCTGTTCCGCTTCTCCCATGCTTCCCAACTACAAAAAGAAAGCCTTCAACTGCATCGGCGCCGCGATCATTCTCAGCGTGACCGGCTTCGTCCTCATCCTTACCAACACGTCGCTTGCGCCTCTGGCCCCGCCGGTGTCTATCTCCGCGCTTCCGATTTTCGTCCTCGGCGGCTGCGCCTTTGCCAAGGCCAAGGGCTACCACTGGGCCTTGGGGTTGCTGATTATCACGACCCTGCCGGGCCTGCTGGTGCTGATGCTGATCAAGGACAAGCATCCCGAGAAGGTCTGAACGGGCAGCTTGTAGCCGCGAGCGCCAGCGAGTGGTTTTCGTCCGCTCGCTGGCGCTTGCGGCTACGCACCCGAACAGCCGCTCCCGCATTTTTACCTACGGCGCCGGAGTTTTTTTCTCCAGCGCGCGCGGCGCCGACGTCATCTCGCCGGGAAACGGCACGCCCCAGAGCGAAGGCGTTTCCTGCGGCGCGGGATCGGCGCCGGGGGAGAGGAACTTGAAGACGTCCTCGAAGCGCAGGCTGCATTGCAGGCGGCGCTGGGTTTTCGAATCGATCTTTGGATTCACGACGATGACCGATGCGGTGAAGGGCGGGGAGCTCTTGATCGCCTGAGCCTGCCGGCGCGCCTCGGCGGGCGAGAGGGAGCGGTCTTTGATCACGGCGTCGAGACGTTCCAGGTCGGCGCGGGTCACGGGCCCCCAGAGCTTGCGCCACGCCTCCGGGGTGATGGTCGGGGCCACGATGTTGACGAAGCGTTTTTGCTCCCCGTCCTGCCGCCAGTAGCCGATCACGAGGATGAACGGCTCGGCGATGTCGTATTGGCGGAGCGCGTCGCCCAGATCCACGGGTGTGCGGTCCTTGGTCGCCTTGGGATTCACCGGCACGCCGCCGTGGAGTTTGTTGGCCGAGGCGGGGATGTCCCACTTTTGCGTGTAGCTGGGCGGCCGGTAGCCGTCGAAGAACGTGTCGCGGATCCACTCTTCGAAAACCAGTCCGTGCTTTTGCACCTCTTGGGCCGCCGCCGTCAACGGCCCCAGCAGGAGGCAGGTCAAAATAAGGCCGGTCAACAAGCGGCTCGCACGCATGCGGTTAACGTGGATGAGGGCGCGCGGGTTGCAAGTTTCGGTTGGCCTCGTTTCCGCGGCCGTGCAACGGTGGGCGGCGTTCGTCTCCATTAATGAACGCATCTCCCTTCTGGCGGTTCCTTCAACTGACCAAGCCCCAACGCTGGCGCATCCTCGTCGGCATCGCCCTCATTCTGACCGCGACGCTGCTGATGTTGCCGGCCCCGTGGATACTCAAGCTGATCATCGACCGGGCGCTTCCGCACAAGGACATGAGGCTCCTGATGGAGCTGCTCGTGGCGTTCACCGGCCTCTTCATCCTGCGGGCCTGGCTTACGCTGGTGCGCAACCGCATCCTGCAGTTCGCGGCCATGCGCATCGTGTGCGACCTGCGCATCAGGCTCTTCGCGCACCTGCAAAGCCTTTCCCTGCGCTACTTCGACACCCACCAGACGGGGCGCACCATCGGCCGCATCACGCAGGACACCAGCGAGGTTTACGGCCTGACCAACGGCTTTCTCATCAACATCATCGCGGACTCGGTCACGGTGGTGTGCGTGCTCGGGTTTCTTTACTGGATCGAATGGCGCCTCGCGCTGGCGGTCACGGCGGTGCTGCCCCTGTTCGTCGTCAACTATCTCTATCATCGCAAGCGCATGCGCCAGGAGAGCCGCGCGCATCGCGACAACTGGGACAAGGTCATGGGCTTCCTCAACGAGCGCGTCGCCGCCGCCCGCGTGGTGAAGTCCTTCGCCAAGGAGCAGGCCGAGATCTCGTCGTTCTCCGGCGGCATCAACGCCGACTACTTCAACTACTCCCGCATCGTCCTGCGCAACACCAAGCTCGCCGTCGTGGCCGACGTGCTCGGCTCGGTCGGCGCGCTGATCGTGCTCGGCTTCGGCGGCTGGCTGGTGATGCAGGACCGCATGCAGATGGGCACGCTGGTGGCGTTCAACGCCTACATCACGTTCATCTTCCCTCCCATCGTGCGCTTCGTGGACCTGAGCGCCATCTTCCAGCGCGCCAACACCAGCCTCGAAAACATCTTCGCGATGCTCGACACCAAGCCCGAGGTGAACGACCTGCCCGGCGCCCCCGCGCTGCCCGCGCTGCGCGGCGAGGTCGAGTTCCGCGACGTCGGCTTCGACTACGAACTCGAGCTGCCGGGCAAGGGACGTCCGCGGACGTTGTCCAACGTCAGCTTCGTCATCCCGGCCGGCAAGGTCGTGGCGATCGTCGGTCCCAGCGGTTCCGGCAAGAGCACGATCATCAACCTGCTCGCGCGTTTTTACGACGTCGCCTCGGGCTCGGTGCTGGTGGACGGCCACGACATCCGCACCGTCACGACCGACTCGTTGCGCAGGCAGATCGGCATCGTGCTCCAAGAAAGCGTGCTTTTTTCCGGCACGCTGGAGGACAACATCAAATACGGCCGTCCCGACGCCACGCGCGAACAGGTGCTCGACGCCTCGACCGCGGCCAACTCGCACGAGTTCATCGTGAAGCTGCCCGACGGCTACGCGACCGTGGTCGGCGAGCGCGGCTCGAAGCTCTCCGGCGGCCAGCGCCAGCGCATCGCCATCGCGCGCGCGATCCTGAAGGATCCGCGCATCCTCATCTTTGACGAGGCGACCAGCGCGCTCGACACGCAGTCGGAGCGCCTCATCCAGCAGGCGATGGACCGGCTCATGAAGAACCGCACGAGCTTCATCATCGCGCACCGTCTCTCCACGATTCAAAGCGCCGACATGATCATGGTAATGGACCAGGGCCGCCTCGCCGAGATGGGCACGCATGCCGAGCTGCTGACGAAGGGCGGCCTCTATTCCCGCCTGCACGCGTTGCAGTTCAAGGACCCCGCCATCACGGGATGATCTGGATAGAGTAGACGCGGCATCTTGCCGCGTTTTAACCAACCCAACGCGGCGGGCCGCCGCGTCTACTTTGCCGGCTTGTAGCGCATGATCGTGGCCCCGGCGCCTTCCGAGGTGACGTAGATCGTGCGGCTGTCCGCGGCGAAGGCCACCGCCTCGGCCTGCGTGAGTCCGTGCGGCGAGAGCACCCGCGGCTTGCGCGAAAGCGCGGCGGTCCATGTTTCGCCCGGTTTTCTCGGGAAAAGGCACACGTCGCCGTAGGTCACGACGACCGCCGCCGAGCCGTCCGGCGAGAAAGCCATGCCCGTCGGTTGCTCCCGGAATTTTCCCGAGGGGAGCGGAACCAGATTTTGCATGGAGGTGGCCTTGGGGAAATCGCGCAACTGAGCGACCGGAATGGCGGCCGGGGTGTTGGCGGATGGACGCAGCGGCAGCGTGTAGAGGACCGGCGGATGGGTGCGCTTGCTGAGCAGGTAGACGAGACCGGCCTTGGCGTCCACGGCGACGGCTTCGCAGTCGCGGGGGCCGTCGGGATAGCTTACGGGAATTTTCCAGGCGACGGGCACGCCAAGTTCCTCGAAGGGCGCGAGCTGCGCCGGATCGGGTTCGGCGATGACGTAAAGCGCGCCGTTGCGCCGTTTGCCGCCGTTGTCGCCGGTGTCGGCGACGAGCAGCCACGCCTTGCCGTCGAGCTCGAAGGAGGCGACGTCTTCCCAGTCAATGTTGCGCACTCCCGCGAGGCGCAGGTCGCCGCGGCGCAGGCCGTTGGGCTCGATGCCGTAGAGCACGGGCTGGCCGCCGCTGTCGTTGTGCGCCCAGAAAAGGCGCGGATCGCGGCGCGAGGCGGCGAGACCGCTGGTTTCGTTGATGCCCGCCGGCATGTGGCCGACGACCTTTTGTTCCTGGTAGGGCGGCGTCTGCGTGCACGCGGCGAAAAACTGAATCGCGACGAGCAACGCGGCGACGGAAAGGGGACGGAGCAGGCGCATGTTCAATAACCGCCGGCCGGACCGCTTTGCGCGGCGGTCCCGTTGAATTCCGCGAGAATGGCGGCGGCGTTCGAGGTGCCGAGCCGGGTGGCGCCGGCGCCGATGAGCGCGAGGGCGTCAACGAGGGTCTTGATGCCGCCGGAGGCCTTGAGCTGGATTTTGCCGCGACGGGCGGCGGCCCACGCGGCGATGTCGGCGACCTTGGCGCCGGCGGTGCCGAAGCCGGTGGAGGTCTTGATGAAGTCGGCGCCGGCGTCCTCGCAGATGGCGAGGGCGGCGAGCTTGCGGGCCTCGTCGAGGAAGCAGGTTTCGACGATGACCTTGATGAGCTGGCCGTTGTCGTGGGCGAGGCGGGTGAGCGCGGAGACTTCCTTGGCGACCTCGGCGGCATGGCCGGCGAGCAGCGCGGGGTAGTTCATCACGATGTCCACCTCGTGCGCGCCGGCGCGGTGGGCGGCGGTGATCTCGGCGGCCTTGGCGTCGGTGGAAAAACGGCCGCTGGGAAAACCGATGACGGTGCCGATCTTCAGGCCGGTGCCGGCAAGGACGCGGGCGGCGAGCGGCACGCTGGCGGGATAAATCATGACGCAGGCGAAGCGGTGGACGGCGGCCTCGCGGCACAGTTGCTCGATGTCGGTTTCGGACGCGTCGAGACGGAGGTTGGTCGAGTCGAGCATCAGGGCCAGTTGGGCGGACGTGAACGTCATGGCCGTGCAGCCTAGCCGGTGCGCGGCGCGCGGAAAGCCGCTTTTTCCGCCGGGCCGCTTTAACTTGCTAGCCTGTGGGCGGCGTGAAGACTCGCCGGCCACGGGAAATTGCCATGCGACTTTTAAACTGCGAACGCTTGGGGCGGGTTTGGGCCTGTGCGGCCCTGCTGTTGATTTCCTTGGGTGGACTGCGCGGGGCGGATGCGCCGGCGACACCTGCGCTGGATAAGGTGAGTCTGCAGTTGAAATGGCGGCATCAGTTTCAGTTTGCCGGTTATTACGCGGCCATCGCCAAGGGTTACTATCGCGAGGCCGGGCTTGAGGTGAACCTGATCGAGGCGACGCCCGGCCAGGACCCGGCGGAGACGGTGTTCGCCGGCCGCGCGGAGTTTGGCGTGGGGACCTCGGACATCTTGCTGCTGCGCGGCCAGGGAAAGCCGGTGGTGGTGCTGGCGACGATCTTTCAGCATTCGGCGCTCGTGCTGCTGGCGCGCAAGGATTCCGGCGTGAACGACCTGCAGGACCTGCACGACAAGCCGATCATGATCGAGCCGCTGTCGGCCGAGTTGTTCGCCTACTTCCGGGACGAGGGCGTAAATCCGGAGAAGCTTCACGTGGAGAACCACACCTTCGACGTGAAGGATCTCGTCAGCGGGCGGGTGGCCGCGATGTCGGGCTACTCGACCGACGAGCCGTTCGAGCTGGATCAGGCGGGTTTCAAGTATCTCGCCTTCACGCCTCGTGCGGGCGGCATCGATTTCTACGGGGACAACCTTTTCACCACCGGGGAACAGATTCGCCGGCACCCCGCGCGCGTGAAGGCGTTTCGCGAGGCGAGCCTCAGGGGCTGGGACTACGCGCTCGCGCATCCCGACGAGATCATCGACCTGCTCCTGCGCGACTACGGCTGCAAGAGCAGCCGCGAGCACTTGGTCTTCGAGGCCGAGCATACCGCGCAGCTCATGCATCCCGGCCTGATCGAGGTGGGACACATGAATCCGGGCCGCTGGCGGCACATGGCGGACACGTATGCGGACTTCGGCATGCTGCCGAAGGATTTTCCCTTGGACGGTTTTCTTTACGATCCGGACCCCAAGCCCGACTTGCGCTGGGTTTATTGGGCACTCGCGGGACTCGCCGTGGTCGCGGCCGGCGCGCTCGGTTGGCTGCTGCCGCTCGTGCGGCTGAACCGCCGGTTACGCGAGGAGGTGGCCGCCCGCCGGAAGACCGAGGAGGAACTGCGACGCGCGAAAGAAGCGGCCGAGGAGGCGGATCGCGCGAAGAGTCGCTACCTGGCGGTGATGAGCCATGAGGTTCGCACCCCGATCGGCGGCGTGATCGGGCTGGTCAGCCTGTTGCAGGAAGAGCCGCTGACCCCGGATCAACGCGAGACGCTCAATCTGATCGAGCATTCGGCGGAGAGCCTGCTCAAGCTCATCAGCGGCCTGCTCGACCATGCGCAACTCGGAGAAGGGCGGATGGAAATGGAGGTTGCACCATTGTCCGTCGAGGCGTTCGCCACGGAGATATGCGAACTCTTCCGCGGCTCGGCGCAGGCGAAGGCGCTGACTCTCGACCTCCACCTTGATGCCGAAGTGCCGGCGATCATCCACACCGACGGGCCGCGATTGAGGCAGATCCTGAGCAACCTGATTTCCAACGCGCTGAAGTTCACCTCGCAGGGTGGCGTGACGGTGGCGGTGACTGCGGCCGGCGCGGGCCGGGTGCGCTTCAGTGTGCGCGACACCGGCATGGGCATAACGGCGGAACAGCAGGCGCGGTTGTTCACGCCCTACGTGCAGGCCGACGCTTCCATCGCGCGTAGATTTGGCGGCACGGGGCTCGGGCTTTCGATCTCGCGCGAACTCGCGCGGCTGCTGGGCGGCGACATCACGGTCGAGAGCACGCCCGGCCGGGGCACGGTTTTCACCGTGGAGATCACGGACCACCCGGCGGAGGCAGGTGGCACCGCCGGCTCAGTTCTTTAGAGGGCGTCTGAAAGCTGGCTTGAGGTAGGGCGGGCCCGCTGGGCCCGCCGCGATTTTCCTGTGGCCTGCGCACGCCCAACCGGACGGCCCAGCGGTCCGTCCCTACCTTTTGGGACGCCCATTTAGGAATTTGGCGACCTCGCGCCGGGTCGGCATCGCGGGGGCCGTGCCCTGCTTGGTGACGGAGAGCGCGGCCACGGCGACGCCAAAGCGGGCCGCCGCGACGATGTCGCCGTTGAACTCCACGAAACCCGCCGAAAAACCGCCCACGAAGGCGTCGCCCGCGCCGGTGGTGTCAACCGCCTTGACCTTGTGCGCCGGGATAAAGACGGGTCCGGACGCCTGCGACACGAGGCAGCCGCGTTTGCCGAGGGTGACGATCACGACGGCCGGCCCGAGGGCGCGGCAGAGCGCGTGGATGTCGTCGTTGGAAAGCAGGCTGAGCGCGGTCTCGGTGAAGTCCTTGCGGCCGGTGGCCGGCAGGAGATTCACGAGCGCGGTGAACTCGGCCTCGTTGGGAATGAGCACATCCACGTGTTTCAGGATCGTCGGGTCGAAATCGGCGCGCATCGGCGCCGGGTTGAGAACGGTGGTGACGCCGGCGGCGCGCGCGGTTTTTAAAACAAACGCGGCGGTGGCGAGGTTGGACTCGAGCTGGGTGACGACGATTTTCGCGCCGGCGATGAGTTTTGGATCAATGTCGGTCTTGGCCAGGTGGGCGTTGGCGCCGAGAGCGACGATGATCTCGTTCTGGCCGGTGGTATTGACGAGGATGCCGGCGGTGCCTGTCGCGTGCTTGGGCTTTTCCACGAAGCAGGCGGCGATGCCCTCGGCGGAGTAGAAGGCCTTGGCCTCCGACGCGAAGGCGTCGCGGCCGACCGCGCCGATGAAGAGCGTGGCCGCGCCCGCGCGTCCCGCCGCCACGGCCTGGTTGGAGCCCTTGCCGCCGGGACCCGTGGAGAAATTTCCGATGACGGTTTCTCCCGGCTTGGGAAAGGAGGCGCAGTGCCAGGTAAGGTCCTGCACAAAGCTGCCGACGACCACGACTTGGGGGTTCATGAGGAAGCCCATCCTGCGCGGCGGCGTGCGCAGGGCAAGGTCTTCGGCGTTCGTTTTCCGCTTGCGAGCGGACCGTGACCGAGAACTGTGGCGGCATGTTCATATGCACGCCCAACCGTTCGCAGGCCGCCGCCCTTGAGGGTGCGCGCGCGTCGGCGTGGTGGCGTGGCGCGGCCTGGCGATGGTGAGGCGCGTGTGAAACGCGCGGCGGACCCGTTCCGCCGTAAACCCAGCCACCGCCAGCCCGGCTCCTTTTCGAGCCGGGTTTTTTGTTGTCCGAAACCCATGCCCAACCGCTTCACGCCTTTATCATGAACTCCATTTCCCGGTCATCTTTGTCTTCCGCTTCCAATCCTGTGTTTGAACTTTCCTCGTTCGCGTTCTTCGGCCGCACGCTGGCCGAATACACGCGCTTCTTCTCGCTCGATCCGGCGGCCTTGCGAGGCCGCGCGGTGCTCGATGTCGCGGCGGGGCCGTCGTCGTTTGCCGCCGAGGCCAACCGCGCCGGCATCGCGGCGGTCGCGGTGGACCCGCTTTACGGTTGTCCGTCGACGACGCTCGCGGCGCATGTGCAGCTCGATTACGCGCGCACGCTTGCGCAGATGCGCGCCAAGCCGGAACTGCTGACGTTCAAATCCTTCGCTTCCGTTGACGAGGCCGAGGCCAGCCGGCGTTCGGCGGCGGCGTTTTTTTTGGATGATTACGAGGACGGGTTTTTGCAGGGCCGTTATGTCGGCGGGGCGTTGCCGCGGCTGCCGTTTGAGGACGGAAGCTTCGACCTCGTGCTGTGCGCGCACCTGCTGTTCATCTATCGGCGGATGCTCGGTTACGACTTTCATCTGGCCGCCTGCCGCGAGTTGGTGCGCGTGAGTCGGGGCGAGGTGCGCATTCATCCGGTCTGCGGTCCGGACGGACTGCCTTATGCTGAACTGCCGCGGCTTCGGGTGGATCTGGCGAAAACGGGCGTCGACTCGCGGATCGTGACGGTGGATTACGAGTTCTTCCGCGGCAGCGGGACGATGTTGGTTTTGGGTGGAACGGAGGGCTGACGTTCTGTTCACTGTCCATTCCCCATGATATCCCGTTGCTTTCGGTTTCTCGCGATCGGTTTTGTGTTTGGCGTGTTTTCGCTGAAGGCGGCGGAGAATACGCCCGAGGTGTCGAACCTCAGGTTGCGGGCGAACGGGGCCTTCTCGTTCGACGGGCTCGACTTTGCGCTGATGCATTTCAGCCCCGACTGGGCGGCGGTTTCCCAGGAAGGCGCCCGCCCGGAGCCGGGTTATCCCAAGAGAGGCGATCCGACTTGGGAGACGCGCGGCGCTTTGGCAATCCAAGGCAACAATGCCCGGCTCGCCTATGGCGAGCGCATCACGCGGACCGACGGCCGGTCGTTCGAGGCGGACTATCAGGTGACGCATTCCGAGGGGATTCAGACGCGGGAGCTGGCGTTGCAGGCGATGTTGCCGCTGGAGCTGGGCGCGGGCCGGTCCGTGGTGCTTGACGGCGTGGCGCGGGAGCTGCCGAAACAATCGCAGCGCAAGACCGTGCTGGCGGAGCCGGCGATGAGGGAACGCACGCTGCTGCTGCCCGCCGCGACCGGCATGATCGAGATCAAGGGCGTCTTTGGCGTGCTGGTGCAGGACAACCGCCAGTGGAAGCAGGACGCCTACACCGTGCGCCTGCAGTTTTCACTGCCGGACGGCCCGCTCAAACAAGCCGCTCTCAAGCTCGGTCTGCGGCATATTCCCTACCTCAGTGTTCCCGTTTCGTTGCGCGGGGCGGCCAACCGCGGTTTTCGCGACGACGTGGCGGGCGACCTCAAGGGCGGCTGGACCGACCAGGGGCCGACCAACGATCTGGCGGTCTTCGCTCCGGGGACGCAGACGCTGGCGGGAGTGACTTTCGACATCGCCGATCCGGCGACGAATGACGGTCGCGCGGCGTTGGTGCTGGGCCATTCCGGACGGGGCGGCGCGGCGGTCTCGGCGGTGGTGCCCGTGCCGGACAGGCCGGTCTGGCGGAATCTTTATCTGCTGCATTCGGGGGCGTGGTTGCCGGCCAATGGCGCGGCAGTGGGGCGCTTGCGCGTCCGCTACACCGACGGCACGGAGGGAGTGCAAGAGGTGCAGGCCGGTCGTGACCTGGGCAACTGGTGGCAGCCGGCGTCGCTATCCAACGCCGTGGTGGGCTGGCGGGGTGAAAACGCCAGCAGCCCGGTCGGACTTTATGTGTCACGGTTTGTCCTGGAGGAAAAGCCGGTGGTCGAGGTCGCGCTGGAAGCCGAGGGAGACGCGCTGTGGATGGTGGCGGGGATGTCGGGCTCGCCGGACGACATAGCGCCCTCGCGTTCCATGATTCCACTGGTGGTGAAGGCCGGGCCGGAGTGGGCGCCTTACGCGCACTCGGTCGAGATCGAGCAGGGCGGCGTGTTTGATTTTTCCAAGCTCGCCGATGCGCCCGCAGGAAAACACGGGGCGCTGGTGGCGACGCCGGCGGGGCACTTCGAGTTTGCCGGAAAACCGGGCGCGCGCGTGCGCCTGTGGGGCGTGAACCTGTGTTTTACGGCCAACTATCTGGAGCACGCCGAGGCCGACCGGCTGGCTGCGCGGTTGGCCGCCTCGGGCTACAACACCGTGCGCTTCCACCATTATGACCGGGACCTGATCGCCAAGGGCGGTCCCTCGCACGAGCCGGATCCGGCGCAGCTCGACAAGCTGGACTACCTGTTCGCCGCGATGAAACGCCACGGGATTTATGTGAACATCGACCTCTTCACCATACGCGGCTTCAGCAAGGACGAGATGGCGGCGATGGGGATCGACCCGCAGGCGGACACCATGGCGCAATTCAAGGCGCTGGTGCCGGTCTCCGAGGATGCGTTTGCGGCGTGGACGCGGTTCGCGCAGAGCCTGCTCACCCACCAGAATTCCTACACCGGGCTTACGTGGGCGGCGGACCCGGCCTTGATCGGCATCTGTCCGGTAAACGAGGACACGCTGACGGTCTGGGTCAACTGCACCCCGGAGGTGCGGCGGCGTTACGACGAGGCGTTTGCGTCGTGGTGGAAGGAAGCCGGCAACAGTGAAAAATCCGGAGGCGACCGCGCCGTCGGATTCAATCGTTTCCTGAACGAGCGGCAGGGCGCGTCGGATGCGCGCATGTTCGCCTTCCTGCGTTCCATCGGCGTGAAGGCGCCGCTCACGGGCGTGAATTTCGTGAGCGCGCAGGGGCAGGCCTTCCTGCGCGAGCGCTACGACTACGTGGACAACCACGAGTATTGGGACCATCCGAGCTTTCCCGAAAAGCAGTGGTCTCTGCCCAATGGATTCGTGCAGGCAAGCGCGGTGCGTTCAGCCGCGCAGGTTCCGCGCGCGATGATGCCGGCCCGTCTGTGGGGCAAACCCTACGTCGTGTCGGAATTCAATTTCGTCCGGCCCAACCAATACCGGGCGGAGGGCGGGGTGCTCATGCCCGCCTATGCTTCGCTTCAGGATTGGGACGGACTCTATAATTTCGATTATGCGGCGAAACGCGCGGCGGCCCTTGAGGGGGGAGCCGACAGCATCTTCTCGATCGCCGAGGACCCGATAGGCTTGCTGGCCGACCGTGTGTCCGCGCTGCTTTTCCGGCGGGGAGACATTGCTCCGGGGCGTCACGCCATCGGTTATGCGGTCCGGGCGTCCGAGGTGTTCGCCGCGCAGGGGAAGGGATTCCCTCCGGAGTTTTCACGGCTGGGCCTCGTCACGCGCATCGGCTCGGGAACGGGCTCCGCGGCGGAGGAACTGGCCCGTCATGGTCTGGACGCGGTCGTGGGCGGCGCGTCGGTTTCCACGGAAAAACCGGGCATCAAAATCTATCGTGCGAACGAGGGCATCGCGCGCCGGCTGGAGGCCGACGGCGTGTTGCCCCCTGACTCGACGGATGAAAAGGGATCGAAATTCACGAGTGACACGGGACAGATCGAACTCCGGCAGCAGGACGGAGCGGTGAAGGTGGTGACGGAACGCAGCGAGTTGTTCGTGCTGCCGGCCGGCCAGCTGTCCGAAGGCGCGCGGGTGACGGTCAAAAACGGAACGACCTTCGGGACCGTTTCGGTGATCTCGCTCGATGGAATGCCTTTGGCGAAAAGCGGACGGGTGCTGGTCACGCATCTGACGGATGCGCTGGCCACGGGCATGAAGTTTGCCGACCAAGACCGGCGGTTGCAGGTTTCACGGGGCGGAGCGCCCCACTTGGTGCGGGCCGGAGGGGCGGAGATCCGACTGCGGCTGGACGCCGGCAAGACATGGCGGGCGTGGGCGGTTGACGCCACCGGCAAGCGACAGCGGGAGGTGGGGCTTGTCCGCGACGGCGATGCGTGGGTGCTGCAGGCGCAGACGGTGACGCCCGAAGGGACGCAACTGGCCTACGAACTTGCGGCGAAATGACGGCGGAGGTCCGATCCGGTTTGTCACTTATTAAGTGACAAACCGGATCGGGGGCTTGCGCCGGATGCCGGCGGGCGGTGGGGTGGAGGGATGAGCACGCCGTTGTTTCCGCAGCATGTCATCGCCCGCAAAAGGGACGGGCATGCCCTGTCGGCGGATGAGATCGCGGCGTTTGTGCGCGGGGCGACCGATGGGTCGTGGGCGGACTACCAGTTGTCGGCGATGTTGATGGCGATTTTTGTGCGCGGGATGAACACGGTGGAGACCGTGGCGTTGACCGATGCGATGATGAAGTCGGGCGTGTTCGCCGATCTGTCGGCGGTGCGCGCGCCGAAGGTGGACAAGCACTCGACGGGTGGCGTCGGCGACAAGGTTTCCATCCACCTTGCGCCGATGGTCGCGGCGTGCGGAGTGGCCGTGCCGATGATCAGCGGGCGCGGTCTCGGACACACCGGCGGCACGTTGGACAAGCTGGAGGCGATCCCGGGGTTTCGCACGGGGCTTTCGATGGACGAGTATCGTGCGCAGGTGGACAAGGTCGGCTGCGCGCTCATCGGGCAGACCAAGGAACTCGCGCCGGCGGACAAGAAGCTCTACGCGCTGCGCGACGTGACCGCGACGGTCGAGTGCCTGCCGCTCATCTGCGCGTCGATCATGTGCAAGAAACTCGCCGAGGGCATCGACGCGCTCGTGCTCGATGTGAAATTCGGGGCCGGCGCTTTCATGAAGGACAAGGCCGATGCGCGCGCGCTGGCGCAGGCGATGGTGGACATCGGCAACACGATGGGGAAACCGACGCGTGCGCTGCTGACCGCGATGGACCAGCCGCTGGGCCGTGCGGTGGGCAACGCGCTCGAAGTTGCGGAGAGCGTGGCGTGTTTGAGAGGCGAAGGTCCGGCGGATTTGATGGAGGTGACGTATGCGCTTGGGGAGCAAATGCTGCTGCTCGCGGGCACCGTCAAGACGACGGCGGAGGCACGGATGCAGTTGGAAAATTCAATTTCAAGCGGCGGGGCGTTGGCGAAGTTCCGCGAGATTGTGACGGCTCAGGGAGGCGACGGATGCGTGATCGACGATCCGGTTCGGCTGCCGCAGGCACGGTTTCGCGCCGAGGTGAAGAGCGCGACCGGCGGTTATGTGCAGTCGGTCGGGGCGATGGAGATCGCGCTGGCGGCGCTCAAGCTGGGTGCCGGCCGCGTGAAGGCCGAGGATGCGGTGGATCACGCGGTGGGGTTCAGCGCGCTGGTGAAAATCGGCGAACGCGTGCCGCCAGGCGGCGTGATCGCGGTGGTGCATGCGAACGACGAGGCCAAACTAGTCGGAGCGCGCGAGAGCGTCGCGCAGGCGGTTCGTTTCAGTGCGGCGCCGGTTGAGGCTCCGCGGCTGGTTGACGAAGTAATCGGGTGATAAAAGTAGAAGCGGCATCTTGCCGCTTTTTAGTTGGGAAAACGCGGCGGGACGCCGCGTCCACTTTTAGGTCGGGTTTATTATACCGGTGCGACGTAGTTGTCGGGACCTCCCAGGCGTATGAATTTGCGGTAGACTTGGATGGCCGCGGCTATCGCGATGACGGCAAGGATCACGGCTCCGACGAAGGTGTAGCTGTAGGTGTTTCCGCTTCGGTCGATGATCATGCCGAGCAGGGGAGCCAGCGTCATTTGGGCCGGGCTGGCCACGATGCCGGCCGCAGATTGGAACTGGGCGAATTTGTTTTGCGGAAACAGGCGCATTGCGAGCGAGGCAGCGCCGGTAAAGTAGCATCCGGAGAACACGCCGTGCAGCACCCAGCAAAACAGAAAGGTGCCGGGCGTGGTCGCGTAAAGGCCGCCCCAGACCGTCACCGCGAGATAGCCGAGCAGCGTCACGATGGCCATGCGCAGCGGGTGGAATTTGTCCGCCAGCCAGCCGAGCGGATAGGCCAGGCACAACGAGATCACGTAAGTCAGGGCCAGGAATTTTCCGTAGGTGTCTTCTTTCAGTCCGAGGTGGAGGGCGTAGGGCAGGGCGAAGGTGTTGATGGGAGCGAAGGCCAGAGCCGCTGCCATGAGCATCACGAAGACCCATCGGTAGTAGGACGAGGCAAAGCACTCGCGCACGTAGGTCTTGGTGCCGGCGACCAGGCCTGTCATCGGTCCGCAGTTGTCTTCGGGCGGAGGCGGCGGGTAGTCGCCTTCCTTGACCTTGAAGCACACCCACATGAACGCGGCTCCGTAGAACAGGCCGATGCCGGTCATGATGATGCTGAAGTGGTCGGGCACCTTGCCCATGAGCCAGTAGTTGAAAATCATGCCGTCGATCAGGCTGACCGCGCGAAACATGCCGTAGAATCGGCCGAGCAGCGGACGGGGCACGACATCGTTGATCAGTCCGCCGAAGACCGCGTTGGCGGCGATGGTCGCGACCTCGAAGGACGTCCAGAACACACCGAAGCAGATCAGCGCGACGAGCATGGCGCTTTGCTCCGGAAAAAAGCCATGCACCCATCTCGCGATGAACGGAGTGGAGGCCAAGCCGAGCATGCCGAAGGTCGCCAGCGGCGTCGTCACCAACAGAAACGGGATGCGGCGCCCCCATTTGCCTCGGTGGTGGTCGGATTTGACGCTGATAATCGGGCCGAGGATGAGGCCGATGAGCACCGGTAGAGAGCTCATGAGGAGCCCGAACGCGAGGTTGGATACCTTCAGGTGGTTCAGATACCAGGCGGACATCTGGCCGATCGAGCGGTCGCGCATCGACCAAGCGAAGTCGCCGAAGAGCAGCCAGAAAAACAGCGGGACGAGGGCGGCTCCCGTATAGGTGAGAGTGCCGGCGGTCCAGATTTTGGGCGCGATCTCCGGCTTTTTACCGGTCGGAGGAATCGGGGCATGCACGTGTTTTGGAAGACTTGGGCTGAACGGAAACCCAGGGATCGACGGGTTTGATCACTTTGCCAGGCCGGGGGCGATGCCATACAGGCTTTCCGCGACGAGCTTGGCCATTTCGCGAGCACCGTGTTCGGTGAAGTGGGTGCGGTCGCCTTTGCCGGGGTGGTCGGCGTTATCGGGCTGGTTCATCGTGAAGGCAGTCGAACCTTCTTCGCCTAGTTTTTGGTAGAGGTTGCCGCTCAGTGTGTAGAGATCGATCACCGGGACGGAGAGTTCGGCGCCGACTGCTTTCATCACTTCGGCGTAGGCATGGAGTTCGGTGGTGGGTGTTCCGTTGGCTTGAAACAACCGGCGGCGGACCGGAGTGACGAGGATCGGTTGCGCGCCGATCGCGCGAGCTTCGGCGATGTAACGACGGAGGTTTTCGCGGTAGTCAGTGGCGGCATCGGTGGACTCCGGTTTATCTTTGGCGTGCGAATCATTGTGGCCGAATTGAATCAGGATGAAGTCGGGTTTGGCGGCGCGCGCACGATCCCAACGGTCGACGGGGAAGGTTTTGGTGCTGGCACCGCCCTTGGCTTCGTTGATGACGAGGGTGTCCTTGGCGATAAACTCGGGCAGCAGCTCGCCCCAGCCGTGTTGGCGGGATACCTTGGGGTATTTGCAGACGGTCGAGTCACCGATGAGGGCGATTTTGAGTCCGTCGGCCGAAGCCGGGAGGATGGCGGCGGAGCAAAAGCACAGCAGGAGGGTGAGAATGCGGATTTTCATGGAATAAAGAGTCTAGAAGGTTTTACGGGCGGAGCTCGACGTGCTCGGTGCTGACGATCAGGTCGCGATCATCGATCAGGTTGAAGTAGTAGGTGGTCGTGTCGGACGGCAGATCTGCGACCACGCGATCCTCTTTGATCGTGGCGGGGATGGTTTCCCAGACTCGGTCCTGCCAGCGTCCGGAACTTCGGGTGAAGTTGAGTTCGGCGCGTTTCAGCGGTGTCGTGGATGTGTAGCTCGCCCATGCGGATTGGTTTTCGGTTCCTTGTTTAAGCACGCGGGTTAGCGGAACGCCGTTGCCGACGATGCTGTCGGCGAAGGCGTGAATCTCTTCGGGGGATTCACCGGGTCCGCCGTGGGCGTGGCGCATGCGCACACGCAGGCAGATTGCCTGGGTGCCGGGCGTGATACGATACGACTGCTGCCAAGCTTTCATGGTGAAGGCGAAATCGTTGGTGCCGGCGACCCAGAGCAGGGGCACCTTGGCCTGGGGTAAGCGAGCAGCGGGGTCCCAGAGTGCGCGCCAGGCGGCGCGTTGTTCAGGTGTGCCTTTCTGGCCGACGAAGGTGGAGCCGTCGTCCGACTCTTCCGAGATGAAGCCGCAGCCGTAAACGGGCGCGGCGAATATCAGCCGGGTGTCGATGGCGGCAACGTTGGAGAGGATGACTGCTCCCCAGGATATGCCGGTGGCCCCGATGCGGTTGGCGTCCACTTCGGGAAGCGAGGCGAGCAGCGAGTGGGCGAGTATTGTATTGGCGATGGCGTGATACATCCACTGGTCGGTGACCGGCCAGTTGAGTTGAGGGATATCGGCGCGACGCGGGCCGCCGTCGGGGATGCGGGTCCAGGCGCTGTATTTGCCGACGGGTAACTGGCCTTCGTCGTCGAAGGCGATGGCGGCGTATCCACGGCTCACCCACAATTTGACCCAGTCGGAAAATGCGGTTCCGCCGGCGCCATGCACGAGCACGATGCCGGGGACTTTGTGATCGGGAGAGGCGTTGGCCGGGATGCCGTAGTAGGCGAAAACGTGGGTGGGGTTTCCGCGCCAGGGCAGGCCGTCGAAATAGACCGCGTGCAGGCCTTCGATCAGGGGAACCTCGGGCGCGGTTGCCGAGATTGTCGGGGGCTGCGAGAGCGTGGAGAGATCCCACGCCGGAGGGGTGGCGTTCGCGGTCGCGATCAGGCCAAGCCCGATAAAAACGATAGCCCGGATAAAAGGTTTGGCGATTTTACACATTTCCCCGTGTCCAGGCGCTGAGGTTCAGGAGAGCCTATGTGATGGGCATGGTTACTTCACTGGCTCGGCGTGGTCCGCATGAGCGTAGGCGGAAACGCCAAACAACAAAGATTCTGATGCCGTTTCCTGAGCACCGATGTCGGGTGACTTGCCGCTGAAGCCGTCGTTGAAGTTGGGTATGATCACTCCTTCATCAAAGCCGGGGCTCGAGGGGGCCAGACCGAAGTTGAGGCTGTCTCTGGGATTGGTATCGGCGAACACGGGCAGAGCATAGATAGCGTGGGTATAGTTGCTCGAGGCGACGTCGGGCAGGTTGTTCAGCAAATCGTAGTCAAGGTCGTTGGTGGGGGAATGTTTTTGGTCGATAACGCTGAAGGGGTTTTTTATGTGGTTGCCCATGGAGGCGATCACCACCTGTTCGAGTCCGGCCACGGTTTGCCAGATGTTGTTGCGGCTGACGGTTTGGGTCATGCGACCGCCCCAGTCGGCGAGAGCCCAGGCCGCACCAAGGGGCCGGGTTGCGCCTTTGGGTTTCGGCTGAAGCAGGGTGTTATGGAAATAATAAACCCGCCCGTCACCGAAGCCGCGGTTGTTGCCCAGTTTCCCGAAAGCACCGGTGTTATCCGCTCCGTCGGAAGGCCCGGAGTGGGATCGAGTGAGTCCGAGCACATTGCGAAAAACATAGAGAGGACCAACGCTGCATGATGCGGTGGCGACACCGGTGAAAGTGGTGTCGAGGTAGTTACCCCAGATTCGAACATTGCGACTGCCTCCTTCGATTTCCAGAGCGTCATCAATGGAGTTGCGGACGATATTTCCATAAACGTCCGAATCGGGGCCGGGGAATCCCTCGGTGCTGAAGTTCGCGCCGCCGCCGATGCCATCATTAAAACGATGCGCTTCATCGCTGGTCACTTCATTGAAGCGGATCACGTTGTTTCCCTTGGAATTGATGAACATGATTCCTTGGGGGCCGTTCGGATGGGCGGAGAGTTTTTCGCCGGTGATCGTTCGGGGCTGAGTCCAGTCGTTGGAGTTCGAGCGCGGGTGGTGAATGCGGTTGCCTTGGATGACGATCCGGTGGACTTCGGGCGCATCGGCGCGGATGCCCGAGTCGAGATTTTTACCCCAGCCATCGGCCGCGATTCGACCCCAACCGCTGATGTCGCACGATTCAATCCATACGTCGTGGGCCGCCTTGCCCAGGTAAATGGCATCTTTTTGCGCCCCGGAGAGTTTAATGCCGCGCACGATGACGTAAGGAGCGTTGATCTCCACGCAACTCGGCGCGTTGTTGGCCACATCGATATGTGACTGGA